>NZ_JAMBOJ010000059.1 GCF_023715565.1 Cytobacillus firmus | reverse complement strand
CAATCTACCTGAAGTTGTTTGCCCATCGGTTGTTCGGGAACAGCTTCGTATTGACGAACAATTACTTTCTTCTCAATCTGATAAATTTCCCTGACTTCTTTTACATAAGATCTCACCGTACTTCCCCGACTATCAGATCGGGGTATCTTTCAAGGAGCCAATCATGAATTTGTGCACCGCTCAGGTGCGGGTATTCTTCTAACCAAGCAAGTATCCAGTCTTTATGGCTATCTAATTTCTTTTGCCTCCCATGTGGGCGTTCAGTGTAAGCTTTTGCTTCCTCCAATGTCATATCTAAATATTTATAGACAGTTGGCCTTGAAATCTTAAGCTCCTTGGCTATTTGTGCTACTTTAAATTTCCGTTTGTGTAATTCCTGAATCTTTACATACAACACTAATTTCTCCTCCAAAATCCTAACCTCCAGTAAAATAACATCACAAACTATTTTACTAAAGTTTTAGGGTGATAGAGCAAAAGTGTAAAATCTAATCAAGCGAAAACTGTCAACTTTATTCTAGCGTTTACAGTGCTGGCAACATAGAAAAATACAAAAGCGAACTCGTTAGCATTTTATCTTAAATTAAAAACCATAAAAGCATAGGCAGCTTTTATGGTTTTTTATATTATGAAGCTATTGTTTTTTTATTATTAAACATAGTTTTTAATGATGTATGTGTCAGAATTATAATCAACAATAGAAGTGAACAAAGAATACCGATCATAAAAAAGATAGTTGAAACTTTAAAGTATTCATTGGTCGCTCCAGTAAGAACAGTACTTAAAGCGAATGAAAGTGTTGTAAAAGCATTAGCATTAGAATACACCCGACCTCTTAATTCTGAAGGGATCGCAAGGCCAAAATCAACACTAGCCAGTATATTAAAAGTACCATATAAAAATCCTAATACAGTGATGAATAATACAAGGGGGAAAAAGCTTAAATCAAAGATAAGCGCACAATATAGTAAGGTAAAAGATAAAGGTAATATATTAATTAATCGATCTTTTATCCATTTCCGTTTTTTAATTATCTTAGGTCCAAGTACTGTTCCTGTAAATATGCCTACAGTTAGCCAAGTCATTAACAGACCGTAAAAAGATTTATTCATACTTACTTCTTGTAGGTATAACAACAAAAGAACTTGTAGACCACCAAAAGCAAATTCCAGGACTATCCAATAAAAATTTAACTTTCGAAGAAGCTTATTTCTATAAAGGAATTGGAACCCCTCTTTGATATGTTTTCCAAGAGAATCCTTTTTATCAAGTTTTCTTTGAGGGATCTTGATAAATAAGGTTAGAATGGCTGCGATTAAATAGGTTATTAAGTCAATAAGAATAACCACATAAGTACTGGTAAAGGCAATTAAAATCCCGGCAAGCGAAGGTCCGATAATATTAGAAATTTGTTGTGTGGCACCATTTAATGAAACTGCATTAGGGAAATGTGCTCTTGGTACGATATCGGGTGCAACAGCTAATCTAATTGGCGCATAAAAAGATTTTAGAACACCAATAAGAGCCAACATTGTAAAAATCAAATAAAGATTAGAACTGAGTAAGATACCTAGAATAAGAAGTGCTCGTAATAAATCAACTACAATAAGTGATTTTTTTCTGTTAAATTTATCGGTTAATGCACCAAGAAATGGGCCCAATAAAGTTGCTGGAAGGACTTCTATGGCAAAAGCAAGACCCATTAATAATCCAGATCCGGTCTTTTCCAAAATCAAAATAGGGAGGGCTATTCTCGTTAGGCCGGTCCCAAAAAATGAAATTGCCCCTCCCAAAAAGAAAAATCCATAATTTTTACTAAACAGTAATTTGGCAAACTCACCTTTTAAAAGTTTCATTAAGTCCCCACCTGATGTAATAATTCATTAATTTCAATAAGTAAATCGCTAAATTCCTCCTCGTTGGGGGAGATTTTTAAAGCTATTTCTATCTCACTTTTTGCCTCATTATATTCTTCTAATGCTTTATGAATATATGCTTTATTAAAATAAATCCATGGGTTATTTGTTTCAAACATTACTGCTTTAATAAGCATATTTTTTGCTTCAAGTAAATTACCCTCTTCATTATAGACAATAGCTAAATTTACATAAGCCTCCGCTTGGCTTGGCTTTAATTCTATAGCCTTTTTCAAATCCGCTCTTGACTCGGCAAGCATACCGATTTTTTGATATAGCGAAGCCCTATTTACATAGAGTTCTATTGTACTTGTATTTTGCTCCTCAATAATACGGTAATCATTTAAGGCATTATTAATGTGTCCTACTGCTTCATATGCAAGGGCTCTATTTAGTAAGGCAGGTATATATTTATGATTGATCTTTAGTGATTGTTCAAAGTCCTTAATTGCTTTAAAATAATCTCCGGTTAAGTAGTATAAATACCCGCGCGAATTCCAGGTAGTAATATTCTCTGGGTTTATAAATAAAGAATAATTATAGTCATCCAAAGCTTCATCCCATATATTTAGAGATGCTTTTGCATTACCACAATTTAAGTAGACTTCATCTTTAGGTAACCCTTCTTCCTTTACCCTATCATAATAGTGAACTGCTTCTTCATATCGACCCATAGCTTGCAGGATATTTGCTTTGTTGTTATATAGATCCAGGTGGGAAGGTACCAAGTCTATTGCTTTATTTATATAAGATAGTGCTTCGTCATAATTTCCTCTGTCTTGTAATGCATATGCTGTATTGTAATTTAAAATAGCATGAGTCATAAGATGTTCACTTGAATCAAAAGTAAGGTTAAACTCTTTAATATTATCCTTTTCAATCTGTATGGCACGATCATATTCCCTGTTTTTGAAATAATAAAGCGCTCGTGAATTGTTTAACCAAAGTCTTTCCGTTACTGCTTGTTTATCTTTAAGTCCTTCAATATGGGAAAATCCTTTATCAAGCCACTCTTGGCCAAGCTGCTCATCTATATGCTTCGTTATAAAAGAACCGATAATATAGCAGACCTTGGCTTTAAAATACCTATCGTTAGATAGGTTTATACTTTCTTCTAAACATTTCATAGCAATATCGTTTTGTTTTAAGAGAACGTGCGATACACCTTTTAAACGAAGTAATTTGGCCTTGCGGTTGTCATCAAAGAAACCCCAGTATTTATCCATTAATATATCCACATAATAAATAGCTTCTTCATAACAAGCATTTCTCTTTGAAAAGAAAGCTGCTTCTTTAAATGACTCATTACTGTCTTCTTGCAAAGAGAGAAGATTAGCATATTTCGTAGACAAATCCTTTTCATGATAGCTATGCCGCTGAATAGAGTCCCGCTCTGGATATTTTACTTCTAAATTTAGCTGCCTTTCACATTGTGATTGTATATCTTCACAACTAATAGCTTTTAATTTAGAAAGCGTTGAGTATTTTTCCGGGAGAAATTCCTCTGAGTAGGAACCAACCAAATAAAAATTCGCTTGATTCGCACGCTTTGAAAGTTGCTCAATAAAGCGTATGCTTGAGAAATCAGTTTTATCGATATTAGAAAAAATAAAAACAACTTTATCATTTTTACTTTGTAATCTTGCTGATTCAAGTAAAAAATTAATGATCCCATTTATTACTTGATAGACAAAACTTAGAGTAAACGAGGTTGGATTTTGTTCTTGTGGGATTTCTAACCCTAATGAAACGTCTTTAAATAAATCATTTTCATCTTTTAACCATGGCATCAAATAAAAAAGGGGTTTTTTATACTTAACCAAAAGGTTAGAATGTTGAGGTTCAAGTTTATCTAGCTGTTGATACACTAATTGTTTTGCCGCATAAAAGGATTCAGTAGGCAAACAAGCACTGGAGGTATTGTATACATAACACTTCTCTAATAATAAGGATTCGTTTAATTGATTTAGTAGTTGATCAGTTTGTGCCATATTGCCGTTTAATAAAAATACATTAGATTCATTGGAAAGGAATACAGAATCTAACAAACGTGTTTTTAAGTTTTCCATTGTAAAAAACCCCTATATTATTTTTTTAAAAATTAAGAGGCTGGGACAGAACTAAATTGTCCGTTGTTAAAGCCGAATGATTTCTATTTTAAAAAGTAATAAAAATAAAAAAAACGAACTATTACGAAACTCTAAATCAGAATTTCGAATAATAGTTCGTTTTTTTCTTTGGTCGAAATGCTTTTGTCCCAGCCCCTTAATTGCGCTATTTATTCTACAAAGCCCTAGGTGCTATGTAATTCCAGATGCATTTAATGTAAATGTGAATGTATTAAGCCCAGCCGCCTTCATCAATGTAACCTAAGCTATGAGTTTTAACGTGCTCAAATTTAGCCATTTTAACAGATTTCATGTTCAACAACTCCTTTCGTTTGATTTTGTAAAATTTTACAAGGTAAATATATTAAATATTTTTAAGTTGGTCAATCGAATATGCATAATTGCATAAAAATTCTGATGATTTAGTCATATGAGTTTCTCTATAAGATGTGTCGGGCTCCTCAGGCTTTAACCTCCTCAATTAGCAATTAAAATGTTCACCCAATAGAATAAAAGAGCCGCTTAATAAGGAGATCGGCGTCTTACTTTCTATAAATTCCGATTATTTAAAAATATGCAAACTTTCATATTTTACAATCATTTATTGATTTAGAATATTCGTTGAGACAGGTTGGCAGTAAGTGGAAAAAGGCGTGTAACCTTTCAATAAGCTAAGGAAAGAGGTCGAATATTTGAAAACTATAAGCAGAAGAATTCAATTAAGTGGCGGAAATAAATGTTTTGTCAGATGCCCCGGCTGCTATAACTTCTTTAGTAATAAAGATTATGTTACTGAAGATCTCTTGGATTTTCTAACTCAATTAAAAGATAAAGTGCTGGTTCCAAAAGTAACGATGTCTGGTGGTGAGCCATTAGCGAGAGAAGATATGCCATATATTCTCAGTGCTCTAAAGGAACTGGGTTATCGGATTAATCTTGATACGGTGGGGCTTTCATTAATCAGAGATGTAATAGTTGGACAAAACACATTAGTAAAAAAAATCTCTTCTGAAGATATTATCAGCTCGATTGATGTAATCGGCATTCCGTTTGATGGTTCCTCGGACGACTTAATGAATATGTTCCGGCGGGGGTTAAAAGTAGATGAGATATTGGGAATCTTAGATGACTTAAGTTCAAAGGGAGCAAATATTTGCATTAATACTGTAGTCCATAAAAACAATTATGATGACATTCAAAACATTTATGAGTTAATTAAGCCTTACCAATCGATTACAAAATGGCAATTGTTTCAGTTCATGCCAATAGGGCCGGGTGGGTATAAAAATCGATTAAAGTATGAGTTAGCCGACCAACAGTTTGAGAATCTAAGGGAGTCTCTAGACTTTGATACTGTTATAGATATCCAATTGAAATCCAGGCTAAACAGGAAAAACAAATACCTATTGATTGATGGAGAAGGGGTAGTGTGGATTCCTAGACAAAATGAACATGATCATTGGCTAACAGAAGATGAAAATAACGAGAGGATTCTTATAGGCAATATTAGTGATGAAAATGCAGTTGATAAAGTATTAGATCAATTGGAAAAATACGATAAAGTTTTAGCTGTAAATTAAGCAAGTGCGATAGAAGGATACTAATATATTAGCAATCTAGAAAGGAGGAAGGAAATATTGAGAGGTTTTATTCTCTTAAAGCCTGAAGCAGTCCAAAGGAACTTAATTGGGAAGATTATTTGTTTCATTGAAGACAAGGGTTTAAAAATCACGGGATTGAAGATGCTTACGCCTACAAGGGATCAGATTCAGAGTATGTATCATGACCGTAAAGATTCTCCCCATTATGAAAACCTCATCGATTTATGTCTGGATGGTCCTGTGGTGGCCATCGTAATGGAATCCCCATTAGGCATTGATTCAGCAGAAATATTAAAGGACTTACAGGGGAAGCATGATATTCCTGGAACCATTAGATATTATTTTTCTTCCCATCCCACAAGGGGAGTTCTGCATTGCTCGTCCCCGGGAGAAGTATATAGAGAATCGTCAATTTTCTTCTCTGAAAATGAATTAAATGTCTATAGGAAGGTTTTGGATGACTGGATTATTAGCTTACAAAAGTCGAAGGTTTAAATAAACTTTCAAAAAATATTAATAAAATTAGGAGATATTAAAGATGGCTAGTTCAACCATACTGAATGGTAGTTTATTTGAAGAAATGTTTAAAAACGCTAACATGTATGATCAAAATGAAAGCTTTCCTCATGATAATTTAGATAAATAGTTAGCAACAAAACAATTAAAATACTTTTCATTTTTTCCTCGCAGTCATGTTTTTAAAAAAATCTATAGATAAACAGTTATAAAATATTTTAACCACTCTATTTCATAACACTTCCTAATATTTCTTGTTTTCTTTTGAGTATCAAACTTAAGTTAGAGGGGGAAAGAATGCTATAATTAATTGATTTTAAAAAATTTAATGCTTCTTTTGTTAATTTTGATTCCCTAAAGGCAACTAAACAATTATTGACAAGAAGAAAGTAATCCTCTGCAGATAAGTTCTCAATTTCTCTAATCCCTTCTTGATATATGTTAATGGCCTCAATCTTATTGTCTTTCCAACTATAACTTAACCCCAAATTGTTATAAAGCAATGTTAAGTGTTTAGTATCAAGATACATGCTATACTCTTTAAAATGTTCTAATAGGTGAATAGCTTTATCTATATCACTATTGCGAGCTAGGTCAAGGGATGTGTTGATCAATATTTCAGTAATTTTTTTATGTCTATAAAAATTATTTAATAGATATTCCTGTTTAGATTGGAGTATCTTATTTAAATTATGACCATCCATTAATTCAATATTTAACTTTTCGGCAAGGTTTTTCGCGCTTTTTGTAAACACCGATGGGGTAACAACAATTGCTCGATCACAATCATAATAGTGCCTACCTGCAAAAGCCTCCTGAACCGCTTTATTGCTAACACTGCTTTTAAACCTTTTACATTGAACCCCGATTTTTTCCTGTCCTGCCTCATTTGTTTTCTTGTATAAGATCAAATCTAATCCTTGATCTCCTGAAGCGGGTGTTTTTAAATAACTATATCCTATAAGAGTGAACAGCTCAGCGATGAAATCCTCAAAATATTGACCATCCATATGCTTGCAAATACTAGAACAAACTAACATCTAACCAATTCCTTCATCCTGCCTTATGTGATTAACATATAAATCTCATAAGCTATTATATTTTAGGAATATTATACCTTTTTTTGAAGCGGTGTAGTAGAAAAGTTATATCAGTCTGCCTGCTAAGAAAAAGAGGGGTGGTAATTCTAGAAAATAAATACCACAGGGTCATTTATTATCCATAAATAATCCTGTGGCACCATTATTAATATTAAATATTTAATTGTCAGAAAAGGGTTGGTTTAAAATTATAACTTATCATATTAACCTCATAATACTCCATAGAAATTCGCTCTACGTTTTCTTCGTTAAAGATCACTATATTGTCTCCATGGCCAAGAGCACTTTTAAAAATAAAGCCATCATAACCTTCAGATTTAATTAATTCAGCTAAGAACTGGGTAGGTAGATAGTCAATCTCTGAGTTTTCAGGTGCCACAGGCTTGGATAAATCCGTAACAAGCTTTGATAAGAGTTGAATAGTTTCTACCCCCTCTAAGAGACTTCCGCTGAATTGAAGGGGAGAGATAATGTTTTTTTGAACGTTAAGACTAACAAGGTTCAGATTTTGCTTTGCATTAATTTCAACGATTGATATTAATGCTGATTTATAAGGTCGTAATTCTGCAATAACCGTTTCAATTTTATCAGCTGTATATAAATAAGAAATTCCTTTAGGATTTGCCCTGCCGGGACTTGCATATTTAGAAGGTGGTGCACCCATTGTAGATATATCGTAATTTCCAATTCTCCCTCTGTAGACTACCGCATTTTTGTATAGTGTCCAGGTGTTCTCCTTAAATATCTTTATAAGGTTTTCAGTAATATAGCCTTTACTGGTAAAAAAGCGGTTTCCATGTTTGATTTCATCTGAAAAACTTTGCCAAACCTCAACAGAGGATTCATATGTAAAGGATTCTACAGCTTTTACATAAAGTTGGTGCGAGTAATAATTATAATTACTTAATTCCATAATATCGTTAAATAGACTACGAGAGTCATCAGCAAAAACTTCCCAATCTGATTGTATCAGTTCATAAAGGAACTCACCCACATCTGTTGGGTCCTGAACGTGGTGTATAAAGTTCTCACCGTGCTCTAATTTTTCATAATAGGGATGGAAAATATCAAACATCTCAGCAATTTGTTGTACGTCTATCGTTTTTACCCCTTCTTCATTACAATAATAACAGTTGCCAAGATTCCCGTTGGTTTTAATAAACCTTTTAAGAAAGGGGTCCCTAAAACAATTAGTGCAGCATTTCATTTGAATTACTCCTTTATATAAGGGAGGGAATTAATCCTCACTTATCTCGCTTATCTCACTTATCTGATTACGCCTTTTACCTAATTTTCTTGCTGCTTCTTGAGCCTTTTCTTGTTCAGGGTTTGAGTAAAGAGCAGCAGTGCTTGTAGAAGAATGGCCAAGTTGTCTCATTAGTAAGTGAATATCTCCAGTTTCCTCCATTAAGTTTGTAGCATAGGTATGTCTTAGTTTGTGAGGGGACATAGACTTATTATTTTTATAAGCTTTTGTATACTTTTTCACTAAGCTCTCTACAGATCTATTTGCCAGTGGAGAAGGACCGGTTGAACCCTTTGCTAAGAATACATAAGCGGAGTCCTCATTGGTAGCTTTATAGCGCTCTGAGCGAATATTTAAATAATCCCTAATATCCTTCATAGCCTCAGGTACAACCGGAATTGTATCTTTCTTACCGCCTTTTCTTATTACACTGATAATATTTAGATCTAAATCTAAATCCACAAGCCTAAGGTTGGTAAGCTCATTTACACGAATACCACTACCTAAGAAGAGGGAAAGGATAGCGATATCACGCTCTTTATCTCTTTTAAAAAATATACGCTTTCTTGAACCTTCAGGTAATTTGCTTTCATATTGATTTCTAACAAACCTTAGGAAGGAGGCATCATCATTGTTTTGAAAGATTTTTGTAGAGATATTTGAAGCTCTTGCCCCAAGTGTTTCCTTCACCTTGTTTACTTCAATCTTCAACATAACATTTCGGTAAAAATATGGTTCACCCTCATCATTTTCAGTCTGGGTAGTTAAATAATGAAAGAGGGAACGCAGAGCGGATATCTTTCGATTAACTGAAATCTTTTCAGGCTTCTTTGTTTCATATTTGCTAACTTGAATGTCTCTACGCTGCAAGTATTTAAAAAAGTTCTTCGCATCATCAAGCTTTAACCTTTCCAGGACAGAAAGTGGAATTTCTTTGATAGAAGCTACATCAGTTATACCTTCAGTGATTAGCCATTCGAAGAATATCTTATAATCTAATACATAGTTCAATAGGGTAGAAGAGGAGCGGGTATCCAGCTTATCATCGACATATTCACCGACGTAATAGGGCATGATCTTGACCAATTCTTCTAATTTTTTTTGATGTACTTTATGTTGTCTAGTTTCGGCCATGATTTCACTCCTTGTCGAAATTTGTCTAATTTATGCGTAAAAGACAATTTTTACGCAAAATATTAAACACTAAAAATACAAATAATTATTTGCTCATTTTTTCTACTATATTAATAAGAAATGATTCTAATTTGCTAAAATCAGTTGCAGAATATAGCAAGCCCATATCATTAACAAATTCTAATTCGGCTTGAACACCTTGTTCGTTAGGCGTAGCCAAATATGAATCTTTGTAGAGCTGGAACATTTGCCAAGGAACAGCATCAGTAATTAAAGTGAATTTACTTCTAAGTACATTACAATGTCCTATTTTTTTCTGTTCTTGAACAGGTAAGGCATAATTCTTATAGTAAGTTACGGTTTTCATTGAATATTTACTAACCTTCGTTGAAAAGTAACGAACTCCATCATAATTTGATTGACGAATCCATTGAAGTAACAATTGAGGAATAATATATTCTGGCTTAAAGGAATCGTTTATGTTTTTAACACAAATTGAACAGGCTGCAATTAATGGCCACATTACTAAGTAAGAAATTAACTCATCATAGACTTCATTCATATCAGCTACACCATTAAACCTGAATAATAATATTAATTTGTCTAAAGCGGCTTCTGGTGGTGTTGAGATATCTAGAAAGGAAATATTTTTTACAAGGAATAAGGAGGTTTGAACCGTGTTTAGGTCAGGTTTATTAAGTTCTTCCCAGCAAGTAAGGGGGGAACTTCCTAAATATACACAGGGTAAACCAGGAATACTATAGCGGTTTGTTTTTACTAAACCACGTAGCTGATAAGGGATATGGAACATCTCTTCTGCTGAATAAGTATGGTTTGAACCTACACGCATCTTATATAAGGTATCAACATATGGGTCATCTTCTTCATCACTTGTAAGAACGTTATCCAAATAACCATTATTACCTATCAAATGGTTCTCAATGCCCTCCTTTAGCGCCGTATAGGCTCTGTCAGGATATCCTGTATAGTATTCATTCACTGAAGAGGTAATTTTACTAATTAACCCGCGGATATTTTCAAGGTCTATCTGTCTAATCAAATTATGAGGTGCTGGGATATTTCTATAAATTTCTTCAACTGAGTGTAAGTAATTATTCAATAGTCCTTCTAGAAACCCTTCGAAATCATTGGAATCCCTCTTAGCTGGTAGTTTGCCAACAGTCGAAAGAACTTTAATAAAAGGTAATATCCTGATTGTCCATCTAGTTAAATAAATTATTCGATGTGGAGTACCAAAAAATTCAGGAGATATTACTTCTATTGTATTATCATTTAATCTCCGTGGCTTAACTGCGTCAGGACCGATTTTAAAATTAGGTCTTTCAGAAAGTCCAATAAATAACTCATATGCTTTTCTCGCCTGTAATTCAGTTACAGTATCGTTTTCATTAATGGAGCTTAGTTCAATAGCAATTTGTGTCTGTTCATAAGTAATTTCCAAATAAATTCACACACTTTCACAGATTATGAATTAAATTAGTTAAAGTAAGATTTTACACCTTCAGAAGACAATAAAGAATCTAGGTGGTTAAAGGAAAATCCCCTTAAATCAGGATTATTTTCACGTAATTCTGAAATCATCATTTGTAGAGTTCTTTTTTTTGAATCCTTTGAGATAATAGTATTTACAGATTTAATTTTTGATATAAATGGTTTTTGAGATGGATATCTTTCTAAGTTGTCTCTAATATCAGCTAAAAAACTTTTTATGTTTGTGTTCCAAGCTATAATTAATAGATTAATTGCATTGTAAAGTTCTTTAGCAGCTGGGTCCCAATTACTTTTGTTATTGGAAGTACCGCTCTTCTGACCTGTACTCCCAGCGGTAGAACTTAAAGGATTAAACAAAGGTAATGGTTGTTTTCCCATTAATGTTAAAAAGTGATTAGCTGCATAAGTTCCACAGAAGAATGAACCTTGAGTCTGGTTCATCTTATTTTTATACGTAAAGCAATAATAGCTATCTGTTAAAAGATCCCCAGTGCAACTTTTCTTTGTTTGACCAATTAGTAACTTAACATGTGCAACTGCTCTTAAGTCGTAATCATTTATGATTTTTTGTCTGTTGGAATTACCTCTGCATTTCATATAATCACTCCACTGTTAACCATATTATGAATATTATACCAAACATTTATTCTGCCCGTCTATTCATTTTTGCTGAAAATTGATATTTTACGCATAAATGATTATTGAGAGAACTAATCTATCATGTCCTCCCCTCTTATTCGGCTTGTTGCTGTTGTTTTGATTGCCATAGCTATATTAGTTTTTGTCTATAAATAACATGTAATGATAATTCTTTCCTGTTTGTTACCAAGGAATCGCTTCCGATTTATCTAACTGAAAGACATCAAGAAACAGGTCTAGTAAATATTCACTTTCTTCTTGCCCGCCACAATAGTCCGGTGATAAGGCCACTGTTACCATATCCCAATCCCACATATAATTCTTTATGTTGATTAATTGCTGCCGAATTAAGGTTTCTGGCAGCAAGATTGGATTACAGCCTAAATCTTGATAATTAAGGTTAAAGAAATCTAAATCGAGATCTAAAATAACGCTTTTTCCTTCAGTTTGTTCAAACCATTTCCTTCTAAATTCTTGTTCATAATGATTTAGAGAATAGGCTCTTTCTACTGGAGTATCGGTTATATCTACTCCATCATTGCTAATCATTAACACATTCTCTATCGTTCCAGTTTTTTGAGCAGGAATAATGAATTCCGCTATACCTAAGCTTCTGCCAATAGCTCTTGCATCTTCTTCTGTTAAAATTTCTTCTATTTCAATTTCAGGATCGATATAATCTACATGACCATCGATATGAATAATCGTTGCACCAGGTTTAATATCCCCTCTCAACCTTCCTATTTCCCAAGCGGCAAATGCCCAGTTATGATCTCTCGAAATATATACTTTCTCCTTTGGAAAGCATATTCTAAAATTATCATTAAGTCTCAACTTCTAAACACTCCTTTATTCTTTCTTCTGAGTTTGGTTTGTCATATTTTTTCCAACCTGGCATTACTATCAGAGAATCTTTGTTTTCTCTATTTAAAGGTTGGTGGAGGTGCAGGTGCAATTAAAAGAAATACAGTATAATGAAAAGGATACTAGCTTGCAACTAGTATCTCTAGACTTGAAAGGCCGCCCTGCTTGAAGTTGAGCGACCGGTGGCAAGAAAATAGTCTAAAATCCGTTGGTCACGGGAAATGCAGAAAAGGGAGATTATCCTCCCCTTTCTGCATGAAAATTTCAACAGCTAAATTCTTATATAGTGACTGTTGATACTAAAAACGATTGCAATACTGCCCACGTTTGTTCAAAAAGATAGCCGCATATGAGAAGTATAACTTGTCCTGTTTATATTGTTTAGAAATATGTGAATGTTTAATGTCTAAATCTCCCTAATTATATACATTAATAGGTAATGGATTTATGATTAAATCAACAAATCCAAACAGAGAAGAGCACGCCTAATGGAAACCATTTATGAAGTTTCAAGAATCAAGCAAGTCATTATAGAAGTGAAAGATAGGAGATTTGAAAGAAGAGTTTGTAATCCATGGGATGTTAAAGATGTTGCCCATCACTTTATAGCGGATGATGATAGAGAGGTTTTTCTCGTTATTTGCCTCAACACCAGAAATGACGTTATTGCCGTACATAGAAGTCATATAGGTACTCTTTCCACTGCTGCCGTTTCACCTCGCGAAATCTTCAAAGCATGCATCCTAAATAACGCAAGGAGCTTTATTGTAGCGCACAACCACCCCTCCAACGACATAAAACCATCAAAAGAAGATTTCAATATAACAGAATCCTTGCTAAAAGCGGGATTAGTCCTTGAGATTCCATTAATCGATCACTTGATTGTTAACTCCAAAGGGGATTTTTTGAGCTTCAAACAAGAAGGCTATATTTTAGAAGATCGTGTCTTCAAGAGAAAGGTTTTCAGTTTGCAGCAGAATCAAATCTTTAAGAAATATAAAAAGCATCAGTAATAAACCATTTTCTAAATGTTTGGCTTAGGTGAATTCTATAATGGTTCTTTCAACAATTTAGAGTTAGAAGATGGAGATGGGATTAAAAATAATAACGATTAAAAAGTTCAGTTCAATGCAAAATAAATAATGGTAGCCCCCCTCCCCTTCCATCTGGTTGGGGTTTTTGTTTACAGTATGAAGAAAATTATACATAGAACAGCATACTGATCAAACAAGAATAGCCCAGTACCCATTCTTCAAGAAGAAATGGGACCAGGCACCTCTTGCACTGCATGCTTTCAACAGGAAGGCTGTTTAGGAACAAGCATGAGTTTTTCGTAAGGGATCTTTTTGGCTGGTAATGCTCTTGCTGTATGTGTAGCCTACTCATATTCGTGTACTGCTTATCGTGTGAGGCTCTTCCCCCCTGGGGGAAACCAGGGATGTACTAAAGGAAAAAGAGTGAAGAAAGAATTCACTCTCCTTAAGGTTAATATATCTCAGATAACTAAATTTTTTTTATAATTTTTTGAAGTTCCGTAATTGCCGTGGTTAGACTTTCGATACGTTTCTCGAATCTGATTAATAAGTATATTGCGATCGCTACAGGAAAACCAAAGTTCCCTAAAATACCTATGATTTGTGCAATATTTATTTCCACAGTCGCACCTCCTTAGCATTTAAAGAGGTTTTTTCAAAAAAATATAAACCAGTCAATTTAAAAGTGTAAATTAACAGTAAACTTAGCTCGCATCTTAAGCTCTTCCTAAAATTCTCCCTATATACCTTTATACCATTTCGCATTTTTTGCAGGAGCCAACCAAATTTGTCTATAAAGAATGAGACTTCTTCCGCTATCTTTTCATATCTTCAATATTATCTTTCATTTTTTTTGCTTTTTGTTGTATTAAGTTATAGGTAGCGAAAATTGTCAAAAATAATACAAACAGCATTATTCCTATCCCTATTTTTAAACTTCCAAGGACTTCATAGCCAAAGTAAAATGCTAAATATAGCGTTACTAATACCAATATTACATTGCGTATTATGCTAAAAATCATTTTAGCTCCACCCTTCTAAATCGTTTAATGTGTTTGGTACGATCCTTATACCACTATTACACTTATATGGATTTATGAAAACAATATGGCAGCAAGGGATTCAAAAGCGCGTGTTCCCAAGCCGCTATTCTTTTTTTGGCGGACTTATTGACAGTTCATGGTGATAAACCATAGCGACATCATTCCCAAAGTCTACCTCATATTGAAGATTCGGCTTAAGATTGACCTTTAGGATAATTCCTTTCTTCTTCCACCATTTTTTCAAGTAATAGTAACTCTCCGGGTCTTCATCTTCCGTACAACCAAGTTGAATATATACTCTGTCTCCTACATCATAAGGTAATAAGTCATTCTCTGGTGATTTCTCTGCTACCTTTTCTTGCAGCTGTTTAAGTAACTCAGTTTCCTGAATTGCATCTCTAATTATTTCATTATCACTTATATCAAATATCGTCATCTGTTTAATATTACCTGTCATTCTCTCACCTCCGCACTAATCATATACACAGATACTACTCTGATGAGAAAAAGGATCCTGGTGTCGAAAGTGAAGTTTAGACGAAGGACTTATGGGGAGAAAATTCAAATTACAGATCCTCTTTTCATAGAAACCGAGCAAGGTAGCTTTATTTATCAGTTTGTTAAATAACATTTTACATTAAAGACAGGCGGGCAGCATGGGCTAGCTGCCTTTTTTTAATTCCTTTAACAAGCGGCTTGGAATCTCCAAAGGCATGAATATTGTGCAATAAAAACAAGGAAGGAGTACTTTCTGCTCATTTTTTACATTTACTTACATATATAGTTTACTATACATTATGTATATGATAATATACAAATTGGATAAGATAATATACAAAATGGATAAGATAATATACAAAAAGGTGATGAGTGATGAAAAGACCTATTGTTTATAACAATGTAAAGAAATACCGCGTTTTAATGGATATGACACAACAAGAATTAGCAGACAAGGCTCTTGTTCATCGTCAAACGATTGTTTCAATTGAAAACAAAAGTTATGCGCCATCAATTGAGGTAGCTTATGCAATTAGTATTGCAGTGGGAAAGGATATCAAGGAAGTATTTTACATTAAGGAAGAAGGAGATGTTTCAAAATGATGTTGAGAGTTCCAAGAATATTAAAAATGGTTGTTAGCTTAGTGTTTGTAGCATTGTTTACCTTTGTCGTATATAACTCTTTTGAGAGTGGTGACAACTTTAGAGGGATTATTTTCTCAGCTGCCATAATAGTCAGTGCCTATGTGTTAATCAAGGATATTGTTGTCGCTATTAAAGGGAACAGCTTGCTTAATAAAGAAGTGGTTATGGATCAGTTTATTATTGGAAGGATAAAAACCTCCTTAAGCTTATCTTATTTATACTTAATTGTTCATTTAAGTATTTCTCTTTATTCAAGTGATAGCCTTGCTGCTTTTAAAGATTCCGCAACTTTAGCTTTGTTCATAAGCTTTCTTGTGTTTATGCTCATTCAAATTTTCCAGGCTTTTATTTATCACAGTAGAGAATAGGTTTACTTCTAGAACATTCCCACCACTTTATTAAATGAGTTGCGAAACTCAAATATTTAATAAGGTGGTTTTAATATGGAACAAATTGTTGAATTATCAGTCGCTCAAAAATCGGAAGTAGCAAAACGGATCGACCAACGTTTAAACGGCAAACTCGGTCTGAACTTGAAGGTGTCTCACCCTATTAAAAGTTTTTCCGATGATCTTCAAGCTGTTCAAGTAGACTTATCTTTTAGAGAGTCTGATGGCGAAATTTTGGGAACTAAGTACACTCAAACTGTAATTCATAATGGTGAATCTGCTGAGTTGCAGTATACGGAAGCTCAGGATGTTTGGTTGTATCAACTTAATAAAATTGAAAGCAACAAAGATGTAATTGCACAAATGTATAAAAGATTTAAAGACTCAGAGGATTATGATGCTATCCTTACCTTTATTCAGAATGGAGGATACGATTTAGCTCTAGACAGTCAAAAAGTATTAAATGTAGAGCAATATTCCTTTGATGAAGAATCACAGCAATCTACTAAAAACTATATTCAGGCATGGACCGTTGATGTTATGGAAAAAGATGAAGTTATTGGAGCACTAGTGTTTGGTGAAAATGGAAACACTCTTATTAGGCTTTATAAAAATGAAGGTGTTGTGGTAATTAATGAAGCTACACCGGTAATTGTTCCTTTGGATTCTAAAGGGAAATGGAAAGCGTGTATGGCAGACTGTATTGGATGTGGCACTTGGCAGTCATGTGTTAGTGCCTACTCATGCTTAGGGGCTTGTGCCAGCTGCTTAAACCCAATTTCATGCGTATTTTGCCTAGTTTGTGCGATCGCTAGTTCTACGTGCTTGTGGAAATGCCGTATGTGTGTTGCTAATTCTGCAAGACCAGAAGAGTGCCCGGTTTAAACGAATTTGCAACATGAACGAAAGATTATTAATGGTAGGCTGTCGATAATGTTTCGGCAGCCTTCTTTTAGTACGTGATTAGGGACAATAAGTCGTTTAAAAATGTTAGCGCGTAACACCGACTCCAAAATGGAACGCTGTTAAAAAGTTGTTTAATTTTGAAAAGCCCACTTATATTATTTCACACTATGAAAAATAAATGATTTTGTTTCTTCAGTTGCTTGTTCAAACTCCCAATCACCATAAACTTGGATTTGTGAAAAGCCTACTTGTTGTAATGATTTATAGATTTCTTCTTGTGTTCGAAACTTTAGTTGCATTTTTTCATGAATTAACACTTCATCTGTTCGTGCATTTTTGACGATTTCATAAAACGTAAAAACATCTCCTACAAACCCTTCATATTCCGTCCAAATTTCAAGTGGGTCGCCGCTTACCTCATCCTTTGCAACATCGGGTGTCACATCTTTTTGCCATTGTTCCCACGCTTTTGCTAATGGGTTACGCGTATCAAAAATAAAATGTCCTCCAGGTTTTAATGCTCGATGTGCATTAGAAATGACTTGCTGCCAACTTTCGTCTGTAAGAAATACTTGTGCAACATTCGCTGTCATTATGGCAACATCAAACGTATTTGGTTGTAAATTCGAGCTATCGCCAACTATCCAAGTCACTTCGTCTGCAAACTCTTTACTTTTCGCCTTTTCAATCGCATCTACATTTGGGTCAATAGCTGTAATATGATAGCCAGCTTGTGCAAAATGGGTTGTTAACCTTCCTGTTCCACAACCTAAATCTGCTATTTCTTTAACATTTACTTTCTTTAAAAGTGCCAAGAAGAATTCATCGTCTTTTCCCCAGCCATTAATTTGATCATAAACTAATGGGATCATTTATTTACCTGCTTCCTATATTCATTTTCCCAACATTAAACTAGATTGGTTGCTGCCATTTTATTGACTAATTAAGTATCGATATATTCATTCTTCATTGTACAGATAAAATAAAATATGGAATATTTCCTTATCAAAATCAGACATATCATCATTTCTTTCACTTTTATTTAGGCCTAATTTTACCATATATGCTTAGTGAAAGGGTTCGTTAGTCATGAATGGATTTAGGATTTCTATACCCTAAAGGAGGGTATACAAGTTTCGGATCGGCCGAGTCCCGATGTGAGTAGGTTAAACAGAAAAAAACTTATTGAGAACTGTCTCAATAAGCTTTTTGAATTTATAAATTATCTAACATATTTCCCTTAATTGTTATTTGTTTAGGCCTGTTAGTACAACAACTGTGTAATTCAACATTATAAGTTTGTTCAATGGATTCTTTCATTTGTTTCAACTCTTTTGAGTACTCTAAACAAATATTTTGATAAAATTCTTTCTCTGATTTATTCGTACAAGCATCTATACACTTAGCAATCTTCAATAAGTCACTTTTGATACGATTCAACTTTTTAAATTCTATTTCAATTGTCTCAGTATCATTTTCAATCACTTTCATAAGTTATATTCACCTCATTATAGTATTTAGAGGTGACACCCGGATTTGAACCGGGGATAAAGGTTTTGCAGACCTTTGCCTTACCACTTGGCTATGCCACCACCGTTTTATATATAATAAAGTGAATCATACAAAAAGAAAGTAAACCGCCATATATTAAAAATTAACAAGATCCCAAAACTTTGGTGCTTTGTTAAATTGTATATTTCGATATTTTTCTATTAATTTTAATCTCATTTCCTGAGCTAAGTCTTCACGATCTTGAACTGCAGTTTGTAGTAAGGTTTTTCTTATTTTTGGTTCGAACAATACTAAAATTTCTTTTATTTCTTTAGTGCAACAATCTTCTTTAGTCATTTATAAATCACCCTCCATTAGTGTTTTTAACTTTTTTAAAGCTTTCTTATGGGTATTGGAAATATTTTGTGGTGAAGTTTGAAAGATATCTGCTATTTCCTTATTGGAAAGCTCTTTAACATATATCATTTCTAAAACTATTGCTTGTTTTTGTGTTAGCCTTTCTAAGGCTTCACACAATTTCTTATCTGAGATTTTTGATGAAAGGGTGTCGTCACCTTCATATAATGAGGGTGCAGCAGAATCAATTAGCATATCCTTCATGGTCGATCCTTCATTTGTTTCAGTTTTTAGAGGTTGGTCCAAGGTGAGCATAAAGCGGTTGTTTAATTTACGTAATTTTTTGTCGAAATCAATACCCATAAACTTAATCATACTACTAAAATAAGCCGTCCTTCTGACTCTCTCATAATATTCAGCAAAAGCATCTTCCACTAATCTTTTGTTTTCTTCTGTAAAGTCATAAATGGCTTTTTTGTATAATTCTCTATTCATTTCATTTTCCAAAAAGCCCTTAATCAAAGGATTTTTAATCTCTGTACTTTTTAACGGTAGCTTTTTGTCCATATAGCAGAATCCTCCATAAAAATACTATCACCTTTATATTGATATTATTTTTCCTCATCCTATAAAGTGATTCTTACCTATTAATTGTAAACCATTTTCGAACATATGTTCTATATTTTGGGTTAATTTGTAAATATTTATTTTTTTCTTCCATATATCAACTCAAGGTAGATTAGAAATATCTTCAAATTAAAAGAGTGACCCGGAGGCCACTCTTTTAAGTAGTTAATTGAATTAGTCCATTTCCAACCTGATTAAAAGAAAAATCTAATGGTTTTTTATGTTCCAGAAGGTACTGATACACAAGATAGGGAATCATCGGAGGGTTTAGATTATCTGGATCTATAATCTTTAAAATTAAGGCTGCTGCTCCGGCAACATAAGGGGCTGCCATAGATGTACCAGATAATTGTACATAGCGCCCGTTCAAATGTGTTGAAAGTACATCCTCACCAGGTGCCACAAAGTCAAGATTTACATTCGTATTTGAGAAAACAGATGGTCTGAAATCTCTTGTGATAGAACCGATTTGAATAACCTCTTTGTAGTATCCGGGATAAGAACGTTCAAAAGACTCGTCTTCACCGTCACCCTCATTACCAGCTGCTGAAACAAGCACAATCCCTTTTTGCCTAGCTTCTTTTATTGCTTTGTGCAGTAAATTGTTGGGCTCTTGTCCTCCTAAAGACATATTGATGATATTCACTCTTTCTCCATTAACACCAATCCAATGTGTCGCATAATGAATGGCTCGAATAAGATTTTCGTAACTTCCCAGCCCATTTCTGTCAATTACTTTTAGCGCTAAAATTTTGCTCTTTGGTGCCACACCGACAATTCCCTTTCCATTATCACTAGCGGCAATAATCCCAGCAACATGAGTTCCATGGCCTGTATAATCTTTAAAGACATTTGGACTATCATCTGCAGTAAAGTTATACCCGCTAATAATATTATCCTTTAAATCTGGATGTTCTTTTTCTACTCCTGTATCAATAGTTGCTACGATAATACCATCACCTTGTTTTGATTGAGACCAAACTTCTCTTGCCCTGATGATGTCTAAATTCTCAGGGATTGTACTAAGAGCTTCAAAAACAGTAATAATTTGTTGCGGTCCTAGAATCAAATTTTTATTATTTATCACATTTTTCACCCCTTTCCCTATAAAGTGAAAGAAGATTAATAAAAATAAAAAGCCGAATAAAATTCGGCTTAAAATAATGCTTCGGTTAACTCACCAATATTAAACCCTCTAATCTGAATAGTGTGGCCGGTATCTTCGTCCGTAACAAGAATTAGTGGGATTCCAGGTGTTTTATATTTCTGAAATTCTTCTTGTATTTCATTATTAGTGATATCTAATTCGGTATAAGATAATTGATGTTTTGCTAGCCAATCCTTAGTTGCACGACAATAACCGCAATAGTTAGCGGAATAGACAGTAATTTTTTTCACATTGGTCATCTCCTTATTTTTACTCTTCTTTAATACAAAGTGAAAGGAGATATACTTCTATAAATTATCTGAAGCTGCTTTTTTCACTAAACCTTTCTTTCATTTGTTAGAAAACATCCTCTATTCCGTAGGGAAGCATGTTCTCCCCTAGCCTATGCTTACGAAAGGAATGCGGGTTCGAATCCCGTCAGAGGCATCTCTTCATTTATCAACTAAAAAACAGGTGAAGCTTTTAAATGCTCCTCCTCCATAGGAATTCAACTTTCTTAGTTAAAGGTACCCTCTTTCTCGCTTTAGATAATTGGAGAATAATAGGGCCGTTTCTGTTCAGTTACAATAAAGATGTTTAATTTTTCCTTTATAATCACACAAACACCGTCCAGTTAACCTAGACGGTGTTTAAATAGTTGTTTAATATCTTTGTATTGTGAATTACATTGCTTAAATGAATAACTATAAAGTCTTTTAATAATCTAAATTTTATTCCATAAAAGCGCCCTTTAATGGAAAAGCGTTTTCCTGTTGTACTGGCAGCAACAATCACAGCTGAGGTTAAACCTGTAGTATTTCTGCTGCAAAATCACCCGTTTTATTCTGTCATCTCTTTTTCTAATAGAATAGCATAGGATATAGATGTCTGGCCTATCTTTTCTATTATACTCCCTTATTGTATATCCACTTTTCTTTTAATCGGTCAAATTCTCCATTGAGCTCCATCTCCTCCATCCAGAGATTAACCCAGTTCTGAAATACTGCATCCCCGCGATGCATAAGGTAGCCTTTTTGGCTTTTCGTGAACGTATTGTCCGTCAGAGCCGCGTAAAGCCTGGAATCCTGGCTTGCATAGTAGATGGCCTCAATGCTGTCGGTAATCATCACGTCTACTTTTTCTTCAGCAACCATGTTCGGAATATCCAGATTGTTTTCGATTACGACAACCCTTGCTTGTGTAATGTTGGCATTCACGAATTTTTGGTTGGTTCCCCCTGGGTTTACACCGATGGTGACATTTGGCTGGTCAATCGCTTCCAAACTTGTATATTTCTCTTTATCTTCCTGTCGTATTAAAGGAGCCTTTCCGTCATTTATATAAGGATGTGTTAAGTGTGCTGTTTTTTGCCGTTCTGTATTACGGCTGATTCCGCCAACCGCGATATCAAACTTATTTTTATGGAGATCCTCCATTAAGGTTGGCCAGGAAGTTTTAACGAAAGTGATTTTCACCCCAAGGTCTGCTGCCATTAATTTAGCCGCTTCGATATCATATCCTTCATACTCTTTTGTTTCCGGATTAAAGTACGTAAATGGCTTATAATCACCAGTTGTTCCTACCCGAATCACACCCTTCTTTAAAATATGGTCGAGCCTTGAGCCAATGACGAATGTATTGGCATTTTTATGTACTTCCCCTCCTGAAGCTTGGGCTACCTGTTTCACTGATACATAAGGCTTTCCATTTACAGTAACCGTGCTTAACGTCTTTCCATTTAACTCAAGCTGCTCGGTTATACTGTCGGCAAGTGACAGGCTTGTCCCTCCGGTAATCAATAATGCAAAAAGAGCAAATACGATGAGTACTTTTTTGGTCACAATGTTTCCCTCCTATTCATTTAGTTATGTCTATTATCTTTAGGAAGATAGATAAAGTAAATTTATTTTCCGAATTTTCAATAAAACAGTTCGTTTATACGAGGAAAATAGCCCCTTTATTATATAAACACAATATCATTTGGCCCTAAATAGCCTAATACCAGCGTAAGCGCTATAGATTGCATTAAACATTTTAAACGCTAAGTACTATACCAAGGTCAACATAAATTTCATATTAAAGATGTCATCCAAGTGTACTAGCTCCCCCACTTTCATTACCTGCTAAGATACCTAATAAACCTTGTGATTCAAATAGTTGTTTGGTACAATTTAGGAAAATTAAAGGTGTGAGATGGTGTCACTGTCCTATTTAATAACTGTAATCCCTCTTTTGATTATTGGTAGGTTCTTTTTAAGCATTGAAAATCTCCCATTCTTTGCAAAGTCCCTGCTTCCCCTGTTAATTATAATGCCCCTTTACTACTTAATTACATTGATTCCTGGAACTAATCGTAAAATCAAGAAAAGATATGGTACTCCGCTATTAGGCTTGATAATTGTAATTTTTTTACTCATAGGAAACTAAATTTAATAAAAGAAAAATTTATTGATACTCCATAAAGTTAAAGAATATAATACAAAAATGCCTCTGTAGCTCTAGAAGGGAAGAGCGCCGGAAAACATTGTAGAAACCGGGTCGCAAGGCAAGGGTTTCAGAAGCACCGAAAAGCAAATTAGCTGAGGCAGGTGAAATTCCTAGCCGGTGAAAGTCCGTAGGGAAGCGTGTTCTCCCCTAGCCTATGCTTACGAAAGGAGTGCGGGTTCGAATCCCGTCAGAGGCACCTCTTCATTTTTCAACTAAAAAACAGGTGAAGCTTTTAATTGCTCCTCCTGCTTTCTAACAACTATTTATACAATATTATTTTTTGGCGTAATCAATGCGTTTTACCCTATGATTAAATTTTTCTTTCCAGTAGCCATCATTCATATTTGCAATCGCTACTCCAGTAGAACTTTGAGCCCCTATAAAGTTCCCATCACCTAAATATATACCCACGTGGCCATCCTTTTTGTATGTGTCAAAGAATACGAGATCACCCGGCTGCATATCCTCTACCTTAATGGTAGTACCTAAGTGTTTCAGTGTTTCAGTGCTGACAGATGTTAACTCCCCTAATTTAACACCGACCTGAGAAAATGCCCAATGGACAAAGCTGGAACAATCGAATCTTCCCATTTTAATATCGTTTTGGTTTCTGCCACCCCCAAAGACATAGACTGAGTTATTGATCCACCGGTTACCTATAGTAGTGACCTCATTGTTTGCAACAGCAGTTATATTGATTTCACCATCTTCACTAACCTTTATGCTGTTTTTGTATACTTCTGCTTGTGCAATAACCTTATCAACATACCAATCAGCATGGTTATAGTGCCATATCGCCTTTCTCACATCTTTTTTGAATCCATGACTAGCAAGATATTTAGCTGCAGAGGCCACGCTATCAGCGATGCTCCAAGGGCTTGCTATACCGTCATTATCTGCATCTACTCCGTACCCAGATCCCGTTTTAATTAGGGTTATATCCGTTATATCAATGTCTGGGGCTACTAGCCCGCCGCTTGTTTCATATTTATGACCTACCCAAGTTGCCGGCATGAACTGCATGTGACCGACTGCTCCTACTGATGACATCATTGTTGGGTGTCTAGAAAAATCAGTTTCTATTCCATGTAGGGAGGCCAAGTAGTACCAAGGAATCCCATATTCATGTTCAGCATGTAGATAGTACTTCATGTATTCAGGAGGAACCTGGCCTTTAGGAGACGATGGAACAAAAATTGATGTGCTAGATTTACCAACTTGCCAATCTCCTAAATTCCCATTCTTCCGTGCTTTTTCATTTTCAATCGCCTTTTTAATACTTGTTTTTTGTTTAGATAGCATTTCGCTTTCTTTTTCCAAGGTTTCTTTAGCTTCATGATTTTGTTTTTCCTTAATTTCTAATTCCGAAAGAAGCATATCTTTCTCAGCTATTTGCTCGCTTAAAAGTTCAGCCATACCCCTTAGTTCGAGTTCCAGGCTTTGTTGCTTTTTTAATTTAGATGTAATTGCTTCTTCTTTCTCTATTAACAGATTAAGTGTTTCAGTTTCAGTTATAATCTGTTTGGTCGTTTCCAATGCTGAAGGAATCGGTTGGATCCTTTGGTGAGTTGGCAAAAGTGTTGAATCATAAGTTGGAATTATAGAAACTCTGTCTTGCAGGGGCTTGATATTTAGTTTCAGCTCTTGAATTTCAGTTTCTAGTCGAAAGCTCTCCTCTCTAGCTTCTTTTATCTTCGCGCGGTTATCTAATATGGCCGTTTTTAATCTTTCGATATGATTCTTTAAAACGGCCTTCTCATTTTGAAATTGATTAATGGTGCTATCCATTTTAACTATTTGCTGCTGTATACCTTCAATTTGGTTCTCAATCCTAGAAACAGTACTGTTTGTTTCGGCAAGGACAGGACCCGGGAGACTGCCTACTCCTATAACAAGGGCAGCTGATAATGTTGCTAACCTTTTCATGACTTACCTCCAAACAAAAAACCCCCAAGAGACACAGTAAGGTGGTTACTGCGTACTCTTGGGGGATTCCCATTTTATAGTTTAATATTCTATTAAATATATCATAGCGTAAATTACATCCACCTACAAGATTGGTCCTTTTGGAATGATGTTAAGATCGAGAGTATTATAGTCTTGTCCATAAGTCTATATTTTGGAGAGAGAGATCAATTTTGGGTGGGTGCTTAATCCCTCTAATATTTATAAGGAAATGTTGTAGATGCTTTATATCTTTAATGGTTTGTTTAAGAGTAACGTCTTTGAACTCTTTCTTTGCATTTTGCATTATATACTTGATAAGACAATCAGTATCTATAAAATCAATGCTTTTGAGATTCGAGTATTGTATAAGGAAAAAATATATTCTCTCTAAGGACTCATACATTGTTCGGGGAATAGATGAATTATTCAATTCGAGCTGCAGCCTTATCCATTTTCTCCTGTGAATTTCTTTTAAATTTACGATTTCAGTATTCTCGTTAGTTCTTTTATGATCTAAATGATCAATCTGTTTTTTCAGTTCCACAATTGCCTCCAAAAACGCAAATTCATAATCCTATTAAAATATCATAATGTGATGTTTTTTAATTGTGAAATCTTTTAGCTGGTTTCAACACACAGTAGTTTTTATGAGCAACCACAGTGTTGTTATTTTCGTAACCTAAACACTCCTTAGAATCATTTGAAATTACCACAAGGACACTGTTGTCCTGTACTTTATAAACTATTCCTTCATGCTCCTTTCCTTGTCTTGTGAATAAGATTTCTTCACCGACTTGTGCCTTCGATTTTCTATCTAATTTTTTTATCATCTTTATCCTCCTATAATTTATCCTCGTTTTAAATACAAAAAAAGAGAACCCACAATTACAGAATGAGGTTAATACATTCTGTAATGTGGGTTCTCCCATTAGATATGTTTAATTAAAACTAGATTACCATATATCTAATAAAGGATAAAACAATAATTACTTACTAATTGTCTTGAGCCTCAGTTTTAATAAGGAAATTGAATCTTGGGCCCGTTTATTGACCGCTTGGTAACGCTGATTCTCATTATCTCTAATTTTTGCATATTGGTCTTGCAATTTATTGCTCTGCAGCTGGTATTCTTTATTCAAAGCATCCATTTTAGCGCGGTACCCTTTATCACTTAAATTATTTTTTATTTTCATGATTTCTGTATCTAATTTGTTGATAAAATATTCGCGCTCTAAAATTTGAGCAGAGATTTTATTTGTTTCTTTTTCGGCTACTGCATAATCCTGAATACTATCCACTTTATTATTTTTATACTCATTGACTAGTACAATAGCATTTTGTACCTCTTCAACACCAGTAGTCTTACGAACCTTAGTGCCCTTATCTTTCATCACTTTATCGTTTTGTGAAGTCATTGATTTAATTTTGCTTCTCTCTCTTGCGAAATCAGTCTGTATTTTCTGTGCTTGAAGCTTAAACTCTTCTCCGGCTCTTACTCTTGCTTGCTCAAACTTCCTATGGGCTTCATCAAGTTTTTGTTTCGCTAATTGAGGATTTTTAGTTCTTAATTGATTGAACTCTGCTTTTGCTCTTTCAAGATTTACTTCAGCGTCTTTTACTTTCGCAAGTTTTTGAATCTCTGCAAGTTCGATCTGGAATTTGTTCATTTCACCCGCTTTTTTAGTACCAATATTAATATTTTCCCAGGTTGCTTTTTGAAACTCATCAAATGCTGCTACCTCGGTTTTTATTAGGCTGGTACTAATTTCAACTACTCCTAAGTTACTTGATAAATTTGAGGCAGCAGAAGCTCCTGTTGGTAATGCTGCGGCTCCACTAAGAGTTATTGCGAAAGCCAAAGTAATGCTCAATAATTTCTTTTTCATGTTCTTATTTCCTCCCTTTAAGGTTAGGAGTAGAGTTTTAACTCCTCTTTTCATCATAAGAACACTAAGAATTTTCACTGTAGAATTTCACAATAAAATTTTCTTGGTATTAAAAAAAGCCGACCAAGAGGTCAGCAAAATTGGTATTTAACACACTAGCAGTTCTGGAAAAGATAACTGCCTGCTTTTTATTTCTTCAAGTCCTAATAAAAACTGAATATTTTGTTTGATTATATATATTGTGGACATTGATTCAGGAGCATTAATCCGCTCGCCATTTGAAAGATATATCTTGTTTCCCCCTTCCCACTTTCTTGCATTAAGAAAGCTTGTGGAGTCTGCAGAGAATAGATTAAACTCCAGGAGCATTTCATCTGCTAAGCCTAATCCATGAAAAAAACACTAGGGTGTCTCTTTGTTACTTGATCGAGTATATCCCTAACAATATGTTTTCTGCTGCTTAGAAAAGGTACACAACCGCCTAATCCAATTATCTCAGGCTCTTCCTCAACCCAATTGATCCAAAGCCTCTAAAGAGTCTGTAATCTGCCAAACCGGAAAGATGTTAGCATCTGTAAGCTCTTTTAATCTTCCATAGTTTACTTTAGTCTGTTCTGGATCTCCAATACAATCTAATGGGAAAAAACCTAGTATTCGTTTGTTCCTCTTATGAGAGTTTATGAATTGATCGTATCCCTCTAAAGTCATTTCATCCAACTTTTCATTATCGAATAAATTACTTTGTTGCAATAATTGCTTTAATGTCTTTCTATTCTTATTAAAGATAGAAAAGGCACCGCTATCTAAAACACAATATAAATCATAAATATCAAACATCTGAAGGCATCGAATGGCATTTGAACTTCAAGTACAATTTACTCTAAGTCTCTATAATTAAAATTTATATTATTATTCCTTAATAATTGAGTAAACTCATGCCTTTTTGAGAACCACTTACTATCAATTGAGTAAATATATACTTTATCATTCTCAAAGGTAAATTCTATCTTACTGGGATGACCGTTTTTATTTAATTGAGTTACATTCTCTACACTTTCCCACGGATAAAATTGCTCATTAAAAGTAACCCATCTATTTATGTGTAAACCATCCTTATCAAAAGAAGTATAATTATAAAAGGAAAGTAAGAGTAGAACTGTACTGAGCAGAATTACTAAAGCACCAATACTCTTTATTAACTTTGAAGTATAGTTAATTATTAAAGCTAACCCAATTGTTAATATTACCAAGCTAAGTGAAAATATAATATTGGAGGTTATTGGGGTGCTAAATATTAAGTAAGTATTAGGGTGAAATATTGCCTCCTGAACAAGGATAATAATAATAAAGCTTAATGGAAAGCCTCCTATTAAAAAAAATAATCCGACTACAAACAGTTTTAAATTGTGTTCACTAGAAAAGTTTTTTAATATAGTTGCCATATTAAACCTCCTTAAGTTTACTTAATCCATATATACGTGATTATCAAACGGTTATAATCATATCCATTAGAATTCTATTGAGTAGTCAAGCCTTAGAATTAAATTTAAAGTCCATTTTCTGAAAAAAATCACGTCACAAATGCATTAGTAGTATTAAGTATTAGAATTTGTAATAGTATATTTTTATAACGCTAGCTAAAAACCTTGAAAGCTTTTAAGCAACCAAAATGTTCTTGTTCATTTCCACACTAATTAATGTATTATATTATTTCAAACTCAACTCCGAGTGGAACCAATTCAAATATACTACTCTTTATTACCTCTACCTCAAGGGGGGTTAATTTAATATGACTAGGAATCCATAGGTATAGGATTGAGTTTTCAATTTTAAAAATATCGATTTCATATTCAGGGAAAACAATATCCAGCGCATTTTTAAAATTTCCAGGCGTAAAAGTAAGACTTTTATCCACTACCTTTAAAATGCGGTGGAAAATTTGTACATTTTCTTCAGTTTTATTAAATTCGAATCTTTTATTCCTTTTGGTTATCCTTATATTTAAATGTGTCAAATTACAAGAAATTATATATTCCTTAAGATCATTCTGGATTATGCTTAAGTCAATAGTCTCATTTAAAAAAATTATATCTATAAAATTATTTTTTTGTGTTTTAATACATATATCATATGTCATATTATATTTTTCATATAAGAACTTCCTAAGATGCTGTTTACATCCAATCATAAAAAATCACCCTCTAATACTTTCTTCTAAGTGAATTGTAGAAACCTGTGATTTATAAAGCTTTGCATATTCTCCTTTTAACTCTAACAACTCTTTATGTGTTCCTTCTTCAATGATTTTTCCCTTATCAATAACAATTATATTACTAGCATAATTTATTGTTGAAAGCCTATGCGTAATAAAAATACCAATTTTGCCTCTTACCAATTCATTATATTTTCCAAAGATTTCTTTTTCGACAATAGGATCCATAGCTGAACTAGGTTCATCAAGAATGTACATGTCACCTTCCCTAAAGAAGCACCTAGCAAGGGCAATTTTTTGCCATTGTCCACCAGATAATTGTGTACCATTAAGAAACCATTTGCCTAATTGTTTATCCAGATTATCTTCATGGAATGAAGCTAAATCTAATGCTTTAATTATTTTGTTATCATTTTCTATAAATTCTAATTTACCGAAACCTATATTTTCTCTTAAAGACATTTCATAGCATTCAAAGTCTTGGAATAGTATACCAATTTTCTTCCTAAAATGTTCGACATCAATTTCATCTATTGGGATATTGTTAATTAATATTTCTCCTTTTTCTATCTCATATAATAATGAAATTATTTTAATTAGTGTACTTTTACCTGATCCATTTCTTCCTACAATGGTGATATTACTCCCTTTTTCTATTTTGAAGTTAATATTCTTTAATATGTATTCATTACTTTTAGGGTACTTAAACCATACTCCTTTTAATTCAATTGATTCTAATGTTTTAATTTGAATTTTATTTTTATTTTCTTTTGAATCGGAATTTATCCTCAAGTCCAGAAAATTAAACAATTGCTCAATATAAAGGTTATGTTCACAGAGATTTATAAGTTTGCTACTTAAACTTTGAGAACTAGTAATTTTCAGAATTAATGCTTGGATTATGCCTACACCTATTCCTATTAAAATATTCTTTTCGATAATTGAGTAGAGGACATATAAAAAGAGGAAAGAGAACACTAAAAAATTCAGAAAGTTAAAGCAGATGGAATAAATTAATCTTTTCCTAGCGATTCTTACATCTTCAAAATAAAAATTAGAAATTATGGTCCAAAATTTGTTAAGTATATAGTTTCCGAGGTTATATACCTTTATTTCTTTAAAACTTCTGTCGCGGGTTAATATTAGACCTAAATACCATGAAAGCCGATGATCATGCGCCCTCTTCCAAATCACCCTAAATTCTTCTTTAGCCAATCCTAATGTAAGGAAAAAAGACAACGCAGGTATTAACATAACCAGGAATGCTACCCACCATTTCCAACTAGCTAAAAATACGAATGTTGAAATAATTGTTATTAACTCAACTATTATAACCGTGATATTTTGAAGTATTTGATAGGTTCTATGTCCAGATTCTTGTTGAGATCTATGTAATTTATCTTGTATATTAGGGTTTTCAAAATCTTGTAGTTCTAAGGTATTTGCTTTTGATAAGATTAATAAACTAGTTTTATTACTTAATAGTTTTTGGAAGATTCCATGGTAATAGGCATTAACCGCTTCAAGTAGGTATAAGCCTCCCCTTACACTTAAAAATAAAACTATCGGTATTATTAATAACTCTCTATCACTATCCATAATCTCTAGGCTTACTATCAATTCTTGTAAAGTAAATACAGATAGTATAGGCAGTACACCTAATGTTATTTGTAATATTAAAACTAATAAGAATATTTTTCTATCCGTACTCCATAACAAAGCAAAGATTCTTGGCCAAAAGGAGAATGCTTTAAATATGCTCTTAATACTTATTTCATTAACATTATTTATATCATCATTAAAATTCATTATTCACCTTTATTTTCAAATCAAATTTATTTGTAGCTCTATAATGGGGCTGGGACAAAACTAGCTTCAGATAGTAAGAAAGGTGAATTTGAGTGCGCTCAAATTCACCTTTCTCTTATTTCAGGGTATTAATTCTTTAAATTCTTATTTTTTGGCAGTGAATTTCCTTAAATTCACTGCCATTAACGCGAGACCCATTTCGTTTTCCGCCTTCAATTTTCCGCGTACAGAAAACCGGGTGAAACGCAAATTAGCCTTCAAGAATCCAAAAACTGGTT
>NZ_JAMBOJ010000058.1 GCF_023715565.1 Cytobacillus firmus | reverse complement strand
CAGAAATGGCCTAGAAGATGACCTCGGAGAGGTCTATCATCATCTGAAAATGCTTCAAAGCCAATAAAATTCAAAAAAGAGGTCCGGAATGAGACTATTCCGAACCCCTTTTGTCTACAAACTGAAAGCTCCCGGTGGGGAGCTTTTCGTTTTTTATCGTAGTCTAACGGGCAGTAAGACCGCCACTTCAAGACTCGAAGCAATCAGCTGTTTTCTTTTCTGAATCCGTACTTCCTCATTCGATACTGCAGATTTTGCCGGCTCATGCCAAGGGATTTTGCTGTTTGGGTTATATTATTGCCATGGTGTTTAAGGACTCTCTTTAAATAGTAAATCTCAGCTTCCTGCATATATTGTTCCAGTGTTTTAACAGGTTTGTTTTTTTGGACCAGTACATCCTCCAAATGGCCGCCTTCCTTCTGCTGTTCTTTGAATTGGGGCTTTTTCCGGAAATGAAGAGGCAAATGCACATAGCTGATGGCTTCTTCCTGATCCATCAGGTTCATGGCCCCTTCGATAATATGCTCCAGTTCTCGTACGTTGCCCGGCCAGTCATATTGCTCGAATTTGTTCATTACTCCTTCTTCGATTTCTACTACATTCATTCCAAAGAGCTGATTATATTTCTCTATAAAAAACTGTGCAAGTTCCCGGATATCCTTTCTTCTATCCCGAAGAGGCGGAATAAAGAGGGATACAACACTCAGTCTATAATATAAATCTTTCCGCATCCGGCCTTCTGAAATAGCATCAATCGGATCTTCATTTATGGTTGCTATGATTCTAACATCCACTGCACGATCTTTTGTATCACCGACCCGGCGGACCGTTCTTTCCTGTAAAACTCTCAATAGCTTTGCCTGAAGGGAGGGATTAAGTGAGTTGATCTCATCCAGAAGCAAAGTCCCGCCATTTGCCTGCTCAAATAACCCTGGCCTTTCTATGGAGCCTGTAAATGCCCCTTTTTTCGTCCCAAATAAAAGGCCTTCTATCAGACTGTCCGGAAGGGCTGCGCAATTTTGAGAGATGAATGGCTGCGAAGACCGTCTGCTGCCATTATGGATGCTTTGGGCAAATAGTTCCTTTCCAGTACCGGTCTCTCCGATTATGAGAACTGAGGAACTTGTTCGGGTTGCTCTTTTGCTTGCTTCAATCACTTCATGGATTTCGTCGCTTAAGCCAATAATACTATCAAAGGTATAACGAGTATCTCCCCGTTTATTCATGTTTTCTCTGATCAGCTTTTCGAGCTTGGTTACATCACGGGCAATCTCCATGGCGCCAATCTGTTCACCATCTTCCATAATCGGAAAAGTATTATTGATTGTAGTGATTTCCTGCCCTTTATTGTTAAAGTAGGTTTGTTTGGCATTTTTAATTTTGCTGCCATTCTTGAGGGCCTGAAGCAAGGTGCTGTATTCGTCCTGATTGAAAGTAAATACATCCAGCAGATTTTTATCCAATACATCTTCATAATCCATGCCTTCTATCTGGGCCATTTTCTTATTGTAGAATGTAGTTTTTCCTTCTTCATTCACGACATGGACACCTACATCGATTTCATCTAATATCCGCTGAAAAATCTTGTTATTCAATTGAAGCTGTTCAATTTCTCTGTGGTTCATTGTAATCTCCTTCACGCGGCAATTTATTCAATAGTATATATTAAATCAAATGTGTGCAATAACAATTTGCACTAATAACATAAAAAGAGCAAAAATATTTTGCTTTCGTCTTATAAAATAGTTAGTTTACAGCTTTTTTATATTGGCATAGTTCTTGCATTATATAAAATCGGATGAATATGGAATAGATTAAAGGAGGATAACATCATGGTACAGCCGTACAAACATGAACCTTTCACAAACTTTAAAGCAGAAGAAAACCGCGAAGCATACTTACAGGGATTGAAAACAGTCGAAAGCTATTTGGGGCAAGACTATGACTTATTAATAGCCGGAGAGCGCATTTCTACTGAAGATAAAATTGTATCAATCAATCCTTCTAATAAAGAAGAAGTAGTGGGCCGTGTTTCAAAGGCAAACCGCGAGCTTGCGGAAAAGGCAATGCAGGCTGCTGTGGAAGCATTCAAAACATGGAGAAAAGTGAAGCCGGAAACACGCGCAGATGTTTTATTTAAAGCTGCTGCAATTATCCGCCGCCGCAAGCATGAGTTCTCTGCTCTTCTAACAAAAGAAGCAGGAAAGCCTTGGAACGAGGCAGATGCTGATACTGCGGAAGCGATTGACTTCCTTGAGTACTATGCACGTCAAATCTTAGAAATCAAAGACGGTGTTCCAGTTAACAGCCGTCCGAACGAATATAACCGTTATGACTACATTCCATTGGGAGTGGGCATCATCATCTCTCCTTGGAACTTCCCGCTTGCCATCATGGCCGGCACAACAGTTGCAGCGATCGTGGCAGGAAACACAGTTCTATTAAAACCAGCTTCCACTACACCGGTTGTGGCTGCGAAATTTGTTGAAGTAATGGAAGAAGCAGGCCTTCCGAAGGGCGTTCTGAACTTCGTGCCGGGCAGCGGTGCAGAAGTGGGCGACTACCTGGTTGACCATAAAGATACTCGTTTCATCTCCTTCACAGGATCACGCGACGTGGGTCTTCGCATCAACGAGCGTGCATCTAAATTAAACGAAGGCCAAATCTGGCTGAAGCGCGTCATCGCTGAAATGGGCGGCAAGGATACAATCGTTGTCGACAAAGAAGCTGACCTTGAGTTGGCGGCGACTTCCATCGTGGCTTCTGCGTTCGGATTCTCCGGCCAGAAATGCTCTGCATGTTCACGCGCCGTTGTAGTAGAAGATGTTTATGATCAGGTTCTGAACCGTGTGGTGGAGCTGACAAATGAATTAACGCAGGGCAATCCGGAAGACCAGAGCAACTATATGGGTCCTGTTATCGACCAGAGCGCCTTTGACAAGATCATGAGCTACATCGAAATCGGCAAAGAAGAAGGAAAGCTGATGACAGGCGGAGAAGGGGACAATTCTAAGGGCTTCTTCATCAAACCGACTGTATTCGCTGACCTTGCGCCGGATGCACGCCTAATGCAGGAAGAAATCTTTGGGCCGGTTGTTGGCTTCACAAAAGCAAAAGATTTCGATCAGGCGCTTGAAATCGCCAACAACACAGAGTACGGCTTAACAGGAGCTGTAATTACACAAAACCGTGAGCACATCCAAAAAGCGCGCGAAGATTTCCATGTTGGGAACTTATATTTCAACCGCGGCTGTACAGGTGCGATCGTTGGATACCAGCCATTCGGCGGATTCAACATGTCCGGAACAGACTCCAAAGCGGGCGGACCTGACTACATTCTTCTGCACATGCAGGCGAAGACTACATCTGAAATGTATTAAAATCTGTAAAGCAAAGCATGTATGGGATATTGAATATCCTGTACATGCTAAAACCTTAAATAGTTTAAAGAACAATAGCTTAACGTTACAATAAAAAGGACTATTCTGAAAAAGGAGGAATTTTAATTGACTGAAGCGACAAAATCAAAATCACTAATTGAACAGACTGAAAAATACGGTGCGCCTAACTATCATCCGCTGCCAATCGTTATTTCCAAAGCTGAAGGTGTTTGGGTGGAAGATCCTGAAGGCAATAAATATATGGATATGCTTAGTGCCTATTCGGCTGTAAACCAGGGGCACCGCCATCCAAAAATCATTCAGGCGCTGAAGGACCAGGCAGATCGTGTAACATTAACTTCACGTGCTTTCCATAACGATCAGCTTGGCCCATGGTATGAAATGATCTGTGATCTGACAAAAAAAGAGATGGCACTCCCTATGAACACAGGGGCTGAAGCAGTCGAAACGGCAATCAAAGCTGCTCGCCGCTGGGCTTATGATGTAAAAGGGGTTGCAGATAACCAGGCGGAGATCATTGCTTGTGTAGGAAACTTCCATGGCCGTACAATGACAGCGGTTTCCCTTTCTTCAGAAGAAGAATACAAGCGCGGATTCGGACCAATGCTTCCAGGCATTAAGCTGATCCCTTATGGAGACCTTGACGCTCTTAAAGGGGCAATCACTAAAAATACGGCTGCTTTCTTAATTGAGCCGATTCAAGGTGAAGCTGGAATTGTGATTCCTCCTGAAGGCTTTCTGAAAAAGGCATATGAAACTTGTAAGGATAACAATGTATTATTCATTGCAGATGAAATTCAGGCTGGTCTTGCACGTTCAGGAAAAATGTTTGCATGTGAATGGGAAGATGTAGATCCTGACATGTACATTCTAGGGAAAGCGCTTGGAGGAGGAGTATTCCCGATTTCATGTGTGGTTGCGAATAAAGATGTCCTTGGGGTATTTAATCCGGGATCACATGGTTCAACATTTGGAGGAAACCCAATGGCTTGTGCCGTTTCAGTGGCTTCTATGGACGTATTGGTTGAAGAGAAGCTTGCAGAGCGCTCACTTAAGCTGGGTGAATATTTCATGGGCAAATTAAAAGAAATTAACAATCCTGTCATTAAAGAAGTGCGCGGACGCGGATTATTTATCGGTGTTGAGCTGAATGAGCCGGCACGCAAATATTGCGAAGAGCTTAAAGAACAGGGATTGCTTTGTAAAGAAACGCATGACACAGTTATCCGTTTTGCTCCGCCTTTAGTCATTTCTGAAGAAGAGCTTGATTGGGCAATTGAAAGAATCAATAAAGTATTAAGCTAAGTAAAATTTTTAATTAAAAATCCTTGCACACAATGTGCAAGGATTTTTTGCATATATTAGCGGGTTGGCCTGGTTTCAGGTTCTCTTTCAAGTTCTTCATTCGGTTTGAAGAGAAGGCCAAGATTGATTAGGCCGGCGATGCCCACCAGGCCATATATGATTCTTGAAAGGGCTGAATCCTGGCCGCCGAAAATAGCTGCCACAAGATCAAATTGGAAAAATCCAATTAAACCCCAGTTAATAGCTCCAATAATTGTAAGAACCAGTGCAATACGCTGAATGCCACTCATGATGTTTCCTCCTTATTGTGTATAGGTTCACTATTATGTTGCTGCACGGAAATAAAAAATATTCATCTTAATATTAGTTAAAGGCCATAATGAAAAGGAGTCCGAATACCGAATCATACTTTTTGCAATAGCATAAAATTTGAAAGATAATGATGGGGAAAAGGAGATGTTCATATGCAAAATTTTACCTTTTATAATCCGACAAAATTAATTTTTGGGAAAGATCAACTGTCCCAATTGCAGACTGAAATTCCCCAGCACGGCAAGAAGGTACTTGTTGTATACGGCGGAGGAAGCATTAAGCGAAATGGTTTATACGATAAAGTGATGGCTGAGCTAAATGAAATTGGTGCTGAAGTTTTTGAATTGGCAGGGGTTGAGCCCAATCCAAGAATCTCTACCGTTCGCAAAGGCGTTGAAATCTGTAAAAATGAAGGTGTCGATTTCCTGCTCGCTGTTGGCGGAGGGAGTGTCATCGATTGCACTAAGGCTATTGCTGCCGGTGCCAAATATGCTGGCGATGCCTGGGATCTGGTTATCAAGAAAGCATTTGCTGCAGAAGCTCTGCCGTTTGGATCGGTTCTTACACTAGCTGCTACCGGTTCTGAAATGAATGCCGGATCTGTTATTACAAACTGGGAAACAAATGAAAAATATGGGTGGGGCAGTCCCGTGACATTCCCTAAATTCTCAATTCTTGATCCTGTTAATACGTTTTCAGTGCCAAGAGATCAAACGGTATATGGAATTGTCGATATGATGTCACATGTGCTGGAGCATTATTTCCATCTTGTAGAGAATACTGATTTTCAGGATCGCATGTGCGAATCTCTGCTGATCACCATAATGGAAGCAGCTCCTAAACTTCTTGAAGACCTTGAAAGCTATGAGCATCGTGCAACTATTTTATATTCGGGCACGATGGCGCTGAATGGAATTCTGAATATGGGCTATCGCGGAGACTGGGCAACCCACAATATCGAGCATGCCGTATCGGCTGTTTATGATATTCCTCATGGCGGCGGCCTTGCCATTCTGTTCCCGAACTGGATGAAGCATAATCTGAACGTGAAGCCTGAATGCTTTAAGCAGCTGGCTGTCCGTGTATTTAATGTGGATCCTGCAGGGAAAACGGATGAAGAGACAGCACTTGAAGGGATTGAAAAGCTTCGTGAATTCTGGAACAGCATTGGGGCACCTTCCCGCCTGGCTGATTATGACATCGATGACAGCAAGATTGAATTGATGGCAGACAAAGCGACGGTAAATGGAGAATTTGGCAATTTCGCGAAATTAAATCATGCTGACGTAGTTTCAATCTACCGGGCTTCCTTGTAACACCTAGACGGACTCTGCCTTGCGGCGGGGTCCTTTGACAATTTTTACGCCGGAAAATTACAATCATCCTTTCACGTAAAAAATATGTCAAAATTGGACACGCTTACAATATGGGATGATTCTTGATTAACTTTGGTGCATTCGTTAAAGTGGAATAGAGATGGCAGCAAATGATAAGAGCTGTTTAAATTTGAGAAAAAATGGAGGACATTCATGACACACGTTCGTTTTGATTACTCAAAAGCACTTCCTTTTTTTGGCGAACATGAAATTACATATCTGCAGGATGCAGTGAAGGTTGCTCACCACTCCCTTCATGAACAAACTGGAGCAGGCAGCGACTATTTAGGCTGGATCGATCTGCCATCAAACTACGATAAAGAAGAGTTCTCCCGCATTCAAAAAGCGGCTGAGAAAATTAAGAATGATTCCGATGTTCTTATTGTCATTGGAATTGGAGGCTCCTATCTTGGAGCGCGTGCGGCTATTGAAATGCTGCAGCACAGCTTCTATAATGCACTTCCAAAAGAAAAGCGCGGTACCCCTCAGGTGCTGTTTGCCGGCAACAATATCAGTTCTTCATACATGAAGGATTTAATGGATCTCCTTGAAGGAAAAGATTGGTCGATTAATGTGATCTCCAAATCAGGCACAACAACTGAGCCAGCATTGGCTTTCCGTATTTTCCGCAAAATGCTTGAGGAAAAATATGGTGTGGAAGAAGCACGCAAACGAATTTATGCTACGACTGACAAAGCGAGAGGAGCTTTAAAAACACTTGCAACAGAAGAAGGCTACGAGTCATTTATTATTCCTGATGATGTAGGCGGCCGCTATTCTGTTCTAACAGCTGTAGGTCTTTTGCCGATAGCTGTCAGCGGTGCAAGCATTGAAGATATGATGAATGGTGCTGCACAGGCGCGCGAAGATTTCAGCAAATCTGAGCTTCAGGAGAACGCAGCCTATCAGTATGCTGCTGTCCGCAATGTTCTTTATAACAAAGGCAAAACGATTGAAATGCTGATCAACTATGAACCAGGCCTTCAATATTTTGCAGAGTGGTGGAAGCAGCTGTTCGGCGAAAGTGAAGGAAAGGACCAGAAAGGAATATTCCCTTCTTCAGCCAACTTCTCCACTGATCTACACTCATTAGGCCAGTATGTACAAGAAGGTCGCCGTGATCTTTTTGAAACGGTAATTAAGGTGGAAGAAGCGCGCCATGAACTTACTGTTGAAAAGGCAGAAAATGATCTTGATGGCCTAAACTATCTAGCTGGTGAGACTGTCGATTTTGTGAACAATAAAGCTTTTGAAGGAACTATGCTTGCACACACAGATGGCGGAGTGCCAAACCTTATCGTTTCCATTCCAAAAATGGATGCCTATACATTTGGCTATCTGGTTTACTTCTTTGAAAAAGCATGTGCCATGAGCGGCTATCTTCTGGGAGTGAATCCTTTCGACCAGCCTGGTGTTGAAGCATACAAAGTGAACATGTTCGCTTTGTTGGGAAAACCAGGATTTGAAGAGAAAAAAGCGGAACTTGAAAAAAGATTGAAGTAATAGTGAGAAACGTCTGCCTGGGGGCAGGCGTTTTTTAATTGAGGAAAATATAGTTCCATCGCATTCATGATATCCTCCACTTTGGAGAAACTAAGCCAAAAGAGAAAAAGGGGATGGATTCAGTGATTGAGATACCTTCAAAAGTGGAAGGAAAGCATTTTGATTTGTATAAGCTGGAGCAGAATCTGAAGCCGATTGGCTATTCGATTGGCGGGAACTGGGATTATGATCACGGTTCTTTTGACTATAAAATTGATGATGAGGTGGGATACCAGTTTTTAAGGGTACCATTTAAGGCGATTGATGGGCAGCTGGATGATCTAAGCTGTACTGTGGAGATAGGCAGGCCATTTCTGCTGTCCCATAAGTACCAGCGCGGTCTTGATGACCACGCCTATACCGGAAATTTCAGCGCCTCCTTTGATCAATTCTCTGAGCCTGTGGATAAGGATGCCAGTTTTCCTAAGGAATTCATTGATCTCGGCAAAGCACTTGTAGAGGAGCTCGAGTCCATTTTAATAAGAGATTAACCCAGTATAACAATCAGCTGATCCTGCTGAAGAATTTTAAAAGGCTGGGGAGGATTAACCAGAGTTTCCTCCCCTCTTTTAACACCTAAAAGAAGGATTCCTTCATTCATAAGCTCTGCACTAAGTTCAGAAAATGTTTTATTCTCTATTTCTTCCGATGCAGGCTGAAACGTTAATTTCCGTTTATCAAGTTGTCCCAGCAAATCAAGAAAAGAAGTAACGAGCTCCTGGGAAGAAATACTGTTGATCATAACGAAGCTTGTGAGCACATTCGTCTGGACAATTTCATCAGCCCCAGCTCTTTTAGCATTTGCTGCCTGTTCAGATGTTAATATCTCCACGATGCATTGAACATCCCGATTCAATCCTTTGATTGCCAATAAGGTTAAGATTGAATTCATATCTGCATGCAATTCATCTTTATTCTGATCTGCTGTTATGATTACTTTTTTCGCATCAAATATATTTGCCTTCATAAGGACATCATCTCTGTTAGACCGTCCCTGAATAAAATGCACATTATTATGGGGAACAGGATTTGATTTTAATGTTTCATCTATTAAAGCAATGGAATGATTCATCCCATCGCCCCCGAGTGTATTTACGATTTCCCGTGCACGTTCATTCCACCCGATCACAACAATATGATTTTTACCCTGATATTTAACTTTTCCTTCCAGGAAGTCATTCTGCCGCGTTACTGCGGCTGTTGCAAGTGAAATAAAATATGTAGACAAAAAGCCCGCTCCTGTTAAAATAAGCGCAATTCCTATAATGCGCCCGCCTGTGCTAGTCGGATATAAGTCTCCAAATCCCACAGTGGAGGCTGTAACCACAGCCCACCAGATTCCATCAAAAAAGGTCGGAAAGGAGGAGGGCTCGATAATATGTATTATTCCGCCAAAAAGAAAGATTACCAGCAGGGCAATCAACAGTATCCTGATTACTAATGGCAGACGGATGAAACTGTAATAAATTTGCTGTGTCATAAAACATCACTCCTAATAAAAACCATGTGTGTATGTTATTTAAATATAAAAAAAGCCCTGCCACGTATATACTTAATTAAGTATATCGTCTATTGCACGGCTCAGCAGTTGTATATCCTTTGATATTTCATTCTTCACGTCGTCAATCTCGCACCTTTCATATTCATCCATGAGAAGGGAGAGTTCTCTCTTTAGTATGACAGCCTCGTGTTCAAAATCCATGATGACTCCCTCCTTTAGGGCTATAAAGGACTAACAGGCAGTTAGTTATTTTATTTTCATGTTACAATTATGTTACCCGAATTCTTTACAATTTAAACGGTTAAAACGTCTAAATATTAAACATGAAATTTAGAATGGGTTTAGTGTACCCTTGTATTTTGCATGGAAACTCATTGGCGTTAATAAATTGCTGGTAAGTAAAAAACAAAAAAATCCTCGTGGTATTTCCGAGGATTTCATAGAGGCAATTCTATTTTCGAATTAAGCTGTAAACTGAAGCGCCTATTAGATTCCCGGCTTCTTTCATCCGCTCGGCACTTATGTGCTCGATGGAATCCAGCGGTGTATGGTAATACGGCTCAAGATTCGCTGTGACAGGCTCCCGCCTGATAAAGTTAACAGCCGGGATCCCTGCATCGTGAAAAGAAACATGGTCGGATGCACCCCGTTGATAAAGTACTAATTCAGATGGTGTGCCAATACGCTCTGCAGTGGCAAGAGCGGTTTCTGTTGCAATATTTGCCTGTCCATCCAGGGTATTCATGTAAATCGCAGTTGCATTTTCCCATGCTGTACCTACCATATCCATATTGAAGTTTGCTATGCTCCGCTCTATTTCATTTCCGGTCAGCTGGCTGACATAATACTGAGAACCAAGAAGGCCGATTTCTTCTGCACCTACAAATGCAAATCGTAATTCTTTGTCAGCAGGATAACTTTTCAGAACTCTCGCCAGCTCAAGGGCAACAGCAGTACCTGAAGCATTATCGCTTGCCCCTGGAGCAAATGGGACACTATCGAAATGCGCAGAAATGTGGACTATATCAGCTTCCCCGCCTTTATGAGGCTTAGGGTTCTTGGTGGCAATAATGTTTTGCGATTTAATGTTTTGAAATCTTTTTACAGTAAGGGTTACTTTTTTGTTTTGTGCCGCAATATCTTGAAGAAGTGCTTCTCCGCTTGCTTTAGTTATGCTTCCTATAGGAATATTATATGGGCCTCCGATTGAGGGATTCATAGGGGCTGGCTGATCCACATTATCGTAAATAAGGACCCCTGCAGCACCGGCATTTACAGCATTTAAAACTTTTTCAGAGAACGTAATGTCACCGCGTGAAATAAGTGCTATTTTTCCTGTTGCTTCCTCTGTGAAATCAGCTGCCCTGCCTAATCCGGCATCATAGATTTCTGAGATAATTCCTTCTTCAGGCGTCGATCCCGACCCGGACGGAATGGTTACAAGAACCTCCTTCAAATCACTGGTGTGCAAACCTCCAGCCATTATATCAGGAATGTTGAATTCTTGTGTTTCCACTGTGTAGCCATATGACTGAAGGCGTTTGCGAATGAAATTTGCGGCTTCTGTTTCTGCATCAGTTCCTGCAACCCGAGGCCCGATGGTTTCTGATAAATACCTGACATCCTCCATCATGCGAGCTGCATCTATCCTTGCGATAACCTTCTGATCAAACGCTTTTGAGCCAGGATTTTCTGTCTGGTTTTGTGCTGCTTCAGCAGTCGGTACAAATTGTACAGGCACTCCATACAAACTTGAAGCTGACAGTACTGCTGCAAGCATGACAGCAGAAGCTTTCTTTCCAACTTTCATCTTTAATTCCCCCTCGACTAGTAGTCCAGCTATATGTATTCGCTTACACAACTCTGCTTCCTTTCAATAAAGAGTAAAACGAATCGATTCTCCTAGCAGATTTATTAATTGTGGGAAAAAAGGTATATATTAACTTTTGGGATTTCAAGAAAATGATAGATGTAAAGTACCGTATAAGGGGATGTATATATCTTTTTACATGACTTTAGAAGGACTCCGGTGGTTTGTCAGCAGTGATTGCGCCAGGGGTATCAGCCCTATCAATTAAATATGGGGTTGTAAAGCCGGAATTTGTTACAAGAGGATGGATCGTCCTCAAATTCTTCACAGTAAAGGATAGATCTTACGGGCTTACACGAACCGTGAATATACAGTTATATGGGATATGCAGCCGGATGATTATGTGTTTAAAGAAGGTGGTTGTCTGGGAGTAGTTGTTTTATCAAGCGATTATAACTATATAATCAGACTGGACGCAGGCACGAAAATATCCATCGATAGGGAAAGAAGCCATATCATTCTTCCTGTGCAGGGGGAGATAAACATTTCCTTGGTCCCTTTTCACAGGATCTTCCGATTGCTTTCAAACTCTATTATGGGGTTCCTGCGGCCGATTCATTTGACTAATGCAGGAATAAAACATATAATTATGCTAACAAAATAGTTCGGATTCTTCCTAAAGGGGAGTAGCTTTCAAGTAGAGTCGTCAATACGGGATGTTAAATCTCCGGCTTTACTGGCAACAGATGTTGCTTGCGAGACCTTTACCATTTATTTGGTAAGGTCTCTTTTGTTTTTTAGGCGCTGAGACCAATAAATGGCTCAGTGCCTTTTGTTTTTTTAGGAGAGTCTGGAACAGGGAGGTTTAAAAATGAAACTGTATCAACAGCTTGCAGATAGTGTGAAATTTTCAAGAAGTCTTAATTGGACCAGACTTCTTGAAAAGGACGACAGCCTGGGATTTATTGGGGCAGGGAGAAGCGCCTTTGCTTTTAGGATTAAAGAAACCAATCTTGTATTAAAAGTCTTTTTTTCGGAATTTAAAAGAATTGCCTGGGAGGAAGCGGAGATTTACAGGGCATTGCCTGACCATCCATACTACCCTTCTTTATATGACTCTGGAGATAACTATATTGTCATTGATTATGTACAGGGGCTGACTCTGTTTGATTGTCTTGCGCACGGGGTACCGATAAAGGAGGAGACAATAAGACAAATTGATGAAGCCTTAAAACTGGCGAAGGAAAGCGGGCTAAACCCCTCGGATATTCACCTTCGAAACATTATTCTTACAAAGGATGGGCAAATTAAAATTATTGATGTTGCCCGATTTAAGCAAACGAAGAATTGTACACAGTGGGATGACTTGAAGCATGCATTCTATAAATTTTACAGAAGAAGATATTTTCCAAAGAAGATTCCGGTATTAATTATGAATACAATTGCGGCTCTATATAAAAGGCGAATTGTTCGAATAGGTTCTTAAACAGTTCATTTGGTGACACATTGTTCTTATGAAATAATAAAGTCCATAAAAAGAAAGGGGCAGGTATCCATGAAGGTTCTTATCGTCGGAGCAAACGGGCAAATTGGAAAGCATCTTGTCAAGCTGATAAAGGAAGAGGATAAACATACAGCAAGAGCTATGGTCAGAAAAGAACAGCAGGTCAGCCAGTTTGAAGAAATGGGAGTGGAAACTGCATTAGCAAGCCTTGAAGGATCAGTTGAGGAATTGACTGAAGCAGCCAAAGGCTGTGATGCGGTTGTTTTTACAGCAGGTTCAGGCGGAAGTACCGGGTATGACAAAACTCTGCTGATTGACCTGGACGGAGCCGTAAAAACAATTGAAGCAGCAGAAAAGGCCGGGGTGGACCGGTTCGTTATGGTCAGCGCTATCCAGGCAAATAATCGCGATAAGTGGAGTGAAGCAATCAAACCTTATTACGCAGCAAAGCATTATGCCGACAGAATGTTGGAAAACAGCAGCTTAAACTACACAATCGTACGCCCGGGCGGCCTGACAAATGATCCGGGAACAGGCAAAATTAAAGCAGCGGAAAATTTGGAGCGGGGCTTCATTCCCCGTGAAGATGTAGCTAAAACCATTAATGCTGTGCTGGATAAGGAAAACACCTATAAGCGGGCATTCGACCTGGTATCAGGCGATGAAGATCCAGAAATGGCAGTGCAAAAAATATAACTCTTTCCCGGTGTGTATGCACCGGGATTTTTATTGGTAAAAATAGAATAAACTTGAACGGTTTGAACAGATTAATAAGAAAAACAGGAGCGTTTCAATGGACAGAAAAAAAGTAAAACTAACAACCGCAGAGATATCGGCATTATGGGCTACATATACACAAAACTCAGCCATGATTTGTTTCTATAAACATTTCATGCAGTATGTGGAGGATAAGCATATTAAGGCAAATCTTAAGGAAGCGATGAGCCTGGCGGTTTCCTCTAATAAAAATATTAAAAAAATATTTGCGGAAGAAAAATTCCCTTTGCCCAAGGGATTTGGTGACGAAGATGTAAACTTGAATGCTCCTCCTCTTTATACGGAATTATTTGCCCTAAGCTTTGTTTACAGGGGCGGACAGATGATTATTGACTTTTATTCCAATGCTCTTACGAAAGTCGCAAGGGCAGATATTGTAGAATTATATGATGGCTGCTTGCGCAAGACCATTGAGCTGTATAAGAAGTCCTTATCGCTAATGCTGGAAAAAGGGATTTATGACCGCCCTCCCAAAATGGAGTATCCGGATTCAGTGGAATTTAAAAAGAATGAACCTTCTCTCCTGAGCAGCTGGTTTGGAAATGGACGCCCGTTAAATACAATGGAGTTGAGTGAATTGTTTTTTTCAATTGAACGGAACAGTATAGGGCTTGTGCTTCTTATTGGATTGATTCAAGTAACTAAAGACAGAGAAGTTAAAGAGTATTTGTTAAAAGGAAAAAAGCTGACCGAAAGGCAAATAGAAACTTTTAATAAATTTCTAAAAGAAGACAATAGATTTGTAATTTACCCGGTTTCCCTGGAGGTAACTGCATCAAGAGTGTCTCCTTTTTCTGAGAAGTTGTTGCTGTTTATCATTTCTGCTTCCAATCAGGTTGCAATTCCGGCACTTGCAACTGCGCTATCTGTATCTATTCGCAAGGATTTAGGCGTCCAGTATACATTATTTATTGGCGAGATTTTGAAGTATGGAAGTGAAGGTTTAAAATTGTTGATTGCAAGAGGCTGGATGGAGAATCCGCCGGAATCTGAAGATAGGAAGTCATTCTACAAGTTAGAAAAATAATCTGCTGAAACTTGGCATTGGCAAATTCCAATGTCCTATTCGTTTTAAATGATGCTCCTAAGGGAATAGGAAGCTGTAAAGGGAATTACATAGTTTCACATATTCCTCATATAAATGTCTTTTTAGTGTCACAGCTTTTAGGCTGGAGCTGTGGAATAATGTGATGTAGTGAGCATTCAATAGGAGTGAGTGAATGTATAAAAAACAGGAACGTATTTTGATGTGGCTTGCTTTTACAGTGGCTATTATTATGGGACTTTCTTTTATCGGACGTATTTTTGCAGGATAGGAAAAGGAGAATGTTTAAATGGGAAATGAAGAATCAGTTTTTTTCAGCCGTGTCTTAACAGAGCTGACATTATCCTTTCATATCATTTACGCAACCATTGGTGTCGGCATCCCGCTCATGATTATGATAGCGCAGTGGGTAGGAATCAAAAAGCAGGATGAACATTATATTCTGCTCGCCAGAAGGTGGACGCGCGGTTTTGTCATTACCGTGGCTGTCGGAGTTGTTACCGGCACTGCCATCGGCCTGCAGCTGTCTTTGCTATGGCCAAACTTTATGGAACTTGCAGGAAATGTCATTGCGCTTCCTCTGTTTATGGAGACATTTGCTTTTTTCTTTGAAGCAATTTTTCTCGGGATCTATCTCTATACTTGGGATCGGTTTGAGAATCAGAAGAAGCATTTGCTTTTATTAATCCCGGTCGCAATTGGGGCATCATTCTCAGCTATTTTCATTACAATTGTAAATGCATTTATGAACGCTCCGCAGGGATTTGATATTGTGAATGGGCAGCTTGTAAATGTTAACCCGGTACTGGCGATGTTCACTCCTGCCATGCCGACAAAGGTTGCGCATGTGCTTTCAACTGCCTATATGACATCAGCGTTTGTTCTGGCATCAATAGGTGCTTATCGTCTTTTAAAAGGATCGAATCATATTTATCATAAGAAGGCATTAATGCTTACAATGAAAATCGGATTGATTTTCTCAATCGCTACAGCGGTAATTGGTGACTTCTCGGGAAAATACCTTGCAGAATACCAGCCTGAAAAACTGGCTGCCGCTGAGTGGCATTTTGAAACAGAAGAAGGAGCGCCGTTAATGCTATATGGTGTTCTTGATGACGGTGAAGTGAAGTATGCCATTAAGATTCCATATGCACTCAGCATTCTTGCGCACAGCAATCCGAATGCTGAGGTAATCGGACTTGATCAATTCCCGGAAGATGAAATTCCTCCGCTTTATATTCATTATTTATTTGACCTTATGGTTACCATTGGGATGTGGTTGACGGCACTATCACTCTTCTATGTTCTGGGTACCTGGTTTAAAATGCGCTTTGTTTCGGCTAAATGGTTCCGCTGGCTAATCGTTCTTGGCGGGCCATTATCGATCATTGCGATTGAAGCAGGATGGTGGCTTGCGGAAGTAGGCCGGCAGCCATGGATTCTCCGGGGAATTATGCGTACTGAAGAAGCCGCCACATCAAGCGGACAGGTAGACCTTATGCTTCTGGTGTTTGCAGGCTTATATCTCGTACTGGGAATCGGAAGTTTCATTGTCCTCACCAGAATGTTCCGCAAAAATCCCGTTGAGCAGGAATTGGCTGACCGTGAGCTTGAGAAAGAAGGTGAGCTTCGATGACGCTTGAGATCCTTGGTATTTCTGTCTTATGGCTGTTTCTATTCGGCTATGTCATCGTTGCGTCTATTGATTTTGGAGCAGGTTTTTTCAACGCATACAGCCTGTTTCGAGGGAAACAGCATATTTTAACGCGAATTATACAGCGCTATTTATCACCTGTTTGGGAAGTTACAAATGTATTTCTGGTGTTCTTCTTTGTTGGCATTGTCGGATTTTTTCCAAAAACAGCCTACTATTATGGAACCGTCCTGCTGGTGCCGGCAAGCATTGCGGTAGTTCTGCTTGCCATTCGTGGTTCTTATTATGCTTTTACCACCTACGGCGGGCTTAAACAAAAAAGATGGACCTATCTGTACGGGCTTTCAGGTCTTTTCATTCCTGCATCCCTGTCCATAGTCCTGACCATTTCAGAAGGCGGATTCGTTAGTGAAAGTTCAGAAGGACTCGAGCTTGACTATTGGACATTATTCACCAGCCCGCTGACCTGGAGCATTGTTGTGCTGAGTATAACAGCAGTACTTTATATATCAGCAGTGTTCCTGACATGGTATGCCAATAAAGCAAACGATGAACCGGCTGCAGAGCTGCTTAGAAAATACGCACTTATTTGGGCGGTACCTGCCATCGTAACAGCGACAGGCATTATTGTCGAACTGAGGGATCACAATCCTGAGCATTTCAGCAGATTAATGGATATGTGGTGGCTGTTCGGCATCTCATTCCTTTTGTTTGCAGGAACGGTCTATCTAATATGGAAGAGAAGATATTACGGCCTTGCATTCGGGCTGCTGACAGGGCAATTCTTTGTGGCTTTCTTTGCCTATGGTATCTCACATTATCCGTATCTCCTTTATCCATTCTTGACCATTTATGACGGTTTCACAAACGAAGCTATGGCCATCGCCCTGGTCATTGCTTTTATAGCGGGATTGGGTTTGCTTCTGCCGTCCCTTTATCTGCTGCTCAGGCTGTTTCTGTTCAATAAAGACTATGTTCAGGGTAAGCGTGACGACCATGCATAGGAGGGGAAATCATGGCTGAATTTGTGATGTTTTATGCACCGTTTATCGTCGTCTTTGGTTCCATCGCTGCTGCTTTTTGGCTGGCGGGGAAGGATGAAAGAGTGGAAGAGTAAAAAAATTGCAAGGTCTGAAGCAGACCTTGCAATTTTTTTTAGCAGCATTGAGATAAAGCAGATATTCTGAAGATGTTAAAGTGTGCGCGGGACATTTAGCATCTAGTTAAAAGAATCATGAGACTGCATTTCGGAAAGAGAGCAATTGGTGATACTTATCTTTCATAAAGCAGGTCTTTAATATTTGATATCTATCACAATGCCCTAGGGGAGATAAATTTCAATAGAAGACAAGCTGTCTACTTATCCTAGGGACAGCTTTTTTTGTTTATCTCATGTTAAGAATAATTAAAATGGACTATATTTTCTGTTTGTTATTGGATATTATTTGAAAATGTTAGTAAAAAAGTATGGTTATATAATGATTTGGACTACATATATTTTTTTAAGGGCCAAGTTTCCCCTAAGAAATGGTAATGACAATCTATATTTCGAAGGACGGAAAGGTGAAAACTATGAAGGTTTTGTTAACAGGAGGAGCAGGATTTATTGGTTCCCACATTGCCGAAGAGCTAATTAAAGAAGAGTATGAGGTCGTTATTTTAGACAGTTTAGTAACTGGTCAAGAATTAAATATTCCTGCAGGAGCTAGATTCCACCATATTGATGTATGCGGCAATTTAGATCCGATTTTTTTGGCGGAAAAACCGGATTATGTAATTCATCAAGCAGCACAAGTTTCAGTTTCCAATTCAATGACTCATCCTAAATTAGATGGAGAATCAAATATTATTGGAACAATCAATCTCTTGAATGCCTGTGTAAGACATAAAACGAAGAAATTTATATTCGCCTCCACAGCTGCATTATATGGGAATCCTAGCTATTTATCTATTGACGAAGAACATCCTGTATCACCTAAATCCTTTTATGGTTTATCAAAACTGAATGCAGAATCCTATATTAAGCTTTTTTCAGAACTGTATGGCCTGTCTTATACGATTTTACGGTACTCAAATGTTTATGGAATGAGGCAGGATACAAATGGTGAAGCCGGAGTAGTAGCTATTTTCATTGAGAAGGCTATAACAGGGCAACCATTAAATATTCATGGAGATGGTTTCCAGACAAGAGACTTTGTATTTGTAAAGGATGTTGCCAAAGCAAATGCAGCAGCAATTCTTTATGGTGAGAATGAAATAATTAACATAAGTAATAATACTCAAACTTCCATTAAAGATATTGTAAGCGAGTTGAACTATCTATTAGATTCTGAAATTATGCCAATTTACGGTCAGGAAAGGAAAGGGGATATAAGACATAGCCGTCTATCAAATAAAAAAGCCAGTAAATTGCTGAAATGGGAGCCAAGCTATTCTTTTATAGATGGGTTAAGAGAAACGGTTGCCTCTATGGGCCAAATTCAATTAAGGGCATAAAAGTTTTGGAGGTTTCCATGAATGAACAAATAGATCTTAAAACTTTTTTCAGGATAATAAAAAAAAGATGGCTGACTATTATTTTTACTGTAATTTCTATTTTCCTTCTGACTTCGGGGCTGTCCATTTATGTTATAAAGCCTACCTATGAAGCAACAGAGAATATACTTATCGGGAAGCTGACAAAAAAGGATGGCCAATATGGAGATTCACAGGAGTTAAATATGCTGCTGGCTTCAACAATTGACCTTATAAAGAGCCCGGTTGTACTAAATTCAGTTAAAGAACAGTTTAATTTGGGAGATGATGACCTAGATAAAAAGCTAGCTGTCCAAAACAATCGAGATTCGCAAATAGTTAACGTAGTGGTACGAGGACACGATAGGGATAAAACCAAAGAAATTGCCAATACGATTGCTAAAACAACTGTAAATAAAATGAATGCTCAGTTTGATGTGCAGGATATAAAGCTATTAAGTGACAATGATACAGATCCATCCATTAAAGTTGTCGGAAGTTTGTCATTGAATATCGCAATTGGTCTAGTAATTGGCCTCTTTCTTGGAGTGGGACTTGCCATGTGGAGAGAGTATTGGGATGAATCAATAAAAAATATTAACGAAGTAGAAATGGCTTTAGGACTACCTGTCCTGGGACAGGTAAATCTAAAAAAAACCAAAAGAATGTATAAGGATAAATCAGGAAATATGTATCAGGCATCCTTAGAAAATAATGAAGGGAGACAAAAGGGTGTTTAAAAAAAGGAAAATAAAAAAATATACCAAAATGGTCCAACAAAGTGGCCATTCAATATGTTCAGAGCAAATTCGTATGATTTGCACTTATATAGATCATTTATATGATAGTGAATCCCATTTATTAATGGTAACTTCCCCCAATGAAGAGGACCAGAAATCCATTATATCTTCTAAATTGGCCATTGCTTTTGTTGCACAGGGAAAAAAAGTGCTTTTGGTTGATGCGAATATTCGCAGCCCTTCACTCCATCATTGGTTTCAGTTGAAGAATGAAAATGGCTTTACGAATGCAGTCAGGAATGTGGAAAGCCTTCAATTAAATAGTAAAGAGACAATTATTAATAATTTATTTATAATGCCTGCAGGACCCATTCCTTCCAATCCATCAGATGTATGGGTGGCCAGCAAAATAAAGGATATGACGAGCTGCTGCAGGACAGAATACGATGTTGTTATTTTTGAGGCACCTCCTATTTTATCTGTATCAGATTCTCAAGTGTTAGCGAGTTATTGCGATGGTACCATATTAGTTCTTAAGGAAAACAAGACAAAGAAAGACGATGCCTTCAAGGCAAAAAGGAAATTAGAAAGAAAAAACAGCAAAATATTAGGGGTCATCTATCAAACAGGTTAATGCCTACTAACGCGCAGGTGGCTATGCTATTGAAAAAATTTCAGAAACATACAATAGGAAAAAATATATTCCACTTATTTTATAGTACTGCTCTATCGAGTAGTTTAAATGCTGCTTCTTTAATTATTTTAGCTAATTATTTGCAATCCTATTATTATGGCATGTTTAGTATTGCATTAGCTTTTGCAATGATTATGGGTTATTTAACAGATTCAGGGCTGAACAGCATTGTGTTAAGAGAAGGAACTAAGAAAGATGTGGACCTATCGGTTCTTATTTCCTCTTATTTGAAGGTAAGGATCATTTTACTTGCTGTTTCTTTTTTAGTTGGATTTACCGTCATTCATTTTTCAAATTCGTGGAATAAAGAGTTTATTTTAACCTCCTATTTTTTGATTATTCCTATGGTGCTTGGCCTCACTCTGCAAAGTATTGGAACCATATTCTTTCAAATGATTGAGAGAATGCATTATTGCGGCTTAATCCGCATTGTGGCTTCTGTTTGTTTAGTTTTAACACTCTCTGCTGGATTAATTTTTAATTTAAACCATTTATTTATCTGTACTCTATATGGATTGTCTTACCTGGCAGCTGGAGTATTTGGAATTTATAAAGTTCGCCAATACGTGCAAATACGAATAAAAAGTTCGTTTCATAAGGGACTATTACGAAATATTGGATCATTTTCACTTGGAGGACTGCTCTTTGTCATTCTTCCTCATTTAGGCCCTCTTATTATAGGTAAAACTTTAACTCTAAGTGAAGTAGGCATATTTGCAGTTGCATACCGTATCCCCCAAGCATTGCAGCAAATCCCTTTTATTGTAGCAGGGGCATACTACCCCGTGTTATTCAGGGCATTTAGTAATAATCAACTAGAGGAGCACTTACATAAGAACATTACTCTTATTAAGTTAATGGCTTTAGCTGGTATTACGATAACTGTTCCCTTGTTCACTATGCCAGAGACAGTTATTCATTTATTATTCGGTGAAATGTGGATCGCTGCATCATTTCCGCTAAAAATCTTATCTGTAATGGTTACTTTACAGGCAATAAATATTGCATTAGCTGACGGGCTTACTACCAGAGGGCTGCAATCTTACCGAACTGTTATACAGGCCATAGCCATTATTACAGGCATCTTTTTATATATACAGTTCAGTAATTCATACGGCATTGCCGGTGCTGCAATCGCAGGAGTGTCAATTGAAGGAATTGCCCTTTTGGGATTTTGGATCTGTAATCCTAGTCGTTGGATAATTGCAAAAAAAGCCTTATTTCCTTATTTATTATTTTTCGTTTTATGCACCTCCAGTACAAATCTATTTACTGACTCTCACTCTTACATCGTTTTTATATTTCAAGTTCTTCTATTGGTTCTAGTTATTTTTATAGATAAAGAAATGAAGGATATGATTCTCGGTGTCCTGATAAGAGTACTCAATAGGGGGAAAGCCAAGGAAACGCAGGGAGGATAAGATGGACCACGGTATTATGGTAAGAAAACAAAAAGCCAGCTTCACGGTTTTCATTCTTTTTTTGCTCGTAACTATGGCGAATTATTATTTTTACATTGGTTTTGCCATAAAGCCATACTTAATATTTTCTATATTATATTTACTGGTCCATATAAGTTCATTCTATTTTCATCGTCTTCATGGATTTGAGATAGCGATGCTGATCTTTTACTTAGTGTATAGCTATACCGGAGCGTTTGCGTTATATCCTTCTGCAAGTATAAGAATTTTATTAGGTATTATTCTTTATATTTCTTGTTATTTCATTATTAAATCAATAATTGGTCATACAAATAATTGGACTATTGAAAGGGCAATTGCCGATGCAGGTATCGTTTTTAATATCCTGAGCCTAATTTTATATTTAATGGGGCTGCAGAAACTTGGCTTTAATTTTGAGGGTGACAGAATCTATGAGTTGGGTGTGATGCTTGATCGAAATTACCCAAGGCTAATAGGGGTATTGCAGGATCCAAATTATTTTGTCTTTTATAATACTCTCTTTTTCTCTTATTTTTTATGCCATTCAAAACCAATGAAAAATAAAGCAGGACTGCTGCTTTGTATCCTAACAAATTTATTAACCTTTTCACGGGGAGGACTATTAGTTTTATTAGTTACACTATGCCTATACATTTTGAAAGATAAGCCGCTAAAAAAGATAAAGCTTCTAGCTGGAATGGTTGTTTTTCTATCTGCTGCTGCTTACCTTGTGGTCTACTATATGAAATTAAATCTACTCAGTGTTTTAGGATCTAGAATAGAAGATCTGGCAAAGGATGGTGGAAGCGGAAGGTTGGAATTATGGGGAAGAGCCTGGGAATTCTTTGTTTCCTATAAGTATTTAGGAATCGGAGCTTATAATTTTCCAGAATATAATTCATTTCGATATGGTGATTCGCTTCAGGTTCATAACACCTTTTTAGAGATTCTATCAGAATCGGGTTTAATTGGCATTGCTTGTTTCTGTGTGTTTATCCTTACAGTTTTTATTCAATTAATCCAAAGTAAGTTATATAGAAACAAACCATATCTATTGCTTACTTTTGTTGGAATAATACTTCAAATGGGATTCCTTTCGATTATTATTAACGATATGTTTTTTCTCTATCTAGCTATCCTATCAACCTATATGCATCAGGAACGGTACAAAAGTCAAATAAAACAAAGAAGTCCTGGGTTAATTGAAAAGTAAATGAATTGGGGATGTGGAAAAGATTGAGAGTACTGATCATTACAGACAAATTAGATTTTGGTGGAGCTGAAATGTATTTTTGCAAATTAGAGAACCACCTGCAAGACTCAAATATCACTTTTCACTTTGCTGCAGGCAACGGCCAATTATATGGAAGGATCAAAAATAAACAGCGTTTTCATGAACTAAGCAGAACAAACCATATCCAAAATATAAAGAAATTGGTGAAAATCGTCTTAGAGAAGAAAATTGATCTAATTCACGCGAATAGTTTAAGAATGGTTCTTTACTGTATATGTGTCAGAAAAATATCAACCATTAAATTTAAGATAGTATATACAAAGCATAATGTAACAATTTTGGAGAATAAGAGCCGCAGGGCCTTTGCCTATCTAATAAACAAATGTGTTGAAAGAGTGATTACAGTAAGTGACTTCGAAAAAAACAGCCTTATTGAGGCTGAGGTAAAGGAAAACAAAATTACCACTGTGTACAACGGAGTGGATTTAAATCAATTCGGCTTCAGTCAAAAGAAAAAAGGTGAATTTTTTAAAGTTGGTTTATTAGCAAGATTATCTGAGGAAAAAAATCATGAATTATTTATTAGAATCGCAGATAAGTTAAGAGATATTCCGCACTTTGAATTTTATATTGCGGGTGATGGTCCGAGAAAGCAAAAAATTAAATCCATGATTGAAACCTGCAATCTGTCACACAAAATTAAATTGGTTGGTGCTGTAAACAGGCCGGAGGAATTTATAAAAAACATCGACATTCTGCTCTTAACTTCTTATCGTGAGGTATTCCCAATGGTTATTTTAGAAGCTATGGCTGTGGGAGCCAGCGTTATAGCTATAGATCGGGGCGGTATAAAGGAAGCTATTATCGATAAAGAGACTGGTTTTTTAATAAGGAGGCATTCAGCGGATGAATTTTGCCGAATGATACTAAAGATAGAATCGGATGAGTCACTTAAATATAAGCTAATTGAAAATGCCAGAAGAAAAGTGGAGGAGGAATTCTCTTTAGATAAGATGGTGGAAAACACTTTAAGGGAGTACCGGATGTGTTTGAAATAGGTGATTTTATAAATCCGCTCTCTAAATTGGGATTTTGCAAACATCCCTCAAGGACACTGTGAAAAGGAGTAGGTAAATTGATCTTGGCCATTTTGGATATAGTATTGGTTTATTTAGGATATATAGTGACTATTTGGTTCTACCATGTCTTTTCAATACCTGCCGACTTAGAAACCTTAAATCTACTCTGGTTATTAATCCCCTCAGCAACAGCTTTCATCTTTTTCTACTTCTTTGATTTGTATAAGAATTTGCGCGGAAGTTCTTTAAAAAGGCAGATTTATTCTCGTATTTTACCAGTTGTAATATTTTCATTTTTTGTTTCAGCTGTTTCCTTTTCAGGATCATTAATGTTTTATCGAAAAAGCTTCTTCATTGAGGCCCTCATTATTCAAATTATTCTGCTTTCAGCTACTCATGGCGGAATATGGCTTATGGCTAATAAATTGCATGGCCGCAAAAGAGTAGTCATAATTTGTGAGGACGAAAATACTGGCCAGTATTTGGCACAAAAATTCAATGATCATAAATGGTTTGCAATATCAGGATATTTACCTTTAGATCAAATATCACATTTAGAAAGCCATATAGATAAATTCGATGTATTTCTCCTCTCTCCTGCTATCATGGGACGGATAAAAAGCGACATTCTCAATTTATGCATCAAGAACGGGAAGGAGGTCCTAATCGTCCCACATGTTTCGGATTTGATTATACATTCTGCTAAATCGCAGCAAATCGGTGACATGCTGGTAAATTCTATTTATGCGCCTGGATTAAATATTTGGCAGCGGATAATTAAACGGTGTTTTGATGTATTCGCATGTATGATCCTGCTTGTACTTACAAGTCCTATTTTTTTAGTTCTGCTAATAATAATTCCCCTTACTTCTAGTGGACCAGCAATATATAAACAAGAACGGATTGGGCTAAATGGAAAACCATATTGGATCTACAAATTCAGAAGTATGATACAGGATGCTGAAAAAATAACAGGTCCAGTATTAGCAGAAAATAATGATTCAAGGATAACGGCAATTGGGAAATTTATAAGGGCTATTCGTTTAGATGAGCTCCCTCAACTTCTTAATGTTTTGAAAGGGGAAATGAGCTTAATTGGTCCAAGACCGGAAAGAGAATTTTTCATTAGCCAGTATATGGAGACACTTCCCTATTACTCTTATAGATTATCCGTCAAGCCGGGTATCACCGGTCTTGCTCAAGTATTAGCTTATTATTCTACGACTGCTGAGGATAAGCTGCGCTTTGATTTATTATATGTAAGGAATTATTCCTTTTCCATGGACATGAAAATCTTGTTTCAAACTTTACAAGTAGTTCTTCAGAGAGATAGAGCCCAAGGGTTAGTAAAGAACAGCGATTATGGATATCAGAGCCTAACAGGAAGCCTGGAACAAGACAAAGTAATTTAGATTGCATTTAAATCAAAATTTTTTCTGAATCTGCTTCATTTATAAATGAATGCTGAGGAGATGGTATAATGGGGATTTTAAATCAGGATTTTGTTTCGATTATTACTCCGTCATATAATTCTTCAAACTATATCTGCGCTGCAATACAATCTGTTATGACACAAACTTTTCAGAACTGGGAAATGATTATTATTGATGATTGTTCTTATGATGATACTTTAGTGAAAGTAAAAAAAGAGATGCGGGGTGAATCCAGAATTAAAGTGATACAACTGCAAGAAAATAAGGGCCCCGCGTATGCTAGAAATATAGGAATTGCTGCAGCAAAAGGGAATTACTTAGCCTTTCTTGATAGTGACGATATTTGGCTACCGCAAAAATTAGAGAGACAACTAAAGTTCATGAAAAGAAATCATATAGCTTTTTCGTATACAAGTTACAAAATAATTAGTGAAAAAGAGGGAAAAGCAAAAGAAGTTATTAATGTCCCGCCATGTACAACTTATCGTAGTTTACTAAAAAATACGGCGATAGGGACACTCACAGTAATGCTTGATACAAGTCAATTAGGGTTGGTGCAAATGCCCTTATATAGAGATTGTTCAGAGGATTTCGGACTTTGGCTATCCATTTTATCTAAAGGGATCTATGCTTATGGGTTAGATGAAGAGCTGGCTATTTATAGAAAGAGAGAGCATTCCCTATCAGGCAATAAACTCAAATCTGCCCGAAAAACATGGAATACTTATAGGAAAGTAGAGAAAATTAATTTCGCACCAGCATTATGGTATTTTGCAAATTACTCCTTCAATGCCCTAAAGAAGCATTCTTTAATCAGTTTATAGATAACAGTTAGCCGGCTCAAAAGAAAATTAGGGGCAGGCTTTTTTTATGCCCAATTAGTATATTTAATTTAGCGCTTGTGTTATTCGCTTATCCCTTAAATAAAAAAAATACATACAATAGAGTAATAAATAAGAAGGAGTGACTGACAATAGCAGGAGATCCAAATGTTGTTTACGTTGAAGATTTTGGTGGCAGTACAGCCCAAGCGAAAGTCCAGGCGGCCATAAACTTTGCCTTTCAAAACAATAAAAAAACAGTTATTGCAGCAGATAAAGATTATTACATGACAGGTAACGTTATTATTAAGCAGGGCGTGAAACTGCAGGGCAGTTATGGGACAAGATTTGTCATTGGTGCAAATGTTAGAGGGTTTGAGCTGGAGAGGGATGCTTCTCTATGGAATTCCAGGATTATGGTGGATTATAAAGGATACACCAAAGAGGTTATTTATTTGGATGGAAAGCATAAGTACTATAATACATGGCATAATGCTTTACTAAAGAACCTTGTGATAGTAAATTGGTCTGGAACAGTATCGGGAACTGGGATTTACTTGTATTCAGGAGGAAGTGGCCATGAAATCTCGTTTGTAAATTTTACGGATATCAAAATAGTAGGTTTTTCGAAAGGAATTTATTTAAAAGCAGTTAAACCTGCTAGCGGATTTGCATATGTTAATGCAAATCGCTTTGATAAGATTTCTTTGGATGATTGTATTGATAATATCATTTTGGAAGGAAGCGAAACCATTCCAAATGAATGCAGCGGAAATTCCTTCACAAATTTACAGATACAGCCAACTTCTAACACTAAACGAATTATGACCATTCAGGGGCAAATTAATAAAGTTGACGGAATTTGCTGGGATCTGCATCAAATTCAGCATTCTGATCCTATTATTATCTTTAAAAAAGAAAGCAACTATAATTATTTAGACATGAGATCCATACCAGCAAATAGAATATTAAATAGCGGAAAATCAGGTAACCGGTTTGAAACAATTTAACTAGCATCCAAGAAAGATAAAGGTTCTATGCGGTTTAAAAATTCCACTAAAAAATATACAGCCTTTCTAGCAGTTTATTTGAAGATCTTCTTCTGTTTATTTGTAGTAGTGCATATTAATAGTATTACAAGACAAAGGGAGTACAAATACTGTTAAAGGCGTTTTTAGGGGGATCTTAAATGAAAATCCGAAAAGCAATCATTCCGGCAGCGGGATTGGGGACTAGATTTTTACCGGCAACTAAATCACAGCCAAAGGAAATGCTGCCTATTGTAGATAAGCCAACACTTCAATATATTGTAGAGGAAGCAGTGGAATCGGGGATAGAAGAAATATTAATAATAACTGGAAGAAATAAAAGTTCGATTGAAGATCACTTTGATAAATCCTTCGAGCTCGAACTCGAGCTCGAAGCTAAGAAAAAATATGAGTTACTAAATGTAGTACGATCTATATCAGAGATGATAAATATTCATTATATACGGCAAAAGGAACCAAAGGGACTGGGCCATGCGGTTTATTGTGCGAAAAGTTTTATTGGCAATGAGCCCTTTGCTGTTCTATTAGGCGACGATATTGTATATGGAAAAAAACCATGTTTAAAGCAATTAATAGAAACCTATGAAGTATATAAAACAACAATTCTTGGAGTCCAAACAGTAAACACTAATGATGTCAGTAAATACGGCATAATCCAGGGTGAATATATTAAAGAAAATATATACAAGGTTAACAGTCTGGTCGAAAAACCATCTGTAACAAATGCTCCATCTAATATAGCAATCCTTGGCAGATATATTATTACTCCTTCGATTTTTGATATTCTCGAAAATATCAGTCCAGGATTAGGCGGTGAAATTCAGTTAACAGATGCACTAAAAGAATTGTCGAAGGTGGAATCACTATTTGCGATTGATTTTGAAGGGATTAGATACGATGTTGGGGACAAATTGGGTTTTTTACAGGCTACAATTGATTTTGCGCTAAGAAGAAAAGATTTAAGAGAAGAATTCCTTAGCTATCTATTTGAAACTTTAAAAAATGAAAGAGAAACCCTTATAAAATAATACTTTAATTACGGTGCAATGGCTGGGTGATTAAAAGGAAATACAAAGTGTTTTTTTAGGGAAATTCGGGGAATTTTATTATATAAATGAAGATATAATATGGGTTGGTGTTATGCAGGGGGATAGTATGGAAGAGACTCATGCTTCTAGCTAGTTCTTATATGCAATCGTGATAATAAAAACTCTTGAACGACTGTTGGAGGTGATGAGGAAATTATAATTGATTTGGAGCAATTTTAACAATGAAAGATTGTGGCAAAATGTACATAAGTAAAGGTAAGTTATTTAAAAAAACTTAAAATATAAACTGAATTTCTGGAACAGCCCAGCACAGTGGATGAACTTCCCGAATAGTAATTCCCAATTCTTCTGCCAGCACTTTGTAACTCTTAGATCGTTCGCGTATTTCATGATGGCATTTTGCTTAACCCCCATCCGTATAGCTCTTAAAAGATAGTCCTCTCTTTACTATAAAAAAACCCTCCAAGCAGCATTCTTTTCTAAATGGTTACCTATTAACAGCATGCATACGTTATTATCATACTCGCTAACCTAAGCTGAGCATTAGAAGATGGAGCAGCATGATTGAGGAATGCACTCTATTTCCATTTAGTCCATATTTATATTGGAGCTTGAATACATTATATGCAGAACCAATATTTTACAGATTGAATGTCTTGATATAAAAAGGGGTCAGAGCTAATGCAAAATCAAAAGACCTTATGAATATTAAGTGGAAAAATGAAAAAAAGCCTTGAGTTATCAAGGCTTTTAGGCGGAATTGCATTATGGAGAATAGGGGGCTCGAACCCCTGACCTCAACGCTGCCAGCGTTGCGCTCTCCCAGCTGAGCTAATCCCCCGGGTAGTGGTACAAGAAAAATTATAACCACATCGGGGCTATCTTGCAAGAGGAATATTAAAAAAATTTACTGCATACTATCGATTTCCATGCACTGTACTCCGGGAATACTTGAAACACTGTAATAAACATCCGTAGTTCTTCTTTTGTAGTCGACGGCAACGATGAGCTGCACAAGATGCAGATTCTCATCCTCTAAATCTTTAATGCGAATATGTTTGATAGATATATCAAGGTCTTTTACAGCTGGAATGATGTCTGCAATATTTTCTTTATCTCTTACTTTCAGCTGCAGGTTTATCTCTTTTTCCCTTAAACGTTTAGGACCGATTAAGCTCATGATAAAAGGAATTACCTCTACTGAAATAATCAGCAGTGCTACTCCAGCCATTGCTTCAATATAAAAGCCTGCTCCTACAGCAATTCCAATCCCCGCTGCTCCCCAGATTAAGGCAGCAGTTGTAAGACCCGAAATGCTATCATTTCCGCGCCTTAATATAACGCCTGCACCCAAAAATCCAATTCCTGAAACAATTTGGGCAGCTAAACGCAGAGGATCCATCGTAATGTTGATGTTATCATTACCTGGAAACATATAGGCTGATTCAATAGACACAATGGTCAAGAGGCAGCTTACTATGGAAATAACTAAGCTGGTCTTTAGGCCGACCGGCTTTCTTTTTAATTCTCTCTCCAGGCCGATAACTAGACCCAAGACTGCTGATATGCCCAGTTTCATTAAAATTTCAATTTCTAAACTGCTCATAATATCTCCCGCTTTGTAAAGTATTATATATCCAAAATAGGATTTAATAAAACCGTAGTAAAAGTTTGGCTGTACGTTGTAAAATGAAATATACCCTAATTTTTAGGAAACCGAAACAAGGAGTATAAAAATGTCTAATACAAAAATAAACCCTTATGTTGTCCTTGCAATTGGCGTCGTTTCTGTCTCCACTTCGGCAATATTGGTGAAGGTATCCAGCGCTCCATCGGGAGTCATTGCATTTTATAGATTATTTTTTTCTGTTCTTTTCATGTTGCCTGTATTTCTTATAAAGTATGTTCCAGAACTTCGTCTTATTACAAAACGGGATTGGATCTATTCCATCATTGCCGGTGTGTTTCTTGCTTTCCATTTTATTTTATGGTTTGAGTCACTGAACTACACCTCAGTAGCCAGTTCTACAGTTCTTGTGACTCTTCAGCCTCTTTTTGCGTTTGCAGGTACCTATTTCTTCTTTAAAGAAAAGTTTACCTGGAAAGCTATATTAAGCGGGCTGCTCGCAATTGCAGGCAGTGTAATTATCAGTTGGGGAGATTTTCAGATCAGCGGGACTGCTTTGTTCGGAGATATACTGGCAGTCATTGCATGTGCCCTCGTAACGGCTTACTTAATGTTTGGCCAGACAGTCAGAAAAAGGCTTTCCCTCGTTACTTACACATTTGTTGTTTACAGTATTAGCGCTATTACATTGTTCTTTTATGTGTTAATTGCCGGAGAACCTTTACTCCCGTATGGAACCGGTGATTGGGTATATTTTATCCTGCTCGCACTTGTTCCCACCCTGCTTGGACATACATTGTTCAATTGGTCAGTAAAGTGGCTAAGCACTTCAACCATTTCAATGGCCATTTTATTCGAACCGGTGGGGGCTGCTGTTTTAGCTTATTATTTGCTTCATGAGTCTATTATATGGACACAAGTTCTTGGAGGGACAGTTGTAATTGGAGGAATAACTCTCTTTTTATTAGATGAGAGAAAGATTCGAATGAAAGAGTTGAAGAAAAAAACAACGGTTTCCGGATAAATGGGAGCTTGTCTACAGGTTTAATACTGAAAAAATCTCCCTGAAACGGGGAGATTTTTTTATCTGAATACATAGGTAAGAGCTGAGAAAATAAAAGCAGCCGTAACAGAAAAGATGAAGGTGCCTCCATTGACCTCTTCATCTGAGTCTGCAATTTTAATTCCTTCTGCATAAGCATAAGCAAACAAAAATACGGCCATGATTACAGATAGGTATAGTGCTGCGGTTTCCAGTATAATTCACACCTTTCATTTAAAGTAGAGTTAATAGATATTATGAGAATTAACTCAAACTATTACTACTTCTTCTTTAATACTGGTTATATTTTTATTTTGAGTTTGTACTTCAATAAGCAGGTATAAGAATTTCTTATAAATTTATTATTCTGTTGGGTTGCTTTTAAAATTGTGGAAAAGTTAACAAAGTTATCAACAGGCTGTGTGTAACTTTGTTGACAACTGAAATAGTAAGTGTTTTACAGTGGATAAGTATGTGGGCATTTATGATAATGTTTTCGGATAATATTCTATTGATATAACTTATTATTGAAAGGTCAAGTTAATTACGCATTAATTATGTTTGTAGAACTTGCACCAATTATGAGAACTGGATCAGGACTAGTTAGATTTTTCGGCTGTTCAATTAAAGGTCCTATCTAATTTAATGTTTCCAAATCAATCATTTAATAGAGAAGAAAGTAAAAACAAAATGCATCGAGATATAAAGTTAAACATTTTTAAAAAATTATATTGCAAACATTTAATTAGTCATGGTATATTAATTCTTGTCCTCAGCAAGGCGATTTGAACAGAGAAAAAACATTTTCAAAAAGTTGTTGACTTGTTCATGGGTGACATGTTATACTTATAAAGTCGCTTCTGAGCGATTAGGTAAAATATAACAAACGAAATTGATCTTTGAAAACTGAACGAACAATACGTCAACGTTTAAATCATTAGTCTTTTTCGAAAAGACAATCGAGCTTAATCAACTCTTATATGGAGAGTTTGATCCTGGCTCAGGACGAACGCTGGCGGCGTGCCTAATACATGCAAGTCGAGCGGACAGATGGGAGCTTGCTCCCTGAAGTCAGCGGCGGACGGGTGAGTAACA
>NZ_JAMBOJ010000057.1 GCF_023715565.1 Cytobacillus firmus | reverse complement strand
GGAAATTCACTGCCAAAAAATAAGAATTTAAAGAATTAATACCCTGAAATAAGAGAAAGGTGAATTTGAGCGCACTCAAATTCACCTTTCTTACTATCTGAAGCTAGTTTTGTCCCAGCCCCTTTTTGTTTACTATTTGTTTTACTTTTTGACGTTTTCTCCCTGTCAACCGAACCCGTTAACACAATGTGAGCCGGTTTTTTACGTACTGATTTTTTCTTTTTTCTGTACTCCGGTCCGAATCTGTTTGAATTTTACAAAGAAGGCTGCTGTCATGACTAAGGATAGAATACCGAAGATTACGACCATTACCTGAAGTCCAACGGCATCCAGCAGGAATCCTGTCAGTAGTAGCACAATCTGGAAAATAACACGATCGAGCATGTTTCGGAAGGAGAAGAATCTTCCGTGGAACTCCTTCGGAACCCTTGTTTGAAAAATGGTGGCTGCAGTTGGGAAGAAACAGCCAACGGCAAATCCGAATACAAAGAAGGCCGCAATGGATAGAACGGGCACATCCGCAAAGTACAGAAGCAGCTGTGAGACGCCAATGACAAATGAGAAGAAAAATAAAATCGCATATGGCGAACGCTTTTGGCTGAGTTGCTTGACGATAAATGCGCCGAGCATGAAGCCGATTCCTTCTGCAGTATAAATTAACCCTTTAATGGACGAACTGTCCTGAAGCTCGCTGATGTTGATGACCATCAGATTGAAACCTCCAAGAAACAGAAGCGGGACCAGGGTTAAGATCAGTGTCATGAAAACAATGGGGAGGCCTTTAATAATCGGGAAAACTTCTTTGAATCCTCCGCTTCTCCCGGCAGACTCTTTTCCTGTGACTGTGTGATCCCTTTTTTCCTCGAAGTTCATAAACCAGGTTAATCCGAATAGAGCCAGATAAGCGACCAGCGATCCGATATAAAGCATGGATAATGGCATAATGACTAACAAAACACCAGCCAGTGCTGTACCCAATATCCTCGACAGGGTGGAAACATTCATGTGTACACCATTCAGCTGCAGTAAATCTTTTTCGGAAACTACAAGAGGGATGGCTGCCTGCAGTGCAGGAAAGTAAAAGGCTGCTGACAATTGTATAATAACCAGGAATAGAACCATCCACCAAACAGATCCCGTTTGAATAGCAATCAGCATAAAAATAACACTGATAGCCCTGACAAAACCTGATCCGAGCATTACCGTCTTTTTATTTAGCTGGTCTGTTATTCTGCCGGCAAAGGGGCCAACTGCAATCCCAGCCAGCAAACCGGATGCAAGAATAAGTGATTTCAGGAAATCAGAAGGAACTTTTTCCTGCATAAACTCGAGGTTTCCTATAATGCCAAGCCATAGGCCCACCCCTGCTATAAATTCACCAGTTAAAAGAATCCACACATTTTTATTTTTCCACATATAACGGCCTCACAATTTCAATAAATTTCGATAATCTAAAGATACTATAAACTTATAAAATTATGAACATATTTTTTAAAATAGTTGAAAATGAAAATCGTTATCAATTATAATAGCGAAAAAGAACTGAGGAGGAAATAGGTATGTTTATTCAATTAAAGACAGTTTTGGTTAAAGAGGGCCATGGGGATAAAATGGTGGACCGCTTTGCAGGAGAAGGAATCATCGAAGAGCAGCCCGGATTTCTTGATTTGAATGTATTAAAGAAAAAACAGCGCAGTGGGGAGGAAGAAATCCTTGTTATGATTCGCTGGGAATCTAAAGAGGCATGGAAGGCTTGGGAAACGAGCGATGTACATCTTGCTGGCCATCGTGCGAACCGCGGGAAGCCAAAGCCAGAGTTTATTATCGATAGCCGTCAGGATGTATATCATGTGCTGGGGCAAAAACAATACAGAGAGCCGGCTGAAATCAAATAAAACTGAAATGCCCATTCATAAGGGATTGTTGAATGGGCATTCTTATTGAATTTAGACCCTCATCCCGGAACCTTTCCGGGTCAGCAGCATGAAGATCAAGTATGGTGCACCGATAATCGATATGACGATTCCGACGGGGATATCGGCTGGCGCGAGAAGGTTTTTGCCGATCATGTCTGCCATGAGCACCAGAGCTGCTCCAATCAGTGCTGATAAAGGAAGACTGCTGAAGTAATTGGATCCGCACAGCCGCCGTGCCAGATGGGGAGCGAGCAGTCCAATAAAGGCAATTCCGCCGCCGACGGCCACACATGCTCCTGCAAGGGCAGCAGATAGGCAAAGAAGCAAGCGCCGTTCAGACTCCACTTTTAAGCCAAGAGCAGCGGGAACATCTTGCTTAAACTGAAGAAGATTCATGGTCCTTGCTTTATAAAAGGCAGCCGGTGTAAGAATCACAATCCATGGAAGCAATGCCCATACATAAGGCCACCCGGTTCCCCAAATGCTTCCTGTCAGCCAAATGGCCGCCTGCTGAAAATCCTTTGGATCCATTTTCAGCTGGAGAATCATTAGAAGAGCACCGCATAGAGCATTAAATCCGAGGCCAACAAGGAGAAGCCGTTCGGGATCTATTCCCTCTTTCCATGAGAAACGGTAAATCAGTCCTGCAATGGCAAGAGCTCCGATAAAAGCGAACACGGGCAGAAAAAAAGGTTCAGAGAGAAGGCTGCCTTTCTCTTGTCCGAAAAGATAGATCGAAAAAACGACAGCAAGTCCAGCACCGGCATTGATTCCGAGAATGCCCGGGTCAGCGAGAGAGTTCCTGGAAAGTCCCTGAAGAATGCTGCCTGATAGAGCAAGCCCGGCACCAATCAGCATGGCAATGACCATTCTCGGCAATCTCAGCTGAAATAAAACAAGCTCCTGCCTTGGAGTGCCGCTGCCGGCTAATGTGTTCAGTATTTCAGAAAAACGGATGGGCATCACGCCAGTGGACAGGCTCAATATAAAGGTGCCCATGATTAAAAAGACAAAGGCTGCCAGCCAGTTTTTGGCCATTCTTAAAGCAAGCTTCCAATCCATTACATATACCCCCTTTTCCTTCGGGACAAATATAGGAAAAACGGAACACCAATCAAGGCGGTCACTGCGCTGACAGGTGTCTCGAATGGAGGGTTGATCATCCGTGCGCCGATATCGGCGAGTACGAGAAGAAGGGCACCGGCAATGGCACTTAGCGGGATAAGCCATCTGTAATCAGATCCGATGAGCATCCGGACGATATGGGGAACGACAAGGCCAATAAAGCCAATCGCACCTGCAATGGAAACGGCTGCGCCGGATAATAGAATAACGGCAATGAGTCCGATCCACCTGACTTTTTGCTGGGATTGACCGAGACCGGCGGCCACCTCTTCCCCTAAAGCCAATATGGTCAGAGAGCGGCTGATCGAGAGGGACAGCAGCAAACCAATGATAACAGCGGGAAGCAGGATAAAAACATGCTGCCATTTGGTTCCGGATAGTCCTCCCGCAAACCAGAAGCTCAAGTCCTGTGCCACCTGGAAATACAGGGCAATGCCGGTGGAAAGAGCGCTGAATAATGTGCTTAAAGCAGCACCGGCAAGCGTCAAGGTTACAGGAGAGATCCGCTCTTTTGAAATCATGGAAAAAGAGAGGACTAGCATAGCGCCAGCCGCAGAGCCTGCAAATGACCAGATTAGAAGAATCCAGTAGGACCCGCTAGAAACAAATGCGAGCGAAATAGCGATTGCCAGCCCGGCTCCATGGGTGATGCCGATGATTGAAGGATCGGCAAGCGGATTACGTGTAATCCCCTGCATAATAGTTCCTGCCACTGCAAGTGCTGCCCCAATCAGGGCAGCAGCCAGAGCCCGTGGAATTCGAACTTCTCTGATCAGCTGATGTTCAATTTGGCCAGCTTGAAAAGAGACAAAAGAGTCCCAAATGAAGAAGGGGGAATCCATATAGCTCCAAGTCCGATTGAAGCGAGCAGGCCAAAGAAAATAAATACTAAGCCAATTAGGCCCCATTTAATAGATTTTAAGTGAACGGGCTGCAGGGGTTCGGTTATGTCAGCAGCAGTTCTGGCCATGATGATCAGTCCTTTTCTATGTATTTTATAATTGAAAATGAGAATCGTTATCGCTTTAGAAGATCGTTATTAATCTACTATCCTTCCACAGCATTTGTCAATTCATATTTAAGGAAAAAGAAGGGAGTGTCTAAATATGATGCTGAAGAGCGATATGTTTGAAATTGCTGCATTCAACCTGCGTGAGGGCTTATCGCAGGCCGTAAATGAAAAGAGCAGCCATTATTTAATCCTTTACATATCATCGGGAAAAGGCACTCTGGAGATAGGAAACCGGAGATTGAAGGCAGAAGAGGGCAAAAGCTACTTCCTCACGGATTCCTGCTCCCTCACATCATCGTCTTCTTCTCTTCTTTCCGCTTATTCGCTTTCCTGGCCAAAAGAAGGGGATATGCTTAAAAACTTGTTAACCCGTACGCTGGCTGACCAGGTCCCTGCAAAAATGCTCCCCCTCTGGGAAGAAATGAAGAAAAGCCGGCAGGAAAAATCAGTTTCGGCCAAATGCAGATTTCTATCCTTGCTCTGGGAGATGCTGTCCATCCTGACAGACTCGGCCGAAATTGATGGAATGGAAGAAGCAGAGGAATTGATCCGGAACAGCCTGTCCCGTCCATTAACCGTCGCGGAATTAGCTTCTAAAGCAAATATGACCCCTGTAACCTTTTCAAGGGCTTTCCGCAAAAGGACCGGCATGACCCCGAAAGAGTTTTTAAATGCAGAACGAATGAAGACTGCTAAAAAATTGCTGCTTCAAAAGAAAGGAATTACAGCTAAAGAAGTCGCCTTGCAAATAGGGCTGCAGGATGAATTTTATTTCAGCCGCCTTTTTAAAAGCAGAGAGGGGATGCCGCCAACTGTTTTCATGAAAAGGGCGAGTGAACGAATTGCTGTCGTAAGCCAGCTGTTTTTACAGGATCACCTTATTTCACTCGGAATCCAGCCGGTAGCAGCTCCGTCCTACCCAACCGTCTATCCGGCAAGCAGTGGGGTGCCGGGCTATCTTCAAAAAGAGCTGGAAGGAACTAGATTGCTAAACGCAGAAAAACCATTTCAGCCGGATGATATTTTGCTGACCCATCCCGACCGCATTATTAAAACACCCTTGCATCAATCTCAGCTTCAAAGCGTGCTGCTTTCAAAACAGGAGCAAGTTCATCATATGCCTTTGAAGCAGGACTGGTGCCATTATCTTTATGAAATAGCAGCGCTGGTAGGCTGCGAAAGCCGTGCTGAATGCATAGAAAAAGACATTCACGGTATGGAATGCAAAGTGCGGGATGAGCTTTGTCCATTAACCAAAAATGGTCAATGGGCAGTCATTTGGATTCGCCCGGAAGAAATACGCCTTTACGGGAAGGGAAATCATGCCATTCTCGAACTTCTTTTTCAAGGTCTCGGATTCCAGCCGCATCAAGATCTCCATGCAGAAGGTTACCGAAATGTCAGCCTGAAAGAGATTGCTGAATTGAACCCTGATAAACTTCTCATTTTATGGAGTCATGAAAAGGATGTGTGGCGAACTGCCCATACTTCAGATTGGAATAAAATCGGGGCTGTCCGGACGGGAGAAGTCTATTACCCTGAAAGCCATGAGTGGGATCCATGGGGACCGATTGGGAGGAAGAAGATGCTGGAAGCCTTTCCTTCAAGCATTTTTAAATCCAAACTAAAAGCTTAAGGATTAGAAGAAAATAATTAACGTGCAGCTGCAGACTTGCGGCTGTTTTTTTATAACGCAAATTCATTTTGTTCATGGAGGAAGTTAAAAATGTCCATGTTCAGCAATGATGATAATGATTATCATTGAGAATGAATTTCATTATTGTTTTGGAGGAATGATCCATGAAGAATTTTTTTGCTCCTTTGAGCGTTGTTTTTATGTTATTTTTACTTGTTTTAACAGGCTGTGGAAAAGAAGAGAGAGCTTCCACAGAAGCGGCTGAAAAGAAGAAAGAGGAGAAAACAGAGGAAACAAGAACCGTTGAGCATTTGTACGGAAAAGCAGAAGTCCCTGCCGAACCGAAGAAAATCGTTGTGCTGTCGCATGTATCCTGGGAAGGCTCACTCGTATCTGTTGGTGTAAAGCCTTACGCTGTGATGGCGTATGATAATGAGTTTCCTCCGCATTTAACAGAGGAGCTTAAAGGCGTGAAGGCTCTGCCTTATGCTGATGAAATTAATTCGGAAGAAATTTTGAAGCTGGATCCGGATCTGTTAATTATCAGTGATCGCTATAAGCCTCTTTATGACCAGCTGTCCGAAACCATTCCAACCGTTGCAGTAGAAGTCGGCGGAGATTGGAAGGAAGACCATCTGAAGGTTGCCGAAGCAGCAGGCAAGCTTGAGGAAGGAAAGAAAGTGATTGAGGATCTTGAGAAGGAAGCAGAAGATATCGGCAGCCGCGTAAGTGAAAAAATGGGCGATGAAACATTTATGGCAGTAGCAATTAACAAAAAAGATATTCGTGTATATGGACGTACAAACCATGCAACAAATTCCTTATTATTTGATGATTTGAAATTAAAACCTGCAGAAAACCTCCCTGAGGATTTCGGCGAGAATATTTCGATTGAAGGATTAGCAAAGTATAATCCTGATCATATCCTTAATGTTTCTTATTTTAATAGTGGAGAGTTCTATGATTCTGTTACACAGGGCGAGGTTTGGAAAAGCCTGAAAGCTGTTCAAAACGACAACGTCCATACCATCAAGACCACATGGGGCTATTGGGATCCGATTGAGCGCCAAAAAGGGTTGAAGGAAATTGAATCCTTGCTTCTGGGTGAATAAACATCTTAATGAGATACCGGGACTTTTGGAGGCTCTGTCTCTTCCAATAAATTGATTTCTTCTATAGGAAGGAATCAAATTTTTTAACCATTATTGAGAATGGTTATCAATTACTAGGTCTAAAGACTCGGTGAAAGGATGGAATTATGCATCATTCAGCCAAACAAATTGCAGAAAATGCAACGTTTCAAGCTTTTATAAATAGTTACTTAAGAGAAGTAGATTGCGGACATTGGATGGATAGGGAGGAATGGATGCAGGAGCAGCAGCCACCTATGACTCTATCAGGCGAATCTGTGGTAGAAATAGAACTTCCGGGTCAGTCTGCAGCATTTGCAGTGGAAGTAATTTACCGATCATTAACAGGAAGGCATTTGATCGGCGGTGCCTTTAAATATTGCAGCCAAAGCCGGGAATGGATACAGCAGGACCGGCTTCCAATGATGATTGCTCTTATCCACGAATTGCATTTAATGGCCAAATCAAATGGCTGTCATGAGCTTGCATCCCATTTTGATGAACTGGTGCTCAGGCTGATTGAGAGCTATCAGACAATGGCCTTGTATATTGAAGAAAGAATGAAGGACGAAAATAGCCTATATTCTGAAGAAAGCACCTTTATTGAAGCTGAGCAGTCACTTTTGTTTGGTCACTGGCTTCACCCTACCCCGAAAAGCAGGCAGGGGATGGCTGGATGGCAGCATCCGCAGTATGCACCAGAGCTAAAAGGCTGTTTTCAACTTCACTATTTTCAAGTAGACCGGGAGTTGGTCAGGGAAGCTTCAGCTAACCGGAATGGCGCAAGCGATATTATACTCCATTCACTAAAGAAATCGATACCGCATTTTACTGTCCCGCATAACAACTGCCTCATTCCGATGCACCCTCTTCAGGCTCAATGGCTGCTTCAGCAGAATTATGTCAGAGAGGCGGTTGAAGAAAATCTTATAAAAGATCTTGGCCAAATGGGAGCCTATTATTCAGCTACCTCTTCCATCAGAACGGTTTACAGCCCGGAAAATGAATGGATGTTCAAATTCTCTGTTCCGGTAAAAATTACGAATTCTTTAAGGACGAACCGCCTTCATGAACTAAAGGCAGGTAACGCTATGACGGAACTAATGGATAAGCTTCGCTTTACGGAAAAATATCCGTCTTTTCGGATGATCGATGATCCGGCCCATATAACAGCTGAATTGCCGGGGCATAAAGAGTCAGGGTTCGAGGTCATTATCCGGTCCAACCCTTTTCCGAAAGGAGCGGATAAGGGTGTTAGTTCCATCGCGGCATTGGTTCAGGATCCACTGCCGGATGAAAGCTCTAGACTGAAGCGGACAATTGAAAAGCTGGCACAAACAAAGAGAAGAGATCCACAGGAAATCAGCATGGACTGGTTCAAAAAATACTGGAGATGCTCAATCGAGCCTCTGATCCGATTATATGATGAATATGGACTTGCACTTGAGGCCCATCAGCAAAACAGCCTCCTGGATTTATCATCAGGCTATCCGGAAGCTTATTACTATCGTGATAATCAAGGCTACTACCTATCAAACTCTTATAGAGGAAATCTATGCAAACTCCTGCCGTCATTGGCGGAATGCCCGGAACTATTTTATGAGGATGATCTCATACAGGAACGCTTCACCTATTACCTGTTCATGAATCAGCTCTTTTCAGTGATCTGCCGATTTGGGCAGGACAGTCTCATCAGTGAAGATCATTTGATCGATTGGTGCCGGAAACAGCTCTGCATACTTGAAAAAGAGATGTCTGGACAGGGAAAAGCATTTATCGGCCAAATCCTGCACTCAGAGAAGCTTGCCTATAAAGCTAACCTGCTAACCCGCTTTCATGATGTGGATGAACTGCTGGCAAAGAACGAACAAGCCGTTTACACCTATATCCCAAATCCTTTGGCCGTTGTGAAGAAGGAGGAGAACTATGCAGAAGCTGCATCCGCTGCCGTCTAAGAAAGTGGAAAAAAGAGTCATCCGACAGTTACTGGAGGCCGTTCTTTTTGAAAGACTGATGGATTATGAAATTACAGCGCACCAGCCGGAAGAACCTTTATTGAGCTTCACCATTTTCGGAAATCAGCGGATTTACTGCTGTGAGGGAAGGATTGCTGCCTTTGACCGTGTTCGGCTGAAGGAAGACAGTATCCGTTCCGTGCAAATCGATGGTTCCCGTACGCCAATTAGCATTGAAGAGCTGGCAGAGGACCTTGTGGCCGACCAGGATAAAAGAAATAAGCTGATTTACGAGCTCCGGCAAACCATTCAGCTTAGTGAATGGAATGAAAAACATCTCATGCCGTCTCTTTCAAGGAGAACACTCAGTTATGAAGAGCTGGAGTCGGAAGTTTGGGAAGGGCATCCCTATCATCCTTGTTTTAAAGCCCGGACTGGATTCTCTCTTGAAGATCATGCTGCATTTGGTCCGGAAGCAGGGAAACCTTTTGCTCTGCAATGGGCTGCAGTCAGACGCAGGCAGAGTCGAATTGCCCTCCCCGGAGGTGAGAAGGAATTCTGGGAGAAGGAAATGGGTACTTTGATGCTCGGACAGCTGCTGACCGAGTTGCATGAGCTGGGAAAGACGTTTGAAGAATACACCTTCCTGCCAATACATCCATGGCAGATAAAGCATATAGAAGCGGAACTTGAGCAAGAAGATGTCGTTTTGCTAAAAAGCAGCGGGGATACCTATCGGGCAACCCTGTCGGTCCGGACACTTTGGAACGTGACGAATCCAGAGAAAGCTCACCTAAAACTATCCATGAATATGGTGAATACCTCATCGCTGAGAACATTAGACACTCACGCCATCTGTGCTGCTCCCCATATTTCCAACTGGATAGCGGCTACGGTAGAAGCGGATCCATTTTTAAAGGAAGAAGCTTCCTTGATCATTTTGAAGGAGTATGCAGGGATTGCCCATCAGCCTATTGAGGAAATAACAGAGACAAAACTGGGAGCTATTTGGCGGGAAAGCATTCGTCTCCACATGGAAGAGAGTGAGGAGGCTCTGCCTTTTACAGCACTTCCATTAATGGAGAGGGACGGTTCCCTATTTATAAACGACTGGCTTTTGCACTACGGAATAGAAAATTGGTTGAAAAGACTTATGGAAGTAAGCGTGGTGCCGGTCTGGCACTTACTCGCCGCTCATGGCATAGCTGTGGAGGCACATGCCCAGAACATGATACTCCTTCATAAAAACGGCTGGCCAACCCGTGTTGCTTTGCGGGATTTCCATGACAGCACTGAGTATCATTATGACTTTTTGGCAGAACCCAGCCGGAGTCCTGACTTTGGAGAGATTCATGAGCAGTTTAATAAGGGCGGGGACAATGAGTATTATTGGATGACTTCCATTGAAGCGCTGAGAGAGCTTGTGATGGATACATTGTTCGTTTTTCATTTAACAGAACTGTCTTTTGCGCTTGAAGAGAATTATGGGTACAGCGAGAAGAAGTTTTGGGGGCTGGCAGATGAGGTGCTTGACGGGCACCTGTGCTGCTATCCTGAACTGATTTACCGAAATTACCTTCTGCAGCATACAACCCCTAAGGTTTATGCCGAGTCGCTCTTGAAAAGGAAGGTCCAAAAAGAAGAAGATGGCGGGTTCCGCCATCTTATCACAAACTCTTTAGCATTAAACCCAAAGGAGAATTGAGATGTTTTTTGTAAATGATCAGTACTATACACTGGATGATCTTGAAAGACAGTATACGGTATTTGAGAATATTCATTATTTAAAAGATTGCCGGAATAGGAGAATGGCTGTTTGTATGCCCGATGCTTTTCAATGGCTTGCACTCTGCTTATTTGTCCGCAGTAAAGGAGGGTCCATTGTCCCCATCCATCCTTCTGTCCCGAAAGAAGGGGCAATCAGGATGGCAAATAAGTCGGGCAGCCATTTGCTGCTTTATGAAAATATCCACCTGCAGATCCACTTGTCACATAAAATAAATGAAAAGGAAGGCGTTCTGGTGCAAATGAGTTCAGGTACGACTGGAGATCCGAAATGCATTGAACGAACATGGGAATCGATTGAGAAAGAGATTGACAGCTATGTCTCGGTGTTGCCGGCTGATAATCAGACGACTTCAGTCGTTGCCTGCCCGACGACCCATTCCTATGGTTTAATCTGCGGTGTATTGGCGTGCATGATGCGCGGGGCAGAACCGCTTATTCTGACAAATATGAATCCTAAGTATGTACTGAAAAAGCTGAAGGAGCATCCTAAGCATATTCTTTACGCTGCTCCTGCACTGCTGCATACTTTAACGCGCCTAAATAGGGATGGGCAGCGGTTTGATTCTGTCATGACTTCGGGCACGCTCATGCCTGCAGGCTGGCTGGAAGCGTTAAAGAAAGTATCAAATCGAGTGCTTCAGCAATATGGCTGTTCGGAAGCAGGATGTGTGGCCATTCATCCGGATGTGAGCAACCCGCGTGAAATGGGCTACCCTCTTCCACATGTAAAAGTGGTGGCCGGAAGCATCAAAAATCCTGGAGAAATTCTCATTCATGATTCGCAGAAAACAATTTATACAAAAGATCTTGGCTATATAGAAAATGGTATTCTGTCATTCCTGGCCAGAATGGATGACACCATCAATGTGGCAGGATTGAACGTATATCCGCAGGAAGTGGAAGACGTTTTGATGCAGGAACCAAGAGTTATAGAGGCAGTTGTTTATAAAAAAGTTCACCCGCTTTCAGGGGAGAAAGTTTGCGCGCAGTATGTCTGCTCCGAATTCATTGAGGAAGAGGAACTGAGAGAATGGTGCAGGGGTTATCTCTCCCCCTACCAGGTTCCGCTGGAATTTCAGAATGTGGAGGAAATCGAAAAGCTGCCGAACGGTAAGGTCAGCCGGAAAAGGCTGGGGGAAGGAGTGCTCGCATGACAAGACAGGAAATCTTACAGATAATTCATGACATTTTACAAGATCATTTAGAGCTTCCTTCTATGAAGGCTTTTCATGAAGATGCACGCTTAAATGAAGATTTGTATATGGATTCCATTATGATTCTGCAGTTGATCCTACATTTGGAAGTGGATATGGGATTTGAAATTCCAGATGAAATGATTGTGTCAAAAGATTTCCGGACGGTAGGAAGTCTGGCTGATTTTCTTGTGCGAAAGCAGAAGCCGGCTGCAGTGGAGGGATCTTTATGATTAAAGTGCATTGTTTTGTAAGCTGTGTGTGCGAAGCGGTAAAAAAGACAGAAGGAGCTGACCATCGTCCTTATTATTTCGGAGTATGGGATGCCGATTTCGATGTGCTGGAAAATGGAGTGTTAACGTATCATTCCAAACGAATCGACCATAATTTTTTTCATCAGTGGTATGAAATGCTTTATGGCATCAAGCTGCATAAATGGTATGACGAAAAGCAAAGCAAGCAGGAAAATATAAAGGAAATGATGAGGTTGCTGGAAAACAAGAAGCCCCATGAATATGTCATGGTGATGCTCGATTTGTCAAAGCTTCCAGAGCGGGAAAATAAATTTCACCAAAGCCCTTTTCCCCATTACGTGATGCTGGAAAAGACGGAGAACGAAGAGGAATGGTTTATGTATGATCCGGACTTCCGCTGGGAAGGAGTGCTGGCTAAAGACCGGATCCTGGCTGCCATTGAGGACCCTTCAGCTGAAGGCGGCTATTTCTTTGATGCATCTGACATTATTATGCCAACTGCTGAAACGGTTGAGGCTTACTTTAATACATGCATCAAACATGATTGCAATCCAATGACAGATGCTGTTGCAAAGATTATTGAACTTCATGCTGCTGGAGAAAAAAAGTATCCGCTGTCAGGTCTGGCATCGGCTTTAAGGGAATTGCCTGTTCTCGCCATACGGAAGTATGCCTATGAACATGCTTTTGCGTTTTTCTGGGAATCGCTTGACTATGATGAAGAAGGCTTTGAAGCATGGTGTGATGAAATTGAAAAACTTGTGAAAGGCTATACAGCCATACAATACAGGGCCATGAAGCTCGCTATGACTGGAAACATGCTTTTAATGGACGAAATTACTGCAAAGCTGGCAGAACAGAATATCCTGGAATTTAAAATAAAAAGTGGTTTGCAAGAGAGCTTTGAGGCTTGGTCTGAACTGCAGCAATCTCAAAATATAAAGGAGGCCATTCTATGAAACTTTCTCTGTGCACGATCTCATTCCGGCATCATCTCCAATCGATTGACCAAATTGCCCACTGGGCCCAGAATAATGGGTTCCAGGGAATTGAACTATGGGGTGTCCATGCCAAGAATCTGGAGGAAGATATCCATTATGGAAGTGAGTGGCTGAGTTCATATGATCTTGAGACAAGTATGCTGAGCGACTATTTGCCCCTGGATGCACCGCTTCCTGCCTTAATAGCCGAAATGAACGCCCTATGTTCACTAGCGCATCGCTGGGGAACAGACAAAATACGGACATTTGCCGGGAACAAGGGCAGTGCGGATATCAGCAGATTAGAGCGGATTGAGCTTGTTTCGCGTATGAAGATGCTTTGTAAAATGGCTGAAGCTGAAGGAATGCAGCTGTTGGTTGAGACACATCCGAATACTTTGACAGATAATCCATCTTCTGCACTTCAGCTTCTTGAGGAAACGGATCATCCGTCATTAAGGGTAAACTTTGATGTCCTGCATATTTGGGAATCAGGGGTGGATCCTCTATTTGCTCTTAAACAGCTCCAGCCATATGTTTCGCACTTTCATTTCAAAAATATTGAATCACGCAGCAAGCTTGGGGTCTTTGCCCCTAATAATGTGTATGCAGCAGCAGGCAGCAGGGAAGGCATGGTTTCACTTTTTGAAGGAGCTGTGGACTATCGTCAGTTTTTAAGAGAGGCAGCTGAAATGATGGAAATGGACGCTTCATTGGAATGGTTCGGACCAAATGTGAAAAGTATTCTGGCAAAAGACAGCAGGGAGATTAAGAAGGTTCTTCAGGTTGAAGAAGCAAGGTAAATGGACAATTGTAAGCAGAAAAAAATCAATCAAACGTTTGATTGAAAGGAAATAGACCCAGTATTGGTACCGGATAGAGAGAACCGCTGCGTTTTTTTATTTGGGAGGGATCAATGACTGCCGATTGCCTGTTCTATCGCAACCGCCGCAGAATCAATGGAAGGATACATCCTTTTCTGTGAAGTTACCGTATAAGTAACCTCAAATGAATGAGAGTCTTTTATATAACGGACCACTAGAATCTGCGATTGATCTTTTGAAAACGTTTGAGTGATTTGGCAATCGCTGTAGTATTTTAACGTTTCTAGCATGTTTTTCGTATGATCTAATGGCATAGTCCACAACCTCCTTCTTGGTTTGGTACACCCCATAATGATCCTAATTCCATTATAAGGAACAGAGCCTCCCGTTTAAATGGATAATTTGTCGCATTTTATCAAAATATTCGGATTTTTTATCTGTAAAAAAAGGCCAGTCTGCAATAGACTGGCTGTTTCTTATGCAAGCTGTTGCTCGGCAAATTCTCTGTATAGCTCATGAGATTGTGTCAGTTCATAATGAGTGCCAATCCCTGTCACCCGGCCTTTTTCAATAAAGACAATTTGATCTGCATCTATAATTGTTGAAAGGCGGTGGGCGATGACGAAAGTTGTCCGGCCATCCATTAAGCGGATAAGCGCCTGCTGGACGATGCCTTCCGATTGACTGTCGAGGCTGGCGGTAGCTTCGTCCATCATTAATATTTTAGGGTCGCGCAGGAATGAGCGTGCAATGGCAATCCTCTGCCTTTGTCCTCCGGAAAGCTTCACACCCCTCTCACCAACTTCTGTATCAAGTCCTTTCGGAAAATCGGCAATGAACTGATCAGCATATGCCATTTTGGTAACTTCCCATAATTTCTCATCTGAAATGTTTTCGGGTTTTTCCAGTCCATAGCATAAATTCTCGCGAATCGTACCTGCCATCATAGCGCTTTCCTGTGAAACATAGCCGATTTGACTGCGCCAGGATTTAAGCGATATCTGCTGGATGGGTGTATGGCCAATTTTAATTTCACCATCAGCTGGCTCATAAAATCGTTCAAGCAATCCAAACAGGGTGGTTTTTCCGCTACCGCTAGGACCTGCTAATGCAATCATCTGGCCTGGCTGGGCTTCCAGTGAGATATTTTCCAGAACACTCTCTTCTTCGCTATAGGAGAAAGAAACATTTTGAATTGTAATCGGCTTGCTGCTGATATCCATCTCGATGCCGTTCTGCCCATCTTCCAATGGCTCTTCTAAAATATCTATGATTCTTTCCGTTGCGCCTTTTGCTTTTTGCAGCTGTGTAAAAAACATCGCAAATGAAGTGATCGGCATAATAATTTGGAATAAATACAGCAAAAAGGCTACAAGGGAACCAGTTGACATCGTCCCGCTGGCCACACGCATGCCTCCATAGGAGATAATCATGACGATGACCACCATCATGATCAGATACATCGTCGGGCCGATCATGGCAAAAATGCGGGCTTCCCGCAAACCATAGCCAAGCAGCTTGTCGATGCCATCCAATCCTTTTTTTTCTTCATTTTTCTCTGCCGTTGAGGCCTTCATTAAACGGATTTCACCGAGTGTCTGGGTAATGTTACCGGTGAAAATGGCCGTTTCATCTTGAAGGCCACGGGATATTTTTGCCATCTTTCTGCCAAGCGGAATCATAATGGCCAGTGTAATAGGAACAGAAGTGAGCATCAGCAATGTCATTTTCCAATCCATCACAAGAAGTATAATGATTGCACCGATAATACTGATAATCCCGGTAATAAATTGTGGGAAATGATTGGTGATCAGCTCCCTGACAATGCTGGTATCATTAACTACGCGGCTGACTGTCTGACCGCTGGATTGCTGATCAAAATAATGGACCGGCAGCCTTATGAGCTTTTTCCACATCCGCCCCCGGAGCCGCGCCACCAATTTTTGGCCGACATAGCTCAGCAGGTAAATGGAAATCCCGCTAATAACCGCCTGAAGGATAAAGGCTGCTCCGATTCCGATGATGAGCGGAACGCTTAAAGATTCAACCGAAAAACCGTCCACCAGATTTTTGGTCAGCAGAGGAACCACCAGCCCGGTAAGGGTGGTTAAGATGCTCGCTGTTAAACCAATAATGAGCGCAGTCTTTGGAATTTTTGTTGATAGAATTAGTGAAATAAAAGGTTTTAGGCTGGTTTGCTTTTGTTTCATTTTGCTTGCTCCTGTCTTATATATATATATCCTAATCATTATATAACATTGAAACTTCCATTTCCTGTTATGCACCTTAACGCCTATTCGATGAATAGGATATGTTAAAAACCTAAAAAGGATGGATAGCCGTGGCAATCAATTTTCCGGTAGGCATCAAAACGATGACAATCAGCACTGGACCCACCAAAGTCGTATATTATCCCCGAGTATCAGGTATGCAGAATAAGCAGCTGCAGGAAATGATAAACAATACCATTCTCAGGCAGAACCAGCAGCTCATTAACGAACAGACAGGCAATATGGATACAACCGTTGTGGATTTGTATGGATATTATGAGATTAAAAATAATCAGCGGGATGTGCTGAGTTTGTCACTGAACAACTATGTGTACCATTACCATGCTGCCCATGGAATGACAGTAATAAAATCACTGACGTTTGATCTTCAGAAGGGGAAGCAGGTGGCCCTTAAGGATTTATTCAAGCCGGGAAGTGACTATGTAAAAAGAATATCAGATCTGATTAAGGTGCAAATCAGGGAGCGTGACATTCCGCTTTTAGTAGACTTTAAAGCCATTAAGCCGGATCAGGACTTTTATATAGCAGACAAAGGGCTGATCATCTATTTTCAACTCTATGAAATAGCGCCATACGCCTATGGTTTCCCGATGTTTCCGATTTCGGTATATGAACTGCAGGACATTATAGATGAAAATGGTCCGCTGGGAAGGATGGCGGCAAATTAAAGATTGAAAGGGGATATGCGTTAAAGCGGTATCCCTTTTTCATTGTAAAACAGTAAAACTTTCAGCTGTCTCATTTATAATAGAAATGGCTTCAATAAAACCCGTTCGTAATAAGAAAGAGGTAAACCAATGGATAATGCAGAGAAGATTTTCTTAGATTATACAATTGATAAAGACTTGGGCGAGTCAGAGAAAGAGATACTCTCTTTTTTGATTGAAAGCAGAATAGATGAACAGCAATTAAGCATCCGGAAAGCTGCGGATGAGCTGTTTATTTCGACTACATCTATCATCCGTTTGTGTAAAAAGCTGGGGTTTAGCGGATACAGTGAATTTATTTATAATCTTGGCCTTAAAGTGAAAAAGGTACACAGTTCAGATTCTGGATCAGTAGAAGAGATCCATCTCCCAATGGAAGCAGGTATTGGTGAATTCAGAAAAAATATCAGGACTACTTTTGATTACATAGATGAGAAGAGCATTTTAGAGTTTTTAAATGAAATTAAAAAGCATAAGATGATTTATTTTTATGGAGCAGGCTTCTCTACGCTGTTCTCTAATTATCTTGCTAAGAAGTTGGAGCTTTTCGGATATTACGTGTCGAATACATCGACTAGTGACAGCCGGGCAATTTTCTTTAATAACATCCAGAAGTACCGGCTGATGATTGTTTTTTCGCGTTCAGGGGAGACAAGCAAGGTGATTGAAAAGGTCCAAATAGCAAAGGAAAAGGGTTTAAAGACCGTGCTGTTTACAGGAAATGACAAAAGTACCACGGTGGAATTGGCTGATATAGTGTTTACTATTCTTGATCCGACCATCGAGTCCCAGCGTGAATTTGAGATAACCTCATTTGAATCGAATATGTTTATGCTCATTGATATTATCCTGATTTTAGCTATTAAAAAAGGAATTATCCAAGAATATTAGCTCATGTAACATGTTACTTTTTTTGGTGAAATGGTACAGAATCCGCCATTCCCATTCCTGCAGCTTAGATTCCACGCTATACTGTGGGTATTAATTGATAGCGTTTACTTTTAATTAGAAAGGAAGACAACAATGAAACAAGTGGTGAATGGTCTCCAGTTATTTGGAAAATCCTTGTTTGCCCCGATCTTAATATTACCGATCATTGGTCTTTTCATTGCTTTTGGAAATGTATTTGGCAACGGGAACCTGGCCCAGTACGTTCCGCTTCTTGAAAATCCAATGATACAAAACGTCGGAAAGTTTATCTCTTCTTCGGCAGTTTCCATCCTTCAGAATCTCGCCCTGATCTTTGCGGTCGGCATACCGATCGGCTTGGCAAAGAAGGATAAAGGCTACGCAGCTTTAACAGGGTTAGTAATATGAAAAACTAGAATCGTTACAATCCAGAAATGCAATCGCTGGGAAAGTTTCAGGTGTAGACGCTGTTCACGGCATCTTCATTCAACTGGATGTTGGATTAGAAGTAAAAGGCGTTAAACCTAATTATCTGGAGGAGCCAGTGGTCGGAGATGTGGTAAGCTGCGCAATTCGAAGCATCGATAAAGAGAATCGGAGAGCCAAAGTTGTCATTACTGGATATCCTAGGGGTAAAAAGAAACGCAGGGACGTTGGAGCGTTCTTGTTTGAATAATGGAAGCTCTTATTCAAGACCAGCCTAACCCAGGAGTAACACAGGAGTATCCATTACTCACAACAAAGAAAGGTGAAGTGCCTTATGGGATCACCCCTTCCTTAAAGGCACTAAGGTCTTGCCGAAGAAATACTACCCTTACACTAATTTAGAAAGTGTTGTAGAACATTTTACGAGGGGTAGGTTAGACGAGAAGGATTTCACACTCTTAAAAGTTCTTGGTGATGCCATTTGTGCAAACGAAAACCAATTACGCAGGTATCTATTGCCTATTATGAGTTCTTCTCAAACATCTTTAAGGCTAGACCGCTTGCGCCGAAATGGGTTTGTTGAACGCTGGAAAATACGAATTCACGGAGAAGAGGATTCAGTAAAACCACCCGCTCCCTTTACTTTGGGAATGGCCGGATTTAAGCTTTTAAAGCACTATTATAATTCTGATTTCTTTATGGACGCGAATCGTTGGGATTCTTTAGGTGTTGGTGGAATCAAACGATATGTATCCATGAATGAACTTCGCTGTTTAATGGCGGAAATGAACATTTTAAAAAAATGGAAGTGGAATCCGATCATTGCCACTAACCATCAAAATAACCGACCATTAGGAGCGGCAATCATAGAGTTTCCCCAGGGTCAAATGAATTTCCTTATTGATCGAGTTCAAGGGACTCAAAACTAAAAACTATATTGGGTATTTCAAGGAAAGACTATTCAATTGGAAAAACATTTATGAACACTATGGAAGAATTCCAGTAAGTGAGTTTCCTGATAATACTTCCTATATCATAATATTTGCTTCCACCCTTAGCATTGCGAATCATATACATCAAGAACTAATGCTGGATACCTTCCCGTTTAATATATGGGTATGTGTGGAGGAGGACGTACTTGATGGTGGATTTAATACATCTTTTTACATTCCGAACAAGCAAGAATTAAAACGAATTCGACTGGATTTTTAAGGAGATGGAGAAAATTAACAAGGAGCTTTCAAAAGAAACTCATCTTGTAAAAAAATTCTTCAGGGCATAATGGGAGTAAAAGTGAAAAGTCAGCTGCAGACGCCAAGAAAGTAGCAAGGCTGATATCTATCATCGTAGCGGAAAAGCATACAAAGAATTCTTTGAAAATATGGATTCTGAAACAGATTATCATAATGAAAAAGGGTTCCTTAAACACTCATTTATTCTTAGAGAAGAATGAAAAGACATTGGCCAAGTGCCGTAAATGCAATAAGCTAAAAGAAACGGAGCACTACTTCAGCTTGTATTCCATTGCAATACTGGATGAAAAGGTCGATATAGAAGGGAGAAAACCACTCTTCATTTTATATTCACCATATCCAATATTAAGAGACCGTTTGCCTGACCTTGAGAAGCTGGAGGATGTCAAAAAGTACAATGGCCATGAGCTTGCTACGATAGGGAAAGGGAAGAGAGCTCATGACAGCATGCTAACGGCATTAAAAAAAGAAACGGTGCTGCGTTATTACTTAAAAAACTTTGAGCAGTTAAACCAATATTTAAGCGAGAGGGATCGATGTCCTTCCTAATTAATGCCGATAATATCTGACAACCTATTTAAATACATTAAGGTGATTAAAAGAGGGAGTGCAAACTCCCTCTTTATTGTTTACTCCTGTTTTCTAACAGCAGCAATAAGGAGATCTGAACTGCAAAAAATACTCAAATAGTTTATATTTACCCTTTATTTATGGTAAAATTAAGATAAGATTAGAAAATTATGGAGGTCATCCATGACAAAAATTGAAGATAAGTTCTATTTATTTTTGTCCAGGCAAGCCTATGCTATTGATCACAAAAGGCTGCCCAACTTTATTAAGAACAACAACAATCAAAAAAGCCATAAATGGGAAGTTGTAAAAAACAAGGAATACATAACAACTGATCCTACTACCGGCTTCGATGCTTTCGTCGTTAAAAATAAGGACCAGATTGTGGTTGCATTTCGCGGAACTCAAGGGGATGATATGCTCGGGGCAGGTATGGCGGACTTAGAAACTGATATTCAATACATCGTAATGAAGGATAAGGTACATCAGAAGCAATCCAATCCAAGAGGAGATAGGCTCGATGTCTATTACAATCCCAAGGAAAATGTATGGTACAAGAAGAATCAGTTTCAACAAGCAGAAAAATTAATCAGTGATATCAAAAAGGACAACCCTTCTGCTCAAATATCCGTCACTGGACACTCATTGGGAGGAGCACTTGCCCAATACGCAGCGGCAAAATATGAATTAGGGGCAGTGACATACAGTGCGCCAAGTGTTATTGATTTACTGGATGAAAAAACAAAGGCAAAGGCAGTCGCTGGAGATTTTGATTCTTCCATTGTCAATTATATTCACCCAAAGGATTCAATTGGAGCTGGTGGGCTTGAGCTATATGAGAGGCATATTGGATCCACCTACTACATTGGTTCACGATTCAAATATGAAAATATGGATAACGAAGGCAGACCGATTAAGAGGCTCTTGGAATCAGTCGCTAGTTATCATGGCATGGAAAATTATTCTTTTGATAAGTATGGAAACATCAATAATGCAATCTTATACAATGTTTTAGTTGGTGTTGAAGTTCACAGGTCTCCACGCTATGTAAGTGCGGAAGCTGGACTAATACACGTAACTCCTTCTCATTTGCTTGAAGTTGCCGAAAGCGTTGAGAAAGTCAAAGAAAGTATTATGGATGAGCTGCCTGATGTGAAAAACAAAATCAAAAACAAGCTCATTCATGGTGGAGAGAGGCCAGAGACGATTGATATTGGCTATGAAGTGTTTAATGAGCTAATCAAGATGGAAAACTGGCTCAATGAAGAAACGTCAAAGTTCAGTCATTTTCTAAGATTTGCAGCAAAAGAATTTAAAGAGGCGGATAAGCTGGTATGATGGATGAAAAAAAGATATCTCAATACCTAAATGATATTAAAAATCTCAGTGATGCTGAAAGTGAGCTTGATACTTTCATAGGAAAACTTAGAGTGGCTCAGCTTAAATACAGGGATAGCATGGAACAGCTATATAGCTGGAAAGCAGGAGAAGCAAAAGAACGGGCAAGTCAATGGTCGGCAGATTTCTTCCTGGAGCTCTCTAAAAAGATTCATCGTTTGGAAGACAAACGGTATGATATAATCCAGACAAGAAAGAGGCTGGATTCGCTCATGCGGGCTGAGATTAATTCCGGTCCGAAGTGGTAGGGGGAATGGAGATGCTAAAGAGAATCCTGTTATTGATTATGGCAGCATTAATTTTGCAGGGGTGTAGTGATATGTCTAAGGAAGAAGAAGAAAGAATCGTAGAGAAGTCCACTGAATCCGCAGTTCAGTATTTCAACGAGGAAGAGGGGATGGATGTCGTTATAAATGAGCATGAGTTTACTACTCGCACAAATGGCACGGAAATCTTTCTTTATGGATACGAAAAGGGGAACGAGGACAACAGGATTCATGCCATGGTCAGTTTTGAGGATGATAAGTTCGAAGTGCAATTAATAGGCTTTGACGAAGAAAAATAATGTTTTCGACATCTTTCAACAAAAATTGATTTTGGCTGAAAAAGTTAACATCATTATATTATGTTCGATTTTATTCGTTGGATTGCCCTTTGGTTGGTCAACCGAAAAGTCTCTATTGATGATATTTGTTGTAATCGTTTCTGGTTCAGTGCGCTTATACTGATTATAGTTTGAAGATCTGTGTTTCTTCCGAATAATTGATTGAATTCCAAGTTCCTTGTAGAGTCGAAAGACTCTTTTATGATTGATTTGCATTCGGTATTCTTCCTGAAGTTCCATATGAACACGCCGATAACCCCATTGCTTATTGGATTTCTCATATAATTGCAGAATCAGCTGCTTCAATTCAACATCCCTATCAAAACGTATATACTTTTTGTATTTGTAGTATCCACTTACTGATACCCCAAGAAATTTACAAAGTTCCGCTACATTAAATTGTTCTCTTAAGAGATCAACTACCTGAAACTTTAATTTCTTCCCTCCCTCATCAAGATTTCCTGAAACTTTTTTAAAACAGAATTCTCCATTTCCAATTTCCGAATGTAACGCTCTTGATCTGTATACTCTTTCCTTCGACCCCTATTATCTAAATAAAATGCTTGTCCTTCTTTTTGATATTTCCTCCACCAAGTCTTTACAGTATTTCTGCTTGGGATATTTAGTTTGTCAGCTACCTGTTGTGCTGAAAAACCTTCTTCTTTTAACTGGATCGCTTCCGCTTTAATCTCCAAAGAATAACTTTGTAACCTTTGCCCTTTTTTGGCCATAAAAATCACCCCTTAAGTCAATGTTGCCCAACTGTGGGTTTTTCAACATCTACTATAAGGGGTGCAGTCTAAAACCAGGTGGCTTTTTCTTTTTGAACAAACGGGGCAGTTTAGTTGAACAAGATTTTTGTCTTTGTGGTATAAAATATGGTTGGTATTTTTGAATTATGGTGAGGAGTTTGTGAAATATGGAACTAGTTATGTTACTTGTGGTTTTTCTTATATTAGCAGTAATTAGTTTTTTTCTTAATATTATGCTTAAAATGACAAAAAAAACAGACTGGTTAATGTCATTATTTATTAGTCTTTTTTTAAGTGTTATAATTTACGCAATTTTAAAAGGTTAAAAAATGGTCCAAGTTCTCCAACATTTGGGATCTTACAGTACAAGAATCAAAAACACATATTAAAAGCCGTCAAACTGCCAAGAGCTTTGAAACGGGGCGGGTTAGTTGAATAAAGCATAGTTATTGAAAGGGAAATTAATGAAAATTTATTAATGCAATGCATCAGGTTCTGAATCTTTCAGAACGTTTAGTTCCAGCAGAAGAAATGCAAATTTCCGGGCAGGCAATAGTATTAAATGTTCAAGTTCTGGAAATGGGTGTTTTTGCCGGAATATTAATCGGAGCTTTAGTTGGTGTTCTTCATAATAAATATTGCGATACAGAATTTAAAGGTGTCCTTTCCATCTATTCCGGTCATCACTTTGTAGCCATTTTGGCTATCCCAAGTGCCATGATTTTAGGAGCGCTTGCAGCAGAGTTCTGGCCGATTGTCCAGAATGGGATCACGGCACTGGCAAATGGTATTCGAAGTTTAGGAGACTTTGGTTTCCTTATCTATGGTTTCCTGGAAAGATCCTTGGAGTTGAGAGATAAGACCTTGTAGTAGATTACTTTGGGCTTAATCACTTCGGCTGGTTTACTAAAGTAGAAGTGGATGGAGTTGACCGTCTTCCTGAGCTTCGTGAGCATATCAGCAAATGGGGTCTGCTGACAGAGGACATTTCTAAAATCGATTATCGCCATGCTGATTCATCCTGGATTAAGACATTTAAAAACATCAAGCTAATTATGGAGTACTTCCCGGATTATATTCCGAACCCTTATCTGCAGTACTACCTGTTGCCGGATTATATTGTGGGGAACTCAAACAAAGAGTATACCCGCGCAAATGAGGTAATGGCCGGCAGAGAAAAATCATTATTTGAGACGGTCAGCAAATTTGAGGAGACTGGCATCCTGGATGATGCGTTCCATGTTGGTGTACACGGAATCTTTATTGTCGATGTCACTGTTTCCATCGCACAGAATCTGGCAAAACGCTATCTTGTAATGGTAGAAAACAATGGAACTATTCCTAACCTGCCGGCAGATGCCATGATTGAAGTGCCTGCCTTGATCACTATAGGACCTGTTCCTGAGTATGTCGGTGAAATACCGTACTTCCACAAGGCCATGATCGAACAGCAATTGGCATCAGAGAAAATTCTGGTGGAAGCCATAACAGAAGGATCTTATGAAAAAGCATTGCTGGCCTTCACACTTAACAAGACTATTCCATCTGCCATTGTGGCGAAAAAGATACTGGATGACCTTATCGAAGCCAACAAGGAGTATTGGCCAACGCTTGAGAAGAAGTATAAAGAAGGTATATTGGTACACTGATGAAAAAGGGTGAAGCACAGGCTATGACTGTGCTTCTTTTTTTATAAAATACAAAACCGCTCCTGCCAAAATGGCAGAAAGCGGTTTTGTAAAGTTAAAAATTAATTTCGGATCAGATAGTCAAACGCCCCAAGAGCTGCAGTAGCGCCGGATCCCATAGAAATAATGATCTGCTTATAGGCACTGTCTGTACAGTCTCCTGCAGCAAATACACCTGGGATGTTTGTGGCACCATGCTTGTCTACAACGATTTCGCCGAAGCGGGTACGCTCGATCTGGTCGCCTAACCAATCTGTGTTAGGAACCAGGCCAATTTGAACGAACACACCTTGCAGTTCAACATGATGCGTTTGTTCTGTTTCACGATCCATGTATGAAATACCGTTAACTTTGTCAGTCCCGGTAATTTCAGTTGTTTGGGCATTTGTGACAACCGTTACGTTTGGAAGGCTGTTCAGACGTTCCTGCAGAACGGCATCTGCTTTCAATTCAGGATTGAATTCGATAACCGTCACATGGTTCACAATTCCTGCAAGGTCTATCGCTGCTTCAACACCGGAGTTGCCTCCGCCGATAACAGCTACATCTTTGCCTTCAAATAATGGTCCATCACAGTGAGGGCAGTAAGCAACCCCTTTGTTTTTGAACTCTGCTTCGCCTGGCACGTTGACGTTTCTCCAGCGTGCACCAGTTGAAAGGATGACTGATTTACTCTTCAAAACAGCACCGTTTTCAAGTTCGATTTCAACAAGGTCCTTCTTTTCAAGTCTCTTGGCACGCTGCAGATTCATGACATCGATGCCATAATCTTTCACGTGTTCTTCAAGGCTTGCAACAAGCTTAGGTCCTTCCGTGTGCTTCACACTGATGAAGTTTTCAATGCCTAAAGTGTCCATGACCTGGCCGCCAAAGCGTTCGGCAACGATGCCGGTGCGAATGCCTTTTCGTGCTGCATAGATGGCAGCACTTGAACCGGCAGGGCCGCCGCCAATGACAAGCACATCATAAGGATCCTTATCTGCAAATTCTGATGCGTCAGGGCCTGTTCCCATTTTCGCCAAAATTTCTTCAAGGGACATACGGCCACTGCCGAATGATTCGCCATTTAACAGAACTGTCGGCACTGCCATGATTTCTTTAGCATCTACTTCTTCTTTGTAGGCAGCACCATCGATCATTGTGTGAGAAATATTAGGGTTTAGAACACTCATGACGTTAAGAGCCTGTACTACATCAGGGCAGTTATGGCAGCTTAAGCTGACATAAGTTTCAAAACGATATTCGCCCTCAATCTTCTTCACCTGGTCGATGACTTTCTGGTCGACCTTAGGTGCTCTTCCGCTAACTTGAAGCAGAGCAAGCACTAAGGAAGTAAATTCATGTCCAAGAGGAATGCCTGCAAAGGTAATGCCAGTATCTTCACCTGGACGATTTACACTAAAGCTTGGCGTTCTTTGTAATTCAGTACGCTCAACTTTAATGTGAGAGGACATACTGCCTAACTCATCTACTAAAGCCAGCATGTCGCTGGATACTTTATCTGATCCAGCGCTGACTTTTAGAAGAATGTCACCCTCCATCATCTGAAGATATTGAGCTAATTGTGCTTTTATATCTGCATCAAGTAACATGATTATCGAGCTCCTTAGATTTTACCTACTAAATCAAGGCTTGGTTTAAGTGTTTCAGATCCTTCTTTCCATTTAGCCGGGCAAACTTCACCTGGGTTGTTGCGTACATATTGAGCTGCTTTAAGCTTGCTTACAACTTGGCTTGCGTCACGGCCAATTCCGCCAGCGTTGATTTCAACAGTTTGGATGATGCCGTCCGGATCGATGATGAATGTTCCGCGTTCAGCCAGTCCATCTTCTTCGTTCAGAACTTCGAAGTTGCGGGAAATTCTCTGGTTAGGGTCACCAATCATAACGTATTCAATCTTGTTGATTGTTTCTGAGTTATCGTGCCACGCTTTATGAGTAAAGTGAGTATCAGTTGATACAGAATAAACTTCTGCTCCCATATCTTTTAAAGTTGCATATTCATTTTGAAGGTCTTCTAACTCAGTAGGGCATACGAATGTGAAATCTGCAGGGTAGAAGCATACTACGCTCCACTTTCCTTTGAAGTTTTCTTCAGTAACATCGATGAAATCACCGTTATGGTAAGCCTTTGCTGCGAATGGTAGTACTTCTGAACCGATTAATGCCATGATTAAATTCCTCCTTAAAATGATTGAGTGATATGATTATTAATTAAATAGCGAACTATTTAATAATAATTCTAATTCGGTAATAATTATCATATACGACATATTTTTTGTCAAGGGATAAACTGTGAAAATTTGCTCCTTATCGCTTAAGAGGGAGGAAACTTTAAATAACCCAATATGACTCCCTGGTTTAATTCTGCTTTTTCTAAGGTGGAGTCAGTACGAAATGGCACTTTCAAAATGGCCTGGAGCACGTTAATTACAGTATAACTCTTTCTTCTGTTAATTACCCTTTTTTTGCCTGTATCAATCTCAACTAATGTTATATTTAAGTTTATAATTGAGAATGTGTTTTATAAACCGTTGGATTTGACGGCTAATAATCAAGTAGGTCCACATTAATTTATTATTCCCTCTTCAGTTAAAAACAATCGATATGAAAGTAAAAATAGTTCAATCAAACGTTTGATTGAAAAGAGATATGAAGATCTGGCAAATATTCTATATAATATAATAGGATTAGTTTTTAATGCTGCTGTCAGAATTTTGATAGCCATGTCTAAACAGAATAATGCTGAATAATGGAGGAAAACGAAATGTCTAGCTTGCCTAATTGCCCAAAATGCAGTTCAGAGTATACGTACGAGGATGGGGTGCTATTAGTATGTCCAGTATGTGCACATGAGTGGACAGCGGAATCCGAAATCAACAGTGAGGACGAAAAGGTGATTAAGGATTCTAATGGAAATGTCCTTTCTGATGGAGATACGGTATCCGTCATTAAGGATCTTAAAGTGAAAGGCACTTCTTCTGTAATTAAGATCGGAACCAAGGTGAAAAATATTCGCCTGGTGGAGGGCGATCATGATATTGACTGTAAGATCGAAGGTTTTGGCGCCATGAAGCTGAAATCGGAGTTTGTGAAGAAAGTATAACGAAAAAAGGCCTATCCTTCCATGGGTGGGCCTTTTTTACATTTCCTTTTGCGGGTTCTAAAATAGTAGTGGAAAGGTCATCACCTCTGGTTTATGATTAAGAAAGAATATTAAGAATTTCTCAATATAGGTGGGAACCTCTTTGATACTATTAGACTACATTGTCAATCTCTCCATTTTTTCATTACTGGTCAGTGTGCCTTTAATTCTCCGTTCGTTTATCAGTCATAAACCGCTTAAGGACCTGCATCTTTTAGGTGGCATATATGCAGGCATTATTTCAGTTATTCTTGTGGGTTTATCTTTTAACGAGCAGGGTTATTCCTATGATATTCGCTATGCTATTCTGATTTTGGTATTTTCCTATTTGGGGCCGGGAGCAGGGGTTATCACCGCAATTATCGCTCTCGTCACAAGGCTTGCAGTCAGCCAGAATTGGCTGCCTGCTGTAATAGGGATGCTGCTTATTTTGATTACGTTTACTATCATACATAGATATACACAGCACCTTAAGGCAGTTAAAAGAACGGCCCTATTATATGGTGGGTATTGTATCATTTATATTATAACGGTACCTATCATTTTTAACGTTTTTCGAGACAGCCCGATTTTTCATCTGCAATATATTTTGTTTGTGGGGCTTGGTGTCGTTGTTGGAAGTTTGTTAATTGAATCCTATGAAGGATTAATTAGGATCATCACAGAAAAAAAACGAATGGAAAAAACGCTGGAAGAAAGTGAAGCTAAATACCGGCTAATCGCTGAAAACACTTCAGACCTAATCGCAGTTATGGATAGGGATCGCAGCTTAAGTTATTTATCTCCATCTCATGAGTTTGTATTAGGATATGAAATGGCTGAACTGTCGAAGATGGAAGTGGATATTGTGCTTCATCCTGATGAAGCGGAAAAATTTCAAGAAGGCATGCAAAGGATATTTGAGAATAATGAGAAAATGGCTATGGAGTTCCGCCTAAAACATAGAGAAGGGCATTGGATAGAATTTGAAACACTTTGTATGCCGGTTGAAGGTGAAAATGGGATAGTCGAGCATGTCGTCATGATTAGCAGAAATATTTCTGAGCGGAAAAAAGCAGAAGAATTTCTTTTGCAGTCTGAGAAATTATCAATTGTCGGGGAGCTTGCAGCCGGAGTTGCCCATGAAATCCGAAATCCACTCACAACCATTAAAGGGTTTGTGCAGCTATATAAGAGCGGCAATAGCCAAATTAATGATTTACTGCTAAGCGAACTGGAGCGCATTGAAAATATCACCACTGAAATGCTTTCGCTTGGAAAACCGCAGGCCATCCAAATGGACACGGCTAAGTTAACGGATATTATTGAGAATACAGTCGAGTTATTATCTCCGCAGGCAAATATGAACGGCATCCAGTTCAAGCTGAATTTGGCTCATAGTGATTTTTTGATATCATGCGAAAAAAATCAAATCAAACAGGTTTTTTTGAACATCCTAAAAAACGCCATGGAAGCCATGGGTGACGGAGGGGAGATTAAGGTTTCCCTCAAGAGTAATAATGACGGGGAATGTATTGTCTCATTCCAGGACCAGGGGTGCGGAATACCTGACGAATTTCTGCCGAGACTGGGTGAACCTTTCTATACATTAAAAGAAAAAGGGACAGGTCTTGGACTTATGATTTGCCATAAGATCATTAAGCAGCATCATGGCAGCATCGTATATAAAAGCAAGATTGGTGAAGGTACTTTAGTAGAGATTACTTTGCCGCTTTTAAAAAATTAAATAAATCGAAAAAAGCAGGGGGAGTCCCTGCTTTTTTCAATTTATTTTGGAAGAACCTTCAACCTCGGGATCCATAAGTCTCTTTTTTGCAAAGCAAATACAATAATGAGCATGATAGCCTCTGCAGGATAAACCGGGAATGAATAGACCATCTTCTCCTGTAACATTTAGATATTTCGGAAGTCCTCGTCTATTGGATGGTGAGCTCGTATCTTTTTCAAAATTTTTCAGCCCTATGCTATATAGACTTCAAAACTCTTGTCATTCCGAAACAATTGAGCTATTAAATCGCCTTTTTCTTAATCTTACTTTGCTTTTCCCTGCATTGATTAAACTTGATCAGGTTATTAGATAAAAAGATATAATAAAGAACCATTCATTCCAATCAAACGTTACCTTTATATAGTCTAATCCTCTCTATATAGGATTTTGCGGAAAAGCTTCATAATTTTGACGAGGAGTCTGCTGCTCATCGTACCGGTATATTTAGAAATCAAAATTGTCAGGGTCTGGTCCGACGCGTAAATGTTCATCTAAGGAATTAATCAATTCCATGTCTTGCTGAGATAGTTCAAAATCAAATAAACATACATTTTCCTCTAAGCGATGAGGTTTTGTTGACTTAGGGATGACGATAATACCGTTTTGCAGGTGCCACCTTAGGACAATTTGCGCAATGGCTTTTCCATGTTTATCAGCCATTTCAGTCAGGATCTCGTTTTCGAATAATCCGCCTTGCATTAGTGGAGCCCACGCTTCAATATGCATGTTATGTTTGGCAGCAAAGGCGCGAAGTTCAGTTTGAGCCAATTTCGGGTGCAATTCAATTTGGTTAATCATAGGTTTGATCTCAGCTGCTTTCAATAGATTTTCTAAATGGCTGACCTGAAAGTTACTGACACCAATCGCTTTAATCTGGCCTTCTTTATATAAATCTTCCAGCGCTCTCCAAGTTTCCGTGTATTTCCCCTCAACAGGCCAATGGATCAAATAAAGGTCAAGATATTCAAGTCCCATTTTTTCCAATGAGGTGTTAAATGCCTTAAGAGTTGCTTCGTAGCCTTGGTCGGAATTCCACACTTTTGAAGTGATAAAAAGTTCCTCTCTATTACAGCCAGATTGGCGGATGGCTTCTCCAACCCATTCTTCGTTGCCATAGATTGCAGCTGTGTCGATGCTTCTATAGCCAATCTCAATTGCTGCTTTAACAGCAGTTATTAGTTCTTCTTCGTTTTCCACTTTAAATACACCAAGGCCAACTCTGGGCATGTTAACTCCATTTGCAAGTGCTGCAGTAGTAGATAAAGATAGTTTATTCATATAAGTCACTCCTTAATTAGTCAATTTGTTTCTCAAGTTTTTTTAGCCATCCTGTCAGAAATACAGCCCCAAGCACCATTACTCCGCCAATCCAAGGTGTGTGAATTAAGCCGATAGAGTCGACAATCAGTCCGCCGGCAAATGAGCCGATAGCAATCCCGATATTAAACGCTGCGATATTAAATGCTGAAGCCACATTGACAGCTGAAGGAACATATTTCTCAGCCAGGTTTACCACTAAAATTTGAAGGCCTGGCACATTCATGAAAGCAAATAAGCCCATTAGAAAAATAGCTATAAGCCCAAGAATTTTAAAAGGTGCTGCAAAAGTGAGAAGGCCCAAAATAATGGCTTGCAGAGTAAATATCCAAAATAACGCATTTAATGGATTTTTGTCAGAAGCTTTTCCGCCAATAACATTGCCAATAGCCACGGCCACTCCGTAAGCAAGCAGAATAATGCTGACCCATTTTGCGCTAAACCCTGTTACTTCTTCGAGAAGGGGTGTCAGATAGGTAAAAGCTACAAATGTTCCTCCGTATCCTAGTGCAGTAATGCTAAATGCTAAAAGCAGTTTTCCGCTGTTTAAAATTTTCAGCTGTTCACTAAACTTGGAAGCTGGTGCTTGTTTAAGATTTGCAGGAATCAGTATGGCACTGGCGATAATCCCGATTATCCCTAGGAGAGCCACTCCCCATAAGGTGGCTCTCCAGCCAAATATCTGTCCAATAAAGGTTCCGAGCGGTACACCTGTCACGGTTGCGACAGTCAAGCCGGTGAACATAAAGGCGATCGCACTGGCCCGTTTATTTTCAGGTACTAAATCAGCAGCAATGGTCGAACCAATTGAGAAAAAGATGCCGTGTGAAAAAGCTGTTATAAAACGCGCAGCAAGCAAAAGGGCAAAAGATGAAGACATGGCTGCCACAGAATTTCCGATGATAAATAAAACCATTAATGACATAAGCAAAGACTTTCTGTTCATTTTACTGGTCAAAGCAGTTAGTACAGGTGCACCAATAGCAACTCCCAAGGCATAACCGGAAATCAATAAACCGGCCAATGTAATGGAAATTCCCAAATCACCTGATATGGTAGATAAAAGCCCTACAGGCACAAACTCTGTAGTCCCTATGCCGAATGCACTGATTGCGAGTGCAAAAAGGGCTGGAGTACTGCCTTTTTCTTTTTGTCTATTTATTGCAATTGAATTCATCAGCAATGAATCCTCCTTATTAAAGTAATAGCAGTTAAGAAAGTATAGCCAGGCGCCTTGGCCATGCAATCTTATGATAGATAGTATGGAGCATGTCAAACATAGTGAACAGTACGCACCTAAAAGTAATGCAGGCACTAAAAAGTACCCTATGGTCAATTTCACCATGTTGTTTTATGCTTCCTTATGCTATTATGGATGGCATGATTCGAAATGAATAGTACGCACTTTAAAGTAATGTAGGTACTTTTAAGTGCCTATCAAAAAGAGGGGGAAGGCAGTTGGCTTACAATATTCCGGTAGAAGCTACTTTAGATGTGATTGGCGGGAAGTGGAAAGTTGTAATCATGTGTCATTTAATTAAAGGTGAAAAGCGAACCAGTGAGCTTAAACGCCTTATGCCTGGAATTACGCAAAAAATGCTGACTCAGCAGCTTCGTGAACTTGAAGAGGATGGAGTTGTAAACCGCACTGTTTATGATCAGGTGCCCCCTAAGGTGGTATATTCACTAACAGATTACGGATGGTCACTTCGCCCGATCCTGGATGCGATGTGCAACTGGGGAGAAGGACATATTGAGTTAACTGGCGGAGAGCTTGTGGAGCAATAAAAAGTTAAGGAGGCTGGGACAAAACCCACCTCTGAAATGAAAAAGCCGGTGACATTTTACGACGAGTAAAATGTCACCGGCTTTGATTGTTTTTGAAAAAAATAAGGACCACTTCTGATACAATTAAGTTACCACA
>NZ_JAMBOJ010000056.1 GCF_023715565.1 Cytobacillus firmus | reverse complement strand
GAAATTCACTGCCAAAAAATAAGAATTTAAAGAATTAATACCCTGAAATAAGAGAAAGGTGAATTTGAGCGCACTCAAATTCACCTTTCTTACTATCTGAAGCTAGTTTTGTCCCAGCCCCTTTTTATAGAATTTTAACGATGACGCATTAACGGGAATAACAGTACATCTCTAATAGAAGGTGAATTTGTCAGCAGCATGACAACACGATCGATTCCGATGCCAAGACCGCCCGTTGGCGGCATGCCGTATTCAAGAGCTTCAATAAAGTCATCATCCATCATATGAGCTTCATCGTTGCCCTCTTCACGTTCTTTCAGCTGTGCTTCAAAGCGCTCACGTTGATCAATCGGATCATTCAACTCAGTGAAGGCATTCGCATGTTCACGGGCTACAATGAATAATTCAAAACGATCAGTAAAACGCGGGTCTTCGTCGTTTTTCTTCGCAAGCGGCGAAATTTCTACAGGATGACCATAGATGAATGTTGGCTGAATTAATTTCTCTTCAACCTTCTGCTCGAAGAATTCATTAACAATATGGCCATATTCCATATTGTCTTTGATTTCAACACCATGTTCTTTCGCAAGCTGCTGGGCTTCTTCCTTACTTGTTTCTTTCCAGAAATCTACCCCCGTGTATTCCTTAATTGCATCTACCATATGAAGCCTTTTCCATTCAGGCTTCAGATCCACTTCGTACTCGCCGTATTGCACAGTAGTTGTTCCCAGCACTTCCTGGGCGATATGCGCAATAAGGTTTTCAGTCAGGCTCATGATATCTCTATAGTCAGCATATGCTTCGTATAATTCAATCATAGTGAATTCAGGATTGTGACGTGTAGATACACCTTCATTACGAAATACGCGGCCAATTTCATATACCTTTTCAAGGCCGCCCACAATCAGACGCTTCAGATGAAGCTCAATCGCGATACGCATATAGAGTTCCATATCCAGCGCATTATGATGAGTGATAAACGGACGTGCAGATGCTCCCCCTGCAATGGAATGCATCATAGGTGTTTCAACTTCCAGGTAGCCATTTCTGTCAAGGTAGCGGCGCATTGATTGGATAATGCGGCTTCTCGTGACGAAAGTTTTTTTGCTTTCTTCACTCATAATGAGATCCAGGTAACGCTGGCGGTAGCGCTGCTCCACGTCCTTAAGCCCGTGGAACTTATCTGGCAGCGGACGCAATGATTTTGTCAGGAGGACAAATTCCTCCGCTTTTACAGACAGTTCTCCTACTTTTGTTTTAAAGAGCTTGCCGCTGATCCCTACAATATCTCCCAGGTCTGCAGTTTCGAAGATCGAGTAGCTTTCTTCTCCAACAGCATCTTTGCGGACATAGATTTGGATTTGTCCTGATAAGTCCTGTACGTGAGCGAATCCGGCTTTCCCTTTTCCGCGCTTCGTCATGATGCGGCCTGCCAGTGTAACAGAAACATCCTTTTCCTCAATTTCTTCCTTCTCAAGCTCACCGTACTGCTCAATTAATTCATTGCTTTGGTGTGAACGGTCGAAACGTTTCCCGAAAGGATCCATTCCCTGCTCGCGCAAGCTGTTCATTTTCTCGCGTCTTACTTTCAACTGGTCATTTAATTCTTCATGACTCTGGCTCACTGAAATCATCTCCATTTTGTAAGTCTTTTTATGTACGCACAATTCGCGGTCGTTCAAAAATGTATATCTCTATTATTTTACACAAAGCGGGTAACTCAGACATCCTAAATAGTTAAATAGAATAAAAACTGCCAGTTCATGCACTGGCAGCTTCCATTTATCAAAAGTATTATAGGCAAAGAATGACAGCCTGTCAAACTTTACACAGCTTATACAGCCTGTATCCGGCTTCTTTCTTTTTCTTCTGCATCAATGGCAAGAGCGTTAAGAACACTCACCATTTCTTCTCTTGTATTGGATTCATTGATTCCATTGCGGAACTTCGCATTGCCCCGGATTCCTTTCAGATACCATGCAGCATGCTTTCGCATTTCGAGCACAGCGATATGTTCACCCTTTAATGAAATCAGACGGTCCAGATGGAGTATGCACACATCCATTTTCTCACGAACAGAAGGCTCGCCCATTAATTCACCAGTCTCCAGGTATTTAACTGTACGGTAAATCATCCATGGGTTCCCCAGTGCAGCCCGTCCGATCATGACACCGTCACAGCCTGTTTCGTCCAGCATGCGCTTGGCATCCTGAGGTGTTTCTACATCGCCATTTCCGATTAGCGGGATGTTAATGTTCTGCTTTACTTCACGGATAATATCCCAGTTCGCCTGTCCTTCATACAGCTGGACACGTGTTCGGCCATGAAGGGAGACAGCTTTGCCCCCAGCGCGTTCAACCGCCTGGGCGTTTTTAACAGCGTAGATGTGATCTTCATCCCAGCCCATCCGCATTTTTACGGTAACCGGCTTTTCAACAGCGGCTGTTACAGCAGAAACCATTTCATAAATTTTATCCGGGTCAAGCAGCCACTTGGCACCCGCATCACATTTGGTGATTTTAGGGACAGGGCACCCCATGTTAATGTCGATGATATCCGCATTCGTATTTTGATCTACAAATTTCGCCGCTTCTACAAGCGTTTCTTTTTTGCCTCCGAAGATCTGCAGGCTTAGCGGCTTTTCTCTTTCATCAATATAAAGCATGTTCATCGTCTTTTCGTTCTGGAGGACAATGCCTTTGTCGCTGACCATCTCCGCACAGACAAGACCAGCACCGAATTCTTTCACAGTCAGACGGAATGCGGAATTGCATATTCCGGCCATTGGAGCCAGTACTACACGGTTTTTCAGCTCGATATCACCTATTTTGAACATAATTGCACCTCCCTCTGTCATTATTCTCACTTATATATTAATCCTGCTCCTGTATCGGAGCCAATTCTTCCTTTGTCACTTTAAGCGCCAGAGCGATCTGCTCGATTAAAGCCGGTGCAGGCATGCGGTTTCCTCTTTCAATTTCACCTAAAATTGAAACCGATACACCCAGCTCTCTTGCAAATCCTTCTTGCGTAAATCCTTTTAGCTTTCGAAAAGCGCGAATACGTCTTCCCCATTTTTCTGCTTCCATATCCGTACTCCCTCTCTGTCAGGTATATCTTCCAGTATTGAAATTAAAGGCCGCTCCATCTTCGGAAGCCCGATGCTGGAATCAACCTCTAAAAGAGGAACAAGGACAAATGCTCTTTCATGCATCCGAGGATGGGGAACTATTAGCTTCTCTGTTTCAATATTTTCGTGACTATACAGCAAAATGTCAAGGTCTATTGTTCGCGGGCCCCAATGGATTTCCCTTTTTCTCCCAAGTTTTAATTCGATATCAAGGCATGCATCCAGCAATTCAAAAGGATTTAAGCCGGTAGAAATTTGGATTGCCATATTCAAAAATTGTTCTTGATCTTCATAACCGACCGGATCTGTTTCATAAACAGATGAAGTATTTACCACTTGGGTTTCCGGAAGCTGATCAATCATCTCAACTGCTTTCTTCAAGTGGTTAAACCGGCTGCCGATATTTGAGCCTAGTGCAATAAAAGCGATGTTATTCATAATCTGCCTCTCGTAATCTCAACGGCTACTGATTGATAATGGCCGGGAATAGGCGGATCAGGCTTGATAACTTTGACCGTGAGCTGCAGAATCAGCGGGAACCGGGAAAGAAGTTCTGCTGCCAGCTTTTCTGCGACAGCTTCAACCAGCTTATAGGGCTTCCCTTCCACAACCTCTTTGCACACTGCATACAGCTCACCATAGTTAATGGAGTCATCAAGATTATCCGTTTCCCCCGCCTTTTTCAGGTCTGCTTCGACAGTAAGGTCTACAGCAAAGCGCTGGCCAAGCCGTGTTTCTTCAGGGAAAACGCCATGGTAGCCGTAAAACTCCATTCGGTTCACATAAATTTTATCCATTGTAATCACCTTTTCCCATTAAAGCGTCTATCATTTTAGCCATTCGGTTCATTTCCTTTACATCATGAATGCGGATCATCTGACAGCCCTTTTGGATGCCATAGCACACCGTCGCTCCCGTTCCTTCTGTCCGCTCCTCAACCGGAAGGTCCAAAATGGTTCCGATCATCCGCTTCTTTGATGTGCCAAGCAATACAGGATACCCGATAGCCACAAGCTTGTCCAAATCCCTCATCATTTCCAGATTATAGTTCAAGTCCTTAGCGAAGCCGATGCCAGGGTCAAGGATAATATTCTCGTCTTTAACACCTGCAGACTTTACCAGGGCAATGCTTTCATACAGGTCATTCATGACATCACGGAAAAAGGATGTATATTCCATATCCTTGCGGTTATGCATTAGTATGATCGGCGCCCCTGTTTCTGCTGCAGCAGCCGCCATTTCAGGATCCGCTTTGGCTCCCCATACATCATTGATAATGTGGGCCCCGGCTTCAATGGCCTGCCTGGCGACTTCCGCTTTATAGGTATCGATGGATATCGGAACATCCACTTCCTTTGAAATTGCCTCGATAACAGGAAGCACCCGCTTCAGTTCTTCGTCTGCAGGCACTGGATCAAATCCCGGACGGGTTGACTCGCCTCCGACATCGATGATATCTGCTCCGTTTTCAACCATTTCAAGAGCATGCTTGACTGCCAGATCCTGCTGACTGTATTTTCCCCCATCTGAAAAGGAGTCAGGCGTTGCATTCAAAATTCCCATCACAATGGTTTTCTTCCCGTAATCAAGCGTATATGGCCCACATTGAATTGTTGTTTTAGACATTCTGAATCCTCCTACAGTTCATTCCTGCTCCATAACTGTTCACAGCGGTTTCCGTAGTACATCTGGAGCTCTGATGTTTTCTTCCCGGATACCCCCGGCATTGAATGACCGTCCAACGAGGAAATTGGCACAATTTCCTGGATGGAATTCGTGACAAAAACTTCATCCGCATCCCTTACAGCTTTCAGTCTGTACAGACCTTCCTGTACATTCATCTCAAGCTTTTCAGCAAGCCTGATCACGAATTTACGGGTAATGCCATTTAGTATTCCGGTATGAAGAGAGGGGGTAAATAACTGGCCATCACGAATCCAGAATAAATTCGAAGTGACCCCTTCTGCCAGGTAGCCATCCCTGGTCAGAAAGATCCCTTCTATGCCTGGGTCGTCCCCCGCTTCCTTTTTAGCCAGAATGTTATTTAAATAATGGTGGGACTTTAGACGTTCGGCCCCTTCAGGTGTATTGCGGGGGATCTCCAGCATCACAGCCTGCTTTTCTGCGTTTGCACTTCTTGGCGGAAGCGGTTTGCAGAAAATAATCGTATTCGGGTTTTTGTACGAATCTGTCTGCAGGCCAATCTCGCCGTTACCCGCTGACACATTCATCCGGATATAGGCATTATCGTATCCGTTTTTTCCAAGCAGCATTTCAAGCATCTCGAGCACTTGTTCCCTTGTATACCCAGCTTCTATATTTATAGATTCAAGGCTCTGGTTCAGCCTCTCCAGATGGTCGTCCAATAAAAAGGGATGCCCATTATAGACACGGAACGTCTCAAACAACCCCATTCCATATAAAAATCCATGATCAAAAGGAGAGATTCTGGCCTCTTCTTTCCTGACAACTTCCCCATTCATATAAATATACAAGGTTTACAGCCCCTCTGCCTGCAGTGCAGCTTTGTAATGCTGAATAAAATTCTGAAGGAGTTGCTTTCCGGCCGCAGTCATAATCGACTCAGGGTGGAATTGGACACCTTCTACAGGCAGTTCCTTATGGCGAATGGCCATAATTTCTCCCTCAGCTGTCCATGCAGACACCTCAAGACAATCCGGAAGTGTTTCCTTTTTGACAATTAGCGAATGGTAGCGGGTAGCAGGAAAAGGGTTGGGCAGATCTTTAAATATGGTTTTTCCATCGTGAAAAATGTCTGAGGTTTTTCCATGCATCAAACGCTCCGCCTGCACCACTTCGCCTCCGAATACTTGAGCAATCGACTGATGTCCCAGACAAACGCCAAAGACAGGGATTTTGCCTGCAAAAGCCTCAATAGCTTCCAGGCTGATGCCTGCTTCATTCGGGCTGCACGGCCCCGGAGAGATCATCAGAAACTTCGGCTGCATATTGCCTATTTCAGAAATCGATGTTTCATCGTTTCTTTTGACAACCAGCTCTTCGCCTAATTCACCGAGATACTGGACGAGATTATACGTAAAAGAATCATAATTATCGATCATATAAATCATAGCTGATCCCCTTTTGCCTGTTCTGCGATTTCTTTTGCTTTCCAAAGAGCAATCGCCTTCTTCAGCGACTCTTTATATTCATTTTTCGGATTGGAGTCAATGACGATGCCTGCACCTGCCTGCACATGAGCCTGTCCATCTTTCACGAGCATAGTGCGGATAATGATATTCAGTTCCAGATCACCGCTGAAATTAATCCAGCCAAGAGAGCCGGTGTATGGTCCCCTTGTGACCGGTTCAAGCTCTTCAATGATTTCCATGGTCCGCACTTTAGGGGCACCCGTAATCGTCCCCCCGGGGAATACAGCGTCAATGATATCAACTGCATTTTTGCCGTCTGCAAGCTCACCTTTTACATTGGAAACGATATGCATCACATGTGAGTATTTTTCAATAACCATGAACTCATCCACTTCAACTGTCCCGTATTCGCAGACTCTTCCCAGGTCATTTCTCTCCAAATCAACCAGCATTACGTGCTCTGCACGTTCTTTCTCATTTTCAATCAGTTCACTGGCGAGCTCAAGGTCCTCCGCATGATCCTTCCCGCGGGACCTTGTTCCAGCAATCGGCCTCGTGCTGACGGTGTTTCCTTTTTTCTTAATCAGCAGCTCCGGTGATGCGCTCACAAGCTGGTAGGCAGGGGTGTGGAAATATCCCATGTACGGAGAAGGATTTAACACTCTCAGCTGTTCGTATACATCCATAGCCTCAGTATACATAGGTCGGCTTTGTCGTACCGATAGGTTCACCTGAAAGACATCTCCCAGTGAAATATATTCCTGGACACTCCGGACAGCAGAATGGAATGTTTCTTCATCCATGGATACATCAAGTATATCTTCTGCCTCATTACATCCCGATGACTCAGAAGGCTCACCGCTCTCCTTCTTCCATCGCTGCTCCCAATTCTCCGCCCGTTCTTCAATCGAATGCTCTTCCCCTTTTTCATATAAAAGAATAAGCCAGAGCATTTCGGTTTCATGATCAAAGACAAAGCAATCTTTATAAATAAAAAAGTGGATATCAGGTATTCGCAGATCATCCCGCGCTTCATTTGGAAGCTTTTCAATATATCGCGCGTAGTCATAGCTGATGAACCCGATAGCCCCTCCCTGAAAGTCAGGAAGTTCTTCAAGCTTATCTGCTTTATATTGATTCAGCCATTCCTGCATCAGGTGAAGGGGGTTGCCTTCGAGCACCTGCTTTTCACCGTCTGCAGTGATTTCAAGCTGTGAATTTTTTCCTGTTAAAATGGCTTCCGGCTCAAAAGCCGCAATACTGTACCTGCCGCCCCGTCCGCTTTCCAGTAAAACATGGTAGGGCAATCCCTCAGACAGCGAGCGGCATGTACGGAAAAAGCGGTTATATGTATAAGGTATTTTTTTTGCATGAATCTGAAGATGCTTCACTAAAAGTCACCCCTATATAGTTCTCTATTTTTCATCATACATGATACAGGGCATGCTTACATAATTTTTATTGACGCAAAAAAACAGCGGCCGCTATTGACCGCTGTTTTAAGTATTATTCCGCTTCAAATTGGTATAAAGGAGTACTTAAATAACGTTCGCCGTTACTTGGGAGAATGGCCAGAACTTTTTTGCCCTTGCCAAGCTCTTTAGCGACCTTCAGTGCCGCACTGATCGCCGCACCGGAGGAAATCCCTCCAAGGATACCTTCTTCCTTGGCCGCACGGCGGGCATATTCAAATGCTTCATCGTTCGAAATCTGAATAACTTCATCATAAATCTTCGTATCCAGGGTTTCCGGCACAAATCCCGCTCCAATTCCCTGGATTTTATGCGGGCCAGGCTTTCCGCCTGACAGGACAGGTGAATCAGTTGGCTCTACTGCATAAATTTTGATGTCTTTATATTTTTCCTTCAATACCTGTCCAGCTCCTGAAATGGTTCCGCCTGTTCCGATTCCGGAAATGAAGGCATCCAGCTGGTCGCCCATTTGCTCTGTGATTTCAGGTCCTGTTGTTAAACGGTGAATTTCAGGGTTTGCAGGGTTTTCAAACTGCTGAGGCACGAAATAGCCATTTTCCTTTGCCAGCTCCTGCGCCTTGCGGATCGCACCGCCCATTCCTTCCGGTCCAGGTGTGAGGACAAGGTCAGCCCCGTATGCACGAAGCAGGTTGCGGCGCTCCATACTCATAGTCTCCGGCATTACAAGAACGGCTTTATAGCCTTTTGCTGCGGCAATCATCGCTAATCCGATTCCTGTATTTCCGCTTGTCGGTTCAATGATGGTATCACCTGGTTTAAGACTTCCATCTTTCTCTGCAGCCGTGATCATTGCCAGGGCAATACGGTCTTTTACGCTGCTCCCCGGATTCATGTATTCCAATTTTAGATAAACATCTGCGCTATTTTCATCAACAAGACGGTTCAGTTTCACAATTGGCGTATGGCCAACAAGATCTGCAATTGAATTTGCTACACGTACCATTTTCCCACTCCTTATTTCCGACTATTTTTATTGGTTTAATCTAAATTTACCAACTTACAATGGGAATGTCAATGAATTTAACTGCTATTTAAAAGAAAATTCATACTTTTGTCATTATAAATACCCATCTTTATTCATAATACTCAATTTATGCAGAAAAAAACACGGAATACGCTCCGTGTTTTTATTTTTACTTCTCACCGTAAAACCATTCCACATCCGTCTCTTTCCAAAACGGCTTTGCAGAGACAGGAACATCCATCTGCTCAAGTGCAATCTGGCGGCGAATCATGTTTTTCACCTCTTTAAAGGAATACTTTTCTCCCTTTAAATGCTCATGTAACATGACAACAGCATAGCCCTCTTCTGTTTTTACCGGCTTGGTCCATTTGCCGGGCTTCAGGTCTTTGACCTGTTCCAGGACTTCTGCCGGTATGTGCTCATCATCTTCACTGACATACCCTGTATTTCCCCCATTGTTGGCAGTGAATTCATCAATGGACCGCTCCATCGCCAGCACAGAAAAGCTGGAGCCTTCTTCGAGCTCCTTCACTGTCTGTTCTGCTTCTTCTTTTGTTTTCACAATGATTTGAGAGATGTGATAGCTGTCAGGAACATGAAATTGGCTGCTGTTCTCTTCATAGTAGCTCTTCAATTCCTCTTCTGAGACAGAGACATCAGCCGTCAACAGCTCTTCAAGAATAAGATTGTTCTTGATTTGCCTTCGCCATTTGTCTTCACTCATCTCATCGGTGAAATTGCCGCCGTACATCGTCTTGACCATTTTCAGCTCAAGATCTACTGCCTTATCAGAGATCTTCACCCCGTATTTTTTCCCGGCTTCCTCAATAACCTTCTGATCGATTAATTCGCTTAAGGTGCTTTTTCCGTACTTCGTTTCCATCTCACTCATCCATTCCTGGCGAGTGATTTTCTCTCCGCCGATTTCAGCTACTGCTTCCCCGCTCCCATCACCTTTAAAAAGCAGAAAGGCCAACGTTATAAGATTCAGCAACACTAAACCGCCAATAATCATTAATAGCAGTCTCTTTTCCAAGTGCTCCTCCCCCTAAGAAAAGCGCAAGCACCTGCCCCTCCCCGACACTCGAGGCGGCAGGCACTGAAGCTCGACATTTCTAATTTCTCTATTTTAAAAAACAAAAGCGTTTGGCCCCGGCCTCCGGACCGGCAAACGCTTATATTATCACTTTACTTCGTTTTTCAATTCTTCCAGTTCTTCTTTTGTGTAATGATATTTCTCGTTGCAGAAGTGGCAGGAAGCTTCAGCCTGGCCGTCTTCATCGATCATCTGCTGGATCTCTTCTTCACCGAGGCTGATAATCGCATTGGCAAAACGCTCTTTTGAACATGTGCAGGTGAAGGATACAGGAAGCTTCTCAAGGAAATTCACATTATCTTTTCCAAGAATCGTTTCCAATAGCTCTTCAGGCGTTAATCCCTGCTGGATCAATTTGGATACAGGCGGGATTTCTTTCAGTCTGTTTTCAATTAGAGTGATCGTCTCTTCATCCGTTCCCGGCATAAGCTGCAGAATGAATCCACCAGCAGCAAGAATAGAGTTATCAGGATTAACAAGGACGCCCACTCCAACAGAAGAAGGAACCTGTTCAGAAGTAACAAAGTAATAGGTGAAATCTTCCCCAAGTTCTCCCGAAATCAGCGGAACCTGTCCTGTGAAGTGTTCTCTCATGCCAATGTCCTTCACGACCGACAGGGTCCCTTCAGTGCCGACCGCACGGCGCACGTCAAGCTTGCCCTGCTCATTAAGGTCGAAGTGCGTCTGCGGATTTGTTACATATCCGCGCACCTCTCCATTTGCATTGCTGTCTACCAGGATGGCGCCAATTGGGCCACCGCCTTCGATTTTAATCGTCAGTTTATTATCGCCCTTCAGCATGGCACCCATCATCACACCTGCCGTCATGGCTCTTCCTAAAGCAGCTGACGCGGTTGGCCATGTATAATGTCTGCGCTGGCCCTCCCCAACTGTTTCGGTAGTGCGGGATGCATAGGCACGGACTTGTCCCTCATATGCAAGTGCTTTTACTAAATAATCGCTCATTTTTTGCTCCTTTCCAGAGAAGCTGCTTTAATGAAAGCAGCTTTTTTACTTGCTATTTCTTTATGTTTTCCATATTTCGTTTATAAATAATCTGCAGGCCCTTTAGTGTTAAAAATGGATCCACAACATCAATGATATTCGACTCTTGTGCGATGAGCCCCGCAAGGCCTCCAGTGGCAATGACAGTCGGCTGTTCATCTGCCTGATCTTTCATTCTTTTTACTATGCCTTCAACCTGGCCGACATAACCATAAAGAATTCCCGCCTGCATGGCAGATACGGTATTTTTTCCGACAATATGATCAGGTCGGGCAATTTCTATTCTCGGAAGCTTCGCTGCACGGGAATAAAGAGCCTCTGTTGAAATGCCGATTCCCGGGGCAATGGCGCCGCCCATATATTGTTTATGTTCATTGATATAGCAATAGGTAGTGGCTGTTCCAAAATCGACAATAACTAACGGGCTTCCGTATTCATGGATGGCAGCGATTGCATTGACGATGCGATCTGCCCCCACTTCTTTCGGGTTATCATACTTGATGTTTAAGCCTGTCTTGATGCCAGGACCTACAACAAGAGGCTTCACATGGAAATATTTCTGGCACATTCTTTCAAGCGAAAACATAATTGGCGGCACTACCGAGGAAATGATAATGCCATCTATATCTGAAAAGGAAAGATTCTCATTGTCAAACAGAGACTTTACAATCATTCCATATTCATCTTCTGTTTTATTCCGGTTGGTTTCGATTCGCCAATGATGCTTTAATTCATCTTGGTCATAGACACCCAGAACGATATTCGTATTCCCTACGTCGAAAACAAAAATCAACATTCTCACCACTTTATGATTATTTAAAACTCTTTTTTCACTGAAAACATCATATCACAACTGCTGTTGTTTCGTGTAATCGAAAATCCCGGACGGTTTTGGAAATAATATTTTCCGGCAAAAAAAAAGCGCCCCTGGAGGCGCTTTTCGATTATTATTTGTCTTTGTGCTCTTCGTCGATGGCAGGTGGCACATCCGCTTCTGCGGGGCTTGAGCCTTCCCTTGCTTCAGGGATTTCGCCTGTTTCAGCAGGATCCTCTTTCTTGATGCTGATGTTTACTTTCACATCTTCATCCGTTGAAATGGAAGTCACTGAACGTTCAGGCAGTCTGCCATGATCTGATAAGTGCTTGATTTGTTCCGCATCAAGCGTTTCAACTTCAAGCAATGTATTGGCGATCAGATTCAGCTTATCGCGGTTTTCTGTTAAGAGCTTTCTTGCTCTTTCATAAGATTCCTTGATAATGCGCTGGATCTCAAGATCGATTTCATATGCAATTGCATCTGAATAGTTCTGTTCATTATGGAAGTCACGCCCAAGGAATACCTGGCCGCCCTGAGACTGTCCGAACTGTAATGGTCCAAGCTTGTCACTCATTCCGAATTCGGTTACCATTCGGCGGGCAATGCCTGTCGCACGCTGGAAGTCATTATGGGCACCTGTGCTTACTTCACCGAAGACGATTTCTTCAGCCACACGTCCGCCAAGCAATCCGACAATTTTGTCGAGAAGCTCAGGCTTCGTCTGGAAGTAGCGGTCTTCTTTCGGAAGCATCACTGCATATCCTCCGGCCTGGCCGCGTGGAACGATTGTAACCTTATGAACCATTTCTGCTTCATCAAGCACTAAACCGATCACTGTATGACCTGCTTCATGGAAGGCAACGATATTTCTTTCCTTTTGGGAAATAACACGGCTCTTCTTGGCTGGTCCCGCAATCACGCGGTCTGTTGCTTCATCGATATCTTCCATATCGACTTTTTTCTTATTGCGGCGGGCAGCTACAAGCGCTGCTTCATTCAATAGATTTTCAAGGTCTGCTCCTGAGAATCCAGGAGTGCGCATCGCAATGCTCTTTAAGTTAACCGATTCATCTAAAGGCTTGTTGCGGGCATGTACTTTAAGCACCGCTTCACGGCCTTTGACATCCGGGCGGTCAACCGTAATCTGTCTATCAAAGCGTCCCGGACGCAATAATGCCGGGTCAAGAATATCCGGACGGTTAGTGGCAGCAATGATGATAATTCCTTCATTTGCTCCAAATCCATCCATTTCAACAAGAAGCTGATTCAAGGTCTGCTCGCGTTCATCATGTCCGCCGCCAAGGCCGGCACCACGCTGGCGTCCTACAGCATCAATTTCATCGATAAAAATAATACAAGGTGCATTCTTTTTCGCATTTTCGAATAAGTCGCGGACACGGGAAGCACCCACCCCGACGAACATTTCAACGAAATCAGAACCACTAATAGAGAAGAATGGAACGCCCGCTTCACCGGCAGCTGCCCGTGCAAGCAAGGTTTTACCTGTTCCCGGAGGTCCTACAAGAAGAACCCCTTTAGGAATTCTTGCTCCCAATTCAGCAAACTTGCGCGGGTCTTTAAGAAACTCAACGACCTCAACAAGCTCCTGTTTTTCTTCATCTGCGCCTGCAACATCTTTAAAGCGCACCTTCTTTTTGCTTTCATCATATAGCTTGGCTTTGCTTTTGCCGAAGTTCATCACACGGCTGCCTCCACCCTGCGCCTGGTTCAGCAGGAAGAAGAATAGTATGAAGATGATGATGAAAGGAATGATTGACGTAAAGAATGTAACCCAGCCGCTTGTTTCCTTAGCCGGCATAACATCGACATCCGATGTCTGGGCTAATTGATCCACACGGTCAAGGATATTATCATTGTTCATGATATAAGTCAGGAAGTATTTGTCTTCCTCATATCCTTTAAGCTGACCCCGTACTTCAAAAACACCTCTCTCAGGCTGAAGGGAAATGGACGTAATGTCGCCGCTTTCCAAGTGATCAACAAATTTATTATAAGAGATGTGCTCTGTTGGTTCATTGTTGCCGTTAAAGAAGCTGACAACTCCAATAATGACTAAAAATATCAATAAATAAAAGATGGTATTCCGGAAGATCCGATTCATCCCTTACCTCCTCCCACGGTAAACAAACTATAGTGTATAGTATCATAGAAAATCGTGCCAATACAAGGAATTAGACTTCTTAAAACCGGGTGATTCCTGTTTCAGTAAAGGGCTTTAATCCAAGATCATACTTAGGATTTCCTTAATCGTTATTGCTGTATACTTCCGGCTTAAGCACTCCAATATATGGGAGATTGCGGTACTTTTCCGCATAATCCAGGCCATAGCCGACTACGAACGCATCAGGAACAATAAATCCTACATAATCCGCTTTGATATCAGCCTTTCTTCCAGTTGGCTTGTCAAGCAGTGTTACAATCTTAATGCTTTTCGCTTTTCTGTAGCGGAACAACTCAACCAGATAGCTGAGTGTCAAGCCGCTGTCAATGATATCTTCAATGATCAGAATATCTCTGCCTTCAACAGAAGTATCAAGGTCTTTCAGGATTTTCACTTCTCCTGAAGAAACCATTGAATTCCCATAGCTTGAAACATCCATGAAGTCCATCTCAAGATATGTATCCACACGCTTTAAAAGGTCGCTCATGAAAGGCATTGCCCCTTTTAAAACACCAATGGCAAGCGGGAATCGGTCCTGGTATTCTTCAGTAAGTTCAGCAGCAAGGGATTTAACCTTATCCTGCAGCTCCTCTTCCGAAATCAGTACTTTTTCAATATCATTTTTCATCATTTAGTGTGCCCCCTAGAAGATCATTACTTTATGTATTTTAAAATAATATAACTGGTGCAGGATTGCTGCTGCCTATCAACATGCGATTTCTTCAAACCAGGCACCCATAGGATCCTGCCTTTTGCATCTGTCACGATTGGCCAGGTTTTCCGATCATGCAGCGGAATTTTGTGATCGATGAAAATGTCCTTAATCTTTCGGGACCCCTGCATTCCTTTAAGCGTCATGCGGTCTCCCTTTTCTCTAGTCCTGATTATGATTGGAAAATATTCACTGTCCCTTTCCAGTACCAGGGTTTCATTGTTTAGATTTCCTTCAGGACAGTCAGCATATTCAAGAATAATCGATCCGCCGTTTGGGAGTTTAATGCTTGCAGGTTTGAAGATTTCATATCGATAGGATTGTACTGGTTCCTTCGGGAATAAAAAGTGGCATTGCCGGTAGGAGCGTACAATATGTAAACCGCCTGGAAAATCTAAATTTCCCGATGGATGAGGACTTTTCATTAAGGAAATAATACTCTCTATATGAGATGCCGATAACGATGCCGGCCTTTCCTTATAAAGATAGTTTAATATTAGTTGAATCCCTCTCCTTTGTAAAGGCATTGGCATTGCCTCAAAAGCATCGATATTCACACTAATTTCCTCATTGCCATTCTTTTTCATTACTGTATTCATTTTATGGACGGTTAATTCCTGCAGATATGCTTCATCACTTTGTAAATCTTCACTGAATTTTTGAAAATGCTCATGCACCTGGGGATTTTCTTTTCTCAGGAATGGGAGCACTTCCTGCCTGAAGCGGTTCCGGCTGTATATGCCTTTTTCATTGCTTGGATCCCGCCGGGGGTTCAGATGTTCTTTCAGGCAATAGCTTTCGATTTCCGCTCTATTCAAGCAAAGAAACGGACGGATGATCGTATAATCGCCAAACGGACGCGTAAAAGGGATACCTGCTCTTGCGCTGCCTGCACTTCCCCTTGTGAGGCGCATCAAAATGGTTTCAACCTGATCATCGCCATGATGCCCCAGCGCTATATAGTCTGCCCCATATTTCCCCGCTGTTCTTTGATAGAAGCTGTAGCGGCAATCCCTGGCAGCTGTCTGGGAACTCTTCCCGGACTTCTCCATATACTCAGGCACATTCACTCTTTCCATTTCAAATGGAATGGCCTTGTCCCTGCAGTACTCCTTTACAAACATGGCGTCCTGAAGGGATTCTTCGCCTCTGAACATATGATCGACATGTGCGGCAATCAGTTCTATCTGAAACTGCTGCTGCCTGCTCCAAAAATAATGGAGCAGTGCGATGGAATCCGGCCCTCCTGATACACCGATTACTATTTTCTTATTTTTTAAATCCAATCCCTTTTTCTTAAGGAAAGCACTCACTTTCTCTTCAAGCATAGGCTTCTTCCTTGTCCAATGAAATATATTTACTACTACCCCTGCAAAAGGCAGCATAATCCTTCCTATAGAAAAGCATATCATTATTAAAGGGTAAATATCAAAAGGGATTAAGCTTATAATACGGATTAAGGAATAGAAAGTTTCATTTCTTTTTAATTCAAAGCAGCTGCCCGTAAATATATAAGAAATATAGCAGGCTTACAATAAAGGTAATCAGCAGGGTTTCAAAGAAGCTCCCTTTCTGTTTTTTCTGCCTGGTCATTTGCCTGCTGGCAGGCTGAGGGCTGGCGGTTTGTCCGGGATTTCTGCTTACCGTACTCCTTTGCGCCGGATTTGCACGTGTGAGCTGGAGCATATCGTTTCTCATTTCACCGGCTGAGCTATAGTGGCCCTGCAGAGCATTCAGAATAACATCTTCGTATTTCAGCAGTTCTTTCTTTTGGCGGACCATCATTTGGAGCTGTTTAAGGTCACCCGTTGTTTTGGCAAACCTTTTTGGATAGGCTGTATTGATTAAAATCATGGCAGCAGCAAAGAGATCATAAGCTGGGTCAGCCTTTCTGGTCCCGAGTCCCCAATAGCCGCGATCGTAAAACTCCGTAAATTCCTTTATTGCCCTTCCCTGTATGGTAGTTCCGCCCACATCAATGGTGCGTATTCGCGATGGAGGGCCTGTTACAATCAGATTATCCGGCTTCAAATCACCGAACACCCAGCCCGCTTTATGCAATGCATCCAAATCGTTCAGAAGCTGTACAATTAAAACACCGGTCCAGGATGGCCCCTTCTGCTGAATGAATGTCAGCAAATCAGGACCCTGAATATATTCCATTGCATAGAATGATACCTTGCCGCTCCTTCGCTCCCAATCATCGACATCAAGCAAAGAAGGCCCGAGGGCAGAGCCTTGGACCTTTGCAAAGGATTTAAGGACGTTCACCTCGGACGTGATGGACATCCCGTTATCACTCATTTTCAAAGCAACCTGCTGATTTTGGTTTTTGGCGAGATATACAATCCCATTAGCACCATACCCCAATTCCTTAATAATGGTATATCGGCTGCGGTGCCACTTACCTTCAATCACAGTACCAGGGCTAACTTTACACTGACTCTTCAAAGAATGATTCATCATCACGGGAAAGCAGACTCCTTAATGAACGTTTTTTCTTGAAATGGTTTAGTGCCTCATGAATAGCCGGGCCTGTCGGCGTAATCCCGCCTGTTGTCAATTTCGAGAATATGCTGGTGAGCGATTCAAGATTCGGTGTCCAATCCAGCAGTTTTTCGACATCTTTCTTTTTCCCGGGAAATACGAATACAGAAAATCGGTTATCACCAGAGCGTGCATTCAGGCTCAGGGACAGATCCAGCAGGGCTTCCTTCACGGTAGGGAGCTTATGTTTCATGCTTGCACTGGTATCCACGAGGACCAGCACTTCAAGCTCGACCGTCTCACCCAATTCATCTACGACCTCCATCACTTCGCCGCGCTGATCAGGCGGGAGGTCCTCCATTGTTTTCGAACCGCCCAAAATCTGCTGGAGCTCTTTATTCACCACTCCCTGAAGTGTCTGGGTCATGGCTTTTCTCGTCACCATCTGTACCGTCTGGGAAAGCTGCTGAGAGTAGACAACCTGACTGACTCCGCCTCCTGACATGGCGATTCCTTCAATTTCGTTCATTCCCTGTTCATCAATGACATCCTGCTCCATGACTCCAATTACATTCACAGTTATTCCCTGCTCCTTGGCGAGAGCCGCCATGGCAATGGGATCTTCACCTTGATTTGAACAGCCATCCGTTATCAGTAAAATTTGCTTCAGTGTTCCTGTTTTCATTTTGAAACTCCCCTCCACATATGAGTTGTTAGCATTTTCGACTGTTTGGAGAGGAAATATACATGTTAACACGCCATGATGAGCAAATTAATCAGTTGGCTTTTTGACGGATGGCATGCACAGGGATGCTTGTCCATTTCGGTGTATTATGCTTAACCTTTGAGACGACCACTGTCATATCATCCTCTATATTTCCGGATCTTGACCTGATCACTTCTTCCATAATGAGATCGGCCACTTCCTGCGGATCGTCCGTTTTCAATTCGGATATTTTGCGCTTCATCCACAGATCAAAGTTCTCCACATGCTTTGGCCCTTCAAACACACCATCACTCATCATGATCAATAAATCACCCGCTTTAAGCTGCTCACTGACCACATCGACATCAAATTCCTGTATGATGCCCATCGGGAGGTTGCTGGCCTGAATTTTAATGACCTTAGGACCTCTTTTTACGAAGCTTGGAGTTGATCCAATTTTCAAAAATTTTGCGTCGGCATTTTGCAGATCAATCATGGCCAGATCCAATGTGGAGAAAATTTCGTCTGTGGTCCGTAAAGACAGTACGGAATTGACAGATTTAATGGCAACCTGCTCTTCAATGCCTGATTGAAGAATTTTCTGCAGAAGCTGTAGCGTTTCCTGGCTTTCTGCATGGGCCCTTTCCCCGTTGCCCATTCCATCACTGATCGCAATCGCATACTTTCCGCAGCCCAGCTCAATAGTAGAATAGCTGTCCCCGGACACTAAGCCCCCGTCCTTCGCTGCATGTGCAACGCCTGTTTCAACCACGAAAGCCTTGGCTGACCGGAATGTGACATGGCAGTACCCATTCGGAAACGCGGCACATTCCTCTGAATTTACTAATATCGTTTCTCCCAAAATATCAGATAGCATCGGTGCAATGAGCTTTTCACATTCCCCGTGACCCTGGCAGTACGGGATGGTCATATCAATGTCGACATTCCCCTGCTCCAGGCTGTAGATTTCCACTTGCTCGATATGAATGCCGAACTCCTGAAGCGCTTCAAGGATCTGTTCTTCCTGTTTATGGTGATTTTCCCGCTCTCTCTGAATTTCTTTGGCGAAGTCACCCATCACCTCCGAAACACCCCTCAGCTGGTCAGCTACCAGCCTTCTGCTTTCCTGTACCTGCTTCTTCAGCTTTTGGTTCGCCTTATAATAAGTCAGCTCCTGCTGAACAGCTTCTGCCACTTTTTTCGATCTTGTGCAGTACTTTTCCCAATCCCTCGCAAGCTTTGGAGAAAGGGCACCGTCGTTGTTGTCCACATCATGCATAATATCCATCATATAGTCATAGGTTGTATTAAAGTTCTTTGACCAGCAATGATCCTTCTTAAAGCAGGTCTGGCAGGTTTTTTCCGTTACATTGCTTAAGAAATAATCCACTTCCCTGTCACTGTCTTCTTCCCATTGAGACGGTTCATCATGGGAGGAAAAACTTTTGGAAAGAGCCTGAAAGACGCTCGAAAATTGAGCAACGCGCTGTGCTGTCACATCACGCATTTTTCTCATATATTGCTGCTGTTCTGCTGCATATTCAGGTGTTCCTGGGATGTGCTTGGCCAATTTTAACGTTAAAGCCTGCGGGGTTAGTAAAAATAAAAGAATGGCTGCACCTGTTTCTGACAGAGTTTTCATGAGGTTTCCGCTGCCCTCTCCATACATGCCCATCAGGAGTGTCGCAACCAAAAGGCCGAATGCCACCCCAAACTTCCTGCCTTCTTTTAAAAGACCGCCTAAAAGGCCCGCAAAAGCAAGCAGGCTCATATGATAAAAACTCGATATATTCGCAAGGGAGAAGATCAGTCCGGTTACCACCCCTACTGTCGACCCGACTGTAGCTCCTGCCACAAAGGCGAAGAGCAGGACAAGGTAGCGTGACAAAATATGGTCCACTGAAAGATCATAGACCGTCCAGCCGATGGTTCCCGTCATAACAGAAGCCAGCATAATGATCAGACAGACGATTTCTTCGGTTTTTAGTGATTGTCTGCGTTTATTTATAGATAAAAGCGGAAGCCCCTGCAAAAAAATAAGCGTCAGGATAAATCCCAGGCTCGACTCGACACCGGCCATCATGCCATCATATAAAGTCAGCTGGCCCTTCATAATGAAGGCCTCCAGGAGCTTGCCTGCCAAGAGAGTAAAAAATACATAAAAAGGCAGTACCCTGATTTCATTAGACAGCCATTTCTTTGAGACCCGGAACGCGAATAAAAAGATGAAGGTAATTCCAAAAGCAGATACTGCATTGGATATAGATAATGTGGCGGCGCCAGCCATTAATCCCACCAGTGCCAGGGGTGCCTTATCTCTTCGTATGAAATATACCGCGGCAAAAAACGGAAGGCTAAATGGGGTTAGCTTCGCCAATATCAAGGCTCTTCCAAGCAAAAAGCCAATGATCAGCAGAACATAGCCTTTTTTCAGAAAGAAATTCTCCAGCCCTGATTGGAGCTTTTTTAAGCCTTTGGCAATATCCAGTTTCGGTTTGTTGAAGGGCACTTCCCCGATCGGCTCCATTATATTCCTTTCTACCTTTTCCATTAAACTACACTCCCCATTTTTTTATCGTTGCTGACAATTATAAAATCAAGCGCTCCAGAAGTTTGTCAAAATAGCGGACAAGCCCCGGCTTTTCGTTCGACGGTTTTCCACTATATATGGGGATAGATAACAAGATTTAAAATGGGACTTTCTGAGGTTTGGTTTAGTTCTGGCAAAAAAAGTAAACAAACCACTGAAATGACAGCTTTCTGCCAAAAGCGAAGCATGGAAGAAATTGACGAAGCGGCAAGGGAAATTTACGACATATTTCTTTTAATATCTTATTGACTTCCTTTTTAAAAATTTGTATGATAAATCTTGTGCTTCAGAGCACATCTAGTAATCTATTGAAATTTGGCGGTGTAGCTCAGCTGGCTAGAGCGTACGGTTCATACCCGTGAGGTCGGGGGTTCGATCCCCTCCGCCGCTATCATGAAATATGGAAGTGCCTTGCCCAGGGGCAAGACAAGCTGGCAGAAAGGTTGCACTTTACCTTTTTGACAGCTTAGCTTAGACCCGAGAGCTCCTACGCGCTGAAGCTGGACAACATGGAAATGTGGAAGCGCATTGCAAAATCTATTATTATCCCGGCCCGTTGGTCAAGCGGTTAAGACACCGCCCTTTCACGGCGGTAACACGGGTTCGAATCCCGTACGGGTCATTTCAAAAGAGCGTCAGCCTTAGGCTGGCGTTTTTTTGATGGCTGAATTAGTTATGAAACAGCACAAAAAAAAACAAGCCCACCCGGACTTGTTTTCCATCCTGCTATATAGATCGATCAGCAGCAAGTTAGCCTCGCTTTGCTCCTCTTCCTCCACGCTTGGATTCAGTATGGCGTTTTAGCGATGACAGACGATCTTCGCTGTCCTTCAGGAAACGGGCCATTTTGGCTTCAAAGTTTTCTTTAGGGCGATTGTCGTTTGATCGGTTATGGCGAGGGCGGCCAGAATTGGAATTCGGTCTGAATTCTTTTCTGTCTCCTCTTTCAGGTCTTTCAGAACGCTCAGGCCGGTCTTTTGCCTTTTTGATGGATAATCCAATCTTGCCGTCCTTTTCGACATTAATGACTTTCACTTCAACCATGTCACCCACTTTTAGGTGCTCATTAATATCTTTTACATACTTGTCAGCGACTTCACTTATGTGCACCAGACCGGTTGAGCCTTCCGGCAACTCCACAAATGCTCCGAAATTTGTAACGCCTGTAACCTTTCCTGTTAACTTGCTGCCTGCTTCGATTGACATTAAAAAAACTGCCTCCTTGAAAAATATAAGGTGAAACTTTTATATATTATACAGAAACCTCAAAAAAAGTGTCAATATAGCCTCAGTCGGCCTTTTTTTCTTTTTTCTTTTCTTTTTCCGAATCTTCTTCAGGGAGGTTAAAGATGATTTCGTTATTGTCAGATAGGAAATAATCTTTGCGGGCAAGCTTCGCGATATACTCATCATCATTCAGCTTAACAATTTCTTCTTCGAGCATTACTTCTTTCTTCTTCAAGTCAGAAAGTTCCTGATCCAGCCTGTTTTTCTCTTCCACTTTTTCTTCCAGAGCAGCAGACTGCGAAACGAGTGTTGTGATCATAAAAAATGAAACGACGGCTGCCAGTGTGAAAAATGCTGCTAATCTGCGAAATAAAAGCTTTTTCTTCCGGCCTGCACTGATCTCTGCTGCTTCCTGCTGTTTGACATAGCTGGTTTCCATTTTGGCTACATTTTTCTTCTTGGTGGCACTCATTTCCGCACTCCCTCCTTACTCTTTAGGTTTTTTCCACTTAGCTGTCCATTTTAAAACATAATTCTTTATCCGCTGTAAATATCCTGCCAATTTATTATATAACTTCTCGACTGTTTTTTTAATCTTTTTCGGCAAAACTTTCCATAAAAGTGACAAAATCCATTTGACAGGCAGAAAAACGATCTTCAAGATAAACCAAAAGACTCGAAGTATGACTTTTAATAGGGAATAAAGTCCTTTTCCAAGCATGACGGCAATCGCAACTAACGCCATAATCAGACCCTGAATCGGTTTATAGATGAGCACCGTTAAAGTCTTCACGAAAAAGCGGTATATGGAGATCACCATTCGGATGGATATCTCCAATACCCGCAGATACATTTTCTTAAATAAACTTTGATATGCGGCAAAACCGCACAGCAAAGCAATGAAAATATAAAACCTCAGTTCACCCTTGTTCACCAGGAATAAAATATAGAAGATTACCAGACCCTGTACGATCCAAAAAAGAATATCATTAATAAAAACGAGCCAGCTTTTCCGCTTGGTCCTTTGCAGGAAACGATTATACGTATCAAGGGCTGCCCCAAATACACTTCCCATGCCTATCATCGCCAGCATGGTCACAAATTGAGTGGTCAGTGTCATCGGAACAACTTGCTAAAGAAACCTTTAGCTTTGTCTCCATTCTGATCATCAATATAAACAAGGTCAAATACCTTCCCTTTGATGGAAACAATTCCCTTGTCCACATCCAGATTCTTCATCTGCAGATTCTGCCCTCTAATCGCAAGGAAGCCCATTACGGTTTCGAGCAAAAACTCTTCATTATCAAAGCTTTCCACCTGTTTAACACCTGTAATATCAAGCAGCCTTCTGCCTCTCATAATGACATCATGTTCCTGAGTATTGGTTTTGTTTGAATTTGATTCATAATATTGACTCATTATTCATCCCCCGCAATCACATAGTACAACCTTTTTGTACATGTTTATGAATGGGAGGATTAAAATAGAACAAGCCATCAAGAAAAGCGCAAGGCGCCCGCCTATCTATGAACGCAGACTAACACCGCAACGTCCTGTGTAACGTCTGCTTGACCCGCATCCTGCGGGCCACAAGCATAAGACGAGGCGGCTGAATGGTTTTTTAAACCTTTAGACGGATTGGCTTAGACCCGAGAGCCGATGGCGCCTTGAGCTAGACAGTTATCGAAGTTCAATGATTTAAGAAAAGCGGGAGCTCATACGTCCTATGCTTCCGATTCCACTTTTTCTTCCTTCACAACCGAGTACATGCCGGCAGCCTCTTCCTTGCGGGTCGTTTCCTGCAGGCGTTCCACCTTGACCGTTACCAGCTTTTGGCCGAAGCGGACTTGAAGCTCATCGCCCACTTTAACCGTAGAGCTTGCTTTTGCCTGCTGTCCGTTTATCGTGATCCTTCCCTGATCAGAGACCTCTTTTGCCAGTGTCCTTCTTTTGATAAGTCTTGATACTTTTAAAAATTTATCTAATCTCATTTGACGCCACTCCTCTATTAATAACCTTTGGATTTTGCCTCATTCCAGAATTCATCGAGCTGTTCGAGCGTAAAGTCTTCAAATTTTCTGCCGCTCATCAATACCCGTTCTTCCACATACTTAAAACGGCGGATGAATTTTTCATTTGTTTTTCTCACAGCTTCTTCGGCATCGATTTTATAAAAACGCGCAATATTCACGAGAGCGAACAGGATATCGCCAAATTCCGGCTCCATCTCCGGGCTGGAGTCTGCGGCTTCTTTCTCGAATTCAGCAATCTCTTCTTTTACCTTCTCCCAGGCAGCCTCAACTTCCTTCCAGTCAAAGCCGACTTTTGCTGCTTTTTTCTGAATTTCAGCCGCTCTCATCAAATTTGGGAAGGATTTCGGGACAGAATCCATCAAGGATTCCTGTTTGTCACCCTTTTCTTCCTGCTTAATGCTCTGCCAATTTTTGAGGACATCTTCCTCATTTTCAGCCTGTACATCGCCAAAGACATGGGGATGGCGGCGGACCATTTTTTCGGAAAGGCCTTCTATCACATCATCAATGGCAAAATAGCCTTCGTCCTCGCCGATTTGAGCATGAAGCATCACCTGGAGAAGGACATCGCCCAGTTCTTCCGTCACATGCTCGGTATCTTCATTATCAATCGCTTCAATAAGCTCATAGGCTTCTTCGATTAAATATTTCTTTAATGATTCATGGGTTTGCTTTTTATCCCATGGGCAGCCGTCTGGTCCGCGCAATTCAGCGATAATGCTGCGCAGCTTTGAAAAGTCTTTATAGAGGACAGTCTCATCTTTTACAGGGGGCACATATACGGAAGTTAAGTTATTCAGCTCCATATTATGATCCAATTCATGCAGCTGCACCTTTTTAATCACTTCTTCACTGCTTCCGGCAGCTGTTACAATATAAACCTCGTAATCGTAAGGGAGCTTTTCCATCAATGTCAGCTTGACGTCACTCGCAACAAACTGATCATACACCTGTCCAATGATGACGTGCTGTGCCACCTGAATTTCATCTCTTTTCAGATCTGTTCCATCCAACAGCTGAAAACCTTCGATCGGATCGATCCTCAAAGCCTGAAATAAAGGATCCAGGAAGCTTTGTCCTCCTCCGATCGTGATCTCGATGCCTCTTTGCGGCGCACGCTCAATGAGAAGCTGAACCGTACGCTCCGCAACAAGCGGGTGGCCTGGAACTCCATATGTAACCTCTTTGGCATGAGCTTCATTCAGGAGAAATTCACAAATCTCCTCATATACTTCTTCAAACTGCTCATGCTTTTCGTAGATATGATCAAAGGACTGATATGTCAGCCCTTCCTGTTCAAGATCACGCAGAACCGGATGCTCTCTAGTCCGCAGGTAAAGAACCTCTGAATTTTTAAGCTGTCTATATACGCCAAAAGGAAGCTGATCCAAATCTCCTGCTCCAAGTCCGAGAATGGTTATTTTTTTCATAAAGCGATTCATCTCCTAGTCTTTTTGGGAAGCAAGAACATGAGTTTGCTTCCAAACGGCAGCAAAGCAAGCTCTTCCTCTTTAAAAGTATTGCCTTTAAACATGATATACAAATACGTAAAGCCACCGAGCGCTACGCCGCTTAATGCTTGAAATCCGGCAAACGCCCTGCCCGATTCCGTGATGCTCATAAATGCTGTGGCAGATAGGTACAGCTGCAGAACAACTGACATCATTAGTGCTGCGAACCCAGCCCTAAATAGAAAACGCAGTGAAATCAATGAAATTTTCAGGTATACCTGAAGCTTTGCTATAAGAAGCATGAGGACGGCCGCAAGGGCTAGGCATGATGCCGCGGCTGCACCGATTGTGCCGTATGATGGCACCAATAGCGTATTCAGGCCGAGTTTTGCCGCAAATCCAAGCAGAATGGCTCCTGCCGGGAAAAAGATGAATCCCAGTCCCTGTAAAATAGCGGTGATAGTGATGATCAGACTGCTCAGCAAAATCAGCAGACTGAGAATTGCAAGGACATCTGATCCTGATGAGTTTTCAAACAGCATAATATTCGCAGGCTTTATAATATTCCAGAGCCCCACGGTTGCAGCAGCTCCAACCAGAATGCCGATTTGAAGGGCAAGTCTGATTTTACTATGAAGGAATGAGGGCTGATTTCTCATTTTTTCTTTGGAAATGAGCGGCACCAGTGAGAGAGACATGGATGTTGCCACGACAATGCCCAGCTGGACAATCGGCTGTCCTCGGTCATACACGCCTTTCAGCGCCTTGGCTTCTTCCCCTTCAATCCCGGATGCCAAGAGGAGCGAGTATAAATTAAACGAATCTGCCAGCTGAATGAAAATAAGCACGAGACTGCTTATGCAGATGGCAAATCCCTGTATGATAATCGTTTTGGCAAGCTTGCCGCCTTGTTTAAAATCAATTGAAATGGCGGACGGCAGGTTTTTTCTTTTTTTTATATAAAAAAAGGTAATCAAAATCAGGACGGCGATGACTCCGCCGGTAACGGCCCCGAACATGGCCCCGCCTCCCACCATGTAGAGGGAATTCCCTTCCTTAACCAGCAAATAAGCGGCAAGCAGGATCGTCACGACCCTGACAAGCTGTTCTCCTACCTGGGAAACAGCGGTTGGAACCATGTCTCCTTTCCCTTGAAAATATCCCCGGAAAAGAGACAGGACTGGAAAAATAAGAAACACAGCGGCCACCACTCTGAGCAGAATCGAGAGTTGCGGATCGCCCATCCTGGCTGCCAGCCAGTCCGAGCCCCAGTATAGGGTTGCGAACCCGATAAAACCTATTATGAATAGAACAAAGGCAGATACGGCAAATAAATTTTGAATATCCTGCTCTTTCTTCAAAGCAACCTGTTCGGCATAAAGCTTAGAAATAATGACCGGAAACCCGTATGTAGATAACACAATAATGATTCCATAGAACGGATAAACCTGCTGATATATATAAAACCCTACATCCCCGACAATATTTTGAAAAGGGACCCGGTAAATGGCGCTTAAAATTTTGATAATCAGGGCAGCGACCGTCAAGATAAACGCACCTCTAAACAAATCGCCTGATGTCTGAACGGGCCTCAGGTTGCCCATCTCCTTCCAATTGAATTCGAAAGTATTATAGCATATTGGGGCTTTGTGCGGGATTTTTCGGTTGTGCGCGGAATTACCAGGGTTGCGTTCACTTCTTTTTGGTTTGCATGCCAAAGAAAAAAGGCAGCGTTCCGCTACCCCTTTCATTAAGTATTCATTTTTATGATTCCATTTGTCTGGCCAGGAAGCCTGCTGCTGTTTCAACTGCTTTTTGTTCCACATCGCCAAGTGAATCTTCTTTAGCAAAAATGATAACTGCACCAATTGGGTCGCCGTTTGCAATGATAGGGCCAATTGTATAAGCAGAGGAAGATTCAGTGTTCCCGTCCACAAGCGAAATATCGCCTGATTGGTTTACCAGGACTGAACTGCGTTCTTCCATTGTTTTTTCAACAAGATCGCTTATATTCTTGTTTAAATAGTCCTTTTTAGAACCGCCTGCAACAGCAATGTAAGTATCTCTGTCACAGATTAACACTGGATTTCCCAGGCTGTCATATAATGCTTCTGCATATTCTTTTGCAAAATCGCTCAGTTCACTGATTGGTGAATATTTCTTTAAGATGACTTCTCCATCACGATCTACGAAAATCTCCAGCGGGTCCCCCTCACGAATACGCAATGTTCTGCGGATTTCTTTAGGAATGACTACACGACCCAAATCATCGATACGACGAACTATACCTGTTGCTTTCATCCAACGTTGCCTCACTTTCATCTGATGATTTTTAGGAAAGCGGAAGCGCCTTGTTCAGCCCCGGCAAGCCTAAGTCGAATCACGGAGGATATCTTGATTTGTGGAGTGATTTGGCTTATGACTCGAGGGGCTAGGCGCTGGAGCTAGACATTCTCTTCAGCGCCAGCACTTGCTCTCTCCTCTTCTGGCTATGATCCATAATTGGGAGAAAATGAATGCATCGCCATGTTTGAACTTAGTATCTTTCATATGGAAAGTTATATACGTGCACAAAAACTTTTTCTCATAGATGTTATTCATTCCATTTACGGATAAACATTCCAAATGGTCTTCACTTAAAAATACCCTTGTCAGAACGAGATAAACATTTCTAATATTTCATTTTTTTGACAGATTGATGTCCAAGAGTTACACAGTTGGATGTTCTTGTTCCTTCTTAGCTTCCTGCATTCCCTTAATCACTTCGTAGGCAATGTTTAGCCATTCATTTGTTTTGACGCCTTTAATATGAAGGACTGCTTTCAGCTTCTTTCCATCCATGCCCAGGCCGATCATCCGCCCATATTTGCTGGTGATCTGGAAAATCTTCTGACCGTCTATATGTTCGCTGGCCTTTTCAGTTAAAAGAATCAGCACTTCCTGTTTGGATTGCTTAACTATCTCGACTCCTGCCAGTTCGCCATAAGCCTTCATTTCGGCGATTTGGAATAAGTAGCCTACCTCATCCGGATATTCGCCAAAACGGTCGATCATTTCATCCTGAAGCTCTTCTACATCTTCAAGAGAGGAAATTCCGCGGAATCGCTTATACATTTCAATTTTCTGGTGGCCATCAGACAGGTAGAAATCAGGAATATAGGCATCAACATCCAGATCGATTTCAATTTTAGCCGGCTTTTCCTCGATGCCATCCAGCTTATCTTTCCGTTCTTCAATCGCTTCTTTCAGCATTTGTGAATACAAATCAAATCCAACCGAGTCGATAAATCCATGCTGTTCTGCTCCAAGCAGATTGCCGGCGCCCCTGATGGATAAGTCACGCATGGCAATTTTGAAGCCTGATCCGAGTTCCGTAAATTCCTTGATGGCCTGAAGCCGCTTTTCAGCTACTTCTGTCAGTACTTTATCTTTTCGATACGTAAAATACGCATAGGCAACCCTGTTGGAACGGCCAACCCGGCCCCTGAGCTGATAAAGCTGGGACAGACCCATCTTGTCTGCATCATGGACAATCAGCGTGTTGACATTGGGAATATCTACGCCTGTTTCAATAATCGTTGTGCTGACGAGAACATCGGACTCGCCTTCTAGGAAGCTTAACATAACAGATTCTAACTCATTTTCCGTCATTTTCCCATGGGCATATGTTACCCTTGCATCTGGAACCAGCATGGATATTTCCTCGGCTTTTCGTTCTATATCCTCCACCCGGTTATATAGAAAATAGACCTGTCCATCTCTCGCCAGTTCCCTTTCAATGGCTTCACGAACCAGCGCACCATTGTATTCCATCACATAAGTCTGAACCGGGAACCGGTTTTCAGGAGGTGTTTCAATAACGGAAAGGTCCCGAACGCCAAGCATTGACATATGAAGGGTTCTCGGGATTGGTGTGGCTGTCAGAGTAAGGACATCCACATTAGTCTTAAGCTGCTTGATCTTTTCTTTATGTGTCACGCCAAAGCGCTGCTCTTCATCAATAACAAGCAGGCCTAAATCTCTATACTGGATATCCTTTGATAAAATCCGGTGTGTGCCGACAACTACGTCAATAGTCCCTGCCTTTAAGCCCTTAAGCGTTTCGGTCTGCTGCTTTTTTGTTCTGAATCGGCTTAATAGCCCAATTTCGATCGGGTAATCCTGGAATCGTTCTCTCATCGTTTCATAATGCTGCTGAGCCAGGATCGTCGTCGGAACAAGAATGGCAACCTGCTTTCCATCTGCAATCGCCTTAAAGGCAGCACGGATGGCCACTTCTGTTTTCCCATAGCCCACATCTCCGCATAATAAGCGGTCCATCGGGCGCTCCCTCTCCATATCCTTCTTAATTTCATGGATGGAGCGGATCTGGTCCTCTGTTTCCTGGTAAGGGAAGGCCGCTTCAAACTCTCTTTGCATATCCCCATCCGGATTGAAGGCAAAGCCTTTTGATGCCTCGCGCTCTGCATAAAGCTTGATCAAATCATCCGCAATATCCTGAACAGATGATTGAACCTTTTTCTTAACCCGCTTCCAATCGTTTCCGCCCAACTTATAAATTTTAGGCTCTTTTGCTTCGGAGCCGACATATTTCTGGACAAGATCAATCTGCTCTACCGGTACGTACAGCTTGTCGCTGCCCTGGTAGCGGATATGGAGATAATCTTTATGAACTCCGTTAATATCAAGGGTTTCAATCCCCAAGTATTTTCCGATCCCGTGATTGACATGAACGACATAGTCCCCAACCTTCAGTTCGGAATAGCTTTTGATTCTCTCCGCATTTGAAAGCTTTTGCCTGCGGGCCTTCTTTTTTGTACGTTTGTTAAAAAGCTCTTCTTCCGTAATAACGGCCAGCTTTTGCCCTGGAAGCTCAAATCCGGTCTGCAGACTGCCTTCTGTAATTTGGATTTTCTCTGTTAAAATCGGGTCATTCACACTCACAAATGCCGCTTCAATCTCGTAGTCTTCAAGCACTCTCTTCAGCTTTTTGATCCGCTCTTCATCAGGGCCCAGGAATACGACCGAATATTTGCCTTTTTTCCATCTGTCCAGCTCGCTTTTCAACACATGCATCTGTCCATGGAAATTCTGCATCTGTTTGCAGGTGACATTAATGATGTTTTGCGGGTTGGTATTCGGCACATGTCTCAGAAACAGCGACATATACGTTATCGGATGCCTGGAACGGTGCAAAAACTCTTTTAACGTGTGGGATACCTTCACATCATGAATGATCTTGCCCTCACCTAAAAGACTTGTATACCACTCAGCCTCCTCCTTATCCAGGGAGTCGTTCATTTCCTGAACACGGCTGATTTCATCAATGAAAATTAAGCCATTGGCAGGGAGATAGTCTACTAAACTACTTCCTTCCTCAAAGGCAAACGAAAGGTATTTGAAAAGCTGTTCAGGCTTGTTCCCCATTCGCAGCTGTTCCAATTCGTAGCCAACATTCTGGGCCAGCTGCGTTTTCGCTTTATCGTCTTTTAATTTTTTCAGGCTTGTTCCCAAACCTTTTTCCAGTTTTTCAATTATGTTCTCGAATTGCTCTGGATCAAGAGGGATTTCGGTTGCCGGGCCAATTGAAATCTCGGTAAGTTTTTCTTTTGATCTCTGATCCTCCAAAGAAAAAGTCCGGATCGAATCCACTTCCGTATCAAACAGCTCAATCCTTACCGGATCCGCTTCAGTCAGTGGATAGATATCAATGATTCCGCCCCTGACACTGAATTCTCCTGGCGAAGAAACCATCTCCGAACGGACATAGCCCATCTGAACAAATCTTTTTAATTGATCATCATTCAATTCATCGCCTATTTTTAAAGACAGCTGGTATTGTGTCCAGTGGTTTGGAGGCGGAAGAATTTTTCTCAGCCCGGCCATCGGGACAATCATGATACCTGTCTTATTTGTACTCCAATAATTTAAAGCTTCTATCCGCTGGGCCTTTAACTCAGGGCTGGCAATCCCCATTTCAGCTGCGATCAATTCATTGGCAGGATACAAAAATACTTCCGATTCTCCTGCCAGATTGACGATATCATCATATAGCTTCTGTGCCTGCAGAAGGTTGTGCGTCACAACAAGCATCGGCCTTCCCGATTGCTCATATATGGAAGACAAAAACAAGGTGCGTGCCGATCCTGATAAACCGGCAAGCATCTGCTCCCGCAGTCCTTCCTCAATGCCAGACAAGATGGAACTTACATCATCCTGCCGGCTAATAATCTCTTTAAGACCAAACATGAAAGCCCCTCCTATAAGAAAAGCGTAAGCGCCTTGCCCACCCCCAGCAAGCACAAGACAAGCTTGTGACCTCGAGGGGGTAGGCGCTGGAGCTAGACAGTTCTCAACGTTAAAAATATACTTTCTTATCTTTTTAGAAAAGCGCAAGCGCCTTGTTTTACCCCGTAATTCTCGAGGGACAGGCGCTGGAGCCGTGCAGTTCTCAGCGTTCAAAAGCTCATTTGTTTTATAAAAGTGCTCTGCCAGTTTAACCGCCAAAAGGCAGATGTCATTCAAGGCCCCTTTGCGCCTAAAAACTGACAGTCTGCAAACTCCATTTCTTCTATCATTAATCTTACTAAATAACATAAGGATACAACAAGAAACTATAGAACGGTTTCTATCAAATATATAATGCCTCAAAACAGAAATAGAAAAACGCTTTGGATTGCCTCCAAAGCTTGTTAATGAATAATAAAGTCCTGCTGATGATAATCCGGATTGCGTTCGAGTGATTCCTGGCAATCCTCACAGATTGCTCTTACATGCATATCTCCTGACTGATCATACGAGATCATCTCCTGGCGCTCCTGATCATTTAGCTTATGGAAGCCAAGCTGTTCTGAGTATACAGAACTGTTCTCTATTGAACCAATCTTTGTTCCGCAATGGCGGCAATGATAATGAATAGACATGCCTGTCCCTCCCGTTAAACTGTCCATATATCCTAGTATGGACTCGGGGCAAAGAACTTATTCACGCATTCTGTGCTGCCGCCAAAGGTGAGATACATTATTCTATGATAAGATTAATAAAATATGAAGATTATTGATTAAAATCGTTCATTACCTGTAAAAATGGTTTTTTGAACCATTCCTCACAGGCATCTGCACACTTTTTAGCCGTTTCGTTCATGATGGCCTGTTCTTCTTTCGTGAAGCGGCCGAGCACATAATCCGGCACCTTCATGCCGCTTGGCGGACGGTCGATCCCGACCCGGATTCTGTTAAACTCCTGTGTTCCCACATGTGCGATTGTCGACTTGATCCCATTGTGGCCTCCTGCGCTCCCTTTTTGGCGGAGCCGAATCTTGCCTACAGGAAGATCAAGATCATCATAGATGACTACAAGTTCATCATCATTAATCTCAAAATAATCCATAACAGCCCGGATGGACTCTCCGGATAAATTCATATATGTAAGAGGCTTAAGCAGCAATACTTTTTCACCGTTCACATAACCTGCACCAAATACGCCTTTCAGCTTGGCCTGATTCAGTGGAATATTCAACCGGTCCGATAAAACATCAATCACATCAAATCCAATATTGTGCCTCGTCTTATCATATTGCTTGCCGGGATTCCCAAGCCCTACAATTAATTTCATTTTCTCACCCCATTTTAGAAAAGCGCAGGTACGCCTGAAATTATCTGGCGGTGTGCGCTGAGTTTATCTATTCTCTTTTTTATTATAGTAGAAAGTGTGTGGTTTCGGTAAGAAGATTCTGATTTGAGTTTGCCAAGTTGGACTCTGCGAGTTCTTTTTCGGCCTCTCTGGTTGAAATTGGGCCGGGTTCTGACTCTGTGGGCACAGTTTCTACTTTTTGTGTCCGAAGTGGAGCCGGGTTCTGACGCTAACTACACGCTTCCTGCTGTTTCTGTCCGAAGTTGAGCCGGGTTCTGACTCTAACCACCAGCCTCCTGCTTTTTGTGTCCGAAGTGGAACCTGGTTCTGACGCTAACGACCGGTTTCTGCTGTTTCTGTCCGAAGTTGGATCAGGTTCCGACTCTAACTACCAGCCTCCTGCTTTTTGTGTCCAAAGTTGAGCCGGGTTCTGACGCTAACTACACGGTTCCTTCACCTTGTGTCCGAAGTGGAGCCGGGTTCTGACGCTAACTACACGATTCCTGCTCCTTGTGTCCGAAGTGGAGCCGGGTTCTGACGCTAACGACCGGTTTCTGCTGTTTCTGTCCGAAGTTGGATCAGGTTCCGACTCTAACTACCAGCCTCCTGAGTCAAGTCCACTATTTTGTGTAAATTCATTCCTAGGAAAAACAAGTTATTTAGCTCTATGTTTTTGAAGTAGTGGAAGGGGGCCCCTTCCACTACTTCAAAAATTTCGCTCCGCAGATTCTACTGG
>NZ_JAMBOJ010000055.1 GCF_023715565.1 Cytobacillus firmus | reverse complement strand
TGTAATAATAAAGTGAAACAAACATTGATTTAATAATAAAAAAGGAGGTTCTAAATCGCTTGCGATTTAAACCTCCAAATGTATTACTATTTACTGTTTTCTCCCTCTGAACCGAACCCGTTAACATTGTGTGGGCCGGTTTTTTACTGCTTTTTCGTCTTAATTTCAGTTCATTATTCAGGTTATGTGCGGATAGCCTTATTTTCTGTGCGGATAAAAATTTTTCTGTGCGCATAACCTGATTTTCTGTGCGGATAAAAAAATTTATGTGCACTTAAATTTTTTCCCTAGCGAACCAGCTGCTTCACCAATTCCCTGTTCCGTTTTATAAAAACATCATTGTGTGATGAAACCATGGCTGCCCCGGCTGCATCAGGTTCAATGTACTGCTTCGCTTTATTTACTGCATTCGCAGCATCCTGGAAGGCTCCCGCAATCAAGTGAAGCTTGCCGTCATGCTTAAGAATATCCCCTGCAGCATAAAGCCCTTCAACTGATGTCTCACTGTTTGCATTGCCAGCAATATAGAAATCTTCCAGCATATCAATATTCAAATTGCTATTTTTCAAGAGTTCCGTATCCTGCTCATATCCATGGTTAATGACCACTTCATCGATAGCAAGATATGAGACCTCACCTGTTTCATTATTCGTCAATTCCACCTGCTCAATTTTCTCGTGATTCCCGCCTGCTATTAATTTGGTGATGGACGTATGATTAATGCAGATAACCGAACTATTCATCAGCTGTGATACTTGAGCCTCATGGCCAGTTAGCGCATCCCGCCTGCAAGTGATGTATACCTGCTTGGCAACAGGCTCTAATTCATTGGCCCAGTCTACTGCCGAATTGCCTCCTCCTGACACAATCACCGTTTTATCCTTGAAATGTGCAAGAGACTTGACTGTGTAATTTAAATTAGAGACTTCAAAGCGCTCTGCACCTTCAATCTGCAGCTTTTGCGGCTTAAGAATTCCGCTGCCAACGGCCACAATCACTGTTTTTGAATAATGCTCTTCTCCTGAAGATCCTGTCAAAACAAATACTCCATCTTTATTCTTACTGATGGATTCCACCTTTTCATTTAAGACAACCGTCGGATTAAAGGTCAGCCCCTGTTCAACCAGCTGTTCAATCAACTTTGCTCCCGGAGTAGGAGTCAGCCCCCCGACATCCCAAATCATCTTTTCGGGATACACATGGATCTTTCCTCCCAGCTGCGGCTGAAATTCAATCAGTTTTGTTTTCATTTGCCTTAAACCGCTGTAAAAAGTGGAGTAAAGACCAGCCGGACCTCCTCCAATAACCGTTATATCAAAGATCTCCATCTGTTTCATTCCGTTCACTCCCATAACCAATTATTATTGATTATCATTCTCACTTCAACTATACGTCCTTTCTTCTCTTTTGACAATGAAAATTTCCCATTATACATTTCCTTTAAATACTGTTGACTTATAACTTAACTAGACTTATAGTAAAAAGGAACCGACACTGATAATCATTATCACTAATTTAAATAAAATTCACATATAAACGGAGGTTACATAATGGTCCGTCTATATACAGATGGCTTGAACATTGGGTATAGCGAACGGCTAATTGTAAAGGATCTAAGCGTCCAGATTCCAGATAAGAAAATCACAACAATCATTGGTCCAAATGGCTGCGGGAAATCAACCCTTTTAAAGGCCATTACACGCATTATTTCCCATCAGTCAGGCACTGTTATCCTGGATGGGGAGAACATTTCAAAGGAAAATACAAAAATCCTCGCCAAGAAGATGGCTATTTTGCCTCAAACACCTGAAAGTGCAAGCGGTTTAACAGTAGGCGAGCTAGTCTCATATGGTCGCTTCCCTTATCAAAAGGGATTTGGAAGATTGACGAAAAGGGATTATGAAGTGATCGACTGGGCACTCGAAGTAACAGGCACTAAAGAATTTAAGTTCCGGCCAGTTGATTCTTTATCAGGCGGCCAGCGCCAAAGAGTGTGGATCGCCATGGCACTCGCACAGGAAACCGATATCATTTTCCTTGATGAACCTACCACCTATTTAGATATGGCACACCAGCTTGAAGTTCTCGAACTTCTTCAAAAGCTGAACGCGGAACAGGAGCGCACCATTGTAATGGTCCTCCATGATTTAAACCAGGCAGCCCGCTTTGCCGACCATATCGTCGCATTAAAAGATGGTGAGATTGTTAAATCTGGAAGCTATGAAGAAGTCATTACACAGGATGTTTTAAGGACGGTGTTCAATATTGATGCAGTCATTGGACGCGATCCTCGCACAAACAAGCCAATGTGTATAACTTATAATTTATTAAAAGGAGAAAACCAACATGAAGAAACTATTGATCCCATTTACGATCTTGCTGCTTCTGCTAATTAGCGCCTGCGGCAATACAGAAGAAAAAGATACAAGCTCATCTGAACCAAAGGAAGATAAAAAATCAGGTACGATCACATATGAATCTGAAACTGGACCGGTAGAAGTCCCGGCTGATCCTAAGAGAGTTGTTCTCCTTTCAGGATTCACAGGAAATGTTATGCAATTGGGCGTAAATATTGTCGGCGTGGATACCTGGTCCAAAAATAATCCCCGTTTTGAAGAACAATTGAAGGATGCTGAAGAAGTATCTGAAGATAACTTAGAAAAAATAATCGAATTAGAACCAGACTTGATTATTGCCTTATCTACTGTTAAAAACTACGATAAACTCAAGGAAATTGCACCAACTGTAACATATACATGGGGTAAATTAGATTATCTTTCCCAGCATGAGGAAATCGGCAAGCTGCTTAATAAAGAGGAAGAAGCAAAAAAATGGGTAGCTGATTTCAAACAGCGCGCGGAAGCAGCCGGGAAAGACATTCGTGCAAAAATTGGTGAAGATGCGACCGTTTCTGTATTTGAAATCTTCGACAAACAGCTTTATGTTTTCGGCGATAACTGGGCACGGGGGACTGAAATCCTGTACCAGGCAATGGACTTAAAAATGCCTGAAAAGGTTAAGGAAATGGCCTTAAAAGATGGCTACTATGCTATTTCAGCTGAAGTCTTGCCAGAATATGCAGGAGATTATATGATTATAAGCAAATACTCTGATGCAGACCATTCATTCCAGGAAACCGATACGTACAAAAATATTCCTGCTGTGAAAAATAATCGTGTTTTTGAAATGGAAGGCAATGGCGCTTCCTTCAGTGATCCAATCACACTTGATGCACAGCTGGAGTTCTTTAAGGAATCATTTTTAGAAAACTAATACTCACGAGGAATTCTTAATTTTTAGGAATTCCTCTTTCCTATTTAAAAAGACAGTCCCTTAAAAATAAACCCGAAGAAAGATGGACGTACAATGACTAAAGACGCTCAACCCTTTATTCCATTTATATTAAAACTTGCAGCAGCCTTCATAATTTTTGCCGGCATGTTTGTGGCTGCTTGTGTGTTCGGGGCCGCCGAAGTTACTGTCAGAGATGTTTGGCTTGCAATAACCTCCAATGCTTCCGGAGAAAAAATCTCCATCATTCGTGAAATCCGTCTGCCCCGTGAAATTGCGGCCATTTTTGTCGGAGCAGCTCTTAGCGTCTCTGGCGCCATCATGCAGGGAATGACAAGAAACCCTCTTGCTGATCCAGGCCTGCTCGGATTAACGGCCGGAGCAAATGCTGCACTTGCCATAACGCTTGTTCTTGTACCTTCTGCTAATTACATTGGAATCCTGTTCGCCTGTTTTATCGGTGCGGCTATCGGTGCAGGGATGGTTTTCGGTATTGGCGCCATGAAAAAAGGAGGCTTTTCTCCGATTCGAATCGTTTTAGCCGGAGCGGCGGTTTCTGCCTTCCTTTTTGCAATAGCTGAAGGTACCGGCATCTACTTTAAAATTTCGAAGGATGTCAGCCTTTGGACTGCAGGCGGGCTCGTCGGCACATCCTGGACCCAGCTGCAAATGATTGTCCCGGTTATCTCAGCAGGCATACTCGTTTCCCTTTTTCTTTCCAGGCAGCTTACGATACTAAGCTTAAACGAAGAAGTGGCAGTAGGCTTGGGACAGAATACAACACAAATTAAAATCATCCTGTTTATCTTAGTCACCCTGCTTGCAGGGGCAGCTGTTGCACTGGTTGGCAATATGGCATTTATCGGATTGATGGTGCCTCATATCGTCCGTGCTATAGTCGGTACCGATTATCGTTTTATTCTTCCCATGTCAGCTCTCACAGGAGCCACATTCATGCTTCTTGCCGATACACTCGGGAGAACCATCAATGCTCCCTACGAAACTCCTGTTGCGGCCATCATTGCTGGAATGGGGCTGCCTTTCTTCCTGTTCATTGTTCATAAAGGGGGTAAGGCGTTCTCATGATTCAGCCGGAGTTAGTTAAAAAGCAGCGAATTTTAATGGCATTTTTATCCGTACTTATTATTGTTACCATTGTTATTGGAATGGGATTAGGCTATGCATCCCTTTCCTATGACCGGTTAATCCCGACCATCCTGGGACAGGGAACTTTTAAAGAGGAGTTTGTGTTATTTTCCATACGGCTGCCGAGAGTATTTATCACAGTGTTAGCCGGTATGGCACTGGCACTATCCGGTGCCATTTTACAGGGGATTACACGCAATGACCTGGCGGACCCAGGCATCATCGGCATAAATTCAGGTGCAGGGGTTGCAATCGCCGTTTTCTTTCTGTTCATCCCGATTGAAGCAGGCACTTTCGTATACATGCTGCCGTTATGCGCATTTTTCGGTGCCTTGCTTACTGCTATTCTCATCTATGCTTTTTCTTATAAAAAAGACGAGGGGCTTCAACCAGTTAAAATGGTGCTCGTCGGAGTCGGGTTTTCCATGGCGCTGTCCGGTGTAATGATTGTCCTGATTTCTTCAGCTGAGAGAGAGAAAGTCGATTTCATAGCGAAATGGCTATCAGGGAATATCTGGGGAACAGATTGGCCTTTCATCTGGGCACTTCTTCCCTGGCTGCTTGTGCTTATTCCATTCACTTTATATAAAGCAAATCGTTTGAATCTATTAAGCTTAAGTGAGCCTGTCGCCATCGGAATTGGAGTATCCATTGAAAAAGAGCGGATCACCCTTCTGCTGACAGCCGTTGCATTGGCAGCTTCAGCTGTGTCTGTAACCGGCGGAATTGCCTTTATCGGCCTAATTGCTCCTCATATGGCTAAAGCACTTGTCGGACCACGGAATCAGCTGTTCCTTCCTATCGCTATTCTGTTAGGAGGCTGGCTTCTATTATTTGCCGACACGCTTGGCCGGAACCTGGCAGATCCGAATGGCCTGCCAGCTGGAATTATGGTTGCGATTATCGGAGCTCCGTATTTTATGTATCTATTATTAAAGAAATGACGTGCCGGCGTGCACGTCTTTTTTTATTATTTATGTTTTTTTCTGGAATTCTTGGGCAAATATATAGAGTCTTATCATTTAACAGTTTAATAGAATGGAGGAATTTAGATGTTTTTTCATGTAAAGGAATTGCAGTTTGAAGCAAAACCGGAACGTCCGGATCCCATTTTTGCCAAAAAGCTTCAGGAATTGATTGGCGGCCAATATGGTGAAATGACTGTTGCCATGCAATATATGTTTCAGGGCTGGGCTACACGCGGGAATGAAAAATATCGTGATCTTCTCCTGGATATAGGAACTGAGGAAATTGGTCATGTCGAGATGCTCGCTACAATGGTTGCGAGACTGATGGACAATGCTCCAATTAATCAGCAGGAAGAGGCAGCGAAGGATCCAGTTGTTGGGGCGATTATGGGAGGAATGAATCCTCAGCACGCTATTGTATCCGGACTTGGCGCACGTCCTTCTGACAGTGTAGGGAATCCATGGATGGGCTCTTATATTACAGCAAGCGGAAACTTATTAGCAGATTTCCGTTCAAACTTGAATGCAGAATCACAGGGCCGTGTGCAGGCTGCACGCCTATATGAGATGACAGATGATAAGGGCATTAAGGATCTGCTTTCCGTCCTGATTGCAAGAGATGCCTACCACCAAAACCAATGGGCTGCTGCGATTGCAGAGCTTGAAGAAAAAGAAGGCCTGCTTGTTCCTAGTACCTTCCCTCGTGAAAATGAACGCACAGATGTAGCTTACACACTCTACAACTTCTCAGCAGGCGAAGAAAGCAGCACTGGCAGATGGGCACAGGGGCCAGCTCTTGATGGCCAGGGGGAATACAATTATGTAAGCAATCCGAAGCCTGAAGGTGACAAACCAATGCTTAAGCCGGCACCTCCAAATCTTCATAACACATTGCCAATGGATTCAAAATAAAGTGAAACATCAATCAGTGGGGTTTTCCTTATCTCTCCACCGATTGTTAGTCACGTTGTAGTGTCGCTAAGATCTTCGCTAGCACTTCGATCAATCGAAACTACGAGTCTTACTGCCCGTAAGACTTCGATAAATTCCGAACAAGACAGACTGATGCATTCAGTCTGTCTTGTTTATTTCAATCAAACGTTTGATTGATTAATCCTTCTTCATAAAGAATATCCTCAATACCTGGACCATTGCCCTGATCAGCTAGGTCCTCCTCACAGCCAACTGAAAAATAAGTATACGCATAGTCATATCCATCTCCCTGTATACCGCCTGCTCCGCCATGAGAAATACAGCTGTCGGGTATAGGTTCACGCTTTCCCTTGTCATTCACATAAAAGTATAAGTCTTCAATATACCCTTCACTCTGAGGTAAAGAGGTAATGGCATATCCCCTGTCATTCACCCGAAATAGATCATACTCCCCTTCTGTCTCAGGCGCAGGAGCAATCTCTATCTCATGAACAATTCTAACCTGACCAGTATACCCTTTTGGAATTAGATAAAGGTCATGCGTTTTTTCTTTCAGATCAGCCTGCTGGAGCATCCAAAAGAACCCTGCCGGCAGCAGGCAAGCGATGAGAAACCCGGCTGTATTTGTGGTAATTCTCCTGCCCCCTGGCATCTCACGGTCCCACTTTCTCCATTCGTCAACTAAAAAGAAAAGAACCGCAGCAATTACAGCATAATAAGCAAACACTTCCACAATAAAATAAGTTACAGCAGCTAAAAAGGTATGTAAAAATGCAGATGCAGGGAACCGCCATAATTTCAGATTTCTGGTTAGAAACTCAGAAAGCAGTGAAACCGGAATGCCGTATATAACATTTCCGAATAAACAGTACAAAAAAACCATGATCAGAAAAAAAGAAGCCAAAATCCAAAGGTAAAAAGAATGGAAGCCTGCAGGGCAGTATTAATTTTTGATCCCAGCATAATATGAGTTATTCCCCCTTCACATTGTGAATATATTCACATATATTCTAACACAGAAAATTTCTTTTATCATAATAAAACTGGAATATATATCCTATACATACCGCTCACTACAGATGGAATTTTAAAAAAACGCCTGCACTGCCATAAAGCAGTTGCAGGCGTTTTTCTTAACTGTCTGCTTCCGGATTACCCGTCGGCCACTCTTCGCAGGTATAAGCCATCTCCCAGAAGCCAAGCTCCAGCTGGCAGCTTTTTCGGAAAGCGTCCTTCATCTGCAGTCTTTCCTCCGGTGATGCCGCTTCAGCAAGCTCATCCAAACGGTTTCTCATATTCATGGTCACAGCTTCGACCCTTAAATTTGCATAAAAAGAGATCCATGGGTAAAACGGATGGTTCACATCCGGCTCATATTGCTTCATGAGCTCAAGCCCAATTTCCCAATAAGTCCATGGGCAAGGCAATAATGCAGCGAGGATTTCACCCATGCCGCCTGTATGGGCATGATACATCATATGCTTTACATAATGATCGGCTGTCGGCGGGAGCGGATATCCCTGCAATGCTTCGTAAGCCACCCCAATCTGCTGGCAGAAATTATGGTGGGGGTGTACTTCGCTGTTCAATACGAAATCTATTTGCTGGTTAAAGTATGCAATATCCTTACGTTCAGAGGACTTTGAGATCGCAATTCCGTAAATATGCATGAATGCATTCAAATACTCAAAGTCCGCTTTAATATAATGAGCAAGCGCCTCTTTCGGCACATCCCCTCTCCCAATCCCCTGGACAAATGGATGCTCAAATATCAGCTGAAACAAATCTTCATTTTCCTTGCGCAGAATTTCTGAAAAAGTCATAAAAAATAGCCTCCTAAATTTAATACAGAAGCTGCCGGGGAAAAAGCATGAGGAAATAGAATGAGGTCCTCACCGCTTCCCTGCGCTGGCATTATCCAGATCAGGTTCCAAGGGACAAAGGAAAAGCTCCTTATCTCAGCCGTAGCGCCCCTAGCAGTTTTCTAACTTAATATTTTTTTTACCGTTTTCTTACTTGTGGCTTTTCCAGCCCAAAATCATCACATATTCTGAACCAAGTTCTTCTCTTTAACCTTCGCTAACACCATCCAGCCTATCGCCGCACCGGCAATGCTGCTGACCAGGAACGGCGGCACAAAGAAAAATGCACCAGCTTCAGTTCCCATGAGTAACTTTGCGTACGGAACAGCAAACAATGCGCCGATTATACCGGTGCCCAAAACCTCGCCAACGGCAGCCCAAATTTTCCTGCCGAATTTCAAATAAAGGACACCAGCCAAAAATGCACCGATCATGCCGCCTGGAAACGCAAGCAGCGTCCCGAATCCAAGCAAATTACGAAGCAAAGCAATCATAAAAGCAACGGCTGCTGCAGGCAGTGGTCCAAGGGTCACCGCGGCCAATACATTTACCGCATGCTGGACCGGATAGGCCTTGGCTATACCTGCCGGAAACCAGAGCAAATGGGATCCTATTGTTCCAATCGCCGTAAATAAAGCCATCGAAGTTAACAATCGGGTTCTGTTCATCTAAACCTCCTTTCTAAAAGGGCAGCCTGATTGCTTATCAAGGGGAGAAGTATGTATACAAAAAAGCCGGATCTCCACAAAGGACCCGGCTTGGTTTAAGTGTATGAATCGACAGAATCGTCAAATCCTACTTCCCTCCGCTGGCATTAACCAGATCAGGTCCATAAGAGTCGGAAAGCTATAAGCGCTTTCCTCTCAGCCCGCACATTCGGGGCACCCCTAGTAGTTACATAGATATTTTATTTGATAAGCTGTTTCAAGCTTATCAAATTATTCCGGCACTGTCATCAATCTTTTAGCTTATAAACTTTTCTTGATGCATTGGATCAAGCGATCTTCAATTTCTGCTGCGAAGCTTTGAACAGATTCGTCATGGATTAGCTCAATCATACTTGTCGGCTTAGGCATCCCAATTTTCGTTTTGCCCTTGTCTTCATAGACGACAATTTTACAAGGCAGGAAGTAGCCGGCCATTTTATTCTGTGTTAAAACGCGATGAGCTTCATTGGGATTACATACCTCTAACACATGGAATGCCTCGTTATATTCCAAGCCTTTTTCCTGCAGCTTTTCCTGAACATTAAACTGCCACAGAACTCCGAACTTTTCGTCCTTCAGACTTCCTTCCAGTGAGGATATCGCTTCATCAATTGATTTTTCGGTTTCAGCTGTGTAATCGAACATGACTGCATCTCCTTTAGTATTGGCATATTAATCACGTACCCCTATAGGTATATTATTAAACACAGTCTCCGCTGTCAACTAGCCAAACTTTTTTTAGACAGGCTTATCGAATTAACCGCAGTCCAGCTATATCCTTTAAGCTCCCCACGCCTGCCAGAGAAAGCGACACTTTTGCTTCTTCTATAAAGTTCGCCAGCACTTTTTCAACTCCTTCCTGTCCGCCAATAGCCAAGCCGTACACATACGGCCGCCCCAGACAAACGGCGTCAGCTCCCAGTGCCAGAGCTTTAACCATATCTGAACCTTGGCGAATGCCGCTGTCAAACAGAACTGGAATCCTTCCTTTAACTTCCTTTGCAATCCGTTCAAGGGCATCAATCGCCGCAATCACTCCATCAAGCTGTCTGCCGCCATGATTGGAGACAATGATTCCGTCTATCCCTCTTTCAACGGCCAGCCTGGCATCCTCAGGGTGGAGAATGCCCTTTAATAAAATTGGCAGGCTGGTTTTCTCTTTTAATCTGGAAATATGCTCCCAGCTTAATGTTGGATGATGAATATTATCAAGGATTCCCTGTACGACATCACCGTCCTGGAGAGAAGCCATAAAGACCGGATCGCTTTCATAGTTTGCTTTACCATAACCAAGCTTTAACGGGGAAAAATTGTTTCTTAAATCGGCTTCCCTCCATCCCATCATCACTGTATCAACCGTTAACACAATTGCCTCATACCCCGCTTCCTCCGCACGGCGAACCATACTGAAGGAGGCTTCTTCATAATTGGACCAATATAATTGGAACCATTTTGGACTCGAGCCTGTTGCAGTAGCAATTTCTTCAATGGAATAACTGGATACTGTGCTCTGGATAAAAGGAACTCCAAACGAAGCTGCCGCCCGGGCAGATGCCAGTTCACCCTCACTGTGTTCAAGCCGCTGCATTCCTATAGGCGCAAGGAATACCGGATAAGGATACGTTTTACCAAATAAATTCACACTTATATCCGGCACTGAAACATCCCTCAGCATTCTAGGGACAATTGAGTATTTGGCAAAGGATTCGATATTCTTTTTCAGTGTTTCTTCCCCGCCGGCTCCGGATTGGACGTAGCCAAATCCTCCTGCTCCCATTACTTTCTCTGCTTCTTCTTCCAATTCCTTAAATGAAATAGGAAAGTTTTCTGCGAATCTAATATTCTCTACATTTGCCATCATCCAGCCCTGCCTTTTTTTGAATTTATTGAAAATAATATCATTTTTTTAGATTTTAAGAAACTATGAAACAATTTTAGAGTCTCTTCTCTGTAAATTAGCAGGGATTTCACAAAAAATCGGGAATAACCATTTTAACTATAATAAATTGGAGTGTAATAAATGCTAATCAAACAGCCTTTTGATGAATTTCTGAAATTCCATTACGAAAGAATCAGTGAAAGCAAAATGAAAGTCACATTGCCCATACAGCCGCTCTTTATTAACAGCGCTGGACTGGTGCACGGAGGGATCATTTCCACACTTGCGGACGTAGCAATGGGGAATATCTTTGAGCCGAATGAAAACCAGATGCAATCCGTGGTAACCGCTGACTTGAAGGTCAGTTTCTTAAAGGGGGCCACAGGTGGATATTTAGTTGCCGATGCTCATCTTGTGAAAAGAGGACGGACACTCAGCCACACAGATTGCCTGATCTACAACGATCAGAATCAGGTGGTTGCCAAAGCATCGGGGATTTTCGCATCTATCTAGGAAACTTCCTATATTCTATAATATGTATTTTCTTATGATGGACATGAATAATATCTGAAGAGACCTCTGGCAGGGTCTCTTTATTCCTTTATGATCATTGTGGATAATTTGATTTAGTATTCGATCTTATCAAAATCCCTTGGCTGCGGAACCGGCTGATTCCCTTCATGTTTTCAAATTCATTGATAAAGTCCAGGGCAATTCAATCAAACGTTTGATTGAATTGTGTTCATTAAAAAAAACAGGGCGGAGAATCTCCGCCCTGTTTAAGCTTAGCTTGCTTTTTCCTCTGCTGGCACTTCTTGTTTTTCCTTAGAAAGGAACCATCCAGCTAATGCGATACCAATTAAGACTATATAGAAAGTAACTTTCCATCCGGTCGACTTGGCAAATCCTTCAGGCAGGGTTGCCAGTGCAGGATGGGACATTGTATAGACAGCCAATTTAACACCAACCCATCCGACAATACCAAACGCTGCAATCTCAAGACCAGGTCTCCTGTGAAGAAGGTCCACAAAGAGGTTTGCAGCAAAGCGCATAATGATTAGCCCAATCATACCGCCGGCAAAGATGACAAAGAACTTACCGCCGTCAAGCCCGCCCACATGGCCAAGTCCTGAATCAGGAAGCGCAACAGCGAGGGCCACTGCAGCCAGAATAGAGTCTACAGCGAAAGCAATATCAGCAAGCTCCACTTTAAAAACAGTCAGCCAAAAGCCTGATTGTTTTTTGGGTTCGGTGATCTCCGCTTCTTCCTCGCCTTTTTTCACAAGAAACTTTCTTAATATGTGATTAGCCGCGATGAACAGAAGATAAAGTGCTCCAATCGCTTGAACCTGCCATACATCTACTAAATATGAAATTGCAAATAACGATCCAAAGCGGAATACAAACGCTCCGGCTAACCCGTAGAACAAAGCCTTCTTCCTCTGTTCCTCCGGAAGATGCTTAACCATAATCGCAAGAACCAGCGCATTATCAGCAGCCAATAAACCTTCCAGCGCCACAAGCAGCAGCAGCACCCATCCATACTCAAGTATTAGTGATAATTCCATCTAAGCACCCTCCCTTATTTCACCTTTGTGTATTTTTCGTCTATACGCTTTTCGATTTTCTCAATCGTTGCTTGATCTCTCAGCAACTCTTCTTTGTTTTTCTTCATTAATTCAGCAAATGATATCTTAGCTTTTTTCATCGTGGTCTCCTTTCCTTCTATTTTTTTAAGTATTGAAAGCTTCGCACTGTTTCCCTGCAGTTATGTCGATTGAGGATTTTCATTACCAAGCTAAATCAGGCAATAAAAAAACCTCTACCAGCAAGCGGTAAAGGTTTAAAAAAACAAAAAAGACCTTTACCTGAAACAGGCAAAGGTCTTGCTAACAACGTTTAGGTTGCCAACAAAGCCGGGAGCTCTTAACTCCGAAATGACGACTCTGCTGTAAAAGCTACTCCCCTTTAGGAGAAACTATTCAACTATTTAAATTAATCGTATTCCATTTTGTTGAAATTGTCAATGCTTAAGCAAACCGGTAATAAATTAAAATGAATGTCGCAAGGACGAAAATAAAGTTCAGGAATACAAACACAAATTGATCTGTTTTGGTTTTGTGCAGCTTGATCGGCGGGTTATAGAAAGACACCCCTTCAATGATGAAAATAATCAGCACAATATGGATCATAAAATGCCCAATCACTTCTGTCATGCCAAACAGCATTGTGGTCGTGATGAAAATAACAGTCACGACGAAGCCAACTACTCGGTTAAGAATCCCTACTACAAGAAGGTAACCGACTACAAACTCAATGAATGCAGCCATAACAACGAATGCAGCAGGTGCAAAGCCGAATGTCGGGACTCCATGATTGGCTACAATATCCAGAGACATGCTTGGATAGACCCATTTTTCGACAGCAACCCAGCATAAAGATAAACCTGTGCCCAAATATAAGAATGGAAATCCAACCTTCTCAAGCTTCGTGCTGCCGACCATGAGGACTCCAATAATGGCAACATAATATCCATAATCAAGCATATGGAAAATCCCATTATACATCGTTACGTATACAAACAGCCCCAGTAAAATAACAGCCCCAGCCTTTGTTGAAATATGATGAGGAATTAGCAGAAAGCCAATCGCTGCCCACGTTAATATCGTAGCAATCGTGTTGGTTAAATGAAATTCAGGCGCAAACAATGTTCCGTTCGTTACCTGGATGATTAACGCCGCAGCAGTTCCATACTTCAAGATATATCTGCTATATTTGCGGAACCCTGAGAGCCAGTCATCAAGCATTTGGACTTTGGCCCATTGCGATGTTTTTGGGATAATCAATGTCATTAGCGCAAGGACAAACGCAGCTGCCAGGGCCAGTCCCATAAATAAAGGTGATAATATATTTTCAATGGTTTCCTTTTGAGGGGTCACATTCGTGAACCATTTCACATGAGCGTTTGTAAAAAAAGGTGTCATGACTAAGCCTGATATTAATAATAACTGAAATATTTTTTTCATGATGTATAGTGCCTCCTTGAGGGCATTTAAAATTATTTAAACAATATAAGTACAGTATTAATATAATATACTTTTTAATCTTATGGATTATTCAATAATGAACATTATGTGAAATAATTCACATATATGCGTGTTTTATTATTACCTTACCCATTTCATGAAATACTCCTTTGAATTCCTGATTCCCCCCTGCCAGTAATAAAAAAACAGTTGAATCCTGTCAAAATCTTTTAGTTTACTAATCTATAAATAGTGGTTATGATGATAGTTATAATCTTGAAAAGGGGTGAGGGAATGAGGAAACGTCAGGTAATGCCACTATTACTGCTGTCTGTGTTTTTATCCTTTCTCATTACCCAATATCCTGGTGTCCATTATAATGACATTCCGATGGACCAAAGCAAAGCGGTAACCGTTTCAGACTTTACCGAGAGCTTCCTATCAAAAGATGATCCCAAAAAGCATATCTTCACTTTGGATATCATCTCTTTATCCATTACAATTCTGACAGTTATCCTTTTTGTTTATAGTGCTATGCACAATGCCCGCAGGAAAAAGATATTTTATACTCCAATTTTCTACGAGGCGAATTATGTTATTCAAGCTCCTTAATTGTCCAGCAAAACAATTAAAGGAGGAAGACATAATGTGGATTAGATTTTTAATGATTGGGTTATTTTCATTAACAGCTTCCAGCCTGTTCTTTTATCAGGGAATGGAAATGTACCATGCTTTCACAGATTTCTTTAGACAAAAATAAGAAGTTGGCGCCCGGGGGATCCCCTGGGCGTTTTTAATTCATTTAAAAACCCGGCCCTTTTTTTCCCAGGCCGGGTTTGCTTTTTACTGTGCATCCGCATATTTATCGTCTAACTTTTTTTCGATCTTCTCAAGCTCACTGCGATCTTTTAAAAGTTCTTCTTTATTAACCTTAATCAATTCAAGCATTGATAATTTTTTCTTTTTCATTTCTACTCACCTTCTCTCATGATGTTGGTAATCTTCTTGATGCAAGATCTTTTTTTGTCAGTGCTTCTTAAAAAACAATCGTCTTATTGCCATGCACTATGACTTTGTCCTCGACGTGCCAGGCGACTGCCTGTGCGAGGACCTGCCTCTCTACATGTCTGCCGGCAATTTTGAGATCCTGGGCAGTGTGCCGGTGATTAACCCGCAGGACATCCTGCTCAATAATCGGCCCTTCATCCAAATCATTTGTTACATAATGAGCGGTTGCCCCAATCAGCTTGACTCCGCGGTTAAACGCCCGTGCATAAGGATTGGCTCCCACGAAGGCCGGTAGAAAGCTGTGATGGATATTGATAATCCTGTTTGGGAATTTGGAAATAAAGCTCGGCGAAAGAATCTGCATATATCTCGCCAGTACAATGAAGTCCGCTTTTCCATCGAGCAGCTCTACTGCCTTATACTCGGCTTCTGCTTTAGTATCCGGCGTAATCGGGACATGATGATATGGTATTCCAAACCCTTCTACCACTTCCCTCATGTCGGGATGATTGCTGATCACCAGGGGAATATCCACCTCAAGCTCCTTCGATTTCCAGCGCCACAGCAGCTCGAGCAGACAGTGATCCATCTTAGAAACAAATATGGCCATCCGCTTGCGCTCGCCTTTGCCGCTCAGCTTCCACTCCATTGAATATTCCCTTGCCATTTCAGGCAAATCCTCTTTAAGTTTTGAAAAGGACTCGTCAAAATCATTCATATCGAATTCAATCCGCATAAAAAAGATGCCTGCCAGCGGATCGGTTGTGTGCTGGTCAAAATGGACTATATTCGCTTTATGCTCCAGCAGAAAGTTAGAGACTGTGGAGATTATGCCCGGTCTCTCCGGACAGGATATCAGCAATGTCGCACGGTTTGCGTTAACATTTGTATTCATTATTAAATTCCTCCAAATGCCTTGCCATCCATATAAAAAGGACAGAAAAAAGGCGGCTTTTTTATCCCCCTTCTCTGTCCTTTTACCTGAGAGTTTGACCCCTTTGGTGTCGCAATGTCCTTGCGCGCTCTCCAGAGATGCGTCCGACTGCGGTTCTGTCTACCTGAGAGATTGGCTTCAAGGGTATTTTTGAAGCTTGCTCCTTCGGTGGCTATTATATGCTCTCTCCCGCAGCCGTCATTCGCTTAATATTTTTGTTATTTTCAGAATAATACATTTTTTATATTATGTCAATCGAACTAGGTTTCTTTCACAAAGTTGCCACAATTCCAAGTTTTGCTTAATAGTAATTTACTCCAAGAATAATAAAAAGCTTGAAGACAAGGTCTCCAAGCTCTTTTCTATACAGCGGCTTTAGGTTTAGGCTCCCTTTTCTGCCAGGCAATCGTGATAAATAAGGTAACGATCAATAATGCGAGACCGAGAACAAACGGATAGGTTATCCGCACATCGTAAAGTACACCGGCGATCGTTGGTCCCAGAACGTTCCCAATGCTCATATATGCATTGTTCATTCCCATCGCAAATCCCTGTTCATTACCGGCCATTTTTGAAATTAATGTGGTTAGTACCGGACGCAGGATGGAAGTTGCAAGGAAAATGATCAGAGAAATAACGAAGAAAAGTGCATAGCTGCCTGCAAACAGTGAGACTAGGAATCCTAATGCTGCAACAGCCAAAAATATATTTAATACCTTTCCTTCTCCTAATTTCCTAACCACCCGATCGACTACAAACAACTGTACAATAACACTAATGATCCCAGTCGAAGTAACCATAACCGCAATTGCCTGCGGAGTGGCAGCAAATTCATTATCCAAATAAAGTCCCAGTACTGATTCATAAGCCATTAATCCAAAGCTCATCACCAAAGTAATGACCAGCGGAATAAAATAAGGCTTCTTAACAGACATTGCCAGCTTCTTGACCATTGGTTCCTCTTCTGACATTTCTCCTGACACGGTCTGCAATGTGCTGCTTTCTTTGAGGAGCACAATGGAGAATAGAACAGCCACTAGCGATACAAGCGCTGAAATCAGAAATGGCATTTTCAGGCCGAAGTCTGCCAAAAACCCGCCTATCCCAGGTCCAACCACAATTCCAAGTGACATCGCAGCTGATACAAGGCCATTCCCTTTTGCACGCTGCTCCATGGTAGTAATATCAGCAATGTAAGCAAAGATAGCCGGAATCAGCAATGCAGCTCCAATGCCTCCAATGACACGTGAAAAGTAAAGCAGCCAAATGGAATCTACTGCATAAAAGACAAGCATGGATAATGTCAAACCAGCTAACCCGTAAATAATCATCTTTCTGCGGCCGTACTGGTCAGCCCATTTCCCAGCAATAGGTGAAAAAATCAGCTGGGCACCCGCAAAAATGGCAATCATCAGGCCTGCTGCTGTTCCTCCCTGGTTGATGGATTCCAGATAAGCCGGCAAAATTGGAATAATAATCCCAAAGCTTCCGATTGCAATAAACATATTGATCATCAAAATAATCATCTTTTTCTTTTGATCCACAGACAAAACGGATACCCCCCTTATATATGTGAAAAATTTACATTATTTTTTTCGGCACGCTAAATAGCTTATAATGAGACAGGCTGCTTTGTCAAAGGAAAAAAAAAGAAGCTCCAGCATGTGCTGAAGCCTATTGTGTTTACCTCTTGAATTTGTCCGGGAATTGCTTCACAACTGCATGAGAAATGGCATCAGCCATCATGATAATATGTGTTACTCCATCATCAATTGCCACAATTCTGGCATCCCAATCCTTAACAAGACTAGCTGTCAGATCGTCTGTTACTAATTCCAAATGCTTATAGAGCAGTTTTTTCAAATCTTCGTTTTTCAGATTTGGATTGGCTCCGCTTAGAAAAGCAGCAATCCCATCCGCATTGCGATACCACTTCTTGTTCAGCTCGTTCACCTTTGCTCCCTGACCGTTCTTGGCAGCTTCCACAATATCGCCAGCAATAACAATATGCTGTTTAAGCAGTTCTGTCAGCTTAGCTCCCGCAGCTTTACCGTAATAAGGTTTTATGGCATTCCCTATTTCCTCCTGATTTTTAAGCAGATGGGCCAATACCTGCTTTTGATCCTCTGCTCCTGCTGTTGTGGCACTTGTAATGTAGTTGCTTGTCCATAACACATGGTTGATCCAAAGCTTGCGGAATTCGTTTTCAAACTTTACCTCTGATTGGGTGAGGCACGGTTGTTGTGCAACTGCAATGCCCGAAGCTGCAAACATATTCAGAGGTATAAGCAGCAGTAATCCTATAATCAGTAATTTTTTCATTTCCTTATCTCCTTCCTATTCAAAAAACACCTTCTTATTTTGATTATCTTCAGATTTTTCATGCAAAAAAAATAAAGCTCCAGGCTGATACCCCGAGCTTTTTCAATCAAACGTTTGATTTATTTGCATAATATAGTCTACTTACTCTCAGATAAACCATTCTACTTTCGGATACACTCTTTTTATTTTCGTATAACCAGATTTGCCTTTCAGATAAATTTCAAACCACTGCCACCGCAGCAAAAAACTCATTATAAAGCGCCTGTACCGCACGCTCCTCATCCACTGCCTGGACGCCAAACATCATGCTCACTTCAGAGGAGCCCTGATTGATCATTTCCATATTGACTTTCGCTTTAGCGAGGGCTTTGGAGGCACGGGCCATCGTTCCAATGTTCTGGCGCATCCCCTCTCCAACCACCATAATAAGTGAAAGGCTGTGCTGAATTTTCACTTCATCTGCATGAAGCTCATGCTGTATGCGGTTCAGAATTTCTTTCTCCATCCCATCAGTAAATTGGTTTTCCCGCAGTATAATGGAAATGTCATCAATTCCTGATGGTGTATGCTCATAGCTGAGGCCATACTCTTCTAAGATGGTCAGCAGCTTCCTCCCAAAGCCTACTTCCCTGTTCATTAAGTATTTGCCGACGTAAATGCTGCAGAATCCCTGATCACTGGCAATCCCGATCACAGGTCCGTTCGTGTTATCCCGTTCGTTCACAATCCTGGTGCCGGGAGCAGACGGATTATTAGTATTTTTTATTTGCACAGGAATTCCGGCCCGAAATGCCGGCACAAGTGCTTCATCATGCAGGACAGTAAAGCCTGCATAGGAAAGCTCCCGCATTTCCCGGTATGTCAGTTCTTTGATTTCTTTAGGACTTTCCACAATAAATGGATTAACTGAATAAACGGCATCCACATCTGTAAAGTTCTCATACAAATCCGCTTTAACTGCACCGGCCAAAATGGAGCCTGTCACATCCGACCCGCTTCTTGAAAAAGTAAAGACGCGGCCATCCCTGCTATATCCAAAGAAACCCGGAAAGATAATGATCCCGTCCTGCTCCCTTAATGCAAATATCCTGTCATATGCTTCCGGAAGCACTTGAGCGTTGCCGGGCTCCGGACTGACAAGCAATCCCGCTTCTTTTGGGCTTACATATTTTGCTTTTATTCCCTGCTGCTGAAAATAGGCTGCTACAAGCTTAGCGTTGTTATCTTCACCGCTCGCTTTAATCAAATCCATGAAAACTTCAGGATCATGCGTATCACTGGAAAGCCTCTCAATAAGATCTTCCCTGATGATATCTTTAATTTCCGGACCAAGCTCTAATTCATCAGCGATTTGGTGATACCGATCCAACACAGCTTCAGCCAAATCACCTGCTGCTTCCCCTTGAATCCGTTTCTCTGCACATGCGATTAATAAATCAGTAACCTTGTCATCCTCTGAAAATCGCTTTCCAGGAGCCGAGACAACAACGATCTTCCGCTCTGGATCTGCATTTACAATATTGAATACCTTCTCGATTTGCTTTCCTGATGCTAAAGAAGATCCTCCGAACTTCACCACTTTCATCATGACATCTCCCAATCTCTGAAAATTTAATCTTTATTTTACTCTTATCCTCACAGAAATCAATAGAGAATTCCACTCTAAAAATACAAATGTTCACTATAAAAATACATTATAATATCCAAATATAATATTTTTTCTTGTTTTTTATGATTACATAGCTAAATAATATTATTTTAAGAAAATAAAAGAAAACGCTTACAATCATTATATATTTTTTTGGTTTAGCTAGAGCAAAAAATAATCAAAATTTGTGGTTTCCACTCTTTCACAATAGGGTATATGTTAAGGATATTTATATAATGATTTAAATCGCAAAAACACGGGAAGGAAAAAGCCTATGAGAATCCTAGTTGTGGACGATAATCAAGCCAACTTATTTGTAATCCAACATATATTAAAACGCGCCGGGTATACAGAACATTTAACGTTTTCTTCTGCAAAGGATATGTTTTTGCATCTTCAGGGGTATTCACCATCTTCAGCTGATATAAAAGCAGACGTGATTCTGATGGATATAATGATGCCCGAAATGGATGGAATTGAAGCATGCCGCCGCCTTCAGAAAAACCCGCTTTTGAAGGATATTCCGGTGATTTTTGTCACTGCATTGGAGGACTCGAATAAGGTTGCAGAAGCTCTTGATGCCGGCGGAACCGATTATGTAATGAAGCCTATTAATAAGACGGAACTGCTTGCCCGTATTCGGGCTGCCTTACGGCTTAAATATGAAAAAGATTGGCATAAGGAGCAGGAAAACAAAATTAAAAATGAATTGGATTTATCCATGCAGGTACAAACCAGCATGCTCAGCGAGCCGATTTATCATGAACAAACGCTTTTAAAGGCTTCCTACCTGCCAGCCAATAAACTCGCTGGGGATATGTATTATTGGCATCAAATAGATGAACACCGGTATGCCGCCATACAGCTTGATATGATGGGCCACGGAATTTCAGCTTCCCTCGTATGCATGTTTATCTCTTCTGTTCTCAGAGATGCCATTAGAACATGCAGTGACCCCGAATATGTCATGCAGGAATTGAATCGCTGGATGAATTCACTGAATCAGCGTAATCAGCGTATTCCATATTACTTTACAGCCATTTATCTTGTTCTCAATAAAAAAGACAAAACTATTGAGTATGTAAATGCCGGGCACCCAGCCGGATATGCTCTTGTTGATAAAAATGAAATGTTCAGCTTATCAAGCAATATGTGTGCAGTCGGCTTTTTTGAAGATATTACTATTCAAAAAGAAACGATCCCCTATACAGATTCAATTCAGCTGCTATTGTTTACAGATGGTGTTGAGGAAGCAGTAGAGCAGAACAATCTCAATCCCAATGAGTATCTTCAGCGCTTCGCGTCCTTTTACTGGAATGCAGCCAAAACAGCAGAGCCAATCGATATGATACTGACTAAGCAACAGCAGGCCAGCGCTGATGACGATATGTGTGTTGTTTTGATTCAGGCAGATTAGGATGTATACATAATATTTCTTTGCTTATCATTATTGGCCGTTGTTTTCCTGCAAAAACAGCCTATACAAACAAAAAACAGAGTGCAGTCCCTCAAGACAGGATCTGCACTCTGTTTTTATTTTTTACATCAGATATTTTTCTGAAAATCTTTTCTTGCAGGTTGATATCTTCAAAAACAGGGTCATCCATCCGCAGTGCTTCCTTGCTTCCAAGCCCCAGAATTCCTCCCATACTAAGGCTTTCATTGAATAGATTAATTACGTGGCGCTGCAGGTCAGTATTAAAATAGATCATCACATTACGGCAGATAATCACATGAAATTCATTAAAGGAACCATCAGTCACCAAATTATGCTGAGCAAATACCATTCGATCAAGAAGGGATGTATTCAGGTAAGCTGCTTCACAATCGGTTGTGTAGTATTCAGAAAAGGATTTTTTCCCGCCTGCTATAATGTAATTCTTTGTATAGAGCTGCATTTTTTGAAGCGGAATTATTCCGCTCTCTGCTTTTTTAAGCACCTTTTCATTGATGTCTGTAGCATAAATCTTCGTTCGTTCCCCCAATCCCTCTTCTTCCATCAAAATAGACATGGAGTAAGCTTCTTCCCCGGTCGAACAGCCTGCATGCCAAATTCTGATCTCCGGCAATTCCTTAAGCATCGGGACAACTTCATTCCGAAAAGCCTTAAAAAAAGAAGGATCCCGGAACATCTCTGTCACATTGATTGAAAAATCGCTTAGTACCTTTTGTATATACCCCTCTTCATGTATTACCTTGTCCGTGAGGCATGTTATGCTGGGAAGCCGATCCCTGCTTATACGATTTTGAATTCTCCTGGCAATTGATGAGCGCATATATTGCCGGAAATCATATCCGGATAAACTATATATAGCCTTTAAAAGCAATTCTATTTCTAATTCTTCCTTTTTCAATTCCTTCATTCCTCAATTTTAAAATGATGTTGATGGAGCCCGAACCTAGTTCGGACTCCTCTGCCATCTATGAAAGCCATACTCTCATAACGGACAGCAGCTGGTCCAGTTTTAATGGCTTGCTGATGTAATCTGTTGCCCCCGCCTCCATGCATTTTTCCCTATCGCCTTTCATTGCCTTGGCAGTAAGGGCAATGATTGGGACGTCCTGGTGACTGTCAAGCCCGCGAAGCCTCTTCATGGTTTCATAACCATCCATAATCGGCATCATGATATCCATCAGAACTATATCGATTTGTTCAGTACCCATAATCAAATCGAGGCACTGCATCCCGTTTTCTGCTGTAAGGACATTCATGCCTTCTTTTTTCAAAGCATTTTTCAGCGCATAAATATTTCTGTGGTCATCATCTACAACAATGACTGTTTTATCTTTAAGCTCCGTACCAGCCTGCTGATGCTCTGCTTCCGCATCTTCTTTAGCATCTTGTGCCTCATCTGCCTCAGAAACTTCCGTAACAGGCTCAACGGTTACAGCAGCTTCTTCGAAAGCAAGCGTTCCGGCCTCTATTTCTGGCATTCCGTTTGGAAGATTCGGGATAACGAGTGTAAACCGGCTTCCTTTTCCTTCTTCGCTCTCTACTTTGCAGATACCACCGAGCAGTTGAGCAAATTCCTTGGAGATGGACAATCCAAGGCCCGTTCCGCCATATTTTCTCATCGTGGCGCCATCAGCCTGCTGGAAGGCTTCAAAAATCAGCTTCTGCTTTTCAGACGGTATCCCAATACCTGTGTCAAGCACTGAAATTTTCAGCCAGTCATCTGTATAGGTGGATAACGGCAAGCCAAAGAAATCGCGTTTTGAAGCTTTTTCAAACGTGACTGCTACTGAACCTTCTTCCGTAAACTTAAATGCATTTGAAAGGAGGTTTTTCACAATTTGCTGCAGCCGCTGCTCATCCGTATTGAATACAGGAGGAACTTCTTTTGAAGAGGTTACAGTAAATTCAAGATTTTTGTGCTTTGCCACCTGTGTAAAATGCTGTTGCAGCCGCTGCGACATTTCTCCCATATTGACTTCCTCAAAGCTGATTTCCAGTTTCCCTACCTCTACCTTTGAAAGGTCGAGGATATCGTTAATGAGGGCTAGTAAATCCTGGCCAGATGTATGTATAACCTTGGAAAACTCTTTCTGCTCCTCAGTAAGGATCTGATCCGGATCTTCTGCCAGCATTTCTGATAAAAGCAGGATGCTGTTAAGCGGCGTTCGCAGCTCGTGGGACATATTTGCCAGGAACTCTGACTTGTATTTTGAGCTTAGACCCAGCTGTTTTGCTTTTTCCTCCAATTCTTCCTTGGCAGCCTGGAGTTCTTCAGATTTCATTTCAGCATCTCTGGAGCGTTCTTCAAGCTGCTCATTAATCATACGCAGCTCTTCGGATTGACTCTGCATTTCCTCAGATTGCGCCTGCAGCTCCTCAGACTGAGATTGCAGCTCTTCAGCCTGTGCCTGCAGTTCCTCTGTCTGTGCCTGGGATTCCGCCAGTAAGCGTTCAATCTCCATTCTTCCAGAAATATTCGTAATGGCTATTCCCAGTGTTTCGATTACTTTTTCCAATAGTTTGATCTGAGCATCAGTGAACAGCCTTATACTTGCCAGTTCCACTACAGCCACTACCTCATCCTTTAGCATAACGGGAGCCATCATGATGCTTTTCGGCCTGACATCTCCCAAACCAGTTGATAAGACCTTGTAACCCTCAGGAACGTCTTCGAGAAATATTGTTTTCTTATCCCTGACAGTTTGCCCTGCTAATCCTTCACCCTCATAGAAAAAGTCTCTTCCTGGATCAACCGCTCCATCTGCATATGCAGCCTGTTTCTTAAATACAGGTTTGCTCCCGCTGTCATCTTTCACATAAATGACTCCAAGATCAGCTCCGGCGGCAGGTGCCAGCCTTGATATAAAATCATCTGCCAAATTGGCTATGGTCACATGCTGGCTATAGATGCTTACTAATGCAGCAGACTGGCTTTGAATCCAATTTTGCTCACTGATTTCAGCCGAATAGCGCTGTTCTTTCATGTAATAATTCTCAAGGGAATCAGCCATAGAATTAAAGGCTTTCGCAATATTGCCGATTTCGTCATTGGATTCGACATCAAGCCTTGAAATGGAAGAAAGATCCTGGTAATCAATATTCTTAATCCCTTTTGTAATTACGCTGATGGTCCTTCCTGTGCTACTGATCACCCAAACTGTCACTCCAACGATTAAAACAATCGCTATTGCAACAGCAGCAACCAAAGTTGCTACTAGCTGGCTATATGTTTCATTTGCACTTTTCAGTGAATCTGCCATGAGTGATTCCTGATACTCCTTAAATTCGTCCAGCTTGTCCAGCAGTGCATTTCGGTTTTCTCTTTCACTTCTGTATAGCCCATCTAAAGAATCCATTTCACCGCTTCCCATTAAATCAGTAAAGCGGTTTTGCATTTGGGCATATGATTCGTATGCCTGCTCCACTTCTTTTAAGAGCAAGTTCGATTTCTGTCTATTTAATTCTTGCTCTAGTTTAATTATGCGGGTTTGTATCCCTTCATGGTTGGCCTTTACCAATTCAGCTGTCATGAGCGAATCGTTTGAGTCTTTGTCGGTAAGCACACTCAGCAACTGCTGGTCTGTCTGGTAAAATAGCTGTCTGATCTCTGTAGCCTGATTTACCTTATAGTATCGATCCTCCACAATTTCAAGCATGTTGGCCTTCATTCCGTTTACCATAGACAGAATGACAAACATTAGAATAAACAAAAAAAATACGGTTAAGCCCAATCCCATCATTTGCTTTCTTTTAAAGCTCACCTGTTCTCTCCTTCTTTCCCCCGATTTTTCTTCATCATTTTTCTTGCGCATGTTCACGCTTTATGAGATTAAGGTTTTAATAGACTAGCTTCTTTACCCTTATTTAATATAACCCAAACCTTTTTTTCTGTTTTTTTCATAAAAAAAGAGGAAGGATTGCTCCTTCCCAATGTTTAACGATATTCCTTAACTCTTTCCCCTGCTGAAGTCATCCATTCAAACTGGCGGAGCTTCAGGTCAAATAGCGTCAGAGGATCCTGGTAAATCTCAGGGTTTTTGCGCATATTGCTTAGCGCTTCTTTATTTTCTGCAATGTTTGTGTATGTCTCTTCAGCTGTATGATTCAATACGTCAAATGGATTTCTGAAGAACATCTTAATATCCCGCTCAAGCGATTTCTCGAAGAGTTCGAATTGCTGCATGAATTTATCGGTAATGAATTCTGCAATTTCGCTATAATCTTCATGCTCAATGAATTGTTTATATTTATTATGGAGCATTGTATTATTCTGCTGAATGGCTCCAAACAGCTTTCCTGCACTCTTGAGCAGGAACTGCGAAGGTGAAAAGCGGTTTAGAATGTTGGCCTTTTCAAGCTGGACACTCCCTCGCGTCATCCGGTCAGCGTCGCGGCGCCAGTCATCTAGAACCCTGAAATCACAGTCCAGCGCGATTTTCTCCTCGCCGTATAGCTCATTGAAGCCCTGGCTCATTTCATCCAAATATGCCTGGCTGCTTCTGAACTCTCCTTCACTTTCCGCAATCCATTCCTGAATGGAAACATGAAACTCCGGCAAAACTGTGTCTTCAATATATTGGTGTACCCGATTATTCATTTCATCATTAAGCTCAGTATGGATTTTTCCAAAATCACTGTCTTCTGTCACCAGTTCTGAACAATTTCGAAGCAGCTCCGGAATTTGCTTCTCAAGATCCGCTCTCATTTCATCTTTAATCTTGCTGTACGATCTCTTAATTGTCCGGACCTTCTCTTCTTCCATGTCCATCAGCTGATTATTGGCACCTTTTAGTTTTGTCACCATCTCTTCGTTCCATTTAATCGTATCAATCAAGCTGCTTTCCATCTCAATGCGCTTTTCAAGAAGGAATTTGATTGATTTTTTTATATAGTAAAGAACTTTTGCTGCACGATCTTCTTTCCTGTTCCGCCCATCCATCATAGACTTGATAAAAACAGATAAATCATTAAGCTGACTTTCACTGTCATAATAGGCGGAGAAAGCAAACACATTCGCTTTCGGGAAATAGGTATGAACACGGGACTGAGTTTCATCAAGAAGCTCTATAGCACCCTGGCTGTCTGGAATCCGATCCATCTTACTGAGAAGGAAATGAATAGGCAGTTCCGGAGCCTGCTCTCGCATTCTTACAGCAAGATCCAGCTCTTTATCTGTCAAAGGGGAATCCGCATTCAGGACAAATAGCATACAGTCAGCGAAATGGAGGTATTGAAACACACCATTTCTGAACTTGCTCTGGCCCGCAAGACCCGGCGTATCTATGACAGCGAGTCTATTATTCTGTAAAAAGTTGAATGGCATCTTGCAGCGGATGAGCGTCTGCTGGCTTTTCTCTGCACTTTGCCTAAAATCCTCAAGATCAGAAATGCCTCGCACCTCCTCATCCGTAATTGCATGGATTTCAGCTTCATCACTATCCTTGAACAGCACTGAAGCAGATGTTGAATCTCCCATCAGCTCTTCACCAAGAAGACTGTTCACAAACGATGACTTTCCATTTGATGCTGCACCGGCAATCAGCAAGTGGCCGGAATCCACATCAAGGAGCTCGCGGACCATCCATTCAAATCGTTCACCCATCAGGACGCCTTTATCTTTGGCCCAATTCATAATATTCTCGAAAAGCTTAAAGCTTTCCTCCAGACCTTCCTGATAACGGACAGAACGGCTCACAAGGCTTTCTGCTTCACTGACAGCAGAAGGCTCAATATTTGATGGGAATATTTCACTCCATGCCAGTACTGCCGATGCCGAAACAAGATAATGAGATGGGGCAGCTATTTTCACCCAGTTCGTTATGTGATTTGGAATCAGATGGGATAAATCCCGGATTAAATGCTTGCCGCTGATCAATTCAAGGTAAGTTTCTTTATAAAGCTCCGAAAGCATGCTCCATGTATGTGAGCGTCCCGGCTCCATATCCAGGAGAAGACGATTGTATTCTTTCAGCCATGGAAAATACAGATCTGATGTCTTATAGCTGTTCCACAAAGCCACTGATAAACCTTCAAAGTGAGCCTGATCTGTACGGTATAACACTGAAAGCGCCTCACTGAAATAGTTCGGCTCCATCTTTGCTGTCCGCCCCTGTTCCACATATGAATGAAGAACTTCAAACCAGGATAGGGATTCTGTCCTTATTGCTTCATTGACAGCCAGTTCCACTGCATTTCCCCAATCGCTGTGTTCTTCAAAGAACCCTCGTGCCAGATCGGTCACATCGGGATCATCCGGATTTAACCGGACAGCCTCTTTAATAGATTCAACAGCCAATTCAAGCTTGCCGCGCTGTATGTAAAGTGAAAACAGCTGTAGGAGCACCTCGGTCTTTAACACCTCTGAATCTGTTTCAATAGCTTTATAAAAGTCCTCAGCATTTGAAAGCAAATCTAATTCAAAATAGGCATCAGCCATATTCTTTTGTGCCCACGGCCCCAATTCATTAGGAATGCTCTCCCATTTAAAAATGGCCGCTTCATAATCTTTGTTAAGAAAATAGACTTCCCCCTGGGCGAAGCGGATATTAGTTAAATCAGGCACCTCGTTCTGCTGCTCAGCCACATACAGTTCACCCAAAACTCTGATCGGATGCACATTTTCATTAGATTCCATGAAGGTCTTATAAAAGGTTTTGCTGATTAGCTGCTTCTCTAAAGTCATCTTGATCCCCCGCAGTGCTATTTTTAAAAGCGCTTAAAGGCAGCTTTTAAAAGAATTTTATTGATTCAGCATGCTGACTCCCTAATTTTATGGGGCTCTATCAGCATGCTTTATTATGGAAGGCCTCTGGGCTAGAGCGTTATCTAACTTCAGAAATTGCCTCTTATCTTTAAAAAAACGCATAATACGCCAATTTTCATCCTTTATCTTTATATTGTAGCAAAAATTTTTCTGCAAAAAATTTCATTTCTCTATCATTTTTGAAACATTGCTGTATTCTTGTGTAATAATTTTAATAGTTAGAATTAGCTTTTCTCAATTAATACCACCTCAAGACAAAATGAAAACTGGCAAACAAAAATATATTTATTCCTGTCTGCCAGTTTTCATTCTTCATTATATTATTAGGCTTGCTGCGGCCGGGCAGCCCGGCGCCGTCTTCCATACAGGACTGTAACAGCCATGCCCAGAATCAGGAACACGCTTGATATTTGAAATAGTGCCGCCGTTTCTACAAACTGCGCCAGCACCCCAAACACAAGCCCGCTTAGTCCAATTCCAAGGTCGATAGAGGAGAAAAACATTCCGTTAGCCACACCGCGCCTGTTGGACGGTGTCATTGACAACGTCCAGGACTGCAGAGTAGGAATCAATGAACCAAATCCAACTCCAAACAAAATTCCGCTAATGATAATTAACATATTCGAATGTGCGAAAGAAAGGACCCACATGCCAATAAAGGTCAGGAACGTACAAAGCAATACAAGTCCCTTCGGACCGCGCTGGTCAAACCACTTTCCTGCAACCGGCCTCGAAAGCGATGCCATAATCGCATTGAACAGATAGAAAAGGAATATTTGATCTATGCCGCGCTCTTCTCCAAAAATAACAATGAATGTTACGATGGACCCGTATCCAAAAGTAACGATGATCGTAATGAAGGCAGGAAACCAGCTGGATTTTTCAATTAATGAGCCAAGGTAAGAGAATTTCAGATCTTCTTTCCTTGTGTTCAAAACAACCTCAGGTGTCTCATAATGGACAATGGCCAGAAGCACAATGGCAATTACCCCGAGTACACTTGAAATATAAATAAGATTGGTAAAAGAGGTAATCTGATAGAGGTAGATTCCGAGACTTGGTGCAATGATCATTCCAATCGTGACACTCAGGCCATAGTAACCCATACCCTCTCCAAGTCTGGAGTTAGGCACTACATCAACGGCTGCTGTCCCATTTACAGTAGTTGACCATCCCCAGGCAAGCCCATGAATGAATCGGAATAAAAGAAAAATCATGACCACACTTGATAGCGGATAAATAATAGTTATTGCCAAGAGCGCTGCTGCACCGATCAGCACCAGCTGCTTTCTTGCTTTATATTCCAACATAAACCCGATGAAAGGTCTGCTCAAAACGGCACCAATTGAAAAGAGTGCTGTCACCATCCCAATTTCAAGACCACTTGCCCCAATGGACTTAATATATGGAGGCAAAGTTGGAATCAGCATTTGAAATGACATAAAAACAAATAAATTTCCGATCATCAGCATAATGAAAGACTTCGTCCATAAAGTATCTTTTGCTGCCTTTTCCACGAGCATCCCCCGCTTTCCATTTTTCTTTTAAGGCTGTTTTCGTGTTTGCTTAGTTGATTGAAGCGGAAATTAACCGATAGCCAAAACAGCAATTTATACGAAAAGAGCCTTTTTGAAAAAACAGCTAACTATTTCGAATTACTAAATACTAACACAGCTGATTCGAAAAAGGAACGGAATTTTGCATCATATCAAGGCAATAAAACTCAAAAAAAAGGAGCCTTATTAAGCTCCCCGCATCATCCTTGAAGACTGCTTGTTTCCAGTACCCGCTTCAGAAAAAGCAGTGTTCTTTCTATTATGATGTCTTGATCGTTATCAAGCGTTGCCACATGATAGCTGTTGTCCAGGGTGACTATTTCCTTGGCAGCCGATTGAATGCCGCTGTATATTTCCTGTGAATTGGAAGGAGGAACCACATGATCTTCTTTTGAAACAAAAATTAGCGCAGGGCAAGTGATTTTATCTAACTCAGCTTTCACTTTTTTCATCAGTTCGTTTATTTCACCAAGCGACTTGACCGGTGTCTTTTCATAGGCAAGCTCTTTTATATCCGGATTTTTTATGTCTGAACCAATTGCATCCAGGAAGCGTACATCCTCAAGGCTGGCAGCTGCCGCCATATCAGGAATTTCAATAGCTGCATTAATCGGTATGATCCCCTTAATCTCCGGATATTTCTCGGCCATATACAATGTCAGGGTGCCGCCCATTGACAGCCCTGTAACGAATATCGTACTGCAGCGCTCTTTCAGCCACCGATAACCTTCTTCAACAGAATGAATCCAGTCCTGATGGGTCGTTCTTTCCATGTCTTCGTAATGAGTGCCGTGTCCCTTCAGCCGTGGACCGCAGACTGTAAACCCTGAATTGGCATAAGCTTCTCCAAGCTGGCGCATGCTTTGAGTAGAACCGGTAAAGCCATGAGAAACCAAAATTCCAATGTCATTTCCTTCAAAATAAAAAGGTTCTGCTCCTTCTAAAATCGGATATTTTATGGACATGTCTCTTCCTCCATTCAATGGAATACTTCCTGTTAAGAGACATTCTTTGCTCATCCCTACATCCCTCCTCTTTTGAAATTATTTAACATTTTTGTAAAACTTCGCATCCAGCCTTCAGAAAAACTTTTTTTCCACTCTCGTCTTGTTTATAATAGATAGAATGAATAAAAAGTATTGCGTGATAAACGACAGCAGCACAACTAAGGGAAGTTTCGCTTTATTTTCCTTCCAGATATTATTAAAATAAGTACTAACTACATAAACAGAAAGGCTGATACCGGTTTGGAAAACAATTCAAATTTTATACGAACGATTATTAAAGAGGATCTGGAGTCAGGTAAACGCAAAGAGGTCATTACCCGTTTCCCGCCTGAGCCGAACGGTTATCTTCATATCGGACATGCCAAATCGATTGTCATCAACTTCGGCCTGGCAGACGACTTTAACGGCAAGACGAATCTTCGTTTTGATGACACGAACCCGCTTAAGGAAGATCAGGAATATGTGGATGCCATTAAAGAAGATGTTAGATGGCTAGGCTATGAGTGGGAGGAGCTTCACTTTGCTTCGAATTATTTCGAGGAAATGTATAACCGTGCCGTTCTTTTAATCAAGAAAGGAAAAGCATATGTGGATGACTTAAGCCAGGAAGAAATCCGCCAATACCGCGGAACACTGACAGAGCCTGGAAAGGAAAGCCCATACCGCAGCCGTTCAGTTGATGAGAATCTGGATTTATTTGAACGCATGCGCAAAGGTGAATTTGAAAACGGAGCAAAAGTTCTTAGAGCAAAGATTGACATGTCTTCACCGAACGTGAATATGCGCGATCCGGTTATCTATCGTGTTTCACATGCAACTCACCATAATACAGGTGATACATGGTGCATCTACCCGATGTATGCTTTTGCCCACCCGCTTGAAGATGCAATCGAAGGGGTTACTCATTCTTTATGCACAACTGAATTTGAAGATCAGCGCCCGCTATATAATTGGGTTGTCTCAGAGTGTGAGATGGAAAGCACACCACAGCAAATCGAGTTTGGCCGCCTGAATATTACTAATACAGTAATGAGTAAAAGAAAATTAAAACAGCTTGTAGAAGAAAATTTTGTTGATGGCTGGGACGACCCGCGCATGCCGACTATTTCCGGTTTAAGACGCAAGGGCTATACTCCAGAAGCAATCCGCGAGTTCGTAAAAGAAACGGGTGTGTCAAAGGGTTCAGGTGTAGTGGATGAAGCAATGCTTGAGCATTTTGTGCGCGAAGACCTGAAAATGAAGGCTCCCCGCACAATGGGTGTACTCCGTCCATTAAAGGTTGTCATTACGAACTACCCGGAAGATCAGACTGAAATGCTTGATGCAGAAATCAATCCGGAGAACCCGGAAATGGGTATGCGCCAAATTCCATTTTCAAGAGAGATATATGTAGAGCAGGACGACTTCATGGAAGATCCGCCGAAAAAATATTTCCGTCTCTTCCCTGGCAATGAAGTACGCTTAAAGCATGCTTATTTCATCAAATGCAACGATGTCATCAAGGATGAGGATGGCAATGTTGTGGAGCTTCATTGCACATATGACCCTGAAACAAAGAGCGGATCAGGCTTTACCGGCCGAAAGGTAAAGGGTACGCTTCATTGGGTGGATGCTAAGAGTGCCATTCCGGCTGAATTCCGTTTGTACGAACCATTGATCCTTGACGAAAATGCCGATCAGAATGCTGAGGCAGATACGGATGAGGCTCTTGAGAACGAAGCAGAAGGCAAAACGTTCCTTGACTACGTGAATCCGAATTCGCTTGAAATTGTTCATGGTTTCATCGAGCCAAATATGAAGGATGTTAAAGCGCAGGATAAGTTCCAATTCTTCCGCCATGGCTATTTTAATGCTGACTCGAAATATACAACAGCAGATAAACCTGTCTTTAACCGGATTGTTTCACTGAAGAGTTCATTTAAATTAAAATAAGGCAATACGCCTGAGGGCCTTGTTTCCTCAGGCTTTTTTACCGGTTAGCTGCCTTTCCGCTGAAAAGTATGATAAGGTTCTAAAGTAAGCATTTACATAAGGAGGAAAAAAATATGTCAAATCAGCATGACCCAAATACATTACCGCCGAAAACATGTTCAGTAGACCGCATGGTAACCGTTAAAGAGGACGTTGAAAAGGTTCTTGCAGGAAAGAAAACAGCTACACGCCGCAACGGCCGCTATGCTGATGTGGGAGAAATCATGACACTTGAGGGACAGGACTTTGTTGTAGATAAAGTTTATTCACAATCCCTTGGTGAGTTAACAGACGAGCATGCACGCCAGGAAGGCTTCGAAAATTTGGAAGACTACAAGCAATCCATCCTTTCCATGCATCCGGGAATGCCTTGGCTTCCGCAAATGCGTGTATGGGTTCATGAATTCAGCGCAGTGACGAAGTAATCTGCCGGAATGGACATATTGTATCGAATACTGCTGTATATCCATGTCAGCAGTGCCATTCTTTCTATTGGCCCCTTTTTTATTCTGATCCCAATCGTCAATAAATTGGGAGCGGCTCAACACGGGGTCCAACAGGCATATATCAGCATCTTCAGGACATCAGTGCGCCTTGTCAAACATGCAGGACATATACTTGTAGGCTCGGGTATCCTTCTAATCGTGAATAGCCACTGGTCCTGGACGACATCTTGGATCGTTGCTACCCTGGCAGTTATGGGAGGCTCTGTCTTTTTTCTCGCTCGGGCCTTCACTCCCGTCCTTAGGAAATTTGATGAGCCGGGAGCAGATCAGCATTTCCTAATCAGAAAGCTCACACGCTCCGTCTGGATCTATCTATTTTTGTTAATGCTCATGCTCTGGTTCATGGTAGTCAAGCCGGTGCTTTGGTAGGAAAATATAAAAACAAGCGCTTATGATATGCGCTTGTTCAGTTTGTAGACAAAAGGGTTCGGAATAGTCTCATTCCGGACCTCTTTTTTGAATTTTATTGGCTTTGAAGCATTTTCAGATGATGATAGACCTCTCCGAGGTCATCTTCTAGGCCATTTCT
>NZ_JAMBOJ010000054.1 GCF_023715565.1 Cytobacillus firmus | reverse complement strand
CAGAAATGGCCTAGAAGATGACCTCGGAGAGGTCTATCATCATCTGAAAATGCTTCAAAGCCAATAAAATTCAAAAAAGAGGTCCGGAATGAGACTATTCCGAACCCCTTTTGTCTACAAACTGAATAGAGCCATTGAGGCTCTATTTTTTCAACTGCTGACTTTAGCATAAACACAAGTATTCCTAAGCTCTTTTCCGTCTGCGCTTAGACTGTCATTAACCAGGACTCCTTCGAGGGTGTACCCCAGCTTTTCGGGAATTCTCCGGCTGCTAATGTTTTTCGGATCACATCTGATTTCCACTCTATTTGCTTGAAAATGCTCAAAGGCAAACTTTGTCAAGGCTGCGGCTGCTTCAGAAATATAGCCGTTCTTCCGAAACCTCACATCTCCCCAATAGCCAATTTCGAATTTGCGGACATTCCAATCTATGCGATGCAGGCCAGTAGAGCCGACAAATACATCGTCTTCTTTCCTATAAATATGGATACGAAAATCTTCTCTTTGAATAAATTTGGCATAGGAATTGCGGATACCTGACTCAACTTCAACTGCTGATTGTTTATGCTGTGCAAAAGGAAGCCATTGTTTAAGCTCGGCAGCTGAAGCTGACACAGCTTCATGAACAGTTTTTCCGTCTCCAGGCAAGGCTGGCCTCATATAAAGTCTTTCTGTTTCAATTCTTTCTGGAAACTCTTGTAAGATCGGATCCATTTTCTCCATTGCCTCCAATGATAATTTAAATAATTTTGAAAATTATAGCAAAATCATACAAAGTATTCAAGAACTTTTCACCCTTGTGAGCAATGCAATTCTTTGTCATACAATTCCGGGACAAGCATACAATTTAATATCCAATTTGTTTTGTCTTAGGAGGAAGAGCAATGAAGAAAAAATTGTACCAGAACGCCGCAGCAGCCCACTTTCGCGAACATTCCTCAATCTACTTATTCGTTATTGTATTGTTTCTGATGGGTGTCATTTTTGGAGCTATCGTTGTAAATAGCTTGAGTTTTACACAAAAGGAAGATTTATTTTATTACCTTTCTCAGTTTTTTGGTCAAGTATTAGATGGACATATTGCAGCAGCTGATGAATTATTCAAACAAAGCTTTTTCCATAATACAAAATTTATAGGATTGATGTGGATTTTAGGAATTTCCATAATTGGATTGCCAGTCATTCTGATTCTGTTATTTATGAAAGGCATGGTGGTTGGCTTTACAGTTGGCTTTCTCGTTAACCGAATGGGATGGGAAGGATTTTTGCTTTCTTTCGTATCGGTCCTTCCCCAGAACCTGATCATCATACCTATCTTTATCATCGCCGCAACTCTGGCTGTGTCTTTCTCTTTAAAAATGATTAGAAGACAATTTATGAAGAAAGCGGGACAGCCCATGATGCCCCTTTTCGGAAGATATATGATTGCTTTTGCTGTGGCAATTCTGTTTCTAATTGCTGCAGCCGGGGTAGAGGCATTTATCTCACCTGTTTTAATGAAGACTGTTGTTAGTTCAATCCAGTCCTGATAAAAATCATGCTAAAGGCAGAGCGGTTGGCTCTGCCTTTTTTATATATGGGAAAAGGATAAAAATTAAAATATAGGGTACATATAAAGAGGTTTAAAACGGTTTTAGAAAATATTATAATTATTATTAAATTAAATTCATTATTGTTTGTTATTTATAATTATTTTATTTTGAATGTGATCTCATTTCTGTTATAATGAGAATGTTAGTGGCGAGGGAGGGACTTTCGGTATGGAAAGCAGAATTGAAAGAATCAAAAAACAGTTGCATTCATCCAGCTATAAACTAACACCACAGCGAGAGGCAACAGTTCGCGTCCTGTTAGAACACGAAGAGGATCATTTAAGTGCGGAAGATGTCTACCTCCTAGTAAAAGAGAAATCGCCTGAGATAGGCTTGGCAACTGTATATCGAACACTTGAATTGCTGACTGAATTAAAAATTGTCGATAAAATCAACTTCGGTGATGGAGTTTCCCGGTATGACCTGCGTCAGGAAGGGGCAGCCCATTTTCACCACCATTTAGTCTGTATTGAGTGCGGAGCTGTTGATGAAATACAGGAAGATTTGCTTGAAGACGTAGAGGAAGTGGTTGAGCGCCGCTGGAATTTTAAAATAAAAGATCACCGCCTTACGTTCCATGGCATCTGTTACCGCTGCCAGGATAAACAAACAGAAAATGAAACCGAGGCCGATGAAATTTAATAGTTTCTTGACAAAGCTTATTCTATATTAGGATAGGCTTTTTATTTTGGGCTGTTTTCAAAAGGGCAAGTGCCCTGAAGAAACACCATTTATGCAAATTCAGGTATAATTCTTGTCCAAAATGGCATACCTTTTAATAATAGAAAGCTGAATATCTTTCTTATAATTAAAAGTTATGGAGGACCACACATGAAATCCTGGCTGGGCATGGCTTTTCAGACCATAAAAGTATTTGTGATTTTTACCGGATGCACAATCCTTTTTTATTATGGTATTATGTGGTTAAATGAAGAATACCAGGATTATCACCGCTATGACGAACCAAGGGGAGCGGCTGTTAAGGTGTCAGCGAGCGGAACTGATGAAGATAGGAGCTTGCTGGACCGGTTAATTCTTTTCTACTTAAACGGGGAGTAATGCTATCATATGGATGATCAGTTAAAAGACTTTATTCATTATTTACTTGTAGAAAAAGGCCTCGCCAAGAATACCATTATCTCTTATGAAAGAGATTTGAAAAGTTATCTGAAATATCTCAAGTCGGAAGAAAAGCTTGCAAGCCTTGAGAATGTGCAGCGCATGCAAATTGTCCAATTTCTCGGCTTATTAAAAAAACAGGGCAAATCCTCAAAAACTCTAGCCCGGCATATAGCCTCCATAAGGGCTTTTCACCAATTTCTGCTCCGTGAAAAAGCAGTTGGCCATGATCCTTCTATCCATATAGAAACACCGCAAATGGAACGTTCGCTTCCGAAAGTATTAAACATGCAGGAAGTGGAAACTTTATTGGATCTTCCGGAAATTAAGAATCACTTTGGTCTAAGGGATAAAGCTATGCTTGAACTGTTATATGCTACAGGCATTCGCGTAAGTGAACTGATAGGCCTGAACTCAGGTGATGTTCATTTAACGATGGGCTTTGTAAGATGTATTGGCAAAGGGAATAAGGAACGGATTGTGCCTATTGGCAAAACAGCTTCTGAAGCGCTTGATAGGTATTTAACTGAAGGGAGAGGCAAGTTCGTTTCTAAAAAGTATAGGGATGAAGCATTATTTTTAAATCATCACGGCAAACGTCTTTCGAGACAGGGATTCTGGAAAATACTGAAGCGGCTGGCCCAGGAAGCAGGGATCGAGAAGGAGCTGACTCCACATACGCTGAGGCATTCATTTGCCACTCATCTGCTGGAAAATGGGGCAGATTTGCGGGCTGTTCAGGAAATGCTTGGACATGCCGATATTTCCACTACGCAAATATATACTCATGTAACCAAAACACGGCTTAAAGATGTGTACAGTCAATACCATCCGCGTGCTTAAAAATAGGAAAAAATCAAATGTCATAAAGCTGCCAAAAAATTAGGCAGCTTTTTCTTGTCATTTCACCTGTTTATTAGGTAAAATATAGATGTCAGACTTCTGACGAGTGAAAGAGCTATCATTAATGTTTTAAAACGCGGGATTGACGGTTTACACCCCGGTTCCAGCAAGAGAATCAGTGTTAAATAAACCTAAAAAGGGTACTATACGAATATGATTTTTGTAACCGTATTCAAATAATTAGGAGGTTTTCAAATGTCTGCATATACATATAAGCGCGTTTTTTTAATTGTCATGGATTCAGTGGGAATTGGAGAAGCGCCTGATGCCGATAAATTCGGTGATAAAGGTGCCGATACGATCGGTCACATCGCAGAAAAAATGAATGGCCTGAAGATGCCGAACATGGGTAAGCTTGGGCTTAGTAAGATACGCGAAATCAAAGGAATCGAGAAAGCGGATAACCCTATGGCTTTTTACACAAAGATGCAGGAAGCATCAAACGGAAAGGACACAATGACTGGTCATTGGGAAATTATGGGTTTGAATATTCGAACTCCATTCAGAGTCTTTCCTGATGGATTTCCAGAGGAATTGATATCAGAACTTGAATCACGCACTGGCAGGAAAATTATTGGGAATAAGCCTGCAAGTGGAACAGAAATCCTGGTTGAACTGGGAGAAGAACATATGAGAACCGGAGCTCTGATTGTTTATACATCCGCCGATTCAGTTCTGCAGATTGCGGCACATGAAGATATCATCCCAATTGAAGAACAGTATAAAATCTGTAAAATCGCACGTGAGCTGACTCTTGATGAAAAATATATGGTCGGCCGTGTAATTGCCAGACCATTCATTGGCGAACCCGGAAATTTCCAAAGAACATCAAACAGACATGACTATGCGTTAAAGCCATTTGACCGTACAGTAATGAATGAAATGGCTGATGGCGGATTTGATGTAGTTGCAATTGGGAAAATCTCCGACATTTATGATGGAGAGGGAGTAACTGAGGCCATTCGCACAACATCAAATATGGATGGAATGGATAAGCTGATCGAAACGTTTGATAAAGATTTTACTGGCCTGAGCTTTGTAAATCTGGTGGACTTTGATGCATTATTTGGCCATAGGCGTGATCCGGAAGGGTATGGAAAAGCTCTTGAAGAGTTTGATGAACGACTGCCTGAAGTATTTGAAAAAATGCAGGATGGCGACTTATTAATGATTACCGCAGACCACGGCAATGACCCTGTCCATCATGGCACAGATCATACGAGAGAATACGTTCCGCTTCTTGTTTATTCAAAAGATATGAAAGAAGGGAAAGAGCTTCCGGTCAGTGAAACTTTTGCAGATATTGGGGCGACTATAGCGGATAACTTTAATGTGAAAATGCCGGCCTATGGCAAAAGCTTTTTGAACAAACTGAAATAATAATATTAAAAGGCTGTTTTCGCAAAGTTTGTTGCTATTTACATTATATTTACTGAGTTGATTGGAGCGGAAGGTGCGAGATCCTCGAAAATGCATTCGCATTTTCTTCGTGCGGTGTTTACTCAAGGTAGCCTATTCAACGTCCTACGGGAGTAGTGGGACAGGTGAAGACCCCACAGACGCGCAGCGTCGAGGATGCTCACCGCCCGCCCCATGGTTCGCTGAGCATCCTCTCACTGCAATCAACGGACAACATTGATAAGCGAAAAACAACAATTTATACGAAAAGAGCCTATTAAAAAAAAGCAGATGAGGAGATTGAAAATGGATTACAGCAAAATTCAAAATGCGGCTGAATTTCTTAAAAGTAAATATACAGGCCAGGCAAAGATTGGGCTGATTTTAGGCTCTGGACTTGGTGTATTGGCAGACGAAATCGAAGAACCGGTTAAGATTCCTTACAATGAAATTCCTGATTTCCCTATATCAACAGTAGAAGGTCATGCAGGACAGCTTGTATTTGGCCGTTTGAACGGGATTGAAGTGGTTGCTATGCAAGGCCGATTCCATTATTACGAAGGATATTCATTTGATAAGGTAACTTTTCCTGTAAGAGTTATGCATGAGATGGGAGTTGAGAAGCTCATTGTAACGAATGCGGCAGGCGGAGTGAATGAAAGCTACTCTCCAGGAGATTTAATGTTAATTTCTGATCATATCAACAATATGGGAAGTAATCCTTTAATCGGTCCTAATGATTCTCGCATGGGTCCGCGTTTTCCGGATATGTCAGAAGCATATTCCAAAGAAATGAGGAAGCTTGCCAGAGAGATAGCCAATAGACTGAACCTGAAGATTCAGGAAGGAGTATATGTCGGCAATACAGGTCCAACATATGAAACCCCTGCAGAGGTTCGCATGCTGAGAATAATGGGTGGAGATGCAGTCGGCATGTCAACTGTCCCTGAAGTTATCGTGGCACAGCATTCAGGCATGAAGGTCCTTGGAATTTCATGTATCTCAAACATGGCTGCAGGCATCCTTGACCAGCCGCTTAACCATGAAGAAGTAATCGAAACAACAGAAAAAGTCAAAGCTGACTTCCTTCTTTATGTGAAAGCAATCGTTAAGGAATTTGGCGCATAAGATACTTTAATTATTTGGTCGTTGACTTATTAATAAGGCTGTTTTTTCGGAGATTTGTTGCTGTTAGTATCTTATTTTCACTGAGTTGAATGGAGCATCCTCTCGCTGCAATCAACGGACAACATCGAAATGCCAAAACGACGAACAGATCCTTTAAGAAAAACAACAATCGATTAGACTAAATCCATAAGAAAAGAATAAATGAAAGCAGTGGTGTTTGTTGATGAGAATGGTAGATCTTATTGAAAAGAAAAGAGACGGACTGGATTTAACGGCAGAGGAAATTCAATTCGTCATTAAAGGATACACAGACGGCTCAATTCCGGATTATCAGGTAAGTGCATTAACAATGGCAATCTTCTTTCAGGGGATGACAGAGAACGAAAGAGCCAATTTAACTATGGCAATGGTTGAATCCGGTGATCAAATCGACTTATCCAAAATTGAAGGAATCAAAGTTGATAAACACTCAACTGGCGGTGTAGGTGATACAACTACATTAGTACTTGGCCCGCTTGTAGCTGCATTAGGTGTTCCGGTTGCGAAAATGTCAGGGCGCGGCCTTGGACATACAGGCGGAACAATCGACAAGCTTGAGGCTGTTGACGGATTCCATGTTGAAATAGAGAATGACGAATTTATTAAGCTTGTTAATCAAAATAAAATTGCAGTCATTGGCCAGAGCGGGAACTTAACGCCTGCTGACAAAAAGTTATATGCGCTGCGCGATGTAACAGCCACTGTTGACAGTATCCCACTGATTGCAAGCTCGATTATGAGCAAAAAAATCGCTGCAGGTGCTGACGCCATTGTCCTCGATGTTAAGACTGGCGCCGGCGCATTTATGAAGACACTTGACGATTCACGTGAATTAGCAAAAGCAATGGTCCGTATTGGAAATAATGTTGGCAGAAACACAATGGCTGTTATCTCAGATATGAGCCAGCCGCTTGGCTATGCCATTGGCAATGCCCTTGAAGTGAAGGAAGCTATCGATACATTAAGAGGCGAAGGACCTGAAGATCTGACTGAGCTGTGCCTGACCCTTGGAAGCCATATGGTTTTCCTTGCGAAAAAAGCGGATTCATTGAAGGAAGCTCGCGAAAAATTAGAGAATGCTATGAAGGACGGTTCAGCTTTAGAAACATTTAAAGTATTCCTAAGCTCACAAGGCGGAGATGCGTCAGTTGTCGATAATCCGGAGAAATTGCCTCAGTCAAAATATACATTTGAATTAGAAGCTAAGCAGGATGGCTATGTTTCTGAGATTGTTGCAGATGAAATTGGAACTGCAGCCATGCTGTTGGGAGCAGGAAGAGCAACTAAGGAATCAGAAATCGATCTGGCAGTCGGCCTGATTTTAAGAAAGAAAATCGGTGACCGGGTACAGAAGGGCGAATCTCTTGTAACCATCTGCAGCAATTTCGAAAATGTAGAAGAAGTAAGAAAAATGCTTTATGAAAACATAAAGCTGTCCACTGAAAAAGTTGAGGCACCAGTATTAATTCATGAAGAAATAACTGAATAATAGGGAAGCAAAAAGCCGCCGGGGGACCATGTCCGGCGGCTTTTTGGCGTGTAGCAGTACTGTATGATTTCTTTTTAGTCTTCATTAACTGTATAAATTTTCTTTAACTGGAAAAAATGGAGGCTATAAAGAATGGAGGTATTGTGTGATGAAACGACTCGTCTCATTAATGTTAATAGCATTATTAATGGCAACAATCTTTGCTCCTTCCGGGCTTGCAAGAGAAAGCAGCGCAGATTTAGCGGATAACGTGAAGTCTGCAATTCTAATTGAGCGTGATACCGGTTCGGTATTGTATGAAAAAAACAGTGGTGAGCAGCTTCCGCCTGCCAGCATGACAAAGGTCATGACCATGCTCTTAATTATGGAAGCGTTAGATGAAGGAAAGCTGTCATGGGATGAGAAAATCCGGACAAGCGAATATGCTGCATCAATGGGCGGTTCACAAATCTTCCTTGAGCCAGGTGAAGAAATGACCACCAAACAAATGCTGCAGGGGATTGCTATTGGTTCCGGCAATGATGCATCAGTTGCCATGGCTGAAAGAATTGCCGGTTCAGAAGAAGCTTTTGTTGAAATGATGAATAAAAAGGCTAAGGAATTAGGTCTGAAAAATACCCAGTTCCAAAACCCTACAGGCTTGTCAGCTAAGGAACATTACAGTACTGCACATGATATGGCCATAATGGCCAAAGAGCTTCTTAAATATGAGAAAATAACCGATTTTACAGGCACATATGAAGCGTATCTTCGTGAAGACACAGATAAAAAATTCTGGCTGGTCAATACAAATCGCCTTGTGCGTTTTTATCCTGGTGTTGATGGCCTCAAAACCGGTTTTACCTCTGAAGCAAAATACTGTCTGACGGCAACAGCCGAGAAAGATGGAATGCGGGTTATAGCCGTAGTTTTTGGCGCACCGACTTCAAAAGAACGCAATGCTCAAGTGACTAAAATGCTCGACTTTGCATTCAGCCAATATAAAACACACCCAATGTACGAAAGAAATCACGTTCTTGGTAAAGTAGAAGTCAGCAAAGGCGAAAAGAAGATGGTTGAAGCCCAGACAAGTGAACCGATTTCACTTTTAACTAAAAAAGGTGAAAGCATTAAGGAAATTGAACAGAAAATAACTTTAAATAAAAAAATTAAAGCTCCTGTCCAAAAGGGTGATCAGATCGGAACATTAACCTTGAAAAAGGATGGAAAAATCTTAGTTGAAAGTCCTTTAGTTGCTAAAGAAAACAGTAGTGAAGCATCATGGTGGACATTGTTCAAACGATCCATGGGGCTATTTTCAAAAACTGAATAAATAAACATTTATGCTTGTCGAAAAACATCCCGATAATATGTATTTTTAGCGAAAATACACTAGTTTTGTCTCCAGGAAGGAAATGAAGCACCAGGCATCGAAATTGACTCACTATAAGGGCGGATGACGGAATTTTATAAATTCCGGTTTATCCTATCCGGAGGAGAAGCATGAGCATTAGCGGCTTTTTCAGTTGCGGATACCAGATAAGGAGGCTAAGGTAGTGAGTCTTAACATTAATTTGGAAGTAAAACATGATGTCTTATGTATTCGTTTAAGCGGGGAGCTGGACCATCATTCAGCAGATGTACTGCGTGAACAGGCGACGAGGTCGATTGAAGATCATGATATCCATCATATTATATTAAACCTTGAGCAGCTTTCATTTATGGATAGTTCAGGGCTGGGAGTAATTTTGGGCCGCTACAAACAAATCAAACAAAAGCATGGCGAAATGGTTGTTTGTGCGATTTCTCCAGCAGTGCAGAGATTATTTGATATGTCGGGGTTATTTAAGATAATCCGTTTGGAACCGACAGAAGAAAACGCCCTGCAAAGATTGGGGGTTGCCTGAACTATGAAAAATGTGATGAATCTTGAATTTAGTGCGCTCAGCCAAAATGAGTCATTCGCCCGTGTCACTGTTGCTGCTTTTATTGCCCAACTGGATCCGACAATGGACGAACTGACAGAAATTAAAACGGTCGTTTCTGAAGCTGTTACCAATTCCATTATTCACGGCTATGAAAATGATTCTAATGGGGTAGTCTATATTTCTGTTCTGATTGAAGATGGATTCATTGATTTGACTATTAAGGATAAAGGCCTCGGTATTATGGATGTGGAGGAGGCAAGGCAGCCACTATTTACAACAAAGCCTGAATTGGAAAGATCAGGTATGGGCTTTACCATCATGGAAAATTTCATGGATGAAATCGAAATCCAATCGCAGCCGGGTATAGGCACAGAGATCCGATTAAGGAAGCATTTATCAAATAGTAAAATGCTATGCAATTAAGGGAGTCTTGCTATGGATGTGGAGGTTAAAGCAGAGAAGGGCCAAACCTATTTAAAGGACAATGAAGTCAAGGAGCTAATAAAGCAAAGCCAAAGTGGAGATCAGGGGGCCAGGGACAAAATTGTTCAAAAAAATATGCGTCTTGTCTGGTCTGTCGTTCAGAGATTCTTGAATAGAGGATATGAACCTGATGACCTCTTCCAAATTGGCTGCATCGGCTTATTGAAATCGGTTGATAAATTTGATCTCAGTTATGATGTAAAGTTTTCAACCTATGCTGTTCCAATGATTATCGGAGAGATCCAAAGGTTCATCCGGGATGATGGAACGGTAAAAGTAAGCCGTTCTTTAAAAGAAATGGGCAATAAAATCAGAAAAGCCAAAGACGAGTTATCAAAAACGCTTGGCCGCATCCCAACCGTTACAGAACTTTCCGAGTTTCTGGAAATTTCTCCGGAAGATATTATCCTTGCCCAGGAAGCTAGCCGGATACCTTCTTCTATACATGAAACAGTGTATGAAAACGACGGAGATCCCATTACACTGCTCGATCAAATTGATGATGGCAATGAAGGAAAATGGTTTGATAAAATAGCTTTAAAAGAAGCGATCCGTGAATTGGATGAGCGGGAAAGGCTGATTGTATACTTGCGCTACTATAAAGATCAGACTCAGTCCGAAGTGGCTGCAAGACTTGGCATTTCCCAGGTCCAGGTATCGCGGCTTGAGAAAAAGATCCTTCAGCAAATGAAAGACCGGATGGATATTTAATCCATCCGGTCTTTCATTTTTTTTATAATCTGCAGCCAATTATTGGAGTTCATGAAGCTAATATATGTAACTCATACTAAATATAGACACAAAAGCGAAACGCACTAAATAGGCGAACCAACTTTTAAGAGAATATCACTTTGTGGGAAGTGAGAATATTGGAAAAAACAGTTTACATTCGCTTGCGGCATCGTCTGCAGATACGGCCCAATCAGAGAATACTGCTGAAAGATATTGCACAGGTTATTGCCGATGACGATATTTACGAAAAGCTTTGTGGGATTCCGCTTTATCAAGTAAGCGAGCAGGACCAGAATATTGTCATAATTGATGTGATGAAGGTGATTAGGGCTATAACTAAATTCTTTCCAAACATTGAAGTTCAGTCGATTGGACCTGCTCAATCAATAGTTGAGGTGGTTACTAAGAAGCGTAAAGTATCAATTCCTCTCTTTCTGCTGGTTTGGCTGCTTTTGTTTATAGGTGCTGCCCTTGCTATTATGAATTTTCATGAAGACGTAAGCATGCAGGAAGTCCAGCTTAGAATTTACACTCTCCTTACCGGAGAAGTGGACAGCAGGCCGCTCATCTTTCAAATTCCCTATTCGATTGGCCTGGGGATTGGCATGATCATTTTCTTTAATCATGTTTTTAAGAAGCGGCTGAACGAGGAACCTAGCCCATTGGAAGTGGAAATGTTTAATTATCAGCTCGATCTTGATAATTATGTAGCATTGAAAGAGAACAAGGAGAGTATGAAATATCTTGATGACCATTAATGTTGTCCTGGTAATGATGATCGGCTTGGCAGGGGGACTAGCTGTTGGTTCAGGTTTTGTGGCATTTCTTGCTGTTTTGGGCATCATTCCAAGGCTTACTCAGTTGAGTAAAACGATGAAGATGATCCATTATTATGAAGCTGCAGTTGTGACGGGGGCGTTGGCTGGTGCACTGGCAACTTTATGGAATCCGGAATTCCACCTGACACCTCTGCTATTAATACCCATTGGGCTGGCTTCGGGCATATTTATTGGCATGCTCGCTGCTGCTTTAACTGAAGTGCTGAATGTTTTTCCGATCCTTGCGAAAAGAATCGGGGTAGATGGAAAGATTGCCATATTATTGATGGCATTTGTATTTGGCAAGGTGTTTGGATCACTGTTCCAATGGATTTATTTTGTAAATAAATAAGCATTCCGCTGGGCATATCTAAGAAAAATGAGAATTCGGAAAGGAAAAACTGCTATGGATGAACGGAGGCACGTCATTCTAATAACTGATGGAGACGATTTTGCAAGAAAGACTGTGGAGCATGTTGCGAAGGAAATTGGAGGCAGATGTCTATCTTTATCGCATGGAAACCCTTCAGTCTTAAACGGTCAGCAGATCGTCAAGCTGATAAAAAAAGTCTCCCATGATCCCGTATTGGTCATGTTTGATGATAGCGGGTTTATCGGGGAAGGAGCCGGGGAGAATGCGCTGAAATATGTTGCGTGCCATAAAGATATCGATGTTCTGGGAGTCATAGCAGTTGCCTCAAAAACACGGCAGGCCGAGTGGACAAAAGTTGATGTATGTATTGATAACAACGGGGAATTGACTCCATACGGTGTTGATAAGTTCGGAGTACCCGAGATGGAAATTGGAAGAATTAATGGTGATACCGTCTATTGTCTTGATCAGCTTAATGTGCCGATAATCGTGGGAATTGGCGATATCGGAAAGATGTCTAAAAAAGATCATTATGAATTAGGTTCGCCAATTACTAAAAAGGCAGTAGAGCTTATATTGGAAAGGAGCGGCTATTATGACACGAAACAAGACGAAGGATGAAAAGACACCTATATATGAGTCCGTGCATGAAATTGAAAAGTATATGAAAAATAGAGTTGGACTTGGAGAAAGCTTCGATCTGGGTGTCAGAAAGTTATCGATCTTAAGGAAGGATATTCATTTCTATTATATAAATGGACTAACGGATACACAGTATATTATTGCCATTATCGAGGGTCTTATTGGGATCAATGACAGTGAAAAACTCTCCGCAAACGTATTTGAAATCATCGAGAATAGGCTGAGGCACCAATCCATTGAGCATATTAAAACAATGGATGAACTGGTTGATCAGGTGCTATCGGGCCTGATTGTCATTGTGGGTGAGGGGGAGAGGGAAGGACTTGTTATTGATGTCAGAAGTTATCCTGGAAGAACCCCAATGGAACCGGATACTGAAAAAGTTGTCCGGGGCTCAAGAGATGGCTATGTTGAGAATATTATAATTAACACCGCCTTGACCCGCAGAAGAATTAGAGATGAACGGCTGCGCTTTGAGATCACGCGTGTCGGTGAAAGATCCAAAACGGATGTTGCCATTGGTTTCATTAAAGATGTAGCAAATGAGGATTTAATTGATCTAATCAGGAAGGAAATTAAAGCGATTGAAATTGATGGCATAACAATGGCAGATAAAACTGTCGAGGAATTTCTTTTGAAGCAGGGATATAACCCATTCCCGCTTGTCCGTTATACGGAAAGAGTAGATGTGGCGGCAGCCCATTTGCTTGAAGGGCATGTCATTATATTTGTTGATACTTCACCAAGTGTCATTATTACGCCTACAACCTACTTTCATCATTTACAGCATGCAGAGGAATACAGGCAATCGCCAGCAGTTGGCACATTTCTCCGCTGGATTCGATTTTTAGGTCTTTTGGCTTCAATCGTACTGTTGCCGCTATGGTTTTTATTTATATTGGAGCCTTCGCTTCTCCCTGAAAGAATCGCATTTATCGGGCCAAATGAAGAAACCAATGTTCCTGTTATAGCCCAGCTGTTTATAGCAGATATCGGAATTGAATTCCTAAGAATTGCGGCTATCCATACACCGACACCACTTTCAACTGCAATGGGCTTAATAGCAGCTGTGCTTATAGGTGAAATTGCCATTGATGTCGGACTATTTGTTCCGGAAGTCATTTTATATGTATCACTTGCAGCCATTGGAACCTATACAACACCAAGCTATGAACTGAGTATTGCCAATAAAATCTTACGATTGGCTTTGCTGGTGGCAGTTGCTATTTTCCATACACCTGGTTTAGTCGTGGGGCTTACATTAATCATTCTTCTTCTCGCAAGCATTAAATCATTGAATGCACCCTATCTATGGCCGTTTATTCCGTTCAGTCCGGTTGCGTTATCCCAGATCTTGATTCGCCGTTCGATGCCTGGCTCCAAAATTCGGCCAAGCATTGTCCAGACTAGAAATCGTTATAAGCAGCCTGTAAAATAATAAATACGCGTAATGCCGATTGCTAAGATACACGAATTATGGTAAAGTTTTTTTAATTAAATAAAGGATTAAAGGAAACAGAATAGACAGTCTCTTGGGATGCTGTCTATTTCTTTCATAAATTGTTCATTCTCGGGGGCAAAACACCTGAGGAAAAGGAAGAGGGGGAACCATGTTTTTTCACGGCACCATGAAGGCAAATGACAAAGGGCATCTTGAAATTGGCGGTATGGATACTGTCGAACTCGCCAGTCAATTTGGAACACCTTTATACGTATACGATGTGGCACTAATAAGAGATAGAGCCAGGGGCTTTAAGGAAACTTTCGAGAAGCTTGGAATAGAAGCACAAGTTGCCTATGCGAGCAAAGCTTTCTCAACAGTGGCAATGATTCAGCTTGTAGATGAAGAAGGTCTTTCATTGGATGTGGTATCAGGCGGAGAGTTATACACTGCTCTTGCTGCTGATTTTCCTCCTGAAAGAATCCATTTTCACGGGAACAATAAGAGCAGAGAAGAACTTGGGATGGCTCTAAAGAATAATGTCGGCTGTATTGTTGTCGATAATTTTTATGAGCTGGAATTATTGGAGGAAATCTGTGAATCTCTTGCTGTTAAAACAAAAATATTACTGAGGGTCACGCCAGGAATCGAGGCGCATACCCATGACTATATCTTAACCGGCCAGGAAGATTCAAAGTTTGGATTTGATCTGCAGAATGGCCAGGCTGAAAAGGCTCTGCAAATAGCTCTGAATTCAAGCTGGATTGAAACGCTTGGACTTCACTGTCATATCGGCTCTCAGATTTTCGATACAACAGGCTTCATTTTGGCTGCCAAGAAAATTTTTGAGAAGATGGCAGAATGGAAAGAAAAACATGCATATGAACCTAAAGTGCTTAATTTGGGCGGAGGTTTTGGAATCCGCTATACAGAAGAAGATGATCCGATTCATGCATCGAAATATGTTGAAGAAATTATCGGGGAAGTTAAAAAACAGGCTAAAGATTTTTCCATGAAGATGCCGGAAATTTGGATTGAGCCGGGGCGTTCCCTAGTGGGAGATGCCGGAACAACTTTATACCAAACTGGGTCACGCAAAGAGGTTCCAAATGTAAGAAATTATCTTGCTGTGGATGGCGGCATGAGTGACAATATCAGGCCGGCCCTTTATCAGGCTAAGTATGAAGCGGTATTGGCAAACCGTGTGCTGGATAAGCCGGAAGAAACAGTATCAATTGCCGGAAAATGCTGTGAATCAGGCGATATGCTTATTTGGGATTTGCCTCTTCCAAAAGCAGTGGATCATGACCTCCTGGCTGTTTTCTGTACAGGAGCATACGGTTATTCCATGGCAAATAATTATAATCGAATTCCAAGACCTCCTGTAGTTTTTATTGAAAATGGTGAGGCTAAGCTGGTTGTTAAAAGGGAAACATACGAGGATATATTACGATTGGATCTGCCGATTAATGAAAAAATAAAGAATTAAGCTGCCCGCTAAGGCAGCTTAATTTTTTTAAGAAAAGAAGGCTTTAATCGCATCTATTACACTAGTGAAAAAACGTTTTAGGCTTTCTAAAAATCCCTGGCCTTCTTCACTTTCAAGGTATTTGGAAATTTTGTCTTTTGCCTGGTTAAGCTGTTCACCTACCTGGTTCCAATCGATATCAAGCTCTTTTAGCTTGTTAAATAAATCTATTAAGCTTTGAGTTTCCTGTTCGGTTAGAGTGATGCCTAGGTCCTTTGCTGCGTTTTCGATAATTGTTCTGAGTTCTGCATCGGATTCTGGTGAATTTTTGGCCATCTCCTCTTTGATTTTGGCAATTAAAGCAGCTGCATTCTCGTTTCCAACCGAATCGCCAAGCTTGGCTGTTTCCACCATTTCCTCATTTGCCGCCTGTTTTACATCTTCAGGGATCGTTTTTTCGGCTGAAATCTCATATGCCTTAATAATGCCTGTTAAAGCGGCTGTTCCAGAAACATTTGCAGGTGCTGTAATATAAATTTTTGCATCTTTTACACCAGCAGTAATCAAAGCATTAATGTACATTTCATCAGTGACCCAATTAATATTTTTAGTCTCGACTTCAAGACCGGAGCCTTGTTTAGCTACTGTGACTGCCGAAGAAGATATGGCTCTTGTTCCTATAAGAGCTTTAGAGATATAATTTCCAAGATATTGATGTTCTTCCTCATTTGAAACAGTAATGATGGTCGCATCTTTCGGAGCTTTCATTTCAGCCAGAAGCATGTTTTTTTGTTCTTCTGATAGATTCTCACCTAATGTGACTATTACATCACCTTCCGCCATATCAGCAAATGCCTGTATCGGCAAAATAAATAAAAGCGACATTATGAATACCAGTAGCATTTTATTCCATTTCATGCGGTTACCTCCCGTAGCAAAAATAGGGAAGCCATATGCCAGTTCTGCGGCTCGCTTAATGGCTTCCTGTAAATAGACGATTCTTTCAGCAAAAAAGTTTCAACTCTACCCTAACAGAAACCTTAGCTCAAAATGCCTATTTCAGCAAGCTGAATGGAATTATGATAAAGAATAGTGTAAAATGAATGATAGTTTGTAAGTCATAGGATTTATATATAAATGGGGGCAGTAAAAATATGAAAAAAAGCAATTGGCTTCTTTTTGTAATATTGCTTGTGTTAAGCATCGGATGGGGACTTGTTTACTGGTTCTTTATAGTATAGGCTTTGCCAAAGGAGTCAAGGCAATGAATTAGCCGGTTTTATTCGAAAATAGCAACATTCAGCATGAATACATATACTGTTATGAAAAGTTTACAAACTTTAAAATATGGGAAAAATAGTTTATGATGTTTTTATTCAAATAATGAGGGATTAATATGCTAATTCGATATAAAAAGTCATTCGAAAAAATTGCAATGGGTCTTTTATCTTTCATGCCTAATGAAAAAGACTTGAAAAGGCTGCAGCAGACGATGAAGCAATATGAATCAGAAGAAAATCGGCAGCTGTTTTTGTGGAAGGAAGGCGAAGATATCATTGGGCTGGTCGGCGTTACATCAAGTGATCAGACAATGGAGATTCAGCATATTTCTGTTAACCCGTCACACCGTCATCAAGGGATTGGCAAAACAATGATCAAAGCATTGGATGAACTATATCCTGGGAAAACTTTAACTGCAACCGATGAAACCGAATCTTTTCTAAGCAAATGTGATGTTAATTAACAAAAGCGGAAGCACAAACCGCATCCGGTAAGCTTAATCGCTATCGGGGTTCAGCAATATCCTTTGCTATATGGAAAAGGCAGCGAATAAATTATTCCTGCCTTTTTTTTCGGTTCAGGGCTTCAAGTCTTTCTTTAATAACCATGGTTCTATCCCTTCTTTTATGGCGGTGCACAATATCTTTATCTGATAAATTGCTGTCAAAGCACCAGGAAGATCCTTCGGAATCGGAGAACTTCATACATTCTTTCTTAAGTAATGGATCTAAAATTGGCAAGTCAACGCTGGAGTAATGGCCGCCGTTTTGAATCAGTACGAGCCTGTTCTTAAGATCCTTTATTAATTGATGTGTATCAAGTCCAAGTGCCTGTATTTCTTCAGCTCTGCTCTCCAAAATGACGATTCCTTTGCGGAGGGTTCGTTCAGCCCCATTTAAATTCTCTCTTCGATGATGATAAAAAGAAACTGCCATAAGAATTAATCCGACCCATACAGACTTTTTATTGTTTGGATCCGTACTCTTCCAATATTCCTCCAGTATTTCGTGACATTCAAAATAATCTCGGTCACCATGAAAGTGGACCAGGAACTCAATATATTTATCAGGATACATACTTTCACTCCTTGACAATTCTTACTTCATTTTACCATAGCACAATCGATTATCAGAAAAATAAAAACCCGGCGCTTAACCGGGCTTTAACAGCTGATAAATCAGAATATATATATTGGTAATTTGGTTTCTGACAGGACAGCCATATCTATCAGCAAATTAACAGAATCAGCTTAATAAACACGGAAGTTTAGAAGAACCAGGAAGCTCCGACAATAATTAATAGGATGAACAAAACGACAATTAAAGCAAACCCTGTTCCGCAATCTCCAAATCCAGTATTGGACATATAAAATACCTCCTGTATCTTTATTTCCCTATATCGTATGTAGGCAATTGCCTTATTGATTGGGCGGATCAAAAAATTCACGAATGAAGCAGGGGCATTGCGGACATCAGGGTTATTTTTCTATTGGATAACAACCATGAATAATCTATACTAGATATAGCCTTTTGGCATGTAAGGGAATTTATATTAGGAAAATTTGGTGGGTATTTTATGCAATATGATCATTATAACGTCAAAATAGATGCTTTTGAGGGCCCTCTGGATCTTCTTCTTCATCTTATTAACAGGCTGGAAATTGATATCTATGACATTCCTGTATCAGAAATTACCGAGCAGTACCTCATTTATATACATACAATGAAAGAGCTTCAGCTTGATGTAGCTAGCGAATATCTCGTAATGGCTGCAACGCTTCTGGCAATTAAAAGCAAAATGCTGCTGCCAAAGCATGATGAGGAAGAGCTAGAGGATGAATTTGGATTGGAAATGGAACAAGACCCCAGAGATGAACTTGTGGAACGGCTGATTGAATACCGTAAATATAAGGAAGCTGCAGAGGAGCTCAAGGGGCGGGAACAGGATAGAAGTTTAATGTTTACAAAGCCGCCTGCAGACCTTTCGGAATATGTGAATGAAACACAGCAGGAAAAAGCTGATTTAAATGTAAGTCTTTATGATATGCTTGGCGCTTTGCAAAAGTTATTAAGAAGGAAGAAACTGCAAAGGCCGCTTTCTGCAAAAGTTGCCCGCCAGGAGATTCCCATTGAGAAGCGGATGTCTGAAATTGTGGAGCAGTTAAGAAATGTAAAGGGCAGGAAAAAATTCACTGATCTTTTTCCGGTATCGGACAGAGAGCATATAGTAGTAACTTTCCTGGCGGTACTGGAGTTAATCAAGCGAAATGAAATTCAGGTTGAGCAGGACAAAAATTTCTCTGATATTTTTGTAGCTTCCATGGAAGGAGGAAATTAGTGTGGAGATCGTTAATTGGAAGGGTATAGCCGAAAGCCTCCTGTTTGCAGCTGGTGATGAAGGTTTGTCTCTTAAGCAGATTGCCCATGTGCTGGAGGTGGAAGAGAATCAGGCCCGTGAAATATTGGACAGTCTTATGGAAGACTACAATACTGGCAGCCGCGGAATAATGGTTGTTGAATTGGCTGGGACTTTTCAGCTGGTTACGAAAAAAGAGTTTTCCCCATACCTGAAGAAGCTGGTAGAGTCTCCTTCTGCCGCTTCCCTTTCTCAGGCGGCACTCGAAACACTCGCAATTATTGCTTACAGACAGCCCATTACAAGGACAGAAATTGAGGAGATTAGAGGAGTTAAGACAGAGAGGCCTCTTCATACATTGTCAGGAAAAGCCCTGATTAAAGAAGTTGGACGGGCAGACGGAACAGGGCGTGCCTATCTGTACGGAACGACTAAAGAATTCCTTGATTATTTTGGCCTTAAAAGCATAGAAGAGCTTCCGCCACTCCCGGATAAGATAAGTGAAGAAGAGGATTCATTACAGGAAGAGGCTGATTTATTCTTTGAAAAGTTCCAGGAGCTCGATTCTTGAGTTTTCTGACACATTACATAGGAAGTGTGGTAAAATAGAGTTAAATTTTTCCCTTTCCTTTTATACATATTAATCTTGTAAACCACCGGGAAATAGGAGGGTTTTGCTTGCTGATTAAACATTGCAGGGGATATGAGCTTGAAAAAGAAAAGCCAAACACTTCGGAAGATTTTTTTAACAGAAGTGAGATTGTGTTCGAAGAAGATGGACAGGAGAAGACTTTTCATGTTTTATACGTCCGTTTCTTTGATGAATCCATGAATGAGTTTACACCATATGACCAGGATCCAATCTTTAAGGCTGGTTCCAGAGAAGTTCAGTTCAGGGATATTGTTGCTCTTTCATGTTTATTGAAGAACCCGGGTTTTAGACATCGCAAACGAATTTATCTTAATTCAAAGGCTGATTTTGCATCTTATTTTCAGGATCTTGACTTTTCCAGGCTTCCGTCCATTTTTGAAGCGCTGGAGAGTAAAAAATCCTATGACCTGCGATCACCTTTAGACTTTATTGTTCAACCGCAACAATAGCCAGTGTATAAATATGGGGGTGTAATGGATGGGGAATTCAATTGTTAAATCACAGATGGAAGATGTGAAAAATTTCCTCGGTAATAGCGTTGCCGCATTTGAAGATTTCTTAAATAATACAACAATTAAAGATCTTGAAGCAGAGCAACAAGGGAATGTGAATTATTATAAAAGTATCCTCTCACATGTTAGAAAACTCCTTGTATATTGTGAAGAAGGACTTGATACCAGCACAATCATATTAAAAAGTGACCCTTTCCAAAAAGGGGCTGCCGAAAAGACGTTATACCGGATTTACCATCAATGCATTGAAGAGTTTTTTTCTCCGAAAAATGATGCATGGTTTGAGAATAGCCGTTCAGCATATACAGGAAAAAACTCAATCCAGTTTCATGAAGAAGTTCCTGACAGCCTCAAAACCATGTTCAGGCAGCTGGAAGGAGAGTTCCAAAGGGTTCGTGAGGAACTTGAATATTACGAAACCGATTACCGGACAAAGATGATTCAATCAAAATAGCATTGGAAGTGGAGAACAGCTGGCAGCTGTTCTTTTTTCGTTGTATTGCTGCAGCTTTCCTTTTTCATAGGAAAACGTACAAACTTTCACTCATACAAATAGAAAGTGAGCTATTAAAGGAAGCGGGTGAGGGATTGTATGAGTAAAATGGAAGATTACATTAAGGACGTTACGAAATGGAACAAAGAGCTAAGAGATTTTTTAGACTCCGAGGATGTTGAGCAGAACAATGAATTGTGGCAGAGGCTGGATCATTTCACCGAAATTATGGATGGAATAAACGGCCCGCTGGATATAGAAGCTTTGGAAAAGCTGCAGAAACAAGTGGACTCTCTTCATTCGGATATGGAGAATTACTTTTCCAATAGACAGCAGCTTGGAAATATCTATATGAATGAAACGTACATTTCTGCGGGAAAGCATATTTTACCCCCGCTCCCTTACGATTACAGCGCACTTGAACCGCATATCTCAGGAGAAATTATGAGGCTGCATCATGATAAGCATCATCAATCATATGTAGATGGATTGAATAAAGCAGAGGTAATGCTTCAAAATGCGAGAAATAATAATGATTACAACTTGGTAAAACACTGGTCCCGCGAGCTGGCCTTTCATGGTTCCGGTCATTATTTGCATACGGTTTTCTGGAATAATATGAGTCCGGAAGGCGGTGGGAAACCAACAGGTGCACTCCTGAAGGAAATGAACAAATACTTCGGGAGCTTTGAGAATTTCAAAAGCCACTTCACTGAAGCAGCCAAGCAGGTAGAAGGAGTGGGCTGGGCAATCCTGGTGTGGTCTTCAAGAGCCCGCAGGCTCGAAATACTTCAATCGGAAAGGCATATGCTTTTAACCCAGTGGGATACAATCCCTCTGCTGGCTTTGGATGTATGGGAACATGCTTATTATCTGCAATATAAAAATAACCGTGGTGATTATATTAAAAGCTGGTGGAATATTGTGAACTGGAAGGATGTAGAAGACAGGTATTTAAAAGCATCCGAATTAAAATGGAAGCCTTTTTAAATAGAGCAAAAATTAGCAGCAGGGGAGTACAAAACGTATTCTCCTGTTTTTTGATGTACAATCCATTTTTAAATCCACAATACAAGTCAAACATAATAGTCATATCACTACTTGTCCTGCATAAACTTGTACAAATAAATGGAAACATGCGGCTCATCCTTTTAGGGAGACCGTGTATTTCGCTAAATCTGACATCCACAAAGGAGACGGGGTTTTGTGCAATGAAAATGTTTAGCAGGCTGATGGCCATAAGTTTGGTCACCGCGTTGATGATGATGAATTTTCCTCAGAAGACAGAGGCTTCAGTTTCAGTAAGTGCCCGGAGCGCAATATTAATGGAACAGGATTCCGGCCGTATCCTTTACCAGAAAGAAGCAAATGAAATGAGGAGAATAGCAAGCATTACAAAAATAATGACGGCAATCTTGGCCATAGAATCAGGAAAAATGGATGATATCGTTAAAGTAAGTGATCGTGCAGTCAGAGCGGAAGGGTCATCGATATATCTAAAGGCAGGAGAGAAAATAAAGCTTGAGGATCTGGTTTTCGGGCTAATGCTTCGTTCAGGCAATGACTCTGCAGTAGCAATCGCAGAACATGTTGGCGGGAGCCTTGAAGGATTTGGCTTTTTAATGAATAAGAAAGCTGAAGAAATCGGCATGAAGAATACCCATTTTGCAAACCCCCATGGTCTTGATGATCATGAAGACCATTATTCGACTGCTTATGATATGGCTCTGCTGACCAGGTATGCAATGAATAATGAGACTTACCAAAAAATTGCAGGAACAAAGGTGCACCGTGCACCAAACCCGAATGAAAGCTGGGACAGGGTGTGGAAAAATAAAAATAGACTCCTGACTGAATTATATGAGTATTGCACAGGAGGGAAAACAGGATATACAAAAAGGGCGAAGAGAACTCTTGTTACAACAGCATCGAAGGGCAGTCTTAATTTGATTGCAGTCACTCTAAATGGGCCGGATGACTGGAATGACCATATTAATATGTATGAGACAGCTTTTAGAACCTATGATTCTGTAGAAGTCCTGCCTGAAGGAATTATATCGGATATCGATGATGAATTTTATAAAGGCAGGGTTTATATAAAGAACTCATACAATTATCCTGTTACGAAAGAAGAGAAAAATAACTTTAAAATTGAAATAAAGCTGCTAAAGCCTAAATCAGAGTGGGAAGACGGCAGGACAACACCTGATGTGGTCGGTCAGGCAACTGTGTATTTTGAAGATCAGAAAATTAAAAAGCTCCCAATCTTTTATAAGCATGATGAGGTAAAAGAGGATAAGTCGCTATTAGACTACTTTAAGGGTCTTTTCACTTCAATTGCAGGAGTGAAGACAAATGGTTAATATCATTTGGGTGATGCTTACAGCTATAGGCTTAGTTTTTGCTATGATAAACGGCACTATAAATGAAGTGAACGAAGCCATTTTCAATGGTGCAAAAGAAGCGGTCACGTTATGCATTGGTCTTATTAGTATTCTAGTTTTTTGGCTTGGAATGATGAAAATTGCTGAGGACGCCGGCCTTCTGAATAAGCTGGCTTCCTTATTCAGGCCAATTGTGAAGAAGCTTTTTCCAGAAGTGCCCGGTGATCATCCGGCAATGGGATATATGCTTTCGAACATGATGGCCAATATGTTCGGTTTGGGAAACGCAGCTACCCCTCTCGGCATAAAAGCAATGGAAGAGCTGAAAAGATTGAATGGGGGAAAAAATGAAGCGAGCCGTTCTATGATAACCTTTTTGGCCATTAACACTTCAAGTCTGACCTTAATTCCTACAACCGTGATTGCCATACGGATGAATTATAATTCTGCCTCGCCCACAGATATCGTAGGTCCTACCTTAGTGGCTACATTCTGCTCTACATTGGCCGCAATAATGATTGACCGTTATTTCTATTACCGAAGAACGCGAAAAGGATGAGGTTAGAATGGAGATTGTTTCAGCTGTTTCCCTTTGGTTAATTCCTATTTTAATAGGCTTTATATTAATATATGGAACATTTAAGAAAGTTCCTACCTATGAAAGCTTTACTGAAGGCGGAAAAGAAGGTATAAAAATTGCTGTATCCATTATTCCTTTTCTTGTCGGGATGCTTGTAGCCATATCGGTTTTCAGGGCTTCCGGTGCCCTGGAGTATTTTATGAATCTGATCAGGCCAGGACTTGAGGCAATTGGAGTGCCTCCTGATATTGTACCCTTGGCAATCATCCGTCCGATCTCAGGAACTGCAGCACTGGGAATGACCAGTGATTTAATTGCTGTCCATGGTCCCGACTCCTTCATAGGCAGGCTTGCCTCAGTTCTGCAGGGCAGCACTGATACAACTTTTTATGTCCTGACGGTCTACTTTGGAGCAGTGGGAATCAAAAAAATGGGTGATGCTCTTAAAGTTGGGCTGCTGGCCGATTTGGCAGGCATCATCGCATCCATTGTGATCGTAACACTTGTTTTTGGCAGTATGTAGCCATAAAAAGAAAATATCCAGTAGAAAAGATGCCTGAGTGTGGGTATCTTTTTTTATTTCTTTCAAATCACAATCTTCAGTAATTACAGTTTATTACATAACTGAGCTGTTTAGGCAATGGTTTGCTTTGAAAACTTGACGAATTATGTCATAATTCATTAGGAGTGAAAAAGTATGAAGTATTGTTAATAAAACTTTGAGGTGACATAAATGGAAAGATTGCAGAAAGTTATTGCCCATGCGGGGGTTGCTTCGCGAAGAAAAGCTGAAGAGCTAATGGCTGAAGGCCGTGTAAGGGTTAACGGAAAAACAATAAAGGAACTGGGTGTTAAGGTCTCTCCTTCTGACCGCATTGAAGTGGATGGAATACCGCTGGAGAGAGAGGAGCCTGTTTATTTTCTTCTCTATAAACCAAGAGGCGTCATTTCAGCCGTTTCAGATGACAAGGGCAGAAAAGTCGTCACGGATTTCTTTGAGGGTATCAAACAAAGAATATACCCTGTTGGCAGACTGGATTACGATACATCCGGAATCCTCATTCTTACCAATGATGGGGAGTTTGCAAATCTTTTAATGCACCCAAGTAATGAAATTGAAAAAGTCTATGTTGCCAAGTTGAAAGGCATTCCTTCAAAAGAAAAAATGAAGAGCCTCCAAAGAGGCATCGTGCTTGAAGATGGAAAAACAGCACCTGCCAAAACTAAGCTTTTATCAATGGATAAGCAAAAACAGACATCTATTATGGAAATCAGTATTCATGAAGGACGGAACCGACAGGTTAGGAGGATGTTTGAAGCCATTGGCCATCCTGTTCTGAAACTGAAGAGAGAAAGATATGGTTTCCTCACTCTGCAGGGATTATCAGCGGGTGATGCAAGAGAACTTACTGCCCATGAAGTTAAGCAGCTCCGGACACTTGCGATGAAGAAGAAATAGTCAGCTTTCAGAAAAATTCATAGAAGTGTCACAGTTATGCTAAGTTGTAAACAATATAGCTATGGTGAAAAATGCTATAATAGTATACAGCTATGAGGCTAAAATCTTTTCCATATGTTACATATAAATTTGTTAAGGTACGGTCTTTTGGCCTGATTAGGGTGCCTTAGGAGGGGAAGTTTTTTATGAAAAAGCAGCGTCTGGTAATGAGAACAGTCATATTGCTTGTCCTTGGTGCTGCCGTGGCATATACGCTATACGCAAATTTTACGAAAGATAAAATTCAAAAGGTTGCTGTTGGGGAAAAGGCACCTGATTTTGTACTGACAGATATGGATGGCAATAAACACAAGTTGTCCGATTATGAAGGACAGGGTGTTTTCCTGAATTTCTGGGGTACATGGTGCAAACCCTGTGAGAAAGAAATGCCATATATGAACAATCAATATGAGCAATTTAAAGATGAGGGTGTTCACGTCTTGGCTGTTAATGTCGGCGAGACAGACTTAGCAGTAAATAAATTTTCTGAGCGTTACGATCTGGCATTTCCGATTGTAATTGATAAGGATGGCCAAGTCCAATCTGCTTACGGAATTAATCCTCTTCCTGCCACTTTTCTCATTGATAAAGATGGAAAGGTTGTCAAGTATATTACAGGCGAGATGACGGAAGAAACGATCAAGAGCTATATGGAACAGATTAAACCATAAGTTACGGGGAGTTTTATATATGAAAGAAGTAAAATGCGACTGCGGCCATGTTAATCCCATAGGTACGATACTTTGTGAGTCATGCGGGAAGGTATTGGAAGAAAAAGAAAAAGACAATAAACTTCTTGATATGCGGTATGAAGGCAGTGCACGCCGCTCACAAACCTATAATAAAACGATAATTGATAAGATATGGAATTTCTTCTCATCGGTTAAGGTGGGGGTTTGGCTGATCGTAATAACGCTGATAGCATCAGCTGTTGGAACAATACTGCCTCAGGAAATGTATATTCCGCCAATTATGCCGGCTGCAGAATATTATGAAGACCAATATGGATGGATTGGTAAATTATACTACGATCTTGGATTTCATAATCTCTACAGCTCATGGTGGTATTTGATTTTGATTGCCTCAATCGGTATATCTCTTGTCATTTGCAGCCTGGATAGGGTTGTCCCTTTGTATAGAGCTTTAAATAAGCAAAAGGTAAGCCGTCATGAAAGCTATCTGCAGCGCCAGAGGGTCTTTGGGGCGTCACAGCCAGAAGATACTGACAAGGCCTTCACAATGGCAAAAGAAAAATTAAAATCCAAGAAATACAGCATCAGGGAAGAGAATGGTAATATCCTTGCTGAAAAAGGGCGTTTCTCAAGATGGGGCCCATACGTTAACCATGTGGGGCTTATCATATTTTTAATTGGCGGAATGCTCCGTTTTGTACCCGGCATGTATGTTGACAAAATACTTTGGATCCGGGAAGGCGAAACAAAGGTCATTCCGGAAACCAATGGTGAATATTACCTTAAAAATGATAGCTTCATCCTTGAAATGTATGATAAAGAAAAAGATAACGAAGTGTTTGGAGAAGCGATTGATAAAGCAGGAATGGTAGCTAAAAATTATCAGTCCAATGTCACTCTTTATAAAAAACAGGGCGATACTGTTGCAGGTGAAGAGGCTGATCTAAAGAAAGTTAAGGACTATGAAGTCAAAGTTAATAAACCTCTTAAGTTTGAGAACTTTGCATTATATCAAGTAGATTATAAACTGAATGAACTTAACAAAATGTCATTTGCCCTTACAAATAAAAAAACGGGTGAGGAATACGGGGACTTAACAGTCGACCTGAATCGTCCACAGGATGAATATGATCTTGGAAATGGCTATAAAGCAGAAGTTGTCAGCTATTTTCCCGATTTTGAATTTGATGAAAATGGAGAACCTGTTACAAAGTCCAGAATTCCTAATAATCCTGCCTTTGTTTTTAAAATGTTTACCCCGGATAAGCCTGATGGCGAAATAAGTTTTGTTGCGATCAGACAGACAATTGAACCTTTTGGCGATAACGAATACAAGCTGGCCTTTAAAGGTATAGATACTAAAAATGTATCGGCTCTGACAGTCCGTAAAGATTTAACGTTATGGATTATCGCATTGGGCGGAGTTATTTTCATGATAGGTGTTGCACAGGGGTCTTATTGGAACCATCGGAGGATCTGGCTGCGCCGTGTTAATGGAGAGGTGTGGGTAGCTGGACACACTAACAAAAACTGGCATGGACTTAAAAGCGAAATTGAAGCAGCATTGGATGGAACCGGAATTCTGATGCCGGAAGATCAGCTGCAAAATCAAAGTGAAAAGAAAAGCTAAGGAGGAATCTGAGTGGTTACAATAAGCAGCAATTTACTTTACACAGCTTTTATCCTCTATTTAATTGCTACTGTCTTTTTTGCTGGCTCTATAAAGGATAAGAATAGAACGAAGCAAGGGCCAAACAGATGGGCTTCAATTGGTTTATGGATCTCGATTATCGGGTTTGCTGCACATCTTGGCTACTTTATTACAAGGTGGATTGCCGCCGGGCATGCGCCTGTCAGCAACCTTTTCGAATTTACAACATTCTTTGGAATGTCACTTGTTGGTGCTTTTATAGTGATTTACTTAATTTATAAAACACCTATTTTAGGAGTCTTTACGCTCCCGGTTGCGTTACTGATGATTGCTTATGCAAGTATGTTCCCACGGGAGGTTTCACCGCTGATCCCCGCCCTGCAGAGTGATTGGCTTCATATTCATGTTACAACAGCTGCAGTTGGGCAGGCAATTTTGGCTGTAAGCTTCGCTGCCGGATTAATTTATCTGGTAAAATCAGTGGATCAAACTAAACAAAGCAAACAGAGATTCTGGCTGGAAGCCGTTATGTTTGGTCTGGTTTGTACACTTGGGTTTATTATTATTAGCTCAAGCTTCTCAGCCTCAGGCTACAAGGCCGAATTTAACTGGATTGATAAGAACGGTCAGGAAGATGTCCTCGAATATCATATGCCCGCTTTAACAGGCCCTCACGAGGGAAAGCTAATTACTAAAGGTAAATTTGAACCGCTGGCGGAAATGCCTGCAATTATTAATGCAAAAAAATTAAATACCGTTCTATGGTCATTGGCTTCAGGTGTTCTTCTATATCTTGCTTTAAGATTGGTTCTCCGCAAAAGGGTGGGAGCTGCACTTCAACCGCTTGTCAAAAATATTAATCTTGATTTGGTTGACGAGATCGCTTACCGTTCAGTATTAATAGGATTTCCGGTCTTTACCCTAGGAGCTTTGATTTTTGCCATGATATGGGCACAAATTGCCTGGACCCGTTTCTGGGGATGGGATCCAAAGGAAGTATGGGCTCTAATCACCTTCCTATTTTATGCTGCATATCTGCACCTTCGACTTTCAAAGGGCTGGCATGGTGAAAAATCTGCATGGCTAGCAGTAATTGGATTTATCATTATTATGTTTAATTTGGTTGCGGTAAACCTGGTCATTGCCGGATTGCACTCCTACGCTGGATCATAATGAAAAAATGAAAAAAACAAGCCTTCACTTCACAATAGTGAGGGCTTTAATTAAAGATTTTTTATTGACGTCAGGGGGACTTGAAAATGGAAAACCAAGTGAAAATATTGCTAGTGGATGATGAAGAAAGAATCCGCCGTTTATTGAAGATGTACCTTGAGCGTGAAAATTTTTCAATTGATGAAGCTGAGAATGGAGACCAGGCTTTGTCAAAAGCCCTGGCAAATGATTACGATGTTATCCTATTGGATTTAATGATGCCCGGGAAAGACGGCATTGAAGTCTGCAGAGAACTGAGAGAAAAAAAAGCTACTCCCGTTATCATGCTAACAGCTAAAGGAGAAGAAGTTAATCGCGTACAGGGCTTTGAAGTCGGCACTGATGATTATATTGTAAAGCCTTTCAGTCCCAGGGAAGTTGTGCTGCGTGTGAAGGCTTTATTGCGCAGATCTTCTAAAACTACTTACCTGCAGACAGAAACATCAGCAAAAGATGTAATCGTATTTCCTCACCTAACGATCGATAATGACGCTCACAAAGTAATGGCTGAAGGAAAAGAAGTCAGTTTGACGCCTAAGGAATATGAACTGCTTTATTTCCTGGCAAAAGCGCCGGATAAGGTTTTTGACAGGGAGCATTTGCTTAAAGAAGTATGGCATTATGAATTTTTCGGAGATTTAAGAACAGTTGATACTCATGTGAAGCGCTTGCGTGAAAAACTGAATAAAGTTTCTGAGCAGGCAGCCAGAATGATTGTCACTGTCTGGGGAGTGGGCTACAAGTTCGAGGTTATTAATGAATGATGCTTTTTAGGAGTGTTGCCGGAAAACTTTGGGGCACAATTCTTTTATTAGTTTCATTTGTTCTTCTGATTTTAACAGTCATGCTGCTGGAGTTTTTTGAAAATTACCATATAAATGAAACAGAAAAAGGATTATCGAATACTGCCCATAAAATAACCAGAATTTTAAAAGACCATAATCGTGAAGTCGGTTTGGAGATATCCTGGGAGCTTGTCGATGATGTTACAAAAGTAGTCATCATTAACTCGCCGGAAGAGTACTACTATTCTCCTAACCATACGGATTCATTAAAACTGCCCCTTTCCTATCTCACCGAAGAAGCTGATTTAAAAGAAGTTCTTACGAAAGATAAGACTGTAAAAAAAGTAACATCCGTTAATCCCGAGTATACAGACGTATCTGCAGATGACGACAGCAAAATTCTGATCATTGGAGTCCCGCTTGAAAGTGACGGAAGCAATGGAGCCGTTTTTATTTATCAGTCCATTGAAGTAATGCATGAAACATTGCGTTCAACCACGAAATTCATTTTGCTGGCTGCGGGAGTTGCCATCATTTTAACAACCATCTTTGCTTTTTTCTTATCGACTAGAATCAATGCTCCGCTGAGAAAAATGAAAGAAGCTGCCTTTGAGGTAGCAAGAGGTAAATTTGATACAAAAGTTCCGATTCTGACTAATGATGAGGTTGGCGAATTAGCCATGGCTTTTAATCAAATGGGCAGACAGCTGAAATTTAATATGAATGCCCTAAGCCAGGAAAAAGAACAGCTGGCAAGCATTTTAAGCGGGATGGCTGATGGGGTAATCACCTTCAACCGGGATGGAACGATCCTGATTACAAATCCTCCTGCAGAGCGTTTTCTGCAAAGTTGGTTTTATGAACTGGATGACATTGAGAATAATACAGAAGAAGTTCCTTCCAAAGTAATGGAGCTCTTTCAGCTTGCTGTTAATACGGAGAAGGAGCAGATTGGTGAAATCCCAATACAGGGACGTTCCTGGGTGATAATCGTCAGCCCTCTTTATAATAAAAAATATATTAGGGGAGCGGTTGCAGTTATCAGGGATATGACTGAGGAGCGTAAGCTTGATAAGCTCCGCAACGATTTTATAGCTAATGTTTCTCATGAATTAAGGACGCCGATTTCGATGATGCAAGGATATAGTGAAGCGATCGTTGATGATATTGCCGGAACGGATGAAGAGAAAAAAGAGATGGCAAGGGTCATTTATGATGAGTCGCTGAGAATGGGCCGGCTTGTGAACGAACTGCTTGATCTTGCCAGAATGGAAGCCGGGCATATACAGCTGACAATGGAAGAAACTGATGTAATCTCCTTTCTGCAAAGAATCACCAGAAAATTTCAGGGACTCGCAAAAGAAAAGGAAATTAACCTGGAACATGATTTGCAAAGCGAAAATTTATCTATTCCATTAGATCCGGACAGAATAGAACAGGTTATGACCAATCTGATTGATAATGCCATTCGGCATACCCCTCATAATGGAGAGGTTAAAGTGATCGAACGGAGTGATGAACGGGGACTGCTTATCGAAGTGAAAGATTCTGGCTCTGGAATCCCCGAAGAAGACCTGCCGTTTGTATTTGAGCGTTTTTACAAAGCTGACAAAGCAAGGACACGGGGCCGCTCCGGTACTGGACTTGGACTCGCAATTGCAAAAAATATTATTGTAGCTCATAAAGGCCATATTACCGTTCAAAGCAAGACCGGACATGGTACGACATTTTCAATGTTTATCCCTCGAAATGACGGTTAAAGACGGGAATCGTGGCGATTGTTCTTGATACACGGGAAACAATTAATTATAGAATGGGGAAGGAGATGCAAGAATTTCCTTCCCTTTCTTTTTGAATTATAATGATAAAGCATTGGCCGTTCGTATCCTAAGGCAGGGGGTAATCCTCCACCCAAACAGGCTCTTGCGCTTTGCTGCAAAATAATAATATAGTTAAACTGTAACTTTTTTTAGAGAGAGAACGACTATTTTAATGAACGGGGAGGGGAATCCATGGACTCCGTTTTTGATGAACTTTATAAAAAATACCATCAGGACGTTTTTCAATTTCTTTTTTATATGGTCAAAAACAAGGAACTGGCTGAAGACTTAGTCCAGGAAGTCTATATAAGAGTGTTAAAGTCATATGAAAGATTCGAAGGGAAAAGCAGTGAAAAAACATGGCTCTTTTCAATTGCGCGGAATGTTGCCATTGATTCCTTTCGCAAGCAAAAGGGCTGGAAACAAAAGATTATGGAGAAATTTGACTGGTCAACACAGCAAGTAAAGGATGAACTCCCATTGCCTGACGAAATTGCTGTCCAACGGGAAGAAATCCAGATGATCTATCGCTGTCTGGATTTATGCACCATTGACCAGAGACTAGTCATAATTATGAGATATATACATGAACTCACCATTACAGAAACAGCTGATTCACTTGGCTGGACTGAAAGTAAGGTAAAGACAACACAGCATCGTGCATTAAAGGTGTTGAAAAATCATATGGAACATTTTAAGGCAAAGGAGGGAATGGATAATGAAGGGATCAAAGTGGAGTGATGAGCAGCTTCAGGAATTGCTGAGCCAGATGCCTAAGATTAAAGATAGTCGAGACTCGAGAGAAATATATCAAACCATACAAATTAAAATGAGCAAACAAAAGAAAAAAACGTGGATCATGCCTGCTGCTGCAGCGGCTGCTGCCTTGCTCCTGCTTTTCATTCTTGCCCCGAACCTTATGAATTGGCAGGATTCTGCTGATAAGCAAATCGAAATTAAATCAGATCAGTCACAATCATCTGAACAAATAACAGGCGACAATTACAGCATAGCTGAAGACAAAGAGTCGGACCCGGAATCTCTTGTAAAAGAAGAAGATCCACAAGAGGATCATGCGCAGTTTTCCGGTGACCCGGAAAAAGACTCAAAAAGTGATATAAGCATGAAGTCTCTTTCTTCCGAAGCGAGTCCTACTGCCGTTTATGAAGAGGACTTGGCTGGAAAGGAAGTCCTGACCTATTCAATTCCCGATAAGGAGGCTCAGAATATCGTACCTGTCAGCGTTTTAGTTGATAATGATCCAGACAGGAGTAAATTTGACTTGTTTGAAGTCACGATGAGCAAGCTTACTGAAGAGGCATGGGGTTTATCTGATTACTATCCTTTAAAGGCTAATCTAAGCTTTGATCAGGGCAATAGAATGCTGACAGTTGATGTGCCTGCTGATCATCCATATAGCAGGTCTTCAGCTGAAGAATATCTTTTAGAGAATGTATTGTCCGATATTATGAAGAATCTTGAGATAAAAAAGATTAACCTCAGAACGGAAGGGAAAGCCGGCATTGAATTTGGTCATTATGGATATATAGATGAATTTATCCCGCAAAAAAGGAATGGTAACTTAATTTATTATTTCTTATATTCCAATGGTGCTGATTCAACACCATTCCTTGTCCCGTTAAGAGAAGAGCTCAATTCGGTAAAAGACGCTCTGAAAGCAATGAAGCAAAATAGGACTGAAAATAATCTACATGCATCCATACCGGATAATATTGATTTTGAAATAGAAGAAATAAAGGATGGCAAACTCATAATCCGTTTTGATAATGAATCAGAAATAGTTGATAATGCACCAACGCTTCATGCAATCGAAGCAATTCTCCTTACTGCCAAAGACTTTGATTTCGACACGGTCAAATTGGAAAATGCAGATGTTGATAAAATAGGCAAGTTTGATCTTACGGAGGAATTAAAGGTGCCAATAGCAGCTAATAAAAGAGATTTGCCAAATTAGAAAGGCGGCCCATGTGGCCGTCTCAGTTTGTAGACAAAAGGGGTTCGGAATAGTCTCATTCCGGACCTCTTTTTTGAATTTTATTGGCTTTGAAGCATTTTCAGATGATGATAGACCTCTCCGAGGTCATCTTCTAGGCCATTTCTG
>NZ_JAMBOJ010000053.1 GCF_023715565.1 Cytobacillus firmus | reverse complement strand
TGTTTAAACTCTTCCGAATAGCTATTAAAAGTTTGTCCTTTCTTTGCCATAGAAAAAATCCCCTCCAAGTAGTATTCTTTCCTCCATGGTAACATGAAGGTTTTTTTGAATGTCTACTTAAAGGGGACATTAACATGATGGAGGGTTTTTTATTTGCCGCAAACTTAAATAAATGATTCAAGTTATTGAATAAAAAGCCAGAGACTACAAAAAATAGTGTCAATGATAAAAGATTGACTTTTGGAGGTTATAATCCATGAAAAAGAAATTTATGGCAGGAAAGGTGTTACTCATAATCTCCCTTTGTGTTCTGGGAATTCCATTGAGCGGGAATATGGAAAAAGCCAATGCTTTTTCAAATCAGGTGATACAACACGGGGCTGTGGGTGACGATGTAATAGAACTTCAATCACGTCTGCAGTATTTAGGCTTTTACAACGGGAAAATCGATGGAGTATTTGGCTGGGGAACCTATTGGGCGCTTAGGAACTTCCAATATGAATTTGGACTTCCCATTGATGGGCTTGCAGGCCAGGAAACAAAAAACAAGCTCGTAAAAGCATCTAAATATAATGAACAGTATGTGAAAGAACAAATCAATAAGGGTAATAAATTTACCCATTATGGTGGGGTGGAAACTGACAAACAGACTAAGCCTCAGCCTCAGCCTCAGCAAGGGTCAACAGGGGAAAAAGCATCGCAGCAGGAAGCTCCCAAACAGCCCACTGCTTCAAATGTCCCGAATGGATTCTCGGAAAATGATATCCAGCTAATGGCCAATGCAGTCTATGGAGAGTCAAGAGGGGAACCGTATACAGGCCAGGTGGCAGTTGCTGCAGTTATCTTAAACCGTGTAAACAGTGCTTCATTCCCAAACACTGTTTCTGGTGTCATTTTTGAGCCTCGTGCTTTTACTGCTGTTGCTGATGGACAGATATGGCTAACGCCGAATGAGACGGCAAAAAAAGCAGTACTGGATGCGATTAATGGATGGGATCCGACAGGAGAGGCGCTGTATTATTTTAATCCGGATACTGCTACAAGCGGATGGATTTGGTCACGGCCGCAAATCAAGCGGATTGGAAAACATATATTCTGTAAATAGAGGGGTGAATAATCATGCTTAGAGGAATTCTTATTGGGATACTTGCACTGGGTGTTGCCGGTACTGCGTTTTGGGGTTATCAGGAACACCGGGAGAAAAATGCAATCCTCATTAATGCGGAAAATAATTATCAAAGAGCATTTCATGATTTAACATATCAAGTCGACCTGTTGCATGACAAAATTGGAACAACTTTAGCGATGAATTCGAGAGCTTCACTTTCACCTGAATTGGCGGAAGTATGGAGATTGACTTCAGAAGCCCACTCGGACGTGGGCCAGCTGCCTCTAACACTTCTTCCTTTCAATAAAACCGAAGAGTTTTTATCTAATATCGGAGATTTTAGTTATCGGACAGCAGTAAGAGATTTAGAGAAGGAGCCATTATCAGATAAGGAATACCAAACGCTAAAACAACTATATAAGCAATCTGCTGATGTTCAGAAAGATTTGCGTAAAGTACAGCATATGGTGCTCGAAAAGAATTTAAGATGGATGGATGTAGAAATGGCTCTTGCGTCTAATAAAGAGCCTGCTGATAATACAATCATAGATGGATTTAAGACAGTGGAAAAGACAGTTGAAGGCTATGGAGAAACAGACTTTGGACCCGCATTTGTGAGTATGCAGAAAAAGGATGAAAACTTTAAATATCTTAAGGGCAAAGAAATAACAGAAGAAGAAGCTGCACGTATTGGCAGGCACTATGCAGGATTTGGCAAGAATGCGGATATCAGAGTGACAGAAAACGGCAAAGGATCGGATTATGGGTTTTTTAGTGTGAGTATTCAAAACAAAAAAACTAAAGAAGAAGCAAATATGGATATTACCAAAAATGGCGGCTATCCAATCTGGTATATCCTGGACCGGAAAGTGGCGAAACAAAAAGTAAGCCTTAATGAGGCAAGCAATAATGCGGTTAAATTTCTAAAGGACAATGGCTTTAAAGATCTGGATTTATTCGAGAGTGCCCAATATGACAATTTAGGGGTATTCACCTTTGTTTCCAATCAGAAGGGTGTAAGGGTTTATCCGGACTCCATTCGGGTGAAAATTGCGCTTGACAATGGCAGGATGACTGCTTTTTCTGCCGAAGATTATTTAAAATCTCATCACCAGCGTGAAATTCCTGAGCCTGGGATTACTGTGGAAGAGGCAAGATCCAAGGTGAATCCGCAACTGAAAGTTATGGAAGACAGGCAGGCAATAATCATTAACGATTTGAATCAGGAAGTTTTCTGTTATGAATTTTTAGGCACATTGGGTGAAGACACCTACAGAATTTATATAAATGCAGAATCAGGCCAGGAAGAAAAAGTAGAAAAGCTAAAGAATGCAGAACCAATATATGAAGATGTAGTGTAAAGAAAGCCGGATAGGCTTTCTTTCTTTTTAGGTCTTTTTGCTCAAAAGAAGCAAAAAGGTTATTGCAGGATTCTTATGTAGCGTTCATAATTAAATGACAAGATTATCCTTTTACTATGGGGAAGTGTGGAAGTGTGATAAATATTGGTGAAGCATTGATGCTCGAATTGACGTACTCCGAAAAACCTGAAAACTATAAATGTAAGCTTACCGAAAGAGAAGGAAATAACTTATATATTGATTATCCAATAAATCAGGAAACGAATAAAACAGCATTTCTGGTCGATGGTACACAATTGAAGGCTACCTTTTTAGCTGATGATGGTACGGTATATCTTTTTGAAAGCGAAGTTTTAGGAAGAGTTAAGAAAAAAATCCCGATGATGATTTTATCATATCCCGGGGATGAACATTTAGTGAAAATTCAAAGGCGGCAGTTTGTCCGGATAGAAACACCAGTTGATGTTGCAATCCATTCAGAAAATAACGAGTTCTCTCCATTTGTATCCGTTACGGATGATATAAGTGCAGGCGGGGCTGCAATCATCGCTAAGATGGACAGTTCCTTAAATGCCGATATGAAGATACTTACTTATTTCGTATTAGCCATGCAAAACGGTGTTAATTATTATTTGAAACTTAAAAGTAACGTAATAAGAGTCTCTGAACCCAGAAATGGGAAATCGCTAATTTCTGTTCAATTCATGGAGGTAAGTCCGCAGGACAGGCAATTGCTTTTGCGTTTTTGTTTCGAAAGGCAATTGGCCATGAAGAAAAAAGGCCTGGAAATATGAATAAAGGAATAATTTTTAAATTCGTCTCTCATAATAGATGGTGAGGTCTTTTGACTTGATATTATATTTCCAGTTGGAGAGATGGCTATTATGAAAACAGTAGAGAGGATTATTCTTAAATTAATAATAGTGCAATTTGTTTTTCTGCTGATCACTCAATTTTTCTTTCATCAAATGGATGCATTTCCGGAACTAAAGCAGCTGACACAGTATGAAGGTGTCACAGATCAGAATTTTACTGAGCTGCTTGAAACTTTCAGAAAAAATAATTAGCAGGCAGGCGCCTGCTTATTTTTGTGGTGAAATTTATTAAAACTGCTTTAAAAATTTGCAAGACTTAAAATACAGCTTATTTATGCACTGAAGAAGACTTATTATGTTAAAATAAAGCGGAATGAACCTGGAGAAAGCAGCCAGGGTTACACAGGAGGAACTATGAGTAAACGTATATCAATCGCAATTGACGGCCCAGCTGCTGCAGGGAAAAGTACAGTAGCAAAGATCGTGGCCGAGAAATTAAATTACATATATATTGATACTGGTGCCATGTATCGGGCCTTGACTTATAAAGCAATTAAGAAAAATATAAGCCTTGAAGATGAAGCTTCTCTAATGGAGATTTTAAACAACACAGTTATTGAACTGCAGCCAGGCGAAAAAGGGCAATTAATTTATCTGGACGGCCAGGATGTGACAAATGAAATCAGAACTTCCGAAGTGACAAATTCTGTTTCCGTAGTATCCATGCATAAGCTGGTTAGGGAAGAAATGGTTTCGCGCCAGCAAAGCTTTGCTTCAAATGGAGGTGTGGTAATGGATGGCCGGGATATCGGAACTCATGTCCTGCCCCATGCAGAAGTGAAGGTTTTCCTTCTGGCTTCTGTCGATGAAAGAGCTCTAAGGCGGCATAACGAAAATATCCAAAAAGGATATTCATCTGACCTGGACAAGCTGAAGGAGGAAATCTCTCTTAGGGACAAGCTGGACTCTGAACGTGAAGTAGCTCCATTAAAAAAGGCGGCTGATGCAAAGGAGATTGATACAACCTCCTTGTCAATTGGACAGGTAGTCGACAGAATAATGGATCTGGCTATTGAAAGGATTGGTTCAAAGTGAATCTCTACGCTTTTGCCAAAGCGGCAGTCTATGGAGTTCTAAAACCCATTTATAGATTTGAAGTATTCGGAAAGGAGAATATTCCGAAAGAAGGCGGGGTTCTCCTTTGCTCCAATCATATAGATAATCTGGATCCTCCCGTAGTCGGCATTAATGCTCCAAGACCAGTATATTTTATGGCCAAAGAGGAGCTTTTTAATGTTCCGGTCCTGGGAAAAATTGTTCCCCATCTAAATGCTTTTCCTGTCAAAAGAGGAATGAGTGATAGGGAAGCATTAAGAAAAGGTCTTGGAATTCTAAAAGAAGGAAATGTTTTAGGTCTGTTCCCGGAGGGTACAAGAAGTAAAACTGGACAGCTGGGAAAAGGGCTGGCCGGAGCAGGTTTTTTTGCTCTCAGATCGGAAGCGCATGTTGTTCCCTGCGCTATTATTGGTCCTTATAAAGCTTTTTCAAAATTAAAAGTTGTTTACGGGAAACCAATTGATATGAAAGAGTTTCGAGAAAGAAAGGCATCAGCGGAGGAAACCACCGAAATGATTATGTCTGAAATCCGAAAATTAATTGAAGATTACTCTTAGACCTTCTTGCTTGACAAAAAACTTCTTTTGTAAGAAGTTAGTAAAAAGGCATTTTTTTAAAAGGCGAAAATATTCGAAAAATAAGGCTTTCCTTTACTGAACAATTTTATAATCAAAAACAGTTGAAAAATAGCCTGTAAATAATTAGCCATTCGAGTATTTCTGCTGCTGACACAGGGTTCTTGCCTGGATGGCAGGCAGTTGAATACAGATTAAAAATTTGAAAGCAGCCATTGGATTAAGGAGGAATACATATGTCAGAGGAAATGAATCAAGTAGAAGTTAAAAATTTTGAGGTGGGTGACAAGGTAAAAGGCCAAGTTACCAAGGTTGAAGAAAAGCAAGTCATCGTTGATCTTGCTGACAGCAAACTGGATGGGATTATCCCAATCAGCGAGCTTTCAAGCCTTCACATTGAAAAAGCCGGCGATGCGGTATCAGAAGGAGATCAACTCGAGCTTGAGGTTTTAAAAGTTGAGGAAGATGCTCTTATTCTTTCAAAACGTAAAGTTGATGCCGGTAAGTCATGGGAAACTCTCGAACAGAAATTCAATGAGGGTGAAGTTTTTGAAGCAGAAATAAAAGATGTAGTTAAAGGCGGATTAGTAGTAGACTTGGGCGTTCGCGGATTTGTTCCAGCTTCCCTGGTTGAAGCTCATTTTGTTGAAGATTTTACTGATTATAAAGGCAAAACGATGACATTTAAAATTGTTGAGCTTGATAAAGATAAAAATCGCCTGATTCTTTCCCATCGTGCTGTAATAGAGGAAGAAAAAGGCAAGCAGAAACATCAAGTGCTGGAGTCCCTTCAGGCAGGTGAGGTTCTGGATGGAACAGTTCAAAGAATTACTGACTTTGGAGCATTTGTTGATATCGGCGGAATCGATGGACTTGTCCATATTTCCCAGCTTTCCTATGAGCATGTGGAAAAGCCTTCAGATGTTGTCGAGGAAGGCCAAAAAGTGCAAGTGAAAGTATTAAGCGTCGACCGCGACAATGAACGCATTTCACTATCCATTAAGGAGACTCTTCCTGGACCATGGGATAATATCGGCGAGAAGGCTCCTAAAGGCAGTACACTTGATGGAACAGTAAGAAGACTTGTTTCATACGGAGCATTTGTTGAAGTTTTTCCTGGTGTTGAAGGACTTGTCCATATTTCTCAAATTGCTCATAAGCATATCGGAACTCCGCATGAAGTTCTAAGCGAAGGACAGGAAGTGAAAGTGAAGGTTCTTGATGTGAACGAACAGGATCAGCGCCTGTCATTGAGCATCAAAGATCTGCTTGAAAAAGAGCAGGAAGAAGTGACTGACTATGAACTTCCTGAAGAAACAAAAGGCTTCTCGCTTGGTGATATGATTGGCGACCAGCTAAAGAATTTAAAAAAGTAATGGTGATAAATTGTGTCCAGATCAAAACGTAAATGGGATCATATCCAGCATGCTTTAGCAACAGGCCAGAGCAGCAATACCGGTTTAGCCGATATTGCTTTTGTACATCAAAGCCTTCCTGATGCGTTTCTTGATCAGGCAGATTTAGGCACTTCAATTGGCGAACTTTCATTAAGTTCGCCAATTTTCATAAATGCCATGACAGGGGGCGGTGGAGAAAGAACGGTTCAAATTAACCGGGATCTCGCCTTGGCCGCCAAATCAACAGGCCTTGCTATGGCAGTAGGGTCTCAGATGTCTGCACTTAAGGATCCAAGTGAAGCAGAATCCTACCGGGTTGTCAGACGGGAAAACCCCCGAGGAATTATTTTAGGCAACTTAGGAAGTGAAGCTACAATTGATCAGGCAAAAGCAGCAGTTGATATGATTGAAGCAAATGCACTGCAAATTCATTTAAATGCTGTACAGGAATTGACCATGCCGGAAGGTGATCGTGATTTTCGCGGTGCATTAAAAAGAATTGAAAATATCGTCGCCCATTCCGAAGTTCCAGTAGTAGTAAAAGAAGTAGGGTTTGGCATAAATAAAGAAGCAGCTTCAATGCTTGCATCAGTCGGCGTTAAAGGCATTGATATCGGCGGATTTGGAGGAACAAATTTCTCCCGTATTGAAAATGCAAGAAGAGATAGACTGTTAACGTTTTTCGATGAATGGGGAATACCGACAGCTGTCTCCATTGCAGAAGCTGCATCTTTAAAAGCAGGCGTTGCTGTTATTGCTTCCGGGGGCATTCGGACAAGCCATGAAATAGCAAAGGCAATTGCACTTGGTGCAGGAGCTGCTGGGATGGCGGGGTTCTTTTTAAAGGTCCTAATGAAAGAAGGAATTGAGGCACTTATCGAAGAAATTAACAACATTCATTCTGAATTGGAGATGATCATGACAGCTTTGGGGACAAAAAGCATCGCGGAACTCCAGCAGTCTCCCATAATCATATCTGGAAGGACCCATCATTGGCTGAATGAACGCGGAATTGAGACAAAAGCATATTCCAGGCGAACCATCCAAAAATAGCTCTCGTCATTTGACGAGAGCTATTTTTTTCATTCTGGCTGCAGTGCATAGCAAGGCGCAGCAGCTTTTCTTAACTGTATTTCGAATCATTCAGAGATCTGGCTTCTTCGGGACTCTGCATCTTGGAAGCTCCAGGATAATGAAGTGCCTGGTCGCGATCGGACTCCACTTTTCCGCTATTTTTCAGCTTTTTTTCCTGTCTGTCTTTGCCCATATATAACACCTCCATGTTATTAAGATGAAGTGAGCGCATGAGAATTATGCAAAAAGACAGCTGGGATTCATTTGGCAATGCTTTTGAATTTGAAGGGTTAATTTACATACGAAGTAGCCATAATGGAAATGATAGGAGGTAGAGGATGGAAGGATTATTTTTTTATTGGATTTCCTGGATGGTTTGGATTATGGCGACTTTTTTTATGGCTCGAACGAATAAATACAGGTTTTTATTGTCTGCCTGGATCTTATGCTTAATGATCATGTCACCCTTGACACTTAATATCCTTAATTTTGAAATTGGTATCGCTGCACTTTTTTTGCTTGTATCACTATATATTTTCGCTCGGAGACTAAAAAAGTTGAGCAAACTTTATTTCCTTTTTTGCACATTCATCCTGATGATGGCCTATGTCACTTTTCACCTTTTTGAACTGTTTGATCCTGTTTGGGTGATTTTCCCCCGGGAATGGATGCTTTCATTCCTTATGGTTTATATGGCTGTACTCCTGCAAAAAAACAGAATGCTCAGGCTGCCGTTAATATTGCTCGGGGGCATCCAGGGAGAATTTCTATATGCCTTTATCCTTAAACCATTTTCCTTTCCTTATACGATTGGATCATTGGCCTTTTTGGATATCATGAGCATTTCATTTTCCATATCGGCTTTATGGATTGCGGTGCATTGGGCGGTCCAATACATTGAAGCCAACTTTAAACATTTTGAAAGGGAGAAACAAAAATTATCATGAGTGAATACACATACCCGATTCTTTTTGGTCTGGCTATAGGAACCTTGACACGTATTTATATGCTTCGGACCGATTACCGTCAATACCCTACATATTTGCACGGGAAAATTATTCATGTTGCTTTAGGATTCATTGCTGCAGGCCTTGGAACGGTGGCTATTCCTTCAATTATGGAGGAAGACTTCACAGCCATCACCTTTCTGACTCTGGCTGCATCCCAGTTTAGAGAAGTCAGAAATATGGAGAGAAACACACTGACTGAACTGGACAGCTACGAAATGGTTCCGAGAGGAAAAACATATATAGAAGGTGTAGCAATAGCCTTTGAAAGCAGGAATTATCTTGTAATCTTCACATCATTGCTTAGTACGCTAGGCTATCTGCTGTTTAATATATGGGGAGGTCTTGCGGCAGCTGTTCTTGCCATAGTGGTTTCCACGAAATTAATGTCGGGTGGAAGGCTGAAGGATATTGTTGATGTTGAGTTTGTGGAACCGCGTTTTGATGGAGCAGGCTTGTATGTGGACAATATTTACATTATGAATATAGGCTTGCCTGAAAGGCAAGAGGAAGTGCTCCGATATGGCATGGGCTTTATTTTAAATCCAAAAAATTTCAATGCACGATCCACTATTGCCAATCTGGGACAGAGGCAGGCTATATTGCATGATGTTTCTACTGCTTTGGGTGTTTACCGGGATTCAGGGACTCCTGCGCTTGTTCCTCTGGCAAAAAGGGATCTGGATGATGGGCGAGTTGGGGTATTTGTTTTGCCCCAGGTAAAGGATGTTAATAAAGCCCTAAGAGTCATCGAGGCAGTCCCGACACTCGAAAATGCGATTAGGATGCCTTCTGAACGGCAAACGAATGGGAAAGGAAGTTAGAGTATGGTGCTTGAAAAATACATACTGGCTGCTATTACAACAAATCCATCCAAGATACCGTCAGGGACTGCCGTTTTTCATTGTGAAGATAAAAAAGAAATGGAAATCATCGCAGCCAATCTTGAAGCAATTCTAGACGGAATTGCCCATGCCTTAACAGAAGAACTATATGTAATTGTTAAGCATTAAGGGAGGTTTCCAAGTTTTTCATTGCCGTGAAGGTTTCTCTTTGTTAAAATATCTAAGTTAGACCCTTCTATCTTTGAGAAGGGTTTATTTTATAAATGTAAAGCGGTTTGGATGGTTTTAACATCAATGTAGTGTTATTGTGGACAGCCATCTGTATGCTTACTTTAAGTAAAAGGCATTTCTGGAACATAGACGCAAAGTTTAACAATTTAAGAATAAAGAATTGAAAGGGTGATGTTCATGGCAAAACCAGTTTTGGCTATTGTCGGGCGTCCTAACGTTGGCAAATCAACGATATTTAACAGAATTGTAGGAGAACGGATATCGATTGTCGAAGATATTCCGGGAGTGACCAGGGACAGAATTTATAGTTCTGCAGAATGGCTGACACATGATTTTAATATTATTGATACAGGCGGAATTGATATTGGGGATGAGCCATTTTTAGATCAAATTCGTCTTCAGGCAGAAATTGCGATAGATGAAGCTGATGTCATTGTCTTTCTTGTGAACGGAAGAGAGGGTGTCACAAGCGCAGATGAGGAAGTTGCAAAAATTTTATATAAAGCCAAAAAGCCTGTAGTTCTGGGTGTGAATAAGATTGATAACCCTGAGATGCGGGATTTGATTTATGACTTTTATGCACTTGGCTTTGGTGAGCCGTTTCCAATTTCAGGTTCTCATGGTCTTGGTCTTGGAGACTTGCTTGATGAAGCTGCCAAGCATTTTCCGAAACATGGCCAAAGTGAATATGGAGAAGATGTCATTAAGTTTTCATTAATTGGCCGCCCGAATGTCGGGAAATCCTCCCTTGTAAACGCAATGCTTGGTGAAGAACGGGTCATTGTCAGCAATATCGCAGGCACCACAAGAGATGCAATCGACTCGAAGGTGAAAGTGGATGGACAGGAATATGTCATCATCGATACTGCGGGTATGCGGAAAAAAGGGAAAGTGTATGAAACAACAGAAAAATATAGTGTACTAAGAGCTTTGAGGGCAATTGAACGTTCCGATGTTGTCCTGGTGGTTATTGATGGGGAAGAAGGAATCATTGAACAGGACAAGCGCATTGCCGGTTATGCTCATGAAGCAGGCAGAGCTGTTGTAATTGTTGTCAATAAGTGGGATGCTGTTGAAAAAGATGAGAAAACAATGAAGGCATTTGAACAAAATATCCGTGAGCATTTTCAATTCCTGGATTATGCACCTGTTGTTTTCCTTTCTGCCAAAACGAAAAAGCGTATTCATACACTTATCCCAATGATTAACACAGCCAGTGAAAATCATTCTTTACGTGTTGAAACAAGCGTCCTGAATGATGTTGTCATGGATGCTATTGCAATGAACCCAACGCCAACAGATAAAGGAAGACGCCTAAGGGTTTATTACACCACACAGGTTGCTGTGAAGCCGCCGACATTTGTTGTGTTTGTCAATGATCCTGAACTTCTTCATTTTTCATATGAACGTTTCCTGGAAAACAGAATCAGGGACGCTTTTGGTTTTGAAGGCACACCTATTAAGATATTTGCAAGGGAAAGAAAATAATGCGATGACGCCGGCCGGGAAGCTTTAAAATGTGTCTGGCAGGCAGAATCGGATGAATTTTCAATGCATCCAAATACATTAAAAGGCAGTGATCAAATGGAGCGGAAAAAAGAAAGTGTAGCTGTAGCAGGTGCCGGCAGCTGGGGTACTGCCCTGGCGATGGTGCTTGCGGATAATGGGCATGACGTCAGACTGTGGGGCCATAATCCTGATCAGATAGAGGAAATTAATAAGCACCATACTAATCAAAAATATCTATCAGGAATACATCTGCCTGCAGAAATAAAGGGATATACATCGCTTGAAGAGGCTTTAAGCGGAACTGACACCTTGATTTTGGCAGTGCCGACAAAGGCCATTCGTGAAGTAATCGGGAAGATCAAGGGAATTAGAAAAGAGCCCCTGACTATTGTGCACGTAAGTAAAGGAATAGAACCTGATTCACTTCTCAGAATTTCTGAAATGATTGAAGAGGAAATGCCCGGAAACCTTCTGGACAGTGTTGTGGTGCTCTCAGGCCCAAGCCATGCAGAAGAAGTTAGTCTGAGGCATCCAACTACTGTTACGGTGTCTTCAAAAGATATGGACGCTGCCGAAAAAATTCAGGATTTATTTATCAATAACAATTTCAGAGTATATACCAACCCCGATATCATTGGAGTGGAAATTGGCGGTGCTTTAAAAAATATCATCGCCCTTGCTGCCGGAATTACAGATGGCTTAGGTTATGGAGACAATGCCAAGGCAGCCTTGATAACCAGAGGTCTTGCTGAAATCGCCCGTCTAGGGATGAAGATGGGGGCAAGCCCGCTTACCTTTTCCGGATTAGCGGGGATCGGGGACTTGATCGTTACATGTACCTCCGTCCATTCACGCAATTGGAGAGCAGGAAACCTTCTTGGAAAGGGACATAATCTGCAGGAAGTCCTGGATAATATGGGCATGGTCGTAGAGGGAGTCAGAACAACAAAAGCAGCGCATCAGCTGGCTCAAAAATATGACGTGAAAATGCCAATTACCACTGTTCTGTATGATGTTCTTTTTAATAATGTGAATGCGAAGGATGCTGTTGATCTTCTGATGGGAAGAGGAAAAACACATGAGATGGAAGACCTCGCGAACGTTTTGGAAGATCAAAGCGGGAGTAAAAAAACCTGATATCGATATAAATATAAAAATATAGGCATTAGATGATGCGAGACAGCAGGTTCCTGCATACAATGCAACGAAGCAAACTAGTGTAATGAACAGGGTGCTGGGTTATTTAGTCAAATGGCTGAGGTAAAGAATTGCCCCTTCTTTGCCTCAGTTTTTTTGTGTTCATTTTTTCGTGATGAAAAGCTTTTAGATTTATCCATTTAATATGTTATAATACATTTCGGAAAAGGGAGTTGATTATATGTCACCGTCTTTAATGAAAATGTGGATATCTCTAGCCTCTATGGGATTTATGTTTTTATCTATAATATTAATTTATCTTAGCCGCTACAAGCTGAAAGCTGGAGTTTTTAAGGTAATTACAGCATTTGTTGCCTACTTTTTAATGATAATCAGCGGAATTATTATAGTGATTGTCGTGTTCAGCGGTCCGACAAGCAGCTAGCACTTTTACATAAAGGGTTGATTAAATGAAAAAAACTTTTAACATGTTTTTGCTTTTGCTGAGCGGTGTTTTGATTCTGACAGGCTGTATGTATCCTGAAGAAAAATTATCCCAAAATCAGATAGCCTATAAGGATCAGATTCAATCTGTCCAGTCTGCAGTGGATCAATACAGGGAAGCAAATGGTGGTCTTCTGCCGATTAAAACCAAGGGGCAGACAACTCCTATCTATCAAAAATATCCAATCGATTTTAAAAAAGTTGCTCCGGAATATATGGCAGAGCCGCCTGGAAATGCCTTTGAATCCGGCGGGGTTTTTCAATATGTGATTGTTGACGCAGAAACAGATCCGAAAGTGAAAATTTTTGATTTAAGAATTGCTGAAACAATCAGGGATATTAACCTGAGGATTAAAGCACATGGATTCCCGCCATATAAAGAGCAAATAGCTGAAAATGTTTATACAATGGACTTTAAAAAATTGGGATTTAAGGAAGAGCCAAAAGCCCTCAGTCCTTATAGCGGCCAGAGCCTTCCATATGTCGTAACCGGCAATGCTGAAGTATATGTAGATTATCGGGTTGATTTGTATAAGGCATTGGAGAATAAGAAGAACAAACCTGAACCTGGAAAGGATATTAGAAATCTTCTTGTAGAGGATTCTGATTTTGTTCCCGCCTATTCACTGCCTTATACGATTGAGCCCGGCACAAATGATCCAATCTTTTTGGTGAAATAGTCATAACCCTTCTCCTGCAAAATATATTGTAGGAGAAGGGTTATTTTTTTATTTATTTTTATAACCACTCTTCAACTAATGACTAAAAGCATAAAGGCAAAGAAATAAAGGCGCAGGGGAGTTTCTAAATAATTAAGGAAATTTGGAATGGCCTGCTGTCCATTCCGGACTGTCATAGCATTGGAGCTCTACAGCTGGGCTGACAGGTGCAGTGCACTTTCCTGATAGGGGGGTAAAAAAGAAAAAAACTGTCATAACAATGTAGGACAACATCATACACATATAATGTCCAAACATAATAGATAGGATAATATTATCCCATTAACTCAAGATTTCAGGAGGGGATCACTTGGAAAAGGTTGATATTTTTAAAGATATTGCCGAAAGAACTGGCGGCGATATATATTTCGGGGTAGTTGGCGCAGTTCGCACCGGCAAATCTACATTTATAAAAAAGTTCATGGAATTGGTTGTACTGCCAAATATGGAAAACGAAGCGGAACGTGCCCGCACACAGGATGAGCTTCCCCAAAGTGCTGCCGGCAAGACAATTATGACCACAGAACCGAAATTTGTTCCTAACCAGGCTGCTACAGTTCATGTAGCAGAAGGGCTGGATGTAAATATCAGGCTTGTGGACTGTGTGGGATATACAGTACCGGGAGCGAAGGGCTATGAAGACGAAAACGGCCCGAGAATGATCAATACACCATGGTATGAAGAGCCGATTCCTTTTCACGAAGCTGCTGAAATAGGAACAAGAAAGGTGATTCAGGAGCATTCCACAATCGGAGTGGTGATTACAACAGACGGAACTATCGGGGAGATACCGCGTGCAAACTATATTGAGGCAGAAGAAAGAGTTATTGATGAGTTAAAGGAAGTTGGCAAGCCGTTTATCATGATCATTAACAGCGTCCAGCCTCACCACCCAAATACGGATGCCCTTAGAAATGATCTTGCCGAAAAATATGATATCCCTGTCCTGGCCATGAGCGTAGAGGGCATGAGAGAATCGGATGTATTAAATGTTATGCGGGAAGCTCTTTATGAGTTCCCGGTACTGGAAGTGAATGTAAATCTTCCAAGCTGGGTTATGGTGCTGCATGAAGATCACTGGCTTCGTGAAAGCTATCAGGAAGCAGTTAAAGAAACGGTTAAGGATATTAAAAGGCTAAGAGATGTTGACCGTGTGGTCCATCAATTCAGCGACTTTGAATTCATTGACCGGGCAGGCCTTGCAGGAATTGAAATGGGGCAGGGAGTAGCCGAAATTGACTTATATGCGCCGGACGATCTTTATGATGAGGTCCTTAAAGAGATAGTGGGTGTTGAAATCCGCGGAAAAGACCACTTGCTCGAGCTGATGCAGGAATTTGCCCATGCAAAAGCTGAGTATGATCAAATTTCCGATGCGCTGAGAATGGTGAAGCAAACCGGCTACGGCATCGCTGCTCCTTCACTGGCTGATATGAGTCTCGATGAACCGGAAATTACACGCCATGGATCACGCTTTGGTGTAAGGCTTAAGGCTGTTGCTCCATCCATTCATATGATAAAAGTTGATGTGGAATCTGAGTTCTCTCCTATCATCGGAACAGAGAAGCAAAGCGAAGAACTCGTCCGCTACCTGATGCAGGACTTTGAAGATGATCCGCTTTCAATCTGGAACTCCGACATCTTTGGACGCAGCCTCAGCTCCATCGTAAGAGAAGGAATTCAGGCAAAATTGTCCCTGATGCCTGAAAACGCAAGATATAAACTCAAAGAGACATTAGAAAGAATCATCAACGAAGGCTCGGGCGGGTTAATTGCGATAATTCTTTAATGAAGGCTCCTTTTGGAGTCTTTTTTTTTGCGGTGGAATGAGTCGGGATCCGGGCCAACTTCAGACGCAGGAGGAGAAAATCCAGTGTTCTAAGTCCGAACCCAGAGCACCTTAAAGGAACTGGCAACCCTTGCAATTTGAAATAATATGTTTCAACCCGTATGATAAGGGTAATTAAACGAGGTCAGCGTATTACAAATATGTTGCAAATAAGAAAAGATTCCCATTAAATCATGAAATATTCTTGATAACAGCATTTGATTGTGATAATCTTTTAACAGAATTACCGTTATGGCGGCCAAACCCTTATTTTAAAAGGGTTTATAATGATTTTTTGATTGAAAAATTTCAATTTATCATTTAATATAAGGCTTGTTAAACAAAAACACGCCATAACGTATAGAATTCAGTAATTTTGTTTACAAATGTATGTAAGGAATCTTATTTTACTGGGTTTTATCCATATTTGGGAGGAGGTGAAAGGCATGAACAAAACAGAACTAATTAACGCAGTTGCTGAGGCTGGCGAACTTTCTAAAAAAGACGCGACTAAAGCAGTTGATGCTGTTTTCGATACAATCCTTGATGCTTTGAAAAATGGTGATAAGGTACAACTAATCGGTTTCGGAAACTTTGAAGTTCGCGAACGTGCTGCCCGCAAAGGACGCAACCCGCAAACTGGCGAAGAAATCGAAATCGCTGCAAGCAAAGTTCCTGCTTTCAAACCAGGCAAAGCGCTTAAAGATGCAGTTAAATAATCTACATACAAGTGCTTAAAGCTTATGCTTGAGCAAAAAACCGCGATATATTCGCGGTTTTTTCTTTTTGTGTTACTGGCCTTTAAAAAGAAGAGGATTCACCCTGTTCACGGTATTTTATTTGAAGATGTTTCAGTTTTGCCTGAATGAAGGGGTTATGCTAATATGAACATATTATTACCACAGTGTTAATACATAGGAGGCATTAATATGGCAGAGGTAAATCGTGCCCAGTTAGAAGATGCGGTGCGTTTAATATTGGAAGCAATCGGTGAAGACCCGAATCGTGAAGGACTTCTTGATACACCAAAACGAGTCGCAAAAATGTACGAAGAAGTTTTTATGGGACTTAACCAGGACCCTAAAGAATACTTTGATACAGTATTTGGCGAAGACCATGAGGAACTTGTTTTGGTTAAAGATATTCCGTTCTACTCTATGTGTGAACATCATCTTGTGCCTTTCTTTGGGGTTGCCCATGTAGCATACATCCCGCGGAATGGGAGAGTAACAGGATTAAGCAAACTCGCCAGAGCTGTAGAGGCAGTTGCGAAACGTCCTCAGCTTCAGGAACGCATTACATCTACTGTAGCAAATTCGATCCTGGAAAAGCTTGAGCCGCATGGTGTGATGGTTGTTGTGGAAGCAGAGCATATGTGCATGACAATGCGCGGAGTTAAAAAGCCCGGTTCAAAAACGGTGACATCAGCAGTAAGAGGCGTATTTGCAGAGGATGCAAGAGCACGTGCAGAAGTACTTTCACTGATAAAACAATAATATGGACTCTGTTTATGAATGAGTTTAGGCAATAAACAGATCAAAGGCTGAAAGATAAAACTTTTAGCCTTTTTTTGTAACTAATTATCAATCACCAGCATATAGCAAAGGATGGTATGAATGGAAAAGAAAAATCCATCAGGAAACGATTATATTGTGATTAAAGCAAAAGAAGATGGTGTTAATGTAATAGGGTTAACAAGAGGATCCGATACAAGATTCCACCATTCAGAAAAACTTGACCAGGGAGAAGTCATGATTGCGCAATTTACAGAGCATACTTCTGCGATTAAAATCAGGGGGAATGCCAGGATCATGACAAGCTATGGAGAACTCGAAAGTGAGGCTAAGAAATAGCTTTCACCTGGAATAGAAGGACAGAATATTTTCATAAGATAATGTCCTGACATGTTCCTGTCATTTATGATATAATTGTCTCTGCTTGAATATTTCTCTTGAATACAAGATACCGGGTAAAAGGTTTTTTTGCCCGTTTTATATTTAATAGGAAACAATGAATTGGTTAAAAATAGATAATAATATGTAAGGCGTTTTGTATCCGTTCTCTTTGTCGCGGTAATCACATGGAGAAATAGCGGCTGGGAAAAGAAAATTAAGGGGAAACAAGGGTGATGGCATGCATGATGTGAAGATTAAATTAGCAGATGTGAAAGAACAGATTGAAAAAAAAGTTAACCACCCTTATCTGCTCAGGTATATTGATTCACCTGTTATTGATGAAGACAAGCTTCTGCTTTTTATCTCTTTACTTGATGATGTGGAGATACCTGAATCAAAAGCAGAAAAATATGCAGTAACTGCAATGCTTATCCAAATCGCCCTTGATACCCACGAACTTGTTAAGAACGATGAATCTGAAGACAAAGGTCTTAAACATAGACAGCTTACTGTCCTTGCTGGTGTTTATTACAGCGGATTATATTACAAGATTCTCGCAGCTCTTGATGATATCAAAATGATCAGGGTCTTCGCAGATGGGATTAAAGATGTAAATGAGCATAAAATTTCGCTATATCAGAAATCTCCTGAAGCGGTCGACACTCTGATGAGTTCAGTCAGGAAAGTAGAGGCGTCACTTTTTGAAAAGCTGGCTGACGCATTCAGCAAAACAGCATGGAAAGAAGTGATATCCAATCTTTTATTCATTAAGCGCCTGATTATGGAGAAGCAGCAGTTCATGAAGGAAGGCACCTCAGTTGTTTTTGAAGCGCTTAAAAAGCTGACTTTCCCAAAAGTGAAAGAGATGTCTGCTGAGCAGAGGAAATATCTGATTCTCATTTGCGACAGGTATATTGACTTTTCAAGGAATATTGTCGATCAATCACTGCTGAATTTTCCTATGGCAAATGAATTACTGGAGCAGCGTATTCACTGCATTTTCAATAATAATCAGTCTGTGGCTAAAACTTTTGTGGAAGAAGGATAAAATATGCAGCAATCAAAAGAAGAACGTGTTCATAGCGTATTTGAAAAGATTTATGGCAACTACGATAAAATGAATTCTGTTATCAGCTTTCAGCAGCATTTAAGATGGCGTAAAGATACAATGAAAAAGATGAATGTTCAAAAAGGTGCAAAAGCGCTTGATGTCTGCTGCGGAACAGCCGATTGGTCCATTGCGCTCGCTGAAGCCGTAGGTGAAAACGGTAAAGTGACAGGCTTGGATTTCAGCAAAAATATGCTGAAGATTGGTGAGGAAAAAATCAAAGAGCGGAAACTGAAGCAAGTGGAGCTTGTGCATGGTAATGCAATGGAGCTTCCTTTCGCTGACAATTCATTCGATTATGTGACAATCGGTTTTGGTCTGCGCAACGTGCCGGATTATCTGCAGGTGTTAAAAGAAATGAACCGTGTCGTAAAGCCAGGGGGTCTGGCAGTATGTCTGGAGACTTCTCAGCCAACACTGTTCGGCTACAAGCAGGCATATTATTTCTACTTCCGCTTTGTTATGCCTATGTTTGGAAAGCTTTTTGCCAAAAGCTTTAATGAGTATTCCTGGCTGCAGGAATCTGCGAGAGACTTTCCCGGGATGAAAGAACTTGCAGAAATGTTCGAGGAAGCAGGCTTTAAAAACGTTACATTTAAGCCTTATAGCGGCGGAGTGGCTGCCGTACACATTGGAACGAAATAAAAAATAATAACTTGTTCTGTATGTTTCTCATGGAAAAAGAGAATAGATCAGACGGGATCGATAAGCTGGGTGAGTAAGCAAATGAAATTGAAAATGATGTATTCATTTTTAAATTCAGATTTAAATGTTATAGAAAACGAGCTGGAGGAGACGATTAAAGCTGAGTCTCCCCTATTGCATCAGGCTTCCCTGCATCTGCTGCAGGCCGGGGGGAAAAGAATCCGCCCAGTTTTCGTTTTGCTGGCTGCGAAGTTCGGAGAATACGATATTGATAAAATTAAAAACGTAGCTGTATCACTGGAGCTTATCCATATGGCGTCGCTTGTCCATGATGATGTTATTGATGATGCAGAACTGCGCAGGGGACAGCCTACTATCAAAGCAAAATGGGATAATAAGATTGCCATGTATACCGGTGATTATATTTTTGCGCGTGCGCTGGAATTAATAACAAATGTGGAAAATCCGCATGCCCATAAAATTCTCTCTCATACACTTGTGGAACTGTGTATAGGCGAAATAGAGCAAATTAAAGATAAGTATAACTATGACCAGAATATCAGGACATATTTCCGGAGAATTAAAAGGAAAACAGCCATGCTGATTGCTGTGAGCTGCCAGCTTGGCGGAATTGCGGCTAATGTAGAGGAAGATATACATAGAAAACTTTTTAAATTCGGCTATTATGTGGGAATGTCCTATCAGATCATTGACGATGTTCTGGATTTTGTCGGTACAGAAAAAGAACTTGGCAAGCCGGCAGGAGGAGATCTCCTTCAGGGAAACATTACGCTTCCTGCTTTATTTGCAATGGAGGATCATAGAATCTCCGAACAAATCAGAAGAGTCCACGAAGGTACTGAACGAAGTGATATAGAAAACATAATTGCTATGGTCAAATATTCCGGTGCAATTGAAAAATCTCTGCAAATTAGTGATAAATATCTGCAGAAAGCTTTAGCGGTACTTGAAGAACTGCCTCATTCCAAATCCAAGAAAGCTTTACGGGATATTGCAAAATTTATAGGCAAAAGAAAATTTTAATTTAGTGTACCAATTGCCAGCACTCTACCGGGTGCAGGCAATTTCTCTGTTTGGGAAGTTAAAATAAAAAAGCGCTTTCAAATTTATGTTGCTAAATTTTCAAAACAATGTTAATATTTTCGTGGATTAACATTATAACTATACATAAGTTTTAGGAGTGGAATTCAATGGAAAGAACTTTTTTAATGGTTAAACCAGACGGTGTACAGCGCAATTTAATCGGGGAAATCGTTTCCCGTTTCGAAAAGAAAGGCTTTCAGCTAGTAGGCGGCAAGCTAATGAGTATTAGCCAGGAACTTGCGGAAGAGCATTATGGAGAGCATAAAGAGCGTCCATTCTTTGGAGAGCTAGTTGACTTTATTACATCCGGACCAGTTTTCGCAATGGTGTGGGAAGGTGAAAATGTTATCGCAACAGCTCGTCAGATGATGGGTTCAACAAATCCTAAAGATGCTGCTCCAGGAACAATCCGCGGAGATTTCGGCATTACAGTTGGAAAAAATGTAATTCATGGATCCGATTCACCTGTAAGTGCAGAACGTGAAATTGGCCTTTTCTTCAAAGAAGAAGAAAAAGTGGAATACAAAAAATTAATGAATGACTGGATTAACTAATATTTTAAAGAGTACTTGTCCATGACAAGTGCTTTTTTTGTAACCGAATTCATTATTTCAGCTGGATGGGTATAACCATAAAAGAAAAAAGCTCACCGGTATTATCAGAGGGGAAATAGAATGGCCGACGATTATCAGGAATTTATACAAAATATAAAAAGAAAAACAGGAATTGATCTTTCGCTGTACAAAGAAGCTCAAATGAAGAGAAGGCTCATATCCCTGTATGAGAAAAAAGGCTTTCAATCATTTGGAAGTTTTTTTAGCGCGTTAGTCAAGAATAGAGAACTGCTGAATGATTTTTTGGACAGGATGACAATAAATGTTTCCGAATTTTACCGGAATGCACAAAGGTGGGAGGTGCTCGAAAAAAATATCCTGCCTGGACTATTAGATCAAAATAGGAATCTGAAAATCTGGAGCGCTGCCTGTTCCACTGGTGAAGAACCTTATACAATTGCCATGATATTATCAAAAATGCTGCCAATGTCGCAAATCAAGATAAATGCAACTGATATTGATGAAAATGCCCTGGCAAGGGCACGGATGGGTCTTTACCCTGAGCGTTCGCTAAACGAAGTTCCTGATATGATGAAACAAAAGTTTTTTCAGCGGGAAGGAAGTTTCTATAAAATATCCGAGGATATAAAAAGGACAGTAACTTTTAAAAAGCAAAATCTCCTTTCAGATGATTTTGGCGGTCCGTATGATCTCATCGTATGCAGGAACGTTCTCATATATTTTACAGAGGAAGCAAAGGATCAGCTTTATCATAAATTCAGCGGCGCATTAAGAAAAGATGGGATATTCTTTGTTGGGAGCACTGAACAGATTTTTAACTCAGGCCGCTATCAACTGGCATCTGCTGAAACTTTCTTTTATAAAAAAGAATAATAACACATGGAGGATGATTATTTGGTCGTCCTCTTTTTCTTTTGTTTTTTAGTTTGGTAGTAAATAATATTCGTGTTAAAATGGCTCCATTCATAAGAAGAAATAAAATATTATAGGAATTTTCAATTTTATCTATTCTTATATTTATCATTATGTTATATTGGTACATAATCCTTTAATGAGTTGAAGGGGGAAAGAGTTTTGAGATATCTTACATCTGGTGAATCTCACGGACCGCAGCTGACTACTATAATAGAAGGGCTGCCAGCAGGAATGCCGCTCGTAGATTCAGATATAAACGAAGAGCTTGCCAGACGCCAGAAAGGATATGGCAGAGGCAGAAGGATGCAAATTGAAAAAGATACTGTTCAAATAACAGCCGGGATCAGACATGGATACACACTGGGATCCCCGGTAGCACTTGTTGTTGAGAATAATGATTGGAAGCACTGGACAAAAATTATGGGCCAGGATCCTCTCAATCCTGAAGATGAGGCAGAAATGAAAAGAAAAATCTCCCGTCCTCGCCCAGGCCATGCTGATTTAAATGGTGCCCTAAAATATGGGCACAGGGATATGAGAAATGTTTTAGAGCGATCTTCAGCCAGAGAAACCACAGTGAGAGTGGCTGCCGGTGCAGCTGCAAAAAAACTGCTTTCTCAGCTGGGGATTGAGGTTGCAGCACATGTTATTGAAATTGGCGGGGTTATTTCAGGCCGAAGAGATTATTCTTCACTTAAGGAGTTAAAGGAAATTACAGAAGAATCGCCCGTTCGCTGTCTGGATAAAACTGCCTCCCAAAAAATGATGGCTGCGATCGATTCCGCTAAGGAAAATGGCGATTCCATCGGCGGTGTAGTGGAGGTTATTGTTGAAGGAATGCCACCGGGAGTTGGAAGTTATGTACACTATGACCGAAAGCTTGATTCGAAGCTTGCAGGTGCGATGGTGAGCATCAATGCTTTTAAAGGTGTCGAGTTTGGCATAGGTTTCGAGGCAGCAAGGAAGCCTGGAAGTGAAGTTCATGATGAAATCGCATGGGACCCGGATAAAGGCTATTATCGGAAAACAAACCGTCTTGGCGGCTTAGAAGGGGGCATGTCAACGGGAATGCCAATCGTCATCAGAGGAGTAATGAAGCCAATACCCACTCTCTATAAACCGCTGCAAAGTGTAGATATCGAAACAAAGGAACCGTTCTCTGCAAGCATAGAGCGTTCTGACAGCTGTGCGGTGCCGGCAGCTGCAGTCGTTGCAGAAAATGTGATTGCCTGGGAACTGGCTTCAGCCATTGTAGACCAGTTTTATTCTGACCGGTTTGAGACATTAAAAGCGTCCGTTGAACAGCAAAGACAATTTGCGAGGGAGTTTTAATGAAAAGGATTTTAATCAAAACACCTGACAAGGCCTATCCGGTTTATATAGGGACCGGAGCAATTGAGGGATTGGGATCATATATTAAAGATGCTTTTCCGGCCTTGACAAATGTAATGATCATCACGGATGAAACGGTTCGGGACCTGCATCTGCCAGAGCTGGAAGCGTCACTTACGGGGATTGAGGCCAAAGTCTGTACTGTGCCAAGCGGTGAGAAAGCCAAAACCTTTGAAGTTTACTATCAGTGCTTGTCCTTTGCTCTGGAACATAAACTTGATCGAAAATCTCTTATCCTGGCGTTTGGCGGGGGAGCTGTCGGAGATTTGGCAGGTTTTGTCGCAGCCACATTTATGAGAGGAATACCCTTCATTCAGATTCCAACTACCATCCTGGCACATGATAGCGCTGTGGGAGGAAAAGTAGCCATCAACCATCCTTCAGGAAAAAATATGGCAGGGTCTTTTTACCAGCCCCAGGCAGTGTTTTATGATCTGGCGTTTCTTGACTCCCTGCCTCAGAAAGAGCTGCGCTCAGGGTTTGCAGAAGTCATAAAGCATAGCCTGATAGATGATATGAACTTTTATTTGAACCTTAAAAACAACATCCTTACCCTTGAAAGCCTTCCCTCTGATGAATTAAGCAGGATGCTTACAAAGGGAATAGAGATCAAGGGCAGGATTGTTGCAGAGGATGAAAAGGAAGCTGGCGTTCGGGCATTTCTGAATTTCGGCCATACTCTGGGCCATGCAATTGAAGCGGAGAAAGGCTATGGAGAATGGACACATGGCGAATCTGTTGCAGTAGGGATGCTATTTGCACTTCAATTAAGTATAACACTGCTGGATCTTTGCTTTGATGTTAACGAATTCAAACGCTGGCTTGATCAGCTTGGCTACAAAACAGATCTCCCTGGAGATTTATCACATTCAAAACTGCTTGAGCGGATGAAGCAGGATAAAAAATCAGAAGGACAGAATGTCCGCTTTGTTCTTTTAGAGGAAGTGGGTAAGCCTGTCATATATCAGGTTTCTGATGACCTGATTTTGCGGGAGCTTGCTATTTTTACAAAATAAAAAGGCTGACAAAACAGTTATGGGAGGTGCTGTAAGTGATTCGAGGGGTGAGGGGAGCCGTCACCGTAGATGAGAATTGTGAAGCCGAGATATTAGAAGCGACTGAGCTGCTGATCAGGCAAATGATTCAGGAAAATAATATTGTATCTGAGGATGTAGCTTCTGTCTTTATATCCGTTACGGAAGAATTAACAGCAGCCTTTCCCGCAAAGGCAATGCGTTCAATAGAAGGCTGGACATACGTTCCTGTCATGTGCATGAAAGAAATTCCTATTGAAGGATCACTCCCTAATTGTATCCGGGTTATGATGCATGTGAATACAGATACTCCTCAGCAGAATATCCGCCATATTTATTTGCGTGGAGCCATCAAGCTTCGGCCAGATCTAAACACCACGAACTCTCCTTAATGGAGAGTTTTGTGATAATATAGGAGCAGACGAAAAATACTTTAACACGATAATTAGTGAAAGCGATAAAAAATGAGGTGGATTTGAATGAAATGGAAGGAACAGCTGTTGAATTTAACTCCTTACCAGCCGGGGAAATCAATTGATCAAGTAAAAAAGGAATATAGACTGAATCAAATAGTTAAGCTTGCTTCAAATGAGAATCCTTTTGGATGCTCTGAAAAAGTTCTTTTTACGATGAATCAGTCGCCGTCATTTTTTGCCCTGTATCCCGATGGTTATGCTTCTGAGCTGCGGTCGGTTTTGGCTGGGCACTTAAGTATACAGAAAGATCAGCTGATTTTTGGCAATGGCTCGGATGAAATTATTCAAATGATTTCCAGAGCTTTATTAAGTCCGGAAACCAATACTGTTATGGCGGCGCCAACATTTCCGCAATATAGGCATAATGCTGTGGTAGAAGGTGCGGAAATCAGGGAAATTCCACTGGTTGAAGGAGAGCATGATCTTGATGGAATGCTGGCTGCCATCGATGAAAAAACTGCTGTAGTCTGGGTGTGCAGTCCAAACAATCCGACAGGGAACTATATTAATGAGTCTGCATTGCTTTCATTTCTGAAAAAGGTGCCTCAAGATGTTTTGGTTGTCCTTGATGAAGCTTATTATGAATATGTTACAGCAGAGGATTACTGCAATACATTGGATTTAATCCGGAATTACGAAAATTTGATTGTCCTGCGTACATTCTCAAAAATTTATGGCTTAGCAAGCCTTCGGGTAGGCTATGGAATTGCAAATCCTCAAACAATCAAAGCCCTCGAACCGGTAAGAGAGCCATTTAATGTAAATAAGTTTGCTCAGGCTGCCGCTGCTGCAGCCATAGGGGATCAGAATTTCATTGAAGAGTGCAGACGGAAAAATCGCGAAGGGCTCGAACAATTCTATGCTTTCTGTGAAGATCATGGACTGGGTTATTACCCTTCACAGGGAAATTTCATATTAATCAATTTTAATGCCGATTCAGATGAGGTGTTTCAATTTTTACTTGAAAAAGGGTATATCGTACGGTCCGGCAAGGCACTTGGCTTCCAGGGCTATGTCCGTGTCACGGTAGGTTCTAAGGAACAGAATGATGGTGTGCTTGCCGCAATGGGCCAGTATCTTGCAAAGCAGGCTGCAGCATTGTAGGGATTTTTTAGGTTAGCAGTATAAATACTTTTTTGATATCCATTCAGAGGCATAATAATGCCTCTGAATTATTTTTAATAAAGGCGGTGAGAGGATGAGAGGGAAGATCTTTATTATTGGCCTTGGTTTGATCGGAGGTTCTTTGGCCCTATCAATAAAAAGAAAACATAGTGAAAGCATGATCATCGGCTTTGATGTTAATAAAGAGCAGGGACGCCTTGCCCAAATGCTTGGGGTCTCAGACGAAATTTCTGATACTATTAAGGATGGGGCAAGGGACGCTGATTTAATTTTAATAGCTGCACCTGTACAGGAGACTCAAAAAATAATACATATTTTAAAAGAGTGTGAATTGAAAAATAACGTCATCATTTCGGATGCAGGCAGCACAAAAAAAGAAATTGTAAGCTGTGCAAAGGTACTAAAGGAAAAAGGAATCACTTTTATCGGTGGGCATCCAATGGCAGGCTCCCATAAGAGCGGTGTCACTGCAGCAAAAGATTTGCTTTTTGAGAATGCCTTTTATCTGCTCACTCCTGAAGAGCATATTGCTCCGGCGGAGGTTGAAAGGTTAAAGGAATGGCTCTCAGGAACAAAAGCGAAATTTCTGACCATAGCTCCCGATGAACATGATTATATAACCGGGATCGTCAGCCATTTTCCGCATATGATAGCTGCTTCCCTGGTCCATCAGGCAGAAAAAACAAGCCGTTCGCACAAGCTGATTCCAAGACTGGCAGCTGGAGGCTTCAGGGATATTACCAGGATTGCCTCCAGCAGCCCTGCTATGTGGAGGGATATTCTCCTTCAGAATAAAGAAGTGCTGCTTAAGTTAATGGAGGATTGGCAGGGAGAAATGGAGATAGTAAAATCAATCCTCAGACAGGAAAACAGTGAGGGCATATTTGAATATTTTTCTCATGCAAAGATGTTCAGGGATGAGCTGCCTCAAAAAGAAAAAGGTGCAATTCCGGCATTTTATGATCTGTTCGTGGATGTACCGGACTACCCTGGTGTCATTTCAGAAATCACTGGATATTTGGCTCAGGAAGAAATCAGCATTACGAATATCCGAATCCTGGAGACAAGGGAAGAAATTTATGGAGTTCTGGTTATCAGCTTTCAAACGGAAGAGGACAGGGATCGGGCAATTAATTGCCTGGAACTGTATACAAGCTATGAAACAACCATCGGTCTATAGAGCGAATTTTTTAATTTAGCAAAGGGTGATGATAGATGATACCGGCAAAATTGAAGTCAAATGTCAAAGGTTTAAGCGGGGAAATAGCGGTACCCGGTGATAAATCCATATCACATCGTTCTGTGATGTTTGGATCCATTGCAAAAGGGAAGACCTCTGTAACTAATTTTCTGTTAGGAGAGGATTGTCTTAGTACGATAGCCTGCTTCCGCAAGCTCGGAGTAACTATTGAGCAGGAAGGCAATAAAGTTACAATTACGGGGCAGGGAATGGATGGATTACAGGAACCGGCTGATATTCTGGATGTTGGGAATTCAGGTACGACGATACGCCTTATGATGGGAATTCTGGCTGGCCGTCCGTTCCATTCAGTCCTTGTCGGAGATGAATCCATTGCAAAAAGGCCGATGACAAGAGTAACCTCGCCACTAAGTTTACTTGGTGCAAAGATTCATGGCAGGAAGAATGGGGAATTCACCCCCTTATCAGTCATTGGCGGCCCCTTGTCAGGAGTAACATATGAGCTTCCTGTCGCGAGCGCACAGGTTAAATCAGCACTGCTCTTTGCCGGCCTGCAGGCAAGCGGAGAAACAGTCATTATTGAACCTGTGAAGACACGTGATCATACTGAAAGAATGATCACACAATTTGGCGGGGAAGTTGCAGCAGATGGGCAAACCATTCGGGTTAAGGGAGGCCAAACACTGACAGGGACAGAAATTCATGTTCCCGGTGATATATCTTCTGCTGCCTTCTTTCTGGCTGCAGGAGCCATTGTGCCTAATAGTGAAATTACGTTGAAAAACGTTGGACTGAATCCTACAAGAACCGGCATCCTTGAAGTGCTGCAGCAGATGGGTGCAGATTTCAGCATTGAGCCGTATGAAAATGGATCAGCTGAGCCTGCAGGGGATATTACCATCAGAACTTCTAAACTTAAAGGAACTGTTATCGAAGGGGCGCTCATTCCGCGGCTTATCGATGAAATTCCAATTATTGCCCTTCTCGCAACACAAGCAGAGGGAGAAACAGTAATTAAGGATGCAGAGGAACTTAAGGTAAAGGAAACGAATCGCATTGATACGGTTGTCAATGAACTCTCAGAGCTTGGAGCCGTGATTACTGCTACAGAAGATGGAATGGTAATCAGGGGAAAATCATCTCTTTCAGGTGGAACTGTCTCAAGTCACGGAGACCATCGGATCGGCATGATGCTGGCAATTGCTGCCGCCATTTCAAAAGACGAAGTTCACCTTCAGCAGAAAGAAGCAATTTCTGTATCCTATCCGTCGTTTTTTGATCATTTAGATAGCCTTATTTCAGATTGAATTACATTCATAGAAAAAAGAGCTGTTTTCCTGCAGCTCTTTTTCTGTACAAGCAGTCATATTTATCTGAAAATTTCATAGCTTGTCATAAGACCGTTTAAGAGGGTGGTTTTATGACATATATTATTGAGAATGCAAATCTGCTAAAGGAAGACAAGCTGTTAAAAACATCTATGCTGATAAGAAATAATGAGATTTCACTGATGCAGACTGAAATGAAAAGGTTTCAATTCACAAGAATGGATGCGGGTGCATTTATTATGTCTGCAGGATTCGTGGTTCTGGACACATCCATCCCGCTTGAAAAGCCTTTTTCAGAACTCAAAGAGTATTATATCCGGGAGTTTATTTTAAAAGGATGTACAGCCTTCTTGACAGCCGTGCCTGTTAAGCATGAATATTCTTTGAAGAGTGATCTTAAAAGCTTTAATGCAAGTTTATTAAGCAGCCCGATTGATTATATTATTGGTGTGAAAATTCCTGTCCGTCTCCTTACCCCTTCTTTTATGAGAAAATGTAAGAGAAAAAGAGTTCCTGTTGTTTTTGTTGAAATACAGGATGCAAAGGAGCTTGAACAAGTTCCATGGGGTTGGCTGCGGGAAGCAATGTTTCCTTATAATTGTCCGCTTGTACCCATCTTTGCAGGCAGGAATGAAAAGGAGAAAAGCAGAATAAATACATTATGGGCAAAACTGATGCAGGAAGAGAAAATACCTTCGGTGCCGAATGAGCTGATGGAACACGAGCCTTTATCGAGGTCAGTTCTGTCCAAAGCCGGGATTTACCCTTTAAAAGGGAATATCCATCAGGGCGGGGAAGTCAGTTATAATTTATTTGAAAAACCTGAAGAAGGTCTTACCGTTGAAGAATCACAGCTGTTTCATTATCATAGAGATAAACTTGCTGTCACTGTACTGAAGGGAAAAGTGATTAGAGCCGGACAAGAAGTGATTTTTCGTTCAGGTTCCGGTGAGCAGGTTAAAATCAGCACACCAGCTTATTTTAAAATAGCCGATTAGCATTCGAAAGGAATTTAGTATGGATAAAGTAAATAAAATCATTACTCTTTTAGAAAACGGTCATCATGAAGAAGCGTTGGAGAGCTATCAGCAAATACTGCTGGATGGTTCTCATGAAGAAAGGTTCCTGCTGGCTGAAGAACTGTTCCAGTACGGGTTCCTTGAGGAATCAAAAGCCTTATATGAACGGCTTCTGGAAGCATATCCGGAAGAAGGAGAACTGCTCGTTCTGCTGGCTGAAACACATATTGATCTTGGAAATGAAGAGGAAGCCATCCTTGTCCTTGAAAGAATAAATGAACATGATCCGAGCTTTCCGCAGTCGCTTCTCTTATTAGCAGACCTTTATCAGATGGATGGTCTATTTGAGGTCAGCGAACAAAAGCTCCTGAAAGCAAAAGAAATATTGCCTGATGAGATAATTGTAGATTTTGCCCTGGGTGAACTTTATGCAGAGCAGGGTCGGTTCCTGGAAGCAAAGCAGATTTATGAAAAAGTTCTCAGGAAAGAGGAAATCATTGCAGGCATAAATGTAAATCAGAGATTGGCGGATATTCTCAGTGCAGGCGGAGCATTTGAAGAAGCCCTTCCATATTACGAAAAAGCGCTTGATGACAAACTGGAGATTAATACCCTTTTCAGTTATGCTTTTACAGCGCTTCAAGCCGGCTTTAACCGTACAGCCATTGAAAAATTGACTGAACTGAAGGAGCTGGATCCCGAGTATCATTCACTGTATTTATACCTTGCTCAGGCATACGAGCGGGAGGAAGAAGCCGCGAGCGGCCTGGAAGCAGTCAAGGAAGGCTTGAAACAGGACGAATTTAACAAAGAGCTATTCTTCTATGGCGGGAAGCTTGCCTTGAAAACTGGCAATGAAAAAGAATCCGAAGATATGTTCAGGCAGGCTCTTGCACTGGATCCCGAATATGTCCAGGCAGCGATTCTTTTAAATAAACTTCTCCTCCAGCAGGAAAGATATGAAGATGTAATCGAAATTACTGAAATGCTGAACGAGCTGGAAGAGCCCCAGCTATTATGGGATTCAGCCGTTGCCTTTCAGCATTTAGAGGAATATTCAGAGGCATTAAACAAATATCAGCTTGCATATACTTTCTTTAAACAGCAGCCGGATTTTCTTTCAGATTACGGATATTTTTTAGCAGAGGAAGGAAAAAGGGAGGAGGCTGCCGAAATTTTTAATACATTAACCAAACTGGAGCCTGGCAATGAGGAATATCTGGATGTGCTGCAGCGACTCACGGATGATTTTCTTGATTAAATATGGCAGTTTCTATACTTAATGCAGTTTCAGTAAGACCAAATTTGTCTGTAAGCAGAGGAGGGAATCAAAAATGGCGACCCCTGTATCTGTCAACGAGAAGAAAGATTTTATCCGCTGGTTTTTGAACCATTATCAGCTCAAAAGAAGAGAATGTGTTTGGATTCTCAATTATTTGATGAGTCATGACCAGCTTATGGAGAAGGTGCATTTTGTGGAGCAGGCACAGTATTGCCCAAGAGGCCTGATCATGTCGACACATTGTGTGGATGAAGTTCCTTTCCGTTTTTACAAAGAGAATGTAATGACCACAGATGCGGAGAAGTCCTTCCATGATATCCGCTTAAACAGGGATGAAGAGATTTATATCCAGCTTAATTTCCATGCTTCAAATAAGGCCCATCAGTATGCAGCGGTAATGGAGGAAAATCCCTTTATGCCAAAGACACTCCAGGTAAACGAAAAGGACCGGCTGATTGCCGAAAGGTTCCTCGCGGAAAGCCTGGAAAAGTTTAGAAGAGAGAAACTCCTTGTGCTCATTGATGAAGCATTGGATAAGCAGGATAAAAAAGCTTTTAACGTTCTGACTCAGCAGCTGAATAAATTAGAAACCACCTAAGCCTTGCTTTTATAAAAGCAGGGCTTTTATTTTGCCTGCATTCTCTGATTTGAAGCATTCTAATCATTAATGATATATTAAGGAAGGCAAATATATGTAATGGAGTGAATGATATGAAATGGATATCACAGGATATCGACATGTTCCTTAAAGAAAAGCAATATGTAGACACAGCTGTTCTCCCGCTTCTTCCTGTATCATTTGGCGATGATATCAAACAGTCTGTAGCGATGACGGAATTTATATCACTTCTAAGTGTGCAGCTTGAACGGCAATTCAGAGGGCGTCTCATCATGCTGCCTGGATATGCATATCTGAAACCGGCATCAGAAGAGAGCCTGATCAGCGGCTTGGGACAATGGGAATCAGAATTGAAGGCTCAGGGGTTTAAGCATATTTTCCTATTAACTTCGGACAGCATGTGGAAAACGTTCGAAGACCGGGTGGAAGGAGGCTTGATTTGGCTTCCATCTCTGCCTCTTGAGAATATGGATGAAAATTATAGGAACTCCATTCTCGATGACCAGGTGAAACAGCTGCTGAATCTTTTTGTCCAAAAGTGGCAAAATGGTGAATAGTGTGAATGTTAAGTCGCTCTATTTACATGTTTCGCCAAAGGATTATATTGACCTTGCATAAAGATTGATATATCATTGTTATGTCCTAGTTTTATATTGTGTTGAATTTTGTCCGTTGGACTTAACTTCATAATAGAGGGGGGAAAAGTATGAGCAAAAATCGAGTTACTAGACGTCAATTCCTGAACTATACACTTACTGGTGTAGGCGGTTTCATGGCAGCAGGCATGCTAATGCCGATGGTCCGTTTTGCGGTTGATCCTGTATTGCAGGCAGCTGGTGAAAGTGATTTTATTCCAACAAAGCAAAAAGTGGCTGAAATTACCGAAAAGCCGACAAGGGTTGATTACACTTACGAGCAGCAGGATGCATGGTACACATCCGAAGTTACCGGCACTGCTTGGGTTTATAAGGATGATAAAGGTGAAATTGTTGCATTGTCTCCAGTATGTAAGCATTTAGGGTGCGTAGTTGACTGGAATACTGACAAGTCAAACCCTGATCATTTCTATTGCCCTTGCCATGGCGGCCTTTATACAAAGGATGGGACAAACGTTCCAGGTACACCGCCGGTTGCATCACTTGATGTATTTCCTTACAAAGAAAAAGATGGCTTCTTGTATTTAGGCAAGGCTGAACCGCGAAAGGAGGCGTAATAATTGTTAAACAAAATTTATGATTGGGTAGATGAGCGTTTAGATATTACGCCGATCTGGCGGGATATTGCTGACCATGAAGTGCCTGAGCATGTAAACCCCGCACATCATTTCTCTGCATTCGTTTACTGTTTTGGCGGTCTGACGTTCTTCGTTACTGTAATTCAAATCTTATCCGGTATGTTCCTGACAATGTACTATGTTCCGGATATCAAAAATGCATGGGAATCCGTGTATTATCTTCAAAACCATGTTGCATTCGGGCAGATTGTCCGCGGAATGCACCACTGGGGAGCAAGTTTGGTAATCGTAATGATGTTCCTACATACGTTACGTGTTTTCTTCCAGGGAGCTTATAAGAAGCCCCGTGAATTAAACTGGGTTGTCGGAGTGCTTATTTTCTTCATAATGCTTGCACTTGGACTGACAGGTTACTTATTGCCTTGGGATATGAAAGCCCTTTTCGCTACAAAAGTAACAATCCAGATCGTAGAATCAACTCCGCTGATTGGAGAATATCTGAAAATACTTATTGCAGGACATTCTGATATTGTCGGCGCGCAGACGATCACCCGATTCTTTGCTATCCATGTATTCTTCTTACCGGCTGCATTATTCGGGTTAATGGCTGCCCACTTTATTATGATTCGTAAGCAGGGTATTTCAGGACCGTTGTAAGAAATAATTTTATGATCATTGCAAAAGGAGGGGAAATCGCCCAATGCATCGTGGTAAAGGTATGAAATTCGTAGGTGACTCTCGTGTTCCTGCAGAACGCAAACCGAATATTCCGAAAGACTATTCGGAATATCCAGGAAAAACAGAAGCATTCTGGCCAAACTTCCTGTTAAAGGAATGGATGGTAGGGGCTGTATTCCTTATCGGTTTCCTATGCTTGACAATTGCGCATGAGCCGCCATTAGAAAAAATTGCTGATCCAAGTGATACAGCTTATATTCCGCTGCCAGACTGGTACTTCCTGTTCTTGTACCAGCTTCTAAAATACAGCTATGCATCCGGACCTTATAATGCAATCGGTGCTTTTATTATTCCGGGTCTTGCATTCGGAGCATTGCTGCTTGCACCATTTATTGACCGCGGACCTGAACGCCGTCCGTCCAAGCGTCCTTTAGCAACCGGCTTTATGCTATTGGCTCTAGCCGGCATTACTTATCTGACTTGGGAGTCTGTTGCCCACCATGACTGGGAGGCAGCTGCACAGCAAGGTAAGATTGTGGCTGAAGTAGAATTCGATAAAGAAGACGAAGGCTACAAGATTTTTGAAGCAAACGGCTGTATTTCCTGCCACGGAGGAGACCTTCAGGGTGGAGCAGGTTCACCTGCACTTGTTGACACTGGGTTAACACCTGAAGAAGTTGCTGACATTGCTAAAAACGGTAAAGGCGCTATGCCTCCAGGAATGTTCAAAGGTTCTGATGAAGAACTTCAAAAGCTTGCTGAATTCATTTCTGGCCTTGAAAGCAAATAATTAAAAGAGGCTGGGACAAAACCCACCTCTGAAATGAAAAAGCCGGTGACATTTTACGACGAGTAAAATGTCACCGGCTTTGATTGTTTTTGAGAAAAATAAGGACCACTTCTGATACAATTAAGTTAC
>NZ_JAMBOJ010000052.1 GCF_023715565.1 Cytobacillus firmus | reverse complement strand
TGGAATTCATTATAAATATTCTTACTCATGAAAAATCCTCCGTCCTATTGATTAAATCTATTGAAACACAAAAAACCCCAGAAAGGGGCACTTTTTTATAAGTGTCCAGTATCTGGGGTATAGTTCACTATTGTTAATCGCGGTTATTAAATTCACGGCATTTGGATTCGAGGTCATCGATCATTTCAATCAGACGGTCGATGTCTTCGATCTCAGTGTCTTCAGGCTCAATAGCTTCCAGTACGTCCAGGAACATATTTAAGCGCTGCTTTAGAAAAGTAACTTGTGAATTTTTATCTTGAATCGGACTGCCCAAAAACGTTCTCTCCTTTCGTCTCGATTACATCCTACATGAAATCTGTGGTTTCAGCAAATAAGTATTTTTAATTAATATACCCGTCTATGCCGCCCTGCAACATGAAAATGGACTAAAAATCATCCTTTTACTGTTTTCCTTTTAAAGGAATAGACACTATTATAGAAGGGGGGCAAACCTGTCCATTGAGGAATGTATTTTAGACTGACGGCAGTATGTCAGTCATTCAAAGGAACAATTCAACCGGCACGATGAGCACCCATTCTGATATTTACCATAAGAAAAGCTAATGCCAAAACGGCATCAGCTCTTTATTTGCTCCTCTGTAACTCCGGCAGCCTTTCCTTCACGGCTGGAGTCAGCCGCTCCAAATAAACGGCCTTTATCCCGGTCGATCTGGATAGCCTGCACATTTCCGATCCGGCTTGGCTTATCTCCAAATTCAAATCCCATGGACTCCATTTCTCCCTTGGTTTCCATGCTGATGCCCGGTTCCCACTCAATAAGCGGGCCTGTTGTGGCAAAAATCCGGGGTTCTTCAATCGCATCCTTTAAATTCATGTTATGATCAATAACATTCACGATCGTCTGAAAAACCGAGCCGATAATAGTCGGGCCGCCTGGAGAACCAAGGGTCAGGACTGGCTGATCATCGTTAAACAAAATCGTCGGGCTTTTACAGCTGACCGGCCTTTTGTCCGGTTTTGGTTCATTGATGCCACCAGGGTTGGCATCGAAGTCTGTCAGCTCATTGTTTAATAAAAATCCGTATCCCTTTACCATAATACCTGACCCAAACGGGTGCTCAACGGTGGAGGTACACGCAGCAATATTGCCCCATTGATCAACAACCGTGAAATGGGTCGTTTCACTTTTCTCCAAATCATCCGGCTGGCGGATAATCGGCTTTGGTTCGCCCTCCTGGTATTTCCATGGGTTCCCAAAATCGATGGCATCATTTCTTCTTTTAAAATTGATGGCTTTGACCCGTTCAGCAATATAATCATCATGAAGCAGCCCTTCAATCGGGAGATCTGTAAATTCAGGATCACCTGAATAGGCAACCTTGTCAGCAAAAGCCAAGCGCATGGCCTCCGTAATCAGATAATACTTCTCCCAAGACTTTGGATCATATTGGCTTAAATCAAACTTCTCCAGGATTTTAAGTATTTGAATGACGGTCACACCGCCTGCACTCGGAGGCGCGGACGAAGCAATCTTATAGCCTTTATATTCGCCCCATATCGCTTCATCAATCGTAAGCCTGTAATTCTTCAGGTCCTCAAGCGTCATAAAACCGCCTTCTTCTTCAAGACTTTTTATTATGGCTTCGGCAATTTCCCCTTCATAAAAAGATGAAATCCCTTCTTTTTGCAAGATCCGGAATGTCTTCGCTAAGTGCTCCTTAACCAGACTGTCCCCTTCCTTCAGGGATTTGCCTTCAGGGAAATAGAACGCTTTTGCCTCTTCACCAAGTCTGTAATGAAAGTTCTGAAGAGCTTCCTCCAGTACCCAGTTCACTTCCACACCGCTCTCAGCAGCTTCGATTGCCGGCTGGATCAGATCGGCTAACGGCTTGGAGCCGTGTTCCTCAAGAGCTGTATCAAAAGCCTTTAAAATACCAGGAATACCCACTGCTGATCCATGGGTAGAGCGTTTGCGAAAATCGATTACTTCCCCGCTTTCATCGAGGAACATCTCGGGATGTACGCCTTTTGGCGCCCGTGTGTGGCCATCATATATTTTTACATCTTTCTTTTTATTATCATAAACCATTAAAAATCCGCTTCCGCCGATGCCTGTCATCATCGGTTCCACGACATTAAGAGCAAATTGGATGGCTGCTGCAGCATCTACTGCATTGCCGCCTTCCCGCAATATTTTTTCACCAATATCTGTGGCAACTGAATGCGGACTGACAACCATCCCCGCAGTACCAACAGCTGTTTCTCTTTCGTGTGATTGCTTTTCCATATCGTTTGATAATGATTTCCCTCGTCTATAGCCCATAATGTAACCTCCAAAAATTGTCCAGTATCTATAACTAAGGGTTACCCCCGCAGCCGGTTTATAAAACAACCATCATTAGGAAAAAAAACAATAAAAAAATCCTCCACTCCTAAGAGCAGAGGATTTTCATATCATCGATTAAAGGTTATTGCTGTTTTTTTGAGTTTCTGGGCTGTAGGTAACGGCACTTTCACCGCGCTCTGTCGGGAAAGCAGTATTTGTGCTGCTCACTGCGCCTGTACCTTGATAGTTTGAGCCTGTAGAGGTTCCGGTGTTTTCAACAGGGTTTTCCATTAATTCCGAGCCAGCTTCTTTCACTTTTGACCCGATACCAGCCAGCTCGCTTTTTGCATCCTTCGCTGTTGACATTGCATCGGTTGACACGTCCTTTACCACATCCATGTTGCCGAAAACATCTTCATTGACGCGCTGATATAAACTTTGTGCGTCTTTAATGGCATCTTTCAGGGTATTCGAAGCACTCTTGAATTGGTTAATCATGTTTTCCTTTACATCACCGGGATTTTCCCTTACTTCTGAAATAAGATTGGCAGAAGAGTCCTTAAGATCCATCGCTTTTGTTTTCACTTTCGTTCTTGTTGAGGTATCAAGCATAGCTAAGGCTCCGCCAATAATACCGCCAAGCACAATCCCTTTCACCAGCTTGCTGTTTTGCCCGTCATCATAATTCATGTCCAAATTCTGACCATAATCAGACCTTAAACCAGTTGTTGTATTTGTCGTATTATAAGTGTTATTCTGTTCCATGTTAATATCCTCCTCTTAATTTAGGTAGTGTTTATCGTTGATATTGAGTTAATTCCCGCCGGAGGAGAAATTAAACGTTATTCTGTCATTTTTAGTCCAAACTATCGATTGACAATAGATACCAAAGACTAAATAATGACAAAGGACTTAGATTTTTTAAGGAGATACATATGAAAACACAACTTTTACCCATTACACCAGAATATGATCCATGGGAAGCTTATTCTGACATTGATCAGCACGGAAGAATGGTGCTTTCAAATATTGAATTTACCACAACAGTCTTATGCAATATGCGCTGTGAACACTGTGCTGTCGGCTATACCCTTCAGCCGAAAGATCCTGACGCATTGCCAATCGATCTGCTTTTCAAAAGGCTGGATGAAATTCCTCTTTTAAGATCACTGAGCATAACAGGCGGGGAGCCGATGCTTTCCAAAAAGTCGGTTGAAAATTATGTTGCGCCGCTTTTACGATACGCACACGACAGAGGGGTCAGAACACAGATTAATTCAAATCTGACGCTTGAGTTATCCCGTTATGAAAGTATTATTCCTTATTTGGATGTCCTTCATATATCTCATAACTGGGGAACCGAGGCGGACTTTATTGAAGGCGGCTTTGCGATGATGGAACGAAAGCCGACAATAGAGCAGCGCCAGCGCCTTTTTAACAGGATGATTGAAAACAGCAGGGAACTCGTAAAAGCGGGGGTAATGGTTTCCGCTGAAACCATGCTCAACAAACGGACATTGCCTTATCTTGAAAAAATCCATAAACAGATTACGGAAGAAATGCATTGTCAGCGTCATGAGGTGCATCCTATGTACCCCTCAGACTTCGCCTCCTCATTAGAAACATTAACTCTTGGAGAAATGCGATCAGCCATCCATCATCTTCTCGATGTCCGGAATGAGGATACCTGGATGCTGTTTGGCACCCTGCCCTTTTATGCCTGCAGCAGCGAAAAGGAAGACATGGAGCTTCTAAGAAGACTGCACTCATCCAGAAATGTGACGGTCCGAAATGATCCTGACGGAAGATCACGTCTTAATGTTAATATTTTCACGGGTGATGTCATTGTCACAGACTTTGGCGATACACCGCCGCTAGGAAATATCCAGACCGATCAGCTTGAGGATATTTATCAGAAGTGGAGCAGAACGGACCTTGCCGATTCACTGAACTGTCATTGTGCCGGTGTTAAATGCCTAGGCCCTAACGTTCTTGTGAAGAACAGCTACTATAAAAAAACAAATTTTAAGACGAGACGTTCGAATATCTAAAAAAATCAGCCAGCCCGGATATTGGGCTGGCTGATTTTTTTTACCTCGGTCTTTCCGAAACAACAAACCCGAATGTCACATGATCCTGAATCGGAATCCAGGCACCTATTCCCTGTGAAGTGACATTTTTAATGACGATCATTTTTTTACTGCCTTTCAGCATCAAATACACTTCTCCATACGTGACTTTCCCCTTTTCATTAATGGCAGGAGCATAGCCGTATAGATAGCCTAATCTTTTAGGCGGAATATTATAGATATGATCTTTTTTGGTGCCTGCACCTATAATTGTTTCAAAAGCAAGCGGCAGACCTGATTTCTCCATGGCTTTGAGGAGCATCATCTTTTTAACATCCTCTGCATTGGGAACCTTGGCGGTAAGTCCTCCGCGGACAACCTTCTGAGCTTCCTGCACATAGTGAATTTGGTATGGCGCCTTGCCGCCCCGGTTATCGAAATAGTTTGTATTTATCCTTTGATATTCCCAATTAGGGGAGGTTTCAGCAGACTGATAATTTAGCGGCCACTGACCGAGATAGACGATCGCTCTATAGCCAAGTGCGAACGGAGTGCTGCTGACAGAGGTTTCATTCAGCATCCGGATGAGATCCGGATTTTCGATCGTAACCTTCGACGAATCAATGAGCTGCTGAGTTAATTCGCTCGGCTGCAGTGTCGGCATATCCTGCGCAGGGTTCGGATACGTATTTTCCTTCGTTACATTCAGCACCGAATTAGGGATAGTGATTGCTTTCTGCGGCTGTTTAGCCGGCTTCTCAGCCCCTTTCTGTGCTTCTGCGGCCGGATGGAATGACAGCAATAGTATTAGACCTAAAAAAAGAATGCTTACGTATTTTTTCATGATGTCTTTCTCCTTTCAAGTCACAATCTTTTTAGGGTTGATATTAGTTTTTTCGGAGAAAGCAGTTATTATCCCTCCCATGAAAAATAAGCTTTGTTTCGTTACTTTGTAACAAAAATGTAAAAATCAGAATATTTACAAATATCAAATAAAAGTATATAATGAGGTTACTAAATTAAAGGAGGGCAGTGGAAATCAACCCCACTACTATGTAAAAGGAGGAGAATCGTTTTTTTGTTAAGTCATCTGCAAGTCAGGTTAATGATCTAAAATCAGCATGAAGGTTGGTGATCAATGACAGAAAGCGAACAGAACCATTCTCTGAGTAAACATAATCCTTTAAGAAAAGTACTTAAATACCCATATAAATAACCGGCCCTGAGAATTTTCAGAGCCGGTTTTCTATTTGCTATAAAAGGTAAAATCCGATTCCCATGATAACGTAAGCTGCCAGCAGAGTGGCTCCTTCAAACCAGTTGGTTTCCCCGTCATTGCCGATGACAATCATCAGCAGGACGGCCGTCACCATGGCAATCAGCTCAGGCAATGTAAAAACAAGCGGCATGGCTGTCGGGAATATCAGTGATAGCAGTACAAGAACCGGCGCAACGAACATCGCCACCTGAAGTGTGGATCCAACAGCAATTTCAACTGCAATGTCCATTTTATTTTTATACGCCATAATGATGGCAGAAGCATGCTCCGCCGCATTTCCGACGATGGCCACAATCACGACCCCAATAAACAGCTCTGTCCAGCCAAACACTTCCCCTACTGCTTCAAAGGTATGCACCAGATTCTCTGATACATAGGCAACCGCAATAGTCGAAATAGCCAGCACCGCAATGGCCTTCCCTTTGCTCCATTCCGGGGTTTCCTCCTCATGAGAGCTTTTGCTCTCCTCTTTTGATTGATAGACGCCCCGATGGGTGACCAATTTGAAGAACAAAGCCGCTAAATACAGAACGATTAAAATGACAGAAATGCCGATGCTGAACGTAATCGTTTCAGCTTCATCCATGGTCATGGAAAAAACCTCAGGGATTACAAAAGCCACAATGACTGCAAACATCAGGAGTCCTGAATTGTGGCGTGCATCGAATACATTAAAAGACTGGGTCTTGTATTTTACTCCCCCAACGAAAAATGACAGCCCAGCAACTAAAAGTAAATTCCCCAATACGGATCCTGTAAGTGATGCAAGCACAACGCTGATCAGGCCAGCCTTTAACGCAAAAATCGAAATGATAAGTTCAACCGCATTCCCAAAGGTGGCATTCAGTAATCCGCCAATTCGGGGACCCGCTACTACGGCAAGGCTTTCTGTTGCCCTCCCCATATAACTTGCTAATGCGATAATCGTGATGCAGTATATCCCAAACAGCACTATATTGGACCAGTGCATCAATGTTCCGATGATAGACAGCGGAACACCCGCAAATGCCAATACCATGAACACTTTATTTGTCATATCTTTAGCTCCTTACGTTTTATAATATTTTTTAGTATTGCCTGCACATTCGTGCCTATGTGATTATATGCTGAGACTTTATGTAAAACGTACTTTCTCTTTAGCCATTTTTAGAAAGAATCAAACTTGTTAGAAAAGAGGAAGGCCCCCGCCTATCGGCACAAGAATACCTCGAGCCGATGGCGCCTGGAGCTAGACAATTATCTAACTTCAGAATTTTATAATTAAATATAAAAAGCTGCCATCTAAAGCAGCAGCTTTCTTCGTTACTTTATCGCATTTTTTGCCAATGCCTGAATTGTCATATCATCCATCGGCGGGTTATGCAGCCCGGCTCGCACATCCCTGTAATAGCGCTGCAGCGGATTTTTCGCCGATAAACTGCGCGCACCTGCCACCCGCATGGCCAAATCGACTACTGTAATGGCCGCGTTCGTTACAGCAAGCTTAACCGCTCCCAATTCCGGCTGCATTCCGCTTCTCGTATCATCGTTTGCTTCATCCCATTTATTTGCAACTGAATAAAGGAAATGGCGTGCTCTCATGAGTTCAAATTCCATCTCGCCAATTTTTTGCTGAACATTGGGCAAATCAATAATGGCACCCTTTATGCTGTTCGGTGAATAACCATTCGCAAAGGCAATCGCATAATCCTGAGCAGCCTGTGCAATGCCCAAATAACAGGCCGGAATGTGGAGAAGCCAGCCGGCCGCGCCTTTTTTGCCGGGCTGAAACATTTCAACAAGCGCATCTTCCTTCACCCTTACATTTTTTAAAAGAAGATCATGGCTGCCGGTTCCTCTCATAGCAATACTGTCCCACGTCTCCTCAATCTTCAGGCCAGCAGAGTTTCCCGGAATTAAAAAGTTCCCTATCTCTCCACTTTCTTCAATGGTGGCGCTCACATTAAAGTAATCCAGCAAAGGAGCCATGGTGGTAAAGCTTTTTCGGCCATCAATAAGCCAGGAATCCCCCTCTTTTCGTGCAGAGGTAACAGGCTTGCCTCCCCTTGTAGGGCTTCCCGTCTGCGGTTCTGTTGCACAGTTATTCATTAGGGCACCCTTTTTGACGTCTTCACACAGTTTCTTAAATACAGCTTCTTCCCAGTTGTTTTTCTCGCCAAGGCTCTTGATAATCCCCATATGCCAGCCAATGGACAGGGCGGTGGATCCATCACCTTCCGCTATCTTTTCCTGAAGTTGCAGAAATTCTGAAAGGGAGATTTCTTTTCCCCCATAGCGCTTAGGGACGGTCAAAGAAGTGTAGCCGGATTCTTTTAGTTCTTTTATATTTTCAAACGGAAAAAGGCCTTCTTCATCATTTTTAGCGGCTCTTGATAAAAAATTTTGTGAGAGTTCTTCCATGAGCATGATTCTTTCTTCGACGGTTTTTACATCCTGGAATTTCAATCTGGGGCACCTCATCTCTACTGAAATTCTTATTATTTTTATAGGAATTATTATACTATTATTATTCTGTCTTTCACAAAAGTACGCTCTTTATAAAAGGCTCTTTTCGTATAAATTGTTGTTTTTCGCTTATCAATGTTGTCCGTTGATTGCAGTGAGAGGATGCTCGCTTTCCACTACAATCAACTCAGTAAATATAATATAAATAGCAACAAACTTTGCGAAAACAGCCTTATAAAAAAACAGGAAAGAGGCATCCCCTTTCCTGTCTGCATGTTAAATAAGTTCAAATGTCTCTTCTATTTCAATGCTATCTTCCACTGAGCGCACCATTGAACAATTCCTTCTGGTCAATTCCAATGCCTTGTGGAGTTTCGCCTCATTTAAATCTGTTCCTTTAATAATGAAGTGGATTTGCACCTTTGCCACCCGGTCAGCCTTTTCTGGATTTCTTTCTACACTGGTTCTTATTTGGATATCCTCGAATTCCAAGCGCATTTTTTTCATGATTTTTCTCAAGACACCGCCGCTGCAAACAGCCAGCGAAGCGACAAGCAGCTGGTACGGCCTGAAGCCATACTCTTCATCACCGGCCACCTCCAGACGTCCAAATGGCAAATCGGCATAAAAGCCTGCTTCTTCCTTCATTTTAAATTCCATCGTATTCGCCCCTTTTATCTTATTATTAGTAGAGATTACACTATTTTGCCTTCTATGACCATAAACTTACTCTTGCCAAGATTCCTTATTCCCGATACCATCATTTAGGAGACATTTATATTTCACGTCAGAAAAAGAGGTTTTTTTATGAATAAAGAAACAATGCGATTTTGGATTCTCATCAGCATTGTGGCCATTTCCGGCTTCAGCCAGGGAATGCTTCTGCCGCTAATTGCGATTATTTTTGAAAATGACGGCATTTCCTCGAGCTTAAATGGACTAAATGCAACTGGTTTATATATTGGCATCCTTCTCATTTCACCTTTTATGGAATATCCATTGCGAAAATACGGGTACAAGCCGGTCATCATTCTTGGAGGGTTACTAGTTGTTGTATCCCTCATGCTTTTTCCGCTCTGGAAATCGTTTTGGTTCTGGTTCATCCTTCGGCTTCTAATTGGCATCGGCGACCATGCCCTGCATTTCGGAACTCAGACATGGATCACCTCCTTTTCTCCGGAAAATAAACGCGGCCGGAATATCTCTCTGTACGGACTTTTCTTCGGAGTGGGGTTTGCTGTGGGTCCATTAATGGCACCGCTTGTCAAAATCAATGAAACCATGCCGTTTATCATTTCTTCCATTCTATGTCTGATTGCCTGGCTGTTTTTATTCTCATTGAAAAATGACTTCCCTGAACAGTCCATTGAAATTAACTCATTCCGGGAAACGATGAAGCGTTTTTCTAAAGCCACGAAATATGGCTGGGTTTCCTTCCTTCCGGCAATGGGCTACGGGTTTCTGGAAGCTTCATTGAATGGCAGCTTTCCCATCTATGGCCTGCGCATTGGGCTCGAAGTTTCAAGTGTTTCCCTGCTGCTGACTTCATTTGCGATCGGGGGCATCCTATTCCAGCTTCCGCTAGGCATCATGAGTGATAATTTCGGAAGACGCCAAGTGTTAATGAGTGTTCTTTTTATCGGGTTTATCAGCTTTGTCGCTGCAAGCCTGCTTGAGGAAATCGTGCTTGCGCTGACCATTTGCCTGTTTATTGCGGGCATGGCCGTCGGATCAACCTTCTCACTTGGCATCACCTATATGGCAGACTTAATGCCAAAGAACCTGCTTCCGACCGGCAACCTGCTTTGCGGCGTAGCCTTCAGCATCGGAAGCCTGATTGGCCCCTACTTCGGCGGCCTTTTCATTGAATTATTCAAGACAATCAGCTTCTTCAATATTATAAGTGTGATGCTATTGATTATTTTTGGTGCCGTCACCTTTTTCGGGCACAAGGGGCAGGTATTGGAGAAAAGCCAATCTTTCTAAATACGTAATAGTTGGAGCTACAAAAGATTAATATTAGATTAAGCTTGCAAATGCAGATTAAGTTTAAATTACTGAGTTGACTGGAATGGTGGGTACTTGACTCCTCCCCGCGGAAATCAATGGTCAGAATTCGTAACCAAAAATTATTATTAATTTTTAAAGACCGTTTAGCTTCTCTTTTCATAGGCTATATAGTAATATAAGTGTACTAGATTACCATAATTTTATAATGCAAGCTGCATTACTGATTTTCACGCTGTCACCTATCTGGTGGCAGCTTTCGTTGTTTTTTAGGGTTATTGAATGTGATTATTCTTCTCAATAAGACTACTGAAAAACATTAAAACCATTTTAGGAGGACAAACGATGAGTATGGAGGCAAAGGCTCTGCTTAAAGGCAGCAATCGATCTGAAGAAGGTCTTTTAGAAAAAATCAAACCCCATGCTGAATTAATTGCCGCACTTCTGAGCGGTGTATTGATTCTGACAGGCTGGCTGTTAGACCGTAGCGGAATGGAAACACCATCGATTGCCGCTTACCTGCTGGCTTTCGTAATCGGCGGTTTTGCGAAGGCGAAAGAAGGAATCGAAGAAACCATTGAGGATAAGGAATTGAATGTTGAAATGCTGATGATCTTCGCTGCAATCGGCTCAGCCATTATCGGCTATTGGACAGAAGGCGCCATCCTGATATTTATTTTCGCAGTCAGCGGTGCGCTGGAAACCTACACCATGAACAAAAGCCATAAGGAAATTTCTTCTCTTATGGAGCTGCAGCCTGAAGAGGCTCTGAGGATTACAGACGGTTTCGAAGAGCGTGTCCATATTTCCGAGCTGAGTATCGGTGATTTTATTCTTGTAAAGCCGGGTGAGCGGGTTCCCTCTGATGGAACCATAGTGAAAGGCCATTCATCGCTGGACGAAGCCGCCATTACGGGTGAGTCACTTCCTGTTTCCAAAGGCGCGGATGATCAGGTATTTGCCGGGACTGTGAATTTGAACGGATCGATTACAGTTGAAATCACGAAACCGACTAACGAAACTCTTTTTCAAAAAATTATCGAGCTTGTGCAATCAGCTCAAAGTGAGAAATCCCCTTCACAGCTTTTCATTGAAAAGTTTGAAGGCACCTATGTCAAAATTGTATTGGCTGTTGTTGTTCTGATGATGTTTGCTCCACACTTTCTGTTAGGATGGAGCTGGACGGAAACCTTTTACCGGGCCATGATCCTTCTTGTTGTCGCATCCCCCTGTGCCTTAGTCGCATCCATCATGCCTGCGACTTTATCAGCCATTTCAAATGGAGCGAGACACGGCATCCTTTTTAAAGGCGGTGTGCACCTCGAAAACCTGAGCCATCTTAAGGCGATTGCCTTTGATAAAACCGGCACACTGACAAAAGGAAAACCGGAAGTAACCGATGTTGTAGTCAAGAATGGGCTTTCCAGGGAAGAACTGCTTCTAAAGGTCGCATCCATTGAAAGTCATTCAAACCACCCGCTGGCTAATGCCATTGTCAAATATGCCAAGAGCACACTTACAGAGCCCCTTATCCACCCGGAGAGCATTGAAGATGTTACGGGATTCGGAGTCAAAGCGAAGGTTGACCGTGATGAATGGAAAATCGGCAAAGCCTCTTTTGTTGGTAAAACTGAGGCCATGGCATTTGAAGACGGAGCTGCCGACCGCATGGCAAGCGAAGGAAAGACGGTTGTATTTGTCCAGAAAAACGATGAAATCGTCGGCCTCCTCTCTCTGAAGGATGTTGTCCGGGAGGAAACCAAACAGGCCATTGACCTTTTAAAGAAACAGGGAATTTACACAATCATGCTGACAGGTGACAGCCAGACAACCGCAGCAGCCATTGCTGGCGAAAGCCATGTCAACGAGCATATTGCCGAATGCCTGCCTGAAAACAAAGTGGAGCATTTGAAAAAGCTGAAGGAAACATACAGCACTGTCGCCATGGTTGGTGACGGAATTAATGATGCCCCTGCTCTGGCCACCGCCAATGTCGGAATTGCCATGGGCGAAGGAACGGATGTAGCGCTTGAAACGGCTGATGTGGTTTTAATGAAAAATGACCTTCCGAAAATTGCAGAAGCCATCGAACTTTCAAGACGGATGAATACTATCATCAAACAAAATGTCATCTTCTCCATCACGGTCATCATGTTATTAATTGCATCCAACTTCCTGCAGCTGCTTGACCTTCCTTATGGCGTTATCGGCCATGAAGGGTCAACCATTTTGGTTATTTTAAACAGTCTGAGGTTATTGAGATCATAAAGAAGGCCTGGGAATTCAAATTCCCAGGCTTTTTTATATTCTGGCGCAAGATCCTACCCCCTCGAGGCGTCGGAGGTGAGCACCAAGGGAAAGCTTCCTCGGATGTGCTTCGCAGGAACAAGTGTGTTTGTTCCGAAGGCGCTTCCGCTTTTCTTTTTAGTGATAACCGTTCTGGCCGTTAGCAGAACCGGATGTTTTTTGTTTTGGTTTGTTTTTGCCTTTTTGCTTAGTGCCGCCGTCTTTTTTCGTGTGCTTTGTCATATCGGTCCCCTCCAATGTATTCATTTTCCCCCATTACTAGTGTGTAACGGAGTGGGGCTTTTTAAGAAGGAAACTTTTATCAGCAGTCCTCTTTATTGATCTTCGAACTGATGGCATTGATTTCCCCGCCCAGAATGATAATAATGCCGGATATGTAAAACCAGATCATAAGAACGATAATAGCTCCAATACTTCCATAGGTCGCGGAGAAATTGCCAAAACTGCTGACATAGTATGAAAAAGCAAGGGAGGACAGCACCCAGCCGACTGTTGCGAAAATGGCTCCAGGCACAGCGCTAATACAGGTTAATTTTTTATTGGGGGCTATCCAGTACAATCCTATAAACACCACAAAAAGGATAAATGGACTCACTAGCCAGCGAATCATATTCCATATAGCCAGAAATTGGCCTGACAAACCAAATTCCGAAGAGATAAACAAGCCAATCTGTCTGCCGAAAACAGGAAGAAGCAGAGCCAGTACAAACACAAAAATCATCGCAAACGTAAGCAGAATCGCCATCCCGCGTGCTAAAATAAAATGACGGGTTTCCTTTACGTCATACGCCTTATTGAAAGCCTTCACCACGGCATTGATTCCATTTGAAGCTGACCAGAGCGTCGCGATGATCCCGAAAGAAAGCAGCTTTCCATTTCGCTGTGTAATTTCATAGATATTGGTTTCAATGAGCTTCATGCTCTCTCCCGGTGCAAAATCACGGACAACATTTAAGATATCCTGCTGTGTGATCGGCAAATAGGGAACGAGCGTGACCAGGAAAATCAGCAGAGGAAAAAGAGAGAGAAGAAAGAAATAGGCCAATTGGGCAGCCAGTCCAAATACATCATCTTCTTCTACTCTTCTCCATAAGTTTGGAATCAGAGCCGAAAACGTTCGTCCCATTCCAACACCTCACTTATTATTAATGCGGAATCTGAACCGAATCGCCAGCAGGTTTTTCCGGCAGTTCGCCTGATCCCTTCAGCTTAATATCTGAAAAGGCCTGCTTTGTATTCTGTACAATCTGTGTTACTTCCGGTGCCATTTCCCTTATTTCTTCAACAGTGCCAGTAATAAAAGCAACGTCTTCACTAACCTGGTCAATTGCGGTTTTGACCTTATTGGAAACATCCTTCACCTGATTCACCGCTTCACTTGGGTGTTTTAAGTAGTAGCCGACATTGCTGGACGTTTTTCGGCAGTTGTCAACCACAGTTTCCCTTGTAGATTTATCAAGCAGGCTTAACGCACCGCCTGCAAGTGCTCCATATAGTACACCTTTCCAAAACAATGATTTCCCCATATTTTATTCTCCTTTTTGTAAAATTATTATATGAAAATTTTATTCAATTTTTTCCCTTTTTTTCGTTTAATGAAACCTGTCCTGTATTATCTTATGTAAAATGTACAAACTTCTCCTTTATTTTCTACTAATTTCTATGGTACATGCAAGCCTAATTTAAGTTGACAATTTGCTGATATCGTGGAAAGATGAAAAGAAAAGTGTGTTCGTCCTAATACATAGCTATGAGAGGGTGTCAGTAATGAATAATTTATCGGAGAAATCGGTTGAGAATGTGGAGTTTATGATTGAGGCTATTAAGGAAAAGTTGAAGGTTTTGAATTTAGGTGCTATTAAGCCTTCGCATTTTGATGAGGAAATGTATGAGGAATTGAAAGATATTTATGATCTTGTTATGAAAAAGGGTTCGTTTAGTCCGAATGAGATGCAGGCTTTGGTTGAGGAGCTTGGGAATTTGAGAAAGAATAGATAATTTGGGAGCAGCCGTTTAGGGCTGCTTTTTTGATGGGATTGGTTATCCTAATAAGCTTAATATGCAGCTGTTGATTTTGGTGCTGATTTCCGCTGCAGGGTCCCGCTTTACGTGGGCGTCCCGGGAGCCTCCTCCGCTCCAATCAGCACGCGATTAAAAAGGAATTAGGAAATCAAAGCCCTTATGAAGAGTAAATTCATTAATCAAATAATAAAAACCCCCTGCCAGTCAGGCAAAGGGCTGATCATTATCCTAACAATTTAAGCGATTCACGTGTGAATGCAGGAATATCTTCCGGCTGGCGGCTTGTGACTAGCTGGTTTTGGCAAACGACGACTTCTAAGTCCTGGAATTTGGCTCCTGCGTATTCCATGTCGACCTGGATGGATTTGTAGCCGGTTGCGTCACGGCCTTCGAGTGATTTGGCTGTCAGAAGCAGCTGCGGTCCGTGGCAGATCGCGAAGACTGGTTTCTTTTCGTCCATGAATGATTTGGCAAATTGGACGAATCGGTCATCGGCACGAAGCTGATCCGGTGAGAATCCGCCTGGCAGGAACAGTGCATCAAACTCCTGCGGATTTACATTATCAATGCTCTGATCTATTTGAACAGTGGCTTCACCCTGTTTGCCTTTAACGGATTTGCCTTTTTCCTTTTCGATTGTTACCACTTCATGCCCTGCTTCTTTGAAACCTTTGGCAGGTTCCGTGTATTCACTATCTTCGAACATCTCGGTAATTAAACATGCGATTTTTTTACTCATCTATACCATCTCCTTTTAAATATCTTCACATAAGGAGATTTCCCTGAATGGACAATTTTAAACGTAAAAAAGCATGTTACACTCCGCTGTCCATTCTTCTCGCAAAATCAACAAACCTGAATTTGTCCGGCCTGTGCCTGGATTCTGTGTACTGAAAAAGGGTAGCATCATCGAAATAAATATAATTTTTCACCACGACAATGGCATGGAATCCTTCCATATCCAGAAGCCTGCGGTCTTCTGCAGTCGGTTCTTCAACTGTAAATTCCTTTTTGGCAAAGCTGATTTTTTTGCCGAGCTCGCCCTCTATATAGGCAAAAATAGAGCTCTGGCAGATATCCTTGGTTAAGCCGGGGACATATTTCTCAATTAAAAAATCCTTGTCCAAAATAATCCGCTCATCCTCAATTTTGCGGACCCGATAGACTTTCCAGACCTTTTCTTCTTTATTAATATTAAGATGCTTCATCTTTTCTGCGTCAGGCTGAATAAGCGAAAATTGGTCCACAATCGTTTCAGCACGCTGCCCCATCTTCCCGGCCAGCTCTTTAAAGCTGACCAGACCCGATATGGGAAACTGCAGCTTTTTTAAATCAAGGACCATTGAGCCCTTTCCTCGTATTTTCTGAATAAATCCGTTTTGTGCAAGCAAATTCAAGGCTTTGCGGATCGTTTCCCTTGAAGTGGAATACATACCCGTTAATTCATGTTCAGATGGCAGAATGGATCTGGCGGGATACTTGCCTTCCTGTATTTGCTGGGCAAGTTCTTCATAAATCATTAGATATTTATTATTTCTCATTTCAATCACCATTTCACTCAAGTTAACCCCATTCTACCATTAAATGAGCTTGCTTTGAATTATCGGTTGGACAGCTGGATAAAATACCATCCGCCTTCTGTTACGACAGGTTTGAAGGTTTTCACTTTCAGCTTCAGCTCTTTAGCAAGCTGGTGGATATCCTCCTCAGATGGGGTTGGATAAAGATTTTCAAAAGCAGAAAAGAAGCTGTTAAACACACTTGAAAACTCCTCGCCTTTTTTTGAATGAAGAATGGGTGTGATAATTGTAATGGATCCTTTCCGGCTAAGCCAGCTTTTCAATCGGGACAGCAGCTGCTTGCGATCCTCCGGCTGGATATAGTGGAGCAGGTTGTTGACCATTATTAAATCAGCTTGATGGTCAGGTGAGTATTCATGAACATCCGCTGTTACAATATTAATGTTGGAAATATCTTTGCAATTGGTGCGGGCAGACTCTGCGACGTCTTCATTAATTTCAATTCCCGCCAGTTTTGCATGGGGGAACTTCTGGCTGATTCTGCTTAAATAGCCGCCTTCCCCGCAGCCAATATCAATGATTCTTTCCATTTTATTTTTCTTAATGGTTTTCATTAGCCGCGGAAGTGCAAGCTGTTCAAGCAGTGATGAAGTTCTCGCGACGGTCGGTCCATGTTCTTCATGGTCAAAGGTATTTTTCGTATTGGAACGGAGCAGTTCCGGATAAGAGAGCAAAGTCGGGATATGCAATTCCATCATTTCCTTCAGGATGATTCCGGTGGAACGGGGGTTTTTCGGCGTAGACGGAAGGCTGAATTTAGATGCCGTCTTGATTTTATCCTTCCCCTTCTTTTTCAAATGGCGAATCGCCAGCCCCACCTCTACCCATCTTAAAAGCAGCTCTTCCTGAAGATTTCTGCTTGTGGCCACCTCTTTAACCGTTCTCCAGCTGCGGAACTGTGAAAAAAGGTCCAGCTCAAATCCAACATATGCATGCCAGCTGTATAAAAAGGGCTGGTTCTTTTTCATCCAATTTCGCGCTTTTAACAATCTCACATATTCATTTATCATGGCTGTTCAACCTTCTTCCAGGGATAGTCTTCTTTTTCTGTATAAAAACATTGGCTTTTATCAGCAGCTGATAATTCTGTTTTCCTTGCCGGCAGCATCCCTGCCTGAATCAATCGATCCCAAAGGCTCTCTGGCCAATAACCGAGACCTGACACATTAAGCATTTGCTTATATTGCAAGGTTTTATCTCTTTCGATCTGCTTCAGGCCTTTGCGGCGTATTCCGGTAATAACCCGGTTTGAGTAGGAATAGGCTATGGCGGATAAATGACTGAGACTAATCATATTTTCAGCGCGGGGCTTCCGGACTTTTTCATACCATTTAAGCTTGTCCGGCGAAATTCTTCCGCTCGCATACATCTCTGTAAGCAATTCCCCAAGTACATCTGCATCCTGAATCGCCATATTCATGCCTTCCCCTGCCATCGGGTGGACCGTATGGGCGGCATCGCCCAAAATCGCGAATCTTCCATCCACATATTTATCTGCATAAAAGGCTGTCGGAATCATCAGCTGAATATCTTTCCAACTTTTCAGCCTGGTCACATACCCTTCCAGCTCAGGAAACAGCTCAACATAATTTTTATGGAAATAGTGAATTCCTTTTCTAAGATGCTCCTTATACGTACCCTCAGGAATTAAATAAACAGATCGCACCTTCGCATCCGGCAGCGGAAATAATCCGAGGAACCGCTCATCTCTAGAGATGATTTTCCCTTCCTCCAAAGATTGTGGCCGGGGGAAAGTGACTGTGAGAAATTGATGGTTGTACTCAATTTTTTTAATTTTGCTGTTCATTTCTTTTCTGGTAATGGAATTTCTACCTTCAGCGCCGATATAAAAATCAGCCTTCACTGTCAGTTGCTCCCTAACATCCTTCCGCTCAACCTTTAATTCACCATTGTCATACCCTTTTGCCAGGGAACCTGACAGATAATGAAAATGTGAATATTGAAGCGCCTGATTCAGAATGATATCTTTCAGCTTTTCATGCTCAATCATAAGCGAGTAATCATACTCTCCCGGGAGAATGCTGTAATCCATGGCAAACTCCTTTTCCCCTTCCTCAAAAGCAATACGGGAAAAAGAAAAGCCATTGTTAAATATTTCATCCAAAGCACCAAGCTGATTAAAAATCTTCAGGCTCTTCGGCTGCAGGAGTTCTCCCTTATAAACGGAAGAGGGGGCATCCAGCTTCTCCAGGACGGTAACATCGATTTTGGCTTGAGCCAGCTTCAGTCCAAGTGTTAAACCGCCAATTCCTCCGCCTATAATGGCAACCTCTGTATTCAAGGACATGTTTCCACCACCTTTGCCTTTTATTTAACCTCCTTTTTAAAAAGCAAAACCAATGGATATGCTGATATTACAATGTCTGGAAAAAATTATAAGAACAAACTTGTGAAAATAGGAGTATGATTGTGATAGACACCTATCATTTCAAAATCCTGTATAATAGAGAGAGTCAAATCAATTAACGTTCCTTTTTTGGGCGATATATAGCATTATCGCAGTCTAATGGGCAGTAAGATCCCCACTAGAAACTGCAGTAAAATTCAAAGGTGAATTAACGGGGCCCAAACTGCCCGTAAGGCCCGATTAGTTCAACTAACCAATCAGCGGGAAAAACCCCCACTGATTGGAGTTTCACTTTAATTTTGGAGGCAATAAAATGAGAGAAATAGCAGTCGAACAATATATCCAAATGGACAACGCAGTTCCGATCGATGTCAGGTCTCCAATCGAATTTGAGGAGTGCAGCATTCCCGGTGCGGTCAATGTGCCGCTTTTCACTAATGAAGAACGTGTGGAAATCGGAACACTATATAAGAAAGAAGGATCTGATGCAGCTAAATGGAGAGCGATGGAAATCGTTTCACCTAAAATTCCATCCATGATGCAGAAAATCAGGGACCTGAAAAATGATGGCTTTCAGCCTGTCATATACTGCTGGCGCGGCGGAATGCGCAGCAAAGCGGTTACTACATTTATCACGTATGCGGGCGTTTCAATCCCCCGTTTAATTGGGGGCTACAGAGCGTATCGTCAATATATTCTTGAAAACACAGCAAGGCTGATTCCTGAAAAATCAGTTGTTCTCCACGGAATGACCGGTGTCGGGAAAACGGATGTGCTGAAGGTATTAAGTCAAAAAGGATATCCTGTTCTTGATCTGGAAGAAATGGCCGGACACCGCGGTTCGATCTTCGGCTCCTTTGGCATGGGGGACGGCAGCACACAGAAAACATTTGATGCCCTATTGTATCAGGCACTTTCTGAGGTTAAAGGCTCACCTTATATTATTATGGAAGCCGAGAGTAAACGGATTGGCAAGGTGGTTCAGCCGGATGAACTGCTGGATACTAAAAAGAACGCCATCCACATTGATATGTTTGCAAGCATCGAATCCCGTGTTCAGCGTATTATGAGAGACTATGTGGAACCCTATCAAAAAGAAGAGTGGTTCAAGCCGAAAGTGGATGAAAGTCTTGTTTTTATAAAAAAACGTCTAAAAGATACTGAAATCCGCGAACAGCTGGATGAGTCAGTTCAAACGGAGAACTACGAACTATTTATCAAGATTTTATTAGAACACTATTACGATCCGCGCTATGCTTTTAAACAGCATGACTATGAGGGAGAATTCCACCATGTGAATGCTGAAGATGTGGAAGCCGCTGCACAGCAGGTTATTCAAATAATTGACAAGAAAAATGCTCCCGTCCTATGACGCGGAGCATTACTTTTTATGAGCGACAAAAGTAATATTTTTATCAAACTCTGATAACTACCTATATAAATCAGTTGACACTGTGGTATTATGATAATAATATTGAACAAAATGTTCTTAATATGGAACTCATTATAATATATCCTATTACATACAAAATAAGGTGTGTGGTATACGATGATCGGTGATCGTGTAAAAAAACTTCGTCAGGAAAAGAAAATGTCCTTATCCGAGCTTGCAGACCAGGCCGGTGTCGCAAAATCATACTTAAGCTCACTTGAGCGCAACCTGCAAACCAACCCATCGATTCAATTCCTTGAAAAAATCGCTGGCGTTCTGAATGTTCCTGTGGACCATTTGATCCATGAGCAGATCAACAAGGAAGATTTGGATTCAGAATGGATGAAAATTGTTAAAGAAGCGATGGAATCCGGTGTTTCCAAGGAGCAATTTCGGGAGTTTTTGGACTTTAACAAGTGGAGAAGCGGACAAAAATCATAATTGCAATGAGCCTGAATACACAGGCTTATTTTTTTTAGCAAAATAAAAAGCATTTCTATTTAGAGATACCTCCAACAGAAATACTTAGCAATACCGGATATTTAAGCTTCCAACAGAATCTCTTTCGCTCTGTTATTATGTAAAAACTCTCTAATTTCTTCCTTTTGCAGGCCTAGGTTCTTTGCTTCCATAATTAACTGCATCCACTCCAAATCAATTCCATCGATCTTTACATTTTGTTCTGTCAACATTCTTCCCCCCAGGATACGTATCGTATTCCAGGCAATCCAGCCATCATAGTATTTTCCAATACCTTAGACCCGCGACTTTGCGTCCTCATCTTTCAATGAGTTTGCCTTTTTCTGTGCCTATCGGCTCAAAGAAATATTTTCCATAAGTGTATTCTACTATGGTCATATTGCTAACGTTGTCATTTTTTGTAATTATTATTATTTATTTTAATATTAAATTAATTTATTGTTCGACAATTATCTCTCAAATCCATCAATTATTATTTATTGTTCTCTGTTTCGAATAGTAAGAATGGCCGATTCTTTTCCTATATTTCTTATTAACTTCCTGCAGAGAAGATGTGAGTGAAATTTTCTTTTTCTTATAGATAATATGGACCGGTTCCCGTGTCATTGCATCAAGGAAAGTATTATTTGTCAAATCATTTCCGCAAACCGGGCACAGCCACTTTCGGGTTTCAGTGCTGCTGAAAGATGGGTTATGGCATGTTGGACAGTTTTTTTGGTACATGGGACACCACCCCTATTTAAATTTTTAACAAACTAAAATAAGATGAAAATCCAAACTAAATGAAGCAAACATACTATTAAATATATTATGTTGCACCAATTGTTATGATCTTGACGAAACTCTTTTCAGGTATAAAATAAGATAATACTATCAAAAAAGCAGAAAGGATCAGTTTTACTGTTTGAAATAATAAGGGGATTGAAATCATATAAAATTTTCATTACTGGATTATATTCTTCAATTACATTATGGTTGAGTCCAATTAACGTTAGTATGCCATCTAATAAATTTAAAATTGAAAGGACTAACAATATTCTTTTCAAAATAATCACCATAATAAAAGGGCTTGAAAGCTTATTCAATTCAAGCCCCTACGAAAATAACTTATTTTATTATCCTATTTTTAAAATTCCTCATGAGGATTAAGTTATTTTTATTGAAAAATAGTATACCTACACCCAACAGAAAGATTAGAATACCTGCAAATAAGTTATTAAATAAATTAGTTGCAGTTTGCGGCAACACTTGTGCCTTGGATGGATTATTTGTAAGAGTCTCATCGCCTATAGGACGCTGCGGGCTTCCATTGTTATCGCCTGGGCTAACAGGGTCTTGGTTTTCACCGTTTTGGTCCGGATCTCTAATATTCTGTTTGGCATAAAAAGTTAATTCAAATTCACAAGATTCACCCTGAAACTCATTTCCTATATGTGATGGTAAACTTACAAGAATTTTTAAATCTTCTTCGAAATTAGATTTTAGTTTCCTATCCCCTAATTCATTGAAGTCAGATAATCTCCCATCAAATAGAAGCTCGCCGTTTGAATCATGAACTTTCAATAACAACTCATTAAAAAGCTTTTCACCTTTTTTAAGGTTTGAACTGCTATTGTAGTCAAAATCAAAATCTCCTCTATTTTGAATAGTTAATACTTCGCTAATAGATCTTCCAGGAGCCAGGTTAACAGTTTGAAACAACACTTTATCCTGCTTTACTTCTATTAATAGTTCATTTCCCTTCCCCTCTGCTTTGGTGGCAGGAAAAATCATAACCAAGGTACACATTAAAAGGAGTTTTAGGATAGTTTTTATACTAATCATTTTCACTCACCCCATTAACCCTAACCGCACTCGGTCAAGAGGCACTGTCTTCAGTGCTACTGTTTTCTTGTTCTTTTTTAGGTTCCTCAGAGGTTACAGGATCTTTTTTCTCAGGCTGAACTTGTGCTTGCTGCTCTGCTTGTTCTTCCTCTTGCTTTTGTTCCTGCTCTACCTCCACATCTGATTCTTTCTTTGTTTCTGTTTCTTCTATATCAGTAGAGGTATTTGCATTCTCATTTTTGGTAGATCCATCACTGGATGCTTCAGTATTCATTTTTTCTGTTTCTTGTTGAGTATCTTTACCTTGCTTTTCTTCATTCTTTGTGACAACTTTATTTTCTTCATTAGAATTTGATTCTTCTGGTACAGAAGTTCCGCCATTGGTATCTGTATGCCCGCACTGCTTTCCTTTACCATTATCATTAGGTTTTCCTTGACCGTTGTCTGATTGCGGAGGACAAGGCGGCTTGGGATTAAGCATTTTTTTTTCTACAACAGCATTGACAGGATGAACAAAGTAATTTTCATAGCCAATAATTTTGAAAGACTTGTCACCAAACTCACCGCATCCATCAGCAAGAATTTGACTATGGGTAATAGCTTCTCCTGGCTGGAGAATATACTCACTATTGTCTATGGAAATAACTACTTTATAATCAAAAATATTCTTTACTGTTACCGTTTGTTTTGCTTTACATTTATCCTCATATTCAACAGGTCCCTCGGTGATTTGAACCAGCTCTTCTTTTGTAGCGTTTCGTATATTAAATTCATTTTTATACTGCGCATTAAAATATGCATAGGTGCCAAATGACATGATAAAAAGTGAAAATAAAAAAAGAGAACTAATAGAGATACCCAGCAAAGAGTATTTAGAAAGGTTAACCCTTTTGCCAATACGTATTCTTCTATACTTTTCCTTTCTGTTCACAGGAACTCTCCTTTAAATTAATTTAACATCTTGTAACCTTTTCTATTTAAAAAAATAGCCGGCTAACGTAACCGGCTATTTCCAATTTTTAAAGATTAATTGCTGTTAAACTCAGAATTTGCATCTGTTTGTCTAGCATCAATTTCAAGTTCACCATACAATTTTAAACCCTGATATTCATTACCTGCGGACTCATGTAATTTAACATCAAGTTTGACTTCTACTTTATCGCCTGGTTTAAAAACAGGATTTTCAGCACCTGAGTCATCTGGGAACCAAGTATTACCTGCCAAATATTGATCAATTGCTTGCGCATTCCCACTTACTGGCCCAAAATTCCATTCCTGAGTACCTCTTTTAAACTTTACTGTTGCAGTCACTATATACTTATCTTTACTAGGTGCCGAGATTGCATTTCCATCTTTATCTTTAAGCTGAAAATTTAATCCTGCTCTAAGAATTTGATCCATTGAACCTGTGTTCCGAAATGAGAAAGTATCTGATTTCGTTTGGCTAGGAGCCAACTTTCCAAAGCTAAGGGTTTCAGTTGCACTGAGAGATTTATTAATAGATAAAGTATGGTTAGTTATTTCACCAGAAACTTTATAATCGGCATTAAACCAAGAATATGTACCTGCTCCGGCACCAATTACAAGTGTTCCTGCTAATGCTGTACCTAATAAAGCCTTTTTCATTTTTTTCATGTGAAAATCTCTCCCTTATTTTTAATAATTTTTTGTACGAATTTAAAGTTAAAATATAAACTTTTTATATTTTAAGTTTTCATCCGCCATCACTCCTTCCCCCGCTATTACCCTTGTATTTGTTCTTCTTTCTTTGTGGTTATTAATCCAAGTCTCTGGAAAATTTCAATAATGATCACAGCTAGAATCGGCATTACTATGAAGATAAAAAATCCGATTGGACCTGCCATAAACTGTGCCACATACCCCAGATTAGGAATTATTTTTTCCTGAACTCCTACAATGTTCTCTCTGGAGATCAATACTTCATCGACATGTTCGTTGTTGTCTCCTTTTGTTTCAAAGAACATGGTTCCATTTTGCACAAAGGTTCTAACTGCCCTGTGTGTTACTAATACTCCATCTGGGTGTTTGTATGTAATGACGTCACCCTCTTTTGGTTCTGTCTCTACATCTATTAAAATGATGTCACCGGCGTTGAAGGCTGGCTGCATGGAGTTTGATAGAATGGTAAGCGGCTTATAGCCAAAGATGCTTGGTGCTTTATCAATGTTTCCTTTTGCTAAGAAGAAGTACACCATTGCTAATGCAGCAAACAGGACCACAAGGATAATTACTATGGTTGATGAAATTTTCAATACTTTCTTCACAACTTCACTTCCTTGCAATTTTCTCTTTCGTTCTTTTCGGTTAATTATTTCGTTCTTTTTATCGAACCGATAAATTGAGTATAGTCCATACGTCTTATTTTGAAAAATTCCAAATTCAGCCGTTTTTTCGTTTTAAAGAACGTTTTTCGTTCTTTTTCTAAGAATACCTCAAGAATTCTCACTATTTCGTATTTTTTATTGAACTTTTTGTTCGTTATAATGAAAACATCTATATATTTTATGATAAGGGAGTATTATTCCTATGATAGGTGGCCGGATTAAAAGTTTAAGAATCAAGAAGGGATATTCAATTAATGAGCTCTCAGAAAAAGCGGAGGTATCCAAATCATATTTAAGCTATATCGAGAGAGGTATACAGGAGAATCCTTCGCTGCAGGTTTTATCTCGAATTGCCAGGACACTGGATGCTAATCTGGAGGATCTGCTGGAAGAGAACAAAGAAGAAATTACCGACTTGTCTATGCTGGATGAGGAGTGGGTTTCCCTTGTCAAGGAAGCAATCAGGCAGGGAATCACAAAAGAGGATTTCTCCTATTATCTGGAGTTTATTAAATTTAAGAATATGAATGGAGGGAACGTTTAGATGAAGGTTAGAGGCCGTTTTCTGATTGTAGCTGCTTCCTTTCTAATCTTAATCGGAGGCGGTTTGGTCCTGTTCTCTCTGCAGGAAATGTATGTTCAGGAGAAGAAAACTAAAGATTCCTTGATACACGCACAAAAAATAATTCAAAACGAAAAGAAAAAGGAAAGCAAAGGTGTTCTCCAAACAGAACATCCGGTAGATGTCTCCTTTGTGCAGGGTGAAGTCATTGGCATTCTAAAAATCCCCCGCCTGGAAGCTGAACTTCCCATTATAGAAGGAACAGATGAGGATGAGCTGGAAAAAGGGGTTGGCCATTACACCACAACTGCATTTCCAGGGCAGCATGATCAGATATTATTATCTGGACATCGGGATACGGTCTTTCGCAGCCTCGGTGAACTTGAGATCGGTGATACTTTTGAAGTCAGCATGCCATATGGTGAGTTTACATATGAAATTACCGATTCTAAGATCGTTGATGCAGATGATACCACTGTAATCCGATCTACCGCTCCTAACGAAATTCTCACTGTTTCTACTTGTTACCCCTTCTCATATGTGGGCAATGCTCCTTCCCGGTATATCCTGAATGCCAAAAGAATACAAAATTAAAAGGCACATCCACAAGGAAAGTGCCCATTTTACTGCATCTAGACAATCACCCGTCCCCGATCTAAAAACCTGTACATATCATCTAATATATGGGTTTCCAGAAGGGACAGATCCAGATGATCAATTTCTTAAGATTACTCTTGTATCTAGCCATTATCATCACAGCTATCATTCTATCAGTATAAAAAGCCAGACTTTCCAAGCCTGGCTTCCCCTTTACTCATTCAAACTAACAGCAATTCTAGAACCCACTTCGGCATTATGCTTCACCAAAGCAATATTCGCTGTTAAGCTTCTTCCTTCAGTTAATTCCTTCACTTTTCCCAGAAGGAATGGAGTCACTTTTTTCCCTGAGATATTGTTTTCATTCGCTTCTTTTAAGGCTGTTTCAATAACTCCACTAATAAACGCTTCTTCCAGCGCATCTTTTTCAGGAATCGGGTTGGCGATGACAACGCCACCTTTTAGGCCAAGCCCCCATTTGGTGCGAATCATTTTGGCTGCTTCCTCGGCAGTATCCACTCTGTAGTTTACATTAAAAGGACTGGTACGAGTATAGAAGGCAGGCAATACATCTGTTTCAATTCCAACGACCGGAACACCGTGGGTTTCTAAGTACTCAAGAGTCAATCCGATATCCAGAATGGATTTTGCCCCTGCACAGACAACGGCAACATTGGTCATCGCAAGCTCCTGCAGGTCAGCCGAGATGTCCATGGTGGTTTCCGCTTCACGGTGAACACCGCCAATTCCTCCTGTGACAAACACTTCAATGCCGGCAAGCTCTGCACAGATCATGGTGGCCGCTACCGTTGTGGCGCCATTTTTCTTTTTAGCCACTAAATACGGCAGGTCCCGCCTGCTCGCTTTTTCAACATCCTTGCTTTGGGCCAGGAATTCCAGCTCCTCATCTGACAGACCGATTTTAATTTTACCATTTAAAATGGCAATGGTTGCCGGAACCGCACCGTTTTTGCGGATGATTTCCTCTACCTCTTTTGCTGTCTGGACATTTTGCGGGTATGGCATGCCATGTGAAATGATGGTGGATTCAAGGGCGACAACCGGTTTATTTGCTTTCTTCGCTTCTAACACTTCTTCTGAGTACTCAAGCCACTTTTCAAACATGGTGTCACTTCTCCTTAGTCGAAATATTGGTTATATGTTTCCTGCAGGCGTTTGTTGTTCAGGTTCGGATTAACAGTTTCTATGGACTGCAGGGCAAGCATCGAACAGGACATGCCTATTTTGCAGGCATCCTCTGTGCTCAGCCCCTTTAAATGGGCAAAAATAATGCCTGATACAAGCGAGTCCCCTGCACCGGTCACATCAGCGATTTTCACCTTTGGCGGCAGCTGCACACCTGCTTCACCCGTACTTGTGAAGTAGATCAACCCTTTATCTCCCCGGCTGATCACCACTTTCTCCACGCCTTTATTGATCATTTCCTGTGCTGCTTTAAAGAAGTCTCCCTCCTTGATGATTTCCATCCCTGTCAGGGCTTCTGCCTCATTTTGGTTGGCAATCAGCCAGGTGACACCCTGCAGATTATCCGGCAGGTTCTTTATTTTAGGTGCTGAAACAGGTGTGATGCATAGCGGAATACTCTCTTCGTAACACCTTGTGATGATCTGCACTAAAACTTCTGGCGGAAAGTTGGTATCCAAAATTACCATATCAGATGATGCTATGTAGCCCCACTTTTTTCCGACAAACTCTTTGGTAACGCTTTCATAAATGGACATGTCAGCTAACGCCACAGCCATTTCCCCTTCGAGATCAATCACGGCTGTATAGGTTCCGGTGATGGCCCCTGCCAGGGACTGGGAAGGTGTCACGTCAGCAAAGGCTTTCGTATACTCTAGAAGCCATTCGCCTTCCGGATCTCCTCCCACGACGGTCATAAGACCGACATTACAGCCCAGCCTGCCAAGGTTTTCAGCAATATTCCGTGCCACTCCTCCGCAGGATTGGGAGCTCTCTGCTGGATTCGATGTTCCGAATTGGAGCTGTCCGGTCGTCTGGATTTTTCTATCGATATTAGCCCCTCCCACACAAAGCACTTCCTTCTTTTGCGGCAGGACATAGGCTCTGCCAAGAATTTTTCCCTGCTTGATCAGTGAAGAGATATAGCCAGCTACAGCAGACCTGGAGAGCCCAGTTTTTTCAGCCAGCTCATTTTGGGCAATGAACGGATCCTCTTTTATCAGCTGCAAAATTAATAGTTCTTTATCGTTCACAATGGATCAGCCCCATTTTTTTGACTTTTGTTAAAATTATAAACTTTTGTCTTACTATCACACAAGTGTTATTTTTCCGAAAATTTCTATCTAAAAAAGTTCCCCCGCCATTAGCGGGAGAACTTTTTTTACGCTGCATTATCGTCTTTTTTAATATCCTTTAAATAATACTTTTCTGAAGTAAAGAACTCGTTTTTCAGCTGTTTAACCTCTTTGCTTAGAAGGAGGACTGCCACAATGTTCGGTATTAAAATCATGGCAAGTGCCAGATCAAGGAATTGCCAGATCGTTTGTGCGGCCCCTACTGAACCAAGAACAATGGCCGCGATATAAACGACTTTGATGGCTTTTCCGGCAAAAGAGCCAAATAGGAACTCGGCCATTTTGGAACCGTAAAAAACTACGACAATGATCGTTGAAATGACAAAGAATACGAGTGATACAGCGACAAGAATACCGCCAAATGACCCAAAGTATTCCGTAAATGCCGCTGCTGTCAGAGCTGAAGGATCCTTCATTGCCCCTTCCCTTGTCCACACACCTGATGAAAGCACCACAAATGCAGTGGCAGTACACACAATCAGCGTATCCACAACGATGCCGACAATCGCCCAGAAGCCCTGGCGCACCGGGTGGTCCGTCGTGGCAGCCGCATGGGCAATCGGAGCGGTTCCAAGTCCTGCCTCATTGGAATATAACCCTCGTGCAAATCCCCAGCGAATGATTTCCCCAATGGCCGCGCCGGCAAATCCGCCTATGGCAGACATTGGCTGAAACGCATAAGTGAAGATTAATTCCAACACTTCAGGAAGCTTGCCCAGATTCATAAATAACACGACTAAAGCTGCACCTACATAAATGAGTGCCATAAACGGAACGAAGATTTCCGTTACTTTGCCGATTCTTTGAATTCCGCCAAAAACAACCAATGAAACCAGCGCTGCTACAGCGATGCCCGTATAAAGGCCATTAATCTTAAAAGTCTCGCCAACCGCAGATGCTACGGCATTTCCCTGAACCATGATGCTTGGGATTAATTCGATCATGAGTGCAAAGGCAAATATTACACCAAGCCACTTCATGTTAAGCCCTTTTGTCATGTAGTACATAGGGCCGCCCACATATTCTCCATCTTCATTTTTCTCTCTGTACTTAATGGCCAATACACTTTCCGAGAACTTAATGGACATTCCAATGAGCGCAATGACCCACATCCAAAAAACTGCACCCGGGCCTCCAAACATAATGGCAGCAGGAACACCGACAATGTTTGCCGCACCAATGGTGGAAGCCAGTGCTGATGTGAGTGCTTGCAGCGGAGTAACGGTTCCTTTGCCCTTCGGCTTTTTAAGAACACTTCCGAATGTTTGTTTAAAAATATATATCGGATAACGGAACTGGAAGAACCCCAGAAGAAAGGTTAAATACAGCCCTGTTCCGACTAATAATAGGATGATGGGATATCCCCACAGCCATCCTGAAATATCTCCTACGACTTCTAATATCTTATCCAAAAAAATTTCCCCCTTATAGTTCTGCACAGTTGCCCTTATCACTCCATTCCCTTTTATTTGCCAGTTAAACACCTAGTTAGCAAAGAATTAGGTGAGGTAGACATTTCCTTAAAGATACTGTAAAGTTAGCTAGGTAACTATTTTAAGCAGGTGAAAACAATGCACCCTAATCAAAGCGATTTTTTTCATTCCATCAACCAATTTACACGCCATTTTTCCAAAGTACTTAATGAAAGTCTGGTACCGCTTGGAATATATGCGGCTCAATGGACAATTATCTATCGTCTGAAAACCGGAGGACCAAGCACTCAAAAAGAGATTTCCTCTTATTTGGGAGTTGAGGCTCCGACCATGACCCGGACATTGGCACGTCTCCAGAAATCAGGCTGGATCACCAGAACGGCAGGAATGGACAAACGTGAAAAACTGATTTCACTGACTGATGCAGCCATCCGGGAATACGACAACTGGCTTACCGCAGTAAGATCAAGCGAAAACACTGTCCTGCAGAATATTACAGAAGAAGAAATCAGCACGATGATTAGACTTATGGTAAAAATGAGAGAAAATATGGTACCAGGCACCTAGACCAGTTCACGAAATTGGTATAGGTACCTGGTACCTTCATTGTTAGGAGGACAACATGAAGAAACAGCCATTATGGACGAAGGATTTTTTGAGTATTTCTGTTACGAGTTTTTTCTTGTTTATGGGGTTTTATGTGTTGCTGACAACACTTCCCCTTTATATTTTGGATGATTTGAAAGGGGACGAAACACAGGTTGGCCTGATTATTTCGGTCTTTTTGATTGCTGCCGTGATCAGCCGGCCGTTTACAGGGAAATGGATCGATGAGGTTGGGCGGCGAAAGATTCTGCTGGCTTCCCTGATTGTATTTGCTGTCTCCTCGCTTCTATACTTTTGGGCTGACACTATGCCTGCTCTTTTAGCTCTAAGGTTTCTGCACGGTGTTGGTTTTGGCATGGCCACCACAGCGACTGGAGCGATTGTTGCTGAAATTGTGCCGGATGGACGGAGAGGAGAAGGGCTTAGCTATTATGCGATGTTCATGAATCTTGCCATGGTTATTGGCCCGTTTGCAGGTTTGACGATTGTTCAATATGCAAGCTTCAAATGGATTTTTGCGTTATGTACCGTTTTGTCATTTATTGCTATTTTTCTGGGTGCATTTGTAAAAATACCGCAAAAAGCAGAAAGCTCTGTTAAGCATCCCAAATTCACACTTTCTAGCTTATTCGAAAAAAATGCCGTTCCTGTTGCGATTTCTGCGGGAATCCTTGCTTTCGCGTACTCAGGAGTTCTTTCCTTTATTTCTGTTTATGCAAAAGAGCTTGATTTACTTGAAGCCGCGAGCTTCTTCTTCGTGGTATATGCGGCGTTCATCATTATGTCCCGCCCATTTACTGGCCGCTGGTTTGATGCGTACGGAGAGAATAAAGTGCTCTATCCAGCGATTATTCTGTTTGCTGCAGGTTTATTTTTGCTCAGCCAGGCCAACAGCACCTTTGTGTTTTTGCTGTCAGGCGCAGTAATCGGATTGGGGTATGGCACGATTGTTCCGAGTCTTCAAACCGTTGCCATCAAGCAGGCCGATCCAGCGAAACGCGGGCTGGCTACTTCAACCTTTTTCACCCTCTTTGATACAGGGATCGGCTTAGGATCCTACGTTCTCGGAATCCTTGCGGTCAAAACAGGCTTCGCTTCGCTGTATTTTATGCTTGCCGGAGTCGCATTGTTTGGCCTGCTCGTATACTACCTGCTTCATGGCAAAAAAACAGAACCAAGAACCATTCATTCAGAAGCAGATCTTCCATTATAAGAGCCCCTTGCGGCTCTTTTTCTTTGTCACTCTTAATATGTGTGTATTTTCTGAAAATTATTTGTCTTTTTTGTGAACGTCTTCATATAATGTAATTAATATATTTTAGGAGGTTCGTTAATGACCATTGTTCACATATTAAACTTCTCCATTCCTATCGCCTGCGTTTTCCTATTTGGTGTAATGGTGGATCGCATGTGCAAAGCGGACGGCACAGAACAGGAAGCAAATGAATAATCCCCAATAAAGCGGCTGGCTGACAGCCTTTTTTTATTTCTTATAAAAAAGAAACCAGCTCTCTATGGCTGATTCCCCGTTCTTGGTAATATTAAAATCTCTACCCGTCTATTCTTCGCCCTGCCTTCTTTCGTATCATTTCCGGCAACCGGCTGGAATTCCCCAAAGCCTTTGGCACTGAACCATTTCGGGTCCAGCTGGTCATTTTTCAGGATGACTTTCATAAAGTTGACCGCCCGCATCACACTGAGCTCCCAATTGGACTCGAAGTTCGAATTGCGGATCGGGACATTGTCTGTATGACCGCTGATGATTATATTTCTTGGAGGGTCCATGATGAGAAGTCCGGCAATTTCACCAGCCATTTTTAAATCCTGCTCACGGACCTCTGCACTTCCCGAACCGAACAGGACATTATCCCTGATTGAAACAAGCAGTCCTTCCGTGGTTAAGGAGGTTTCCAGTTTATCCGCCAGGTTTTGATTTTCAATAAAGGCATTGACTCTTTGCTGCAGCTGTGCCAGTTCTTCCTGATCGGCAGCCTGCTTCAATTTTTCTTTTTCCAATTCATCCAGCGCGGCCATTTCCTTGAGATCCTTGCTTGGTTTTTCAGACACAGCATCCATGGATTGCATTTGCCCTTCAGGCATTGGACTTGGGAATTCAAATACACCCGTTCCCCCTGAAAAGACGTCATTAAATGCCTTTGACAGCTTCTGAAACTTCTGGGCATCCACTGAACTCATGGCGAAGAGGACAATGAACAGTGCGAGAAGCAGTGTCAATAAGTCCGCATACGGCAAAAGCCAGGATTCATCTACATGATCTTCATGATGCTGCTTCTTTTTCCGCCTACTCATCCTTTACCACACTGCTTTCTTCAAGGAACTGGCGGCGTTCTCCTGCAGGAAGATAAGAAGCAAGCTTTTGCTCGATTACCCGTGGTGCTTCCCCTTCTAAAATAGAAAGAATCCCTTCGATCATCATGCTTTTAATCTTTGCTTCCTGCTTGGACTTTCTCCTTAGCTTATTGGCAAACGGATGCCAGAACACATAACCGGTGAATATACCCAGTAAAGTCGCTACGAAAGCAGCACTTATGGCATGCCCCAAGGTGGTGGTGTCCTCCATATTTCCAAGTGCAGCAATCAATCCAATAACGGCTCCCAACACTCCAAGGGACGGGGCATATGTGCCGGCCTGGCTGAAAATTTGCGCTCCAGCCTGGTGTCTTTCTTCCATCGCTTCAATTTCTTCACTTAAGACATCCCGTATATAATCGGCACTTTGCCCATCAACAGCGAGAGATAAGCCGTTTCTTAAAAAGGCATCTTCAACTTCGTTCGTCTTGACTTCCAGGGCAAGCAATCCTTCTTTTCTTGCCAGCTGAGCCCACTCCGAAAACATCTTAATCATTTCAGTCGAATTCATCAGCTTTTCTTCTTTAAATAAAATGCCAAAAAGCTTAGGCACCCTCTTGATTTCATTTGATGGAAATGCAATGCTCACCGCTGCTGCTGTACCCAGAATAATGATCAAAATAGCGGCCGGGTTAATCAGAGCAGATGGCGGAACCCCTTTAAGAACCATCCCTACCCCAACGGCTATGATTCCTAAAATGACTCCTATTATCGTTGTTTTATCCATACATGCCACACCTTCTATGTAGTCTGAAAAGCTCTAAAACCTTCTATTAATAATTTCGGATGATTTTAAGAGTTCTTTAGGGAAATTTTCATATATAAAAGGCAGGGGTGCTTCCCCTGCCTTTGTTTTCCCTATTATTAGAGCCAGCGGCATCCGCAGAAACCTCTTCTTCTACGGTCATCATCACGGCGGCATCTGCATCCTCTTCCAGATCCAGCTAAGTCTCTGTTGTACCATAGGTCACCAGCACCCGCTACTTCATCACGGCGTCTTTTGTGATCTTCTGCTCCGCCCACATTGTTTCTTCCGCAGCCGCATCCTCTTTTGCGATTGTCTTCGTTTCCAGCTACATTGTTATCACGGCGGTGATGTCTGCCACGGTCTTCTGCTCCGCGCACATCGTCACCACGACGATTTTCTTTCACAATAACTCTCTCGGCATTGATTTCCACTTCATCTGCATTAATCTCAAATCTCTTTCTCCAATTATTTGACATAAGTCTACCTCCTTTCTCATGGATACTACAGAATATGTGCCAGAGGCGGTTTTCGCATGGACAAATCCCCAATAAGAAAGAAAATGTGCCTGTATAAAGTGAAACTTCAATCAGTGGGGGTTCCTTAACCCCACTGATTGTTAGTTGAACCAACCAGTTTGCCCCCGCTAATTCTCCTTTGATTCCTCTGAATCTTGAAGCGTGGGTCTTACTGCCGTTAGACTTCGCAAAACAAAAAACCCCTTTCCTATTCAGGTGAACTGTGCCCCGATTTACGGACAGTTTAAAAAGCGCCTATGCGGCTAGTAAATGACCCCGGTATTGCACCGGGGTCATTTTATTTAAGCCCCATTGATAACGATGCTGGTTATATTCCTCGAT
>NZ_JAMBOJ010000051.1 GCF_023715565.1 Cytobacillus firmus | reverse complement strand
GATCCCGTTGAATTGGATTATGTTTAGAAAGCATATTAATCACCTCAAGCATTGTATTACTTCTATTTTAAATCAAAAAAGACTCCCGACAAGTACGATTTTCATCGAGTTTGTCGACAGTCTGAAAGAATTGCCGTTTACGCGGCAATTCTTTTTTGAGTTTGCAGAAAAACATTGAACAAAAAAACGCCGGACGTTGTCCAGGCGCGCTCTTCTAGTTTGTTGAGTTTAAGGAAACAAGCTGATAAGTTATGAGTGTCCGGCTGTTTTCCCATTCCACTTTCCGGATGACTCCCATTCCGTTCAGGTCGCCGTCAATTGTTCTTTTTACGTCGACCGGGATATCGAGGGGATATAATCTGTACCCTTCTTTGACCAGTGAAAAGTAATTCTCATCAAGTCTTTTTTCCCTTCCCTTTGTCACGATCATTGTGTTCAGCTCTAAGGGCATACCCATTGGATATCTCTCCTTCATTCATTATACTTTCCTCTATTTTACCCCAGCTTTTCTTGCTCTGAAAGCTATTAAGCAAAAATCTTCCGTCATTCATGACTTTTCATCCACACACCCAAATCCTCTACGATCTTCCGGTTCACGGCTGGCGGAAAGTAGTGGGTATAGTCAGGGAAATACCAGCTATCCACTTCTTTATTAAGAGCCTTCAGCCTTTTTTCGAGACGGTAGGAATGCTCCACCGAAACATTATGATCCTGTTCTCCATGAATGATTAAGACAGGTGCCTGCAGATGCTCCAGCTGAAAAAGCGGGGTGCGGTATTTATACCGTTCCGGAAACTTTACCGGAGTTCCGCCGATTACCCGTTTCATCATTCTCCGGAGATCCTTGCGCTCCACATAGGTGAGAAACATATCACTGACCCCTCCCCATGTGACAATGGAGGCTGCTTGCGGAAACTCGATTGCAGTAAGCAAAGCCATCACACCGCCACGTGAAAAACCAAAAACATGGACTCTCTTTACCCGGTCATGCTCCTGAAGAAGAGTAAACGCGGCAAACGCGTCCTGCCTGTCCTCCCCTGCAAAATCTTCGTTTCCATCTCCCCCTTGATTTCCTCTGTAAAAAGGCGCGAATACAATAAAACCTTCACAGGCAAACTGGACAATCCGGGAAGGCCGTACCTTTCCGACATTTTTTATGCCTCCTCTCAGGTAAAGGAATCCATCATATAGCGCCTCTCCCTTTGGCTCTGCCAGCAGGCCTTTTATATGTAATCCATTTGCCTGATACGTAACAACCGATAATTCAATTGCCGGATTGGGTGAAGGAAATTTCTGTTTATTGATGATTTGGCCGTTTTTGAATTCCATGTTATCTTCCTCCCTCTTGAGGCTTCCTTTTAGTCTGAGCTTTTAGACCTTCCTCTAAAAATATTTCCATGGGCATTCACACATTTTTTCAATTTTCATACGATATCCTAGGCTTTTAAACTGATTTTTTTAGCATAAGGGAGGTCTTATGGCTTATGAAAAAATGGATTAAAACAAGCATGCTTCTTATGCTTGCAGTGATATTGATCGTTCCATTGGGAGCCTGCGGGAAGGATGAATTGCAAACCGTCCGCATTGCTGAAGTGACACGTTCCATCTTCTATGCTCCACAGTATGTAGCCCTTGAGAAAGGTTTCTTTGAAGAAGAAGGACTTAAAGTACAGCTTACAACAACAGCCGGCGGAGATAAAACAATGACCGCTCTGCTGTCCGATAGCGCTGATATTGCGCTTGTGGGTTCTGAAACTTCCATTTACGTTTCGGCACAGGGCTCCAATGATCCGGTTATTAACTTTGCACAGCTCACCCAAACGGATGGAACATTCCTGGTTTCCCGAAATAAAATCGATAACTTTTCATGGGATATGCTGGAAGGCAAAACATTTCTCGGACAGCGTAAAGGCGGCATGCCGCAGATGGCCGGCGAGTTTGTATTGAAAAAGCATGGCATAGATCCACATCAGGATTTGAATTTAATCCAAAATATTGATTATGCCAATATTGCTCCTGCTTTCGCATCCGGCACCGGTGAATTTGTCCAGCTTTTTGAACCTACTGCAAGTGTATTTGAAAAAGAAGGCAAAGGATATATTGTTGCTTCTTTTGGAACCGAATCCGGACATATACCTTATACCACATTCATGACGAAACAAAGTTATATTGATGAAAATCAGGAAACAGTCGAGAAATTCACAAGAGCTATTTATAAAGCACAGCAATGGGTTGAGCAGCATAGTTCAAAAGAAACGGCAGAAGCTATTCAAGGTTATTTTGACAACACTGAGCTTGAAATCATTGAAATGGTAGTAGACCGTTATAAGAGCCAAGGATCTTTTGCAACAGATCCTATTCTGGATACTGAAGAATGGGCTAACCTGCAGAACATTATGGAAGAAGCAGGAGAGCTCCCTAAGCGCATAGAGCATGGTACACTCGTTAATACAAAGATTGCTGAAAAGGTAATGAAGTAACTAAACGAAAGAGGAGGCCGACATGGATTTTTTGAAGGTTGATGCTGTCCACCACACTTATTTTACGAAAACCTCTGCTGTCACGGCCCTCTCCGATGTTTCGCTTGACGTGGAGGAAGGAGAATTTGTCTCCTTCCTAGGTCCAAGCGGATGCGGTAAGACAACATTGCTTTCCATCATAGCAGGCCTGCTTGAACCCACAGAGGGCACTGTCACACTTGAAGGAAAGCGGGTTGAAACAGCAGAAAATGAAATTGGCTATATGCTTCAGCAGGATTATCTTTTTCCCTGGAAGAACATTGAAGAAAATATACTCCTGGGGCTAAAAATCGGAAATAGCGTCACTCCTGCCAAAAAAGCTTATGCATTGAAGCTCCTTCAGGAGATGGGACTAAAAGGTGTAGAGTCACAGTTTCCGAAGCAGCTTTCAGGGGGAATGCGCCAGCGGGTTGCCCTTGTAAGAACCCTTGCAACCGGCCCAAAGCTGCTTATGCTTGATGAACCATTTTCCGCATTGGATTATCAAACCAAACTGAAGCTTGAGGATCTGGTATCTGACACGCTTAAATCCTTCGGAAAAACAGCCATACTGGTTACCCATGACATTGGCGAGGCAATCAGCATGAGTGACCGTGTTTTTCTATTCTCCGCAAGGCCCGGACAGCTTCATAAGACATTTGAAATACCAAAAGAATTAAGAGATGAAACCCCTTTTAACGCAAGAAATCATGAAGCATATCCAGCGATTTTTCAAACTATATGGAAGGAGCTGGAGTCTCTTGAGCCCGCAGGAGAACGTTAAATACCTTCACCAGAAATACCTTCAGTCCCTGAACCGTGAAAAGAAATGGGTCCGTTTCTATCAGACTGTCATCTTTATCGTGTTTTTTTCAGGATGGGAGCTGGCAAGCCAAAAGCAATGGATTGACCCGCTGATTTTCAGTGCGCCTTCTAAAGTATGGGGATTATTTTTAACCAAAATACAGGATGGTACCTTGATGGTGGATTTAGGCTACACATTGTCCGAGACCGTATTTGGATTCATTTTGGGCACTTTTTTAGGTACATTCCTGGCAGCCATACTCTGGTGGTCACCAATGCTTTCAAAAATAGCGGATCCCTATTTGGTTGTCCTGAATTCAATGCCTAAGGTTGCTCTTGGCCCTATCCTAATCGTAGCTTTAGGCCCGAGCTTTACTTCAATCGTTGCCATGGGAGCGATTATTTCGATTATCATCACAACCATTGTCGTGTATACGGCTTTCAAAGAAGTAGACCCCAATTATATTAAAGTGCTTCAGACTTTTGGGGCAAACCGATTTCAAATTTTCAGGGAAGCCATTTTACCTGCTTCATTCCCGACCATCATCTCAACTTTAAAGGTGAATGTGGGGTTATCTTGGGTTGGGGTGATCGTCGGCGAATTCCTTGTATCCTCGAAGGGTCTTGGATACATGATTATTTACGGCTTTCAAGTATTCAACTTCACGCTTGTTATGCTTTCATTGCTTGTAATTGCTATTTTTGCAACAGTGATGTATCAGCTGGTAGAACTCCTGGAGAGAAAACTAATTAAGAATGGTTCATAAAAAAACGGCAAATGGCATGCCGTTTTTATTTTTCCTTCAAAATTTTCTCGAGGCTCTTTTCAACTACTTTATCCTTCATGATGAAACTGTACTGGCTGTTCCACCTATCTTCAAGCAGGTTTCCCCCTGTCAATATGGGACCGTTTGTTTCAAAATAATGATTTGTATTGTTGAGACTTTTCACCTCTGCGAAAAAAATAGCTTTGACAAAATGCTCTTTACCCAGTTTAACTTCATATTCACCAATAAAATGCAGACTATTTAAGTCTGCTCCTGTTTCTTCATATACTTCTCTTCTGGCTGCCTCCTCAAGAGACTCACCCTGTTCTCTTTTACCTCCGGGGAATTCCCATCCCCTCTTTTTATGGTTCGTCAGCAGCCATTGGTCACCATAGCGGCAAATGACCAGAACATGTTCAGGCTCGGTTTCAAAAGCTCTTTTATTAAAAGAAAAGCGCACTTTCCCTCCGTTTTCGTCTAAAAAGGTTTCCATGCTATTCCCTCACTCGATAAATTAATTTGATAATTCCATTATAAAGGTTAATTACATTTAAAAAAAACTTCTGGGGCTAAAGTATCAAATTACATTATTTTGAAACTTTTTCCTTTTTTGCCCGTAAAATTATGTGACTAACATAAATAGAGGAGTGTATATCTTGAAAAAATCTCTCGCAATCCTTACCGGCTTCTTCATGGTTCTAATGCTGACAGCATGCAATGAAACAGCCAAACCTGTTAATGAATCAGCTGCCGGAAAAGAAAAGGAAGAAGCAAAAACAGAAGAAGCTTCTGAAATGACATTGGAAGAAGTTTTAAAGAAATCTACTGAGGCTTCGGAAGAGCTAAAGAGCTTCTCAGTAAAAATGGATATGAGCCAAGAAATGAGCGCCGGTGCTGAAGGGGAAAATATGAATATCGATTCTGTCATTGACATGAATGTCACAACAGAACCAATGGCCTTTTATCAAAAAATGACTATGTCCATGGCCGAAGCAGAAGAATCTTATGATATTGAAAGCTATTTTACGGAAGAAGGAATGTTTCTTTATGATGCTGCCGGACAGCAGTGGATGAAGTTCCCTAAAGAAATGTCTGATAATTTGCTTCAAATGTCAAACCAGCAGACCAACCCAGGTGAGGAATTGAAGAAACTGCAGGATTTTGTGGACGATTTCACCTTTGAACAGGACGCAAAAAGCTATATCCTGAAATTGAAAGCCGATGGAGAAAAATTCAATGATTTCGTGAAGGAAACTGCCGCAGAAACGTTGCCGCCTGAACTAGCCGCCAATGGAGAAATGCTTGATAACATGAACATTAATGGTGTTGACTACGAAATCGTGATTGATAAAAAAACGTTTTACCCAAGCGTGCTAAATATGATTATGGAAATGGAAATCACGGCTGAAGGCCAAAAAATCTACATGAAGCAGAACATGAACGGCCAATACTCAAACTATAATAAAGTTGAGGCTATTGCCGTTCCACAGGAAGTTCTTGATACAGCTGTGGAAATGGAAATGTAGAAAAGCTGAGGCGCTTGCCTCAGCTTGCGCTTGCCTCAGCTTTTCTACTATATAATTTTTAACTTAGTACTTTGAGAGCTGTCTAGCTACAGCGCCTACCCCCTCGAGGTCACAAGCCAATCCTCCCAAAAAGGCAAAGAACGCCTTTCCGTGAGGCTCGTCTTGTGCTTGTCGGGGGTGGGCAAGTCGCTTCCGCTTTTCTATTTATGTTCATCCTCTGTCAGGATTCCCATGCTTTCAATATGCTTTCTTGCTTCATCATCTCCAAGATCATATATCATGCCATAAATTCTTTTCATTGTTTCGTCATATGCATCATTTTCACGGTCATAGTGGTATTGAACATAAGGAACATGGGCTCTGAAAAAATTTTGCCATTCTGTTGAATAGTTCTGGTCAAAATATTCCCTTAGTGCAATAATTTCATCATCATTTGCCTCAATTTTATAATTCCAGGTGGAGTCAGTGGCACTTTGAGAAATCTCACCCGAACCAAGCGTTATATAATATGTCTTTTTGTTTTCTTCCAATCCTGTCAGCCCCTTTATTGTTCATTGCTGTGGCGCAGATTCAACACCGGTAAGTTTTTTTTAGGCTGTTTTCGCAAAGTTTGTTGCTATTAATATTATATTTACGGAGGTGATTGTAGTGGAAGGTGCGAGATCCTCGAAAATGCATTCGCATTTTCTTCGTGCGGTGTTTACTCAAGGCAGCCTATTCAACGTCCTACGGGAGTAGCGGGACAGGTGAGACCCCACAGACGCGTAGCGTCGAGGAGGCTCACCGCCCGCCCCGTAGTTCACTGAGCATCCTCTCACTGCAATCAACGGACAACATTGATAAGCGAAAAACAACTATTTATACGAAAAGAGCCTTTTTTAAATAGCACAATATTTTTCATTTCTATAGTTATCGTATCCCACATTTATGATAAAATTATACAAAATTACGATCATACTTCATAAGCTGACATATACTAAGTTAAACAAATTGGAAGTCCGCTTTTCCAAATAGCATAGGGTGAATATTTTTCTGCATCAGGGGTATTAATTAAGTATACTATAGAAAACCGGAGAATTTTTTAAGGAGGTGTTATCATGAAACTGATTGATGAGCTATATGAACTTTACAGGAATAAGCTGACTGGTGATGAAGAAGATATCGATATGCTCGCTTTTGCCTTCTTAGAAGAAATGGACAGAGAAGACCTGCTGAACATTATCAAAGACCTTGATAATCAGGAATTATATGATTTAATGGGGCTTTATCTGATCGAGAGCCTAAAAGGGAAATTTGCCAGTGAAAATTACGGACAGCGCAGAAGCCCGATCATTCACCACAGGAACATACACTAACCTATACATATCCGAATTGAGAATAACAATCCATATACCCGAAGGCGGCGTGAAGCCGCTTTTTTATTTTATTACAAAATAAAAAGACCAGCTTTGCAGCCAGTCTTTGTTTATTATCCTAGGTATGCTTTAAGCATCCAGATATGTTTTTTCAAGCTTTGCTTTACAGCAACCAGCATGTCGCCTGTTCCTTCATCTTTGGCTTCTTCTGCAAGCTCGATTGCTTCCTGAAGCTCGTCCACCATTTTTTCAAAGTCGTCAACGACAGTTTGAACCATTTGTTCTTCATTTTCTTTTCCTGTCGCTTCTTTAAGGGAACTGGTATCCAGAACTTCTTTCATTGTTGCAACCGGTTTAGCCTCAAGAGCAAGGATTCTCTCGGCCAGTTCATCAACATGTACATTGGCTTCATTATAAAGCTCTTCAAATTTTGCATGTAGGGTAAAAAAGTTTTTTCCTTTGATGTACCAATGGTAATTGTGAAGCTTTACATATAAAACTGTCCAGTTTGCTACTTGCTGGTTAACAGCTTTTACTAATTCTTTACTCATAATAATCATCCTCCCAACAATAGAATACCCACATTGAGCGAATTAAAACCTATGCAAGGCCATGGCGAAATTTTTTATTATTGAGCTGCTTTCATGGTAGAATATTGAGTGAAAAGGGGGAGAAATATGTATACGGTATTAGTCATATCGATCATTATCGTGATTGTGGTTCTGCTGCTGAGCGTTATTACTACTTCAAAGGCTTACCAATTCAAGCATACGGTAGACCCGATTGATCCGCTTCCTGACAGCGAGAAGCAACAAAAAGAGGCTAAAGAGGAGCAGGAAAATAACCAAAACTGATCGTAAACATACGCTATTATATAAACAGCCTCCGTACAGCCGGAGGTTTTCTTTTTAAAAGGGCGGAAAAATACATGTGGAGAGGACATTAAGATGGATATATACTCCATGATGCTTACAGTATTTTTATTATTAAATATTATCCTGGCTGTATTTGTTATCTTTTTGGAGCGAAGGGATGCAGGCGCCACATGGGCATGGCTCATGGTTTTATTCTTTCTTCCTCTACTTGGTTTTTTCATGTACCTCTTTTTTGGACAAAATTTAACCAGAAGAAAGATGTTCCAATGGGAAGACCGCAAAAAAATTGGAATTGATGAACTGCTGAACAACCAAATCCGAGGGATTAAGGAAAAGGATTTCCATTTTCGCAATGAGATCATTGAAAAATCCAAAGACCTTATTTACATGCATCTTGTAAATAATGATTCAGTATTGACCCAGGATAATGAGGTCCGAATTTTTACAAACGGGAAAGATAAGTTCAATTCGCTTGTAGAGGATATAAAAAGTGCAACCGATCATATCCACCTGCAATATTATATTTTCAAAAGAGACAATCTTGGGAAAAGCTTAATCACTCTCTTAACGGAAAAAGCCAGGGAAGGCGTAAAAGTAAGACTTCTCTATGATGAACTTGGCTCAAGGAGCCTGCATAAAAGGGCATTTAAAGAGCTGATTGCTGCAGGAGGAGAAATTGAGGCCTTTTTCCCTTCGCGGCTGCATTTTATCAATTTAAGAATCAATTACCGGAACCACCGGAAAATTGCCATCATTGACGGAAGGATTGGGTATGTTGGCGGCTTTAATGTCGGGGATGAATATCTCGGCCTGAACCCGAAGTTTGGATATTGGCGTGATACCCATCTAAGAATTAGAGGAAGTGCTGTACATTCTCTTCAGACCCGCTTTATCCTGGACTGGAACCAGGCTTCCCACCGCCATGACATATTCTATGCTCCTGAGTTTTTTCCGCTGTGCGACTCTCAGGATACCGTAGGGATGCAGATTGTTACCAGCGGTCCGGATTCTGAATGGGAACAAATTAAAAATGGTTATATTAAAATGATTTCATCTGCTCGTAAGTCCATATATATCCAAACCCCATATTTCATTCCTGATGCAAGTCTTCTTGACGCCTTGAAAATAGCTGCCTTGTCAGGTGTGGAAGTAAATATTATGATTCCGAATAAACCTGATCACATGTTTGTTTATTGGGCTACTTACTCTTATATTGGAGAAATGCTAAAAGTAAATGCAAATATCTATATATACGAAAATGGCTTCATCCATGCAAAAACCCTGATTGTGGATGAAGAAGTTTCATCGGTAGGAACTGCGAATATAGACGTGAGAAGCTTCAGGCTCAATTTTGAGGTAAATGCTTTTATTTACGACGAGGAAGTTTCAAAGGAACTGACTGAGAGCTTTAAAGAAGATGTTCAGCTTTCAACAAACCTGACTACAGAAGATTACAGAAATAGGGCCATGAAAATAAAATTGAAAGAATCCATATCGAGGCTGCTATCGCCGATATTATAAAACGGGCTGAAAAATCAGCCCGTTTTTCTTTATGCAAAAACCTGTTTCAAGTCATCCTTCGACTGCTGCAGCCAAAATCTCATGAGGCGCTTTGCTCCTTCAAGATCATGAAGCTTAGCCTGCCCGCATTGCTTTTCATTTGCAGCTGGGATTTCGGTAATTTCAACGGCATCTTTCATTGTAGAATCCAGCAGATCGATTATTTCTTCAACTGACGGCTCGCCGCTTACTACTAAATAATAGCCGGTCTGGCAGCCCATCGGGGAAATATCAATAATATCAAAATGGCCATACTTCTCTGCATGTGTCCGGATATTAAACGCAAGCAGATGCTCAAGTGTATGAATGACATCCGGCTTCATCGCCTGTTTGTTTGGCTGGCAGAACCTGATATCAAACTTGTTCACTAATCCGTCACTGCCCACTTTATGGACACCGCAGTGCCTCACGTAAGGAGCTTTAACAGCATTATGATCCAACTCGAAACTTTCTACTGAAGGCATACAAAACACTCCCCTAAAGTTTTCCTTTTACTATAACATAATAACCGACTAAATTCATCAAATTAATATGAAAATTATGACTTCCACATGATAATATGTTATTTTAAAAGAAAATATGATTTAACCGGGAAAGGTAATGCCATGCTCAAAAAAATACTCATTTCAATATTTCGCTTTTATCAAGTTGTGATTTCCCCGCTCAAGCCTCCTACATGCCGGTTTTATCCAACATGCTCCCATTATGGGCTGGAGTCAGTTAAACGATTCGGCGCCTTCAAGGGCGGCTGGTTGACAATAAAACGGATCCTTAAATGCCATCCCCTTCATCCTGGCGGTGTCGACCTGGTTCCCGAGGAATGGCCCAAAAAGAATTAACCCTCGTATCCGTCCACTACAAGGTCAAGCTTGCCTGTGCCGGGATGAATAACAAGCCCATGCACAGGCACATCTATCGGCATCAGCGGATGCTTTTTCACCATATGTACACTATGGGATACACTTTCCTCTACATTTTCAAAACCTCTTAGCCAATCATCGGCAGCGATTCCTGAGTATGTCATCGTATCCAGTGCATCGTCAGTAATGCCTCTCTCTTTCATGCTGCTGACAACCGCATCAGCTTTCATTCCGCTCATGCCGCAGTCATGATGGCCAATAACAAACACTTCTTTCGCTTGCAGCTGATAAACAGCTATTAATATGCTTCTCATAATACTTCCAAACGGGTGAGTTACTAAAGCTCCTGCGTTCTTAATGATTTTCACATCACCGTTTCTTACATTAAGCGCTTTTGGCAAAAGCTCCACTAAACGTGTGTCCATGCAAGTCAGAATAACCATTTTTTTATTAGGAAACTTCGTTGTTTCAAACTCTTCGTACTTTTTTTCTTCAACAAATTGCTGGTTATGGTTTAAGATCTCTTCTAAAAGTTTCAATTGTTCCACTCCCTGTCTTTTTGTGAACACTTTGATTGTAGAGCTATTTGCTCCCATACTTGACGAAAAAATGTCAATACTAATTAAGACCTTACCGGCCCCTATAGTTATGATACATAAAGTATAAGCTCCTAACAAATTTTTTCCTTGCTTTTCAGCTGGATATTTTGTAAGATAACTAAGGAAATCGTAATGATTACGTATTAAAAACCATTTAACCGTTCTTTAAATCGGAATTACTTCGCTTTATAACAGGAGGAGAATAATGAAAAAGGCATTTTTAATATATATTCTGGGGCTAATCCTTATTCTTTCCGGCTGTACAGGGGGAAAGACAGGGGAAAGCAGCAGCAAAACTATAGTTTATACAACCGTTTATCCTCTTCAATACTTTACTGAACAAATCGGAGGAAAAGCGATAGAGGTTGAGACCATCTATCCGCCCGGGTCGGATGAACATACCTTCGAACCTTCTCAAAAAGATATGATGAAGCTGGCCGATTCGGATCTGTTTATTTTTATAGGGCTGGGTCTTGAAGGATTTGTAGAAAAGGCAAAAGACACATTGAAAAATGAGAATGTTAAAATGGTGGCAGCTGGAGAAAACCTGGAGTTTGTCCACTCAGATGCAAATCATGATCCTCTGCATGAGGAAGATGCAGAGGATCATGAAGCTGGTGTTGAAGACGGGCATGATCACGGGGATATCGATCCCCATGTTTGGCTGGATCCTTTATACTCGAAGGAATTGGCAGAAGCAATTAAAGACGCTTTAGTGGAACAGATGCCTGATCAGAAAGAGCAGTTTGAACAGAATTATTTGGAGCTTGCCCAGGAGCTTGATAATCTTCATAACGACTTTGAACAGACGATTCAAAGTGCAAAGCATCAGGAATTCATTGTTTCACACGCAGCTTATGGTTATTGGGAAGACCGATATGGTTTGGATCAAATCAGTGTATCAGGCTTGAACTCCTCCAGTGAGCCTACTCAGAAAGAACTGCAGAAAATCATTGCAGAAGCAAAAGAACATGACTTAAAATATGTATTTTTTGAACAGAATGTCAGCTCAAGACTGACGGAAATTCTGCAAAAGGAAATTGGCGCTAGTCCTTTACTGCTGCATAATTTATCTGTATTAACGGAAGAAGATCTAAAAGAGAACCAAACATATTTTACGCTTATGCAAGACAATCTGGCGGCCTTAAAAAAAGCTTTAAATGAATAATCACAATCCACCTCCCGCCCTGGGAGGTTTTTTCATCTGAAATGCAGGTCATGACATTCCTTCAAATGCCATGACTGATATGGCGGACATTGCAGAAAATATAAAAGACCCCGCGATTTCGGCCTGGTCATATTTTTTCTGCTTAGGAGGTATAACCAATGGCAAAAGATGTTTTATGTGAAGTAAATAACTGCACTTACTGGAAAGATGGAAACCAATGCAGCGCAGACCAGATATACGTAGTCAGCCATACAGGCAAAACAGCAGACGACACCAAAGAAACAGACTGCCAAACGTTCGAACCGCATTAATGGTGACAGGCACCGCCCGAATTTTGTCGAATTCCAGCAGTTCCATTTATGCATATTACTGCAAAAGCGGTGCATGAGCTGCACCGCTTTTTTTAAAATAAGTTTATTATTTTTCTTAGCGGGAATGTATAGAATAACAATAACCTATAGGAGTGATACATATGTTATCAACCGTTATTTTGCTTGGTGCTGCTTTTGCCGCTGCTGCTGGATTAAGCTCCTTTGCCATTAAAGAAGAGTCATTTATTAAAGACGAAATTTCTCAATAATAGATTATACATGGCGCTGTGGATGCGCCTTATTTTTTTGCACTCAAACGAAAACCGCAGATTCTGCCGGATAGAACTTCGGTTTTTTCTATAGGATAAAGCTTTCCTTTGAGATGGTCACTTCACTCAGTCTTTTCTCATTAATCTCAAAACCAATTCCCGGTTTATCAGGAACCTTAATCATTCCGTTCTGTACGGTGACCTCAGGTAGAATAATATCTTCTTCCCAATACCTTTCTGACGCTGAAATATCACCGGGAATAGCAAAGCCCTCCAGAGAAGCCAGCGCAATATTATGGGCACGGGAGATTCCAAACTCCAACATACCTCCACACCAGACTGCAATCCCCTTATCCAGGCAATAATCATGAATTTTCCTTGCCGTCCCCAGACCTCCAACCCGGCCAATCTTAATATTAATAACTTTACAGCTTCCAAGCTCGACAGCTCTTCTGGCATCATTAAAGGTAACAATACTTTCATCCAGGCAGATCGGTGTTTGCAATTCCTTCTGAAGCTTGGCATGATCAACAATATCATCATATTCAAGCGGCTGTTCAATCATCATGAGCCCGAAGTCATCAAGCCTTTTTAACTGATCTATATCCCCTAATGAGTAAGCTGAATTAGCATCAGCCATGATTGGCAGATCAGGATAATAGCGGCGGATGTCTGAGATCAATTCATAATCGTTTTCGGGGCTGATTTTTATTTTGACCCTTTGATAGCCGCTCTCCAGATAGCTTTCAATTTGCCTTCTTACTTCTTCCTTTGTTTTGGCGCCAACAACCACACCGGATAGGATTTGTTCCCTCTTACCTCCTATAAATTCAGAAAGAGAGCTATTTTCTTTTTTTGCAGCCAGATCCCATAAAGCCGTTTCCAGCGCTGCTTTTGCCATTTGATTTCTTCGCAGGGCTTCAAAAGCACGCCCTGCATCTGAAGGATGCTTAATACCAGCTTCTCGCAGGATCGGGATAAGAAACTCCTTTAGCACATGATAGCTCGTCTCAACCGTCTCCTCTGTATACCAGGGGGAAGAAAAAGCGACTCCTTCCCCATATCCCTTCCGTCCTTCCTCATCAATTACTTCAACTATGATCCCCTCTCTGTCTTTAACAGTTCCTAAATGAGTGGAAAATGGCGTTTTTAGGGGCATTGCAATTTTATATAAAGTAACTGTTTTAATATCCATGCTATTTCCCGCTTTCCCCGAGCAGTTCCCGGAGCTTCCTTCTTAATATCTTCTTAGAAGCATTCCTGGGAATTTCATTAATCATGATGATCTTTTTTGGTACCTTATACTTTGCCAGCCTCTCTAAGCAGTACTCTGTCACCTCTTTTTTATCAAGGCTTTCTTCTCCGGCAATAAAAGCGACCGGCACTTCACCCCAAACATTATCCTTCATGCCAATAACCCCTGCATCCGATATTTGGGAGTGTGAAGCAAGAACACCCTCAACCTCAGCAGGATAAATATTTTCGCCGCCTGAAATGATTAAATCTGAACGCCGATCAAGTACATATAAAAATCCTTCTTGATCGACATAGCCTACATCTCCAGTTGAAAGCCAGCCATCTTTTATTTTTTTCGCAGTTTCTTCTTCACGGTTTAAATACCCTTTCGTCACATTCGGGCCTTTTACAAGGATCTCACCCGCTTCTCCAGGATCCGCAAGCTCCCCAGTCGGATTAATAATCTTCAGCTGGGAAGGAAATAATGGCTTTCCGGCTGATCCTAATTTGCTGAAACTGTATTCCGGAGCGAGAGTAACAATCTGTGACGAAGTTTCCGTCATTCCGTAGGTCTGGTAAACAGGAATATCCTTCTCCCTGCAAACTTCCAGAAGAGATTTCGCTGCTGGACCTCCCCCTAACAGCATACATCTGAAGTAGTCCGGCATCTGCTCATTTTCTAATTCATCTGCAATCCGGGTGAGCATCGTACTCACAACTGACATGATGGTCACCTTTTCAGCGGAAATGGCTTTGATAACTTTTTTTTCATGGAAAGATTCAAAAAGAACCATTTTCATGCCGTAGATGACGCTACGCATTAAAATGGAATAGCCGCTAATATGAAAAATCGGAACAGCACACAGCCAGCTGTCGTTTTCATTCAGCCCTAGGTTTAATGCAGATCCCACTGCACTCCACCAATGATTGCCGTAGGTTTGCAGAACGCCTTTCGGATTCCCTGTTGTACCGGATGTATACATGACAGTACAGACCTCATTAAGACTTATTTCTTCTATTAATTCCGGCTCGACAGGATCTTTCCTGAAGAGTTCTTCTTTATGTATCGCTGAAATTCCCCTTAAAGAGTTTACAACCTTTTGGCTAACTTCATCAAAAGAACTCTCCGTTATAAGGAAAGCGGACGTCGAATCATCCAGCTGCCAAATTAATTCCTCGGCAGTCAGCCTGTTATTTAAAATTACGGCCTTCACATCGATTAGCTGCAGAGCTAAAAGGATAAAAACACTGTCTTCATGATTTCTCAGGAGCACACCTGCAAACTGGCCTCGCTTTAATCCAACTGCCTGTAATTGCCCTGCTATTATGTATGCACGATCATATACTTCATAAAAAGTATAGGTTTTTTCCAAACAAGAAAGGGCTGGGCGGTCAGGTGTTAAAAATGCCCGTTTTTGCAGGAAATTCGGCACTATTTGCGCTTCCATTATAAACACCTCATTTCATAGGTATTTTCATATAAAAACAGCCTGATGGACTGGCCATCAAGCTGAAAAATAATATTCCCCTGAGATCAAGGGAAACGCGGGAATTGACCAAAGTCCGGCTTACGCTTTTCTTTAAATGCGTCACGGCCTTCCTTCGCTTCATCCGTTGTATAGTATAGAAGAGTTGCGTCACCGGCGAATTGCTGGATTCCAGCAAGTCCATCTGTATCCGCGTTGAAGGCAGCCTTCAAGAAACGGATTGCAGTCGGGCTCTTCTCGAGGATTTCTTCACACCATTGAATTGTTTCTTCTTCCACTTTCTCAAGCGGCACAACCGTATTAACAAGCCCCATATCCAGAGCTTCCTGGGCACCGTACTGGCGGCACAGGTACCATATTTCGCGTGCTTTCTTATGGCCGACGATTCTTGCAAGATATCCTGAACCGTAACCTGCATCGAAGCTTCCCACTTTAGGTCCTGTTTGTCCAAATACAGCGTTATCAGCTGCAATCGTTAAGTCACATACGATATGAAGGACATGTCCTCCTCCAATCGCATATCCTTTTACCATTGCAATAACCGGCTTAGGAATAACACGGATTAAACGCTGAAGATCCAAAACATTTAAACGAGGGATCTGATCATCCCCGACATAACCGCCATGTCCTCTAACTGACTGGTCTCCGCCTGAACAAAATGCTTTGTCTCCTGCACCCGTGAGAACAATAACACCTACATTTTCATCATCACGCGCGTATGCAAATGCATCAATTAATTCCATTACCGTTCTTGGAGTAAAGGCATTGTGGACTTGCGGTCTATTAATGGTAATTTTCGCAATTCCATTGTATGTTTCATAAATGATTTCTTCGTACTTTTTTCCTGCAACCCATTCTACAGCTGACATACATGAATCCTCCTCGATATGTATTGTATTAGAAAGCGCAATATTTGCCGCACAGTTTTTGTGCCAGCAAAGGACATCATTCCTCAATTTCTACTGCATTTGCATGAATCTCCCCTGATTGCGACAAAAACTCACTTACTATTGTACCAAATAATTCTGGTTTCTCCACATGAATTGCATGTCCTGCATTTTTAACGGACTTCCAATGAACATTTGGCAATGCTTTCGACATCTCTTCTGCAATTCTGCAGAATTTTTGGTCCAGCTCCCCGGTCAATAGGAGGACTGGCATTTTCAGATTACCGAGCTCGCCCCACCAGGATGGCTGTGAGCCGGTGCCCATTCCATTCAGGCTGTTTGCCAGACCAACAATAGAATTGGCCATACGCTGATTTCTTATTCGTGTGCGGATTTGTTCAGGAAGATTCCCTTGGCTCTGAAATAACGGGATATTCTCCCAATAGCCGATAAAATCCCGAATGCCTTCCTTCCTGATTCTGTCAGCCAGCCTGGCATCCTGTACTCTTCTTTCATGCCTTTCTTCTTCAGTCCTAAGTCCCGGGGAAGCACTTTCCAAAATCAGCGTGCGGACTTTTTCCGGATATTTAACTGCAAACGTCAGCGCAAGCCGTCCCCCCATGGAATATCCAAGAGCATCAATTTTCCCGATTCCCAACTTTTCTAATAGACTGTTTATCACAGCGGCACACTCTTCTATTTGATAATGGCCAATATCAGATGGGGCTCCAGACTTCCCATGCCCGATTATGTCCAATGCAATGGCTTTCGAATGTCCTTTCCAGAAGGGGGCGAATTCTTTCCAGCCCTCACTATTTCCTGTAAAGCCATGAAGGAGAAGAAGCGGAAATCCCTTACCCCATGTATCGACATGATAGTGAACCCCATTCACGCCATATTTCATCGGTATTCACCCTTCCAGCAATCGACTTATTTCCCGGGAAACAGAATTCCACAATTCTCGATGCTCGGTTAGATTCCTGTCCCGATTTGTCGTAATTTCCATTACCTTCAGGCCAGGTATGTCCATATTCCGTATGAAGACGGAAATAAAATGTTCCCAATCTGATATTAAATCATATTGTCCGCCAAACATCTTAATGGCATGGCTGAAATCAAGATCCAGTGGTGTTCCGAACAATTTTTCAAAGTTGTTGGGGTAATTCGCCTGAGGAAGAAATGAGAAGATTCCGCCTCCATTATTATTAATCAGCAAAATATTAATATCAATTCCATACAGCTTAGAGGCAATTAATCCATTTAAATCATGAAAGAAGGTTAAATCACCGAGCGCAAGATAGAGTGGCTGGGAAGCCATCCCGGCACCAAGAGCAGTTGAAACAGTGCCATCAATGCCATTTGCTCCCCTGTTAGCCATTACTTTAATGCCTTTTTGATTAAAATGGAAAAAAGTATCCAGATCCCGTATAGGCATACTGTTTCCTACAAATAAGGTTGAGCATTCCGGAAGCATTTCAGCAAGCTGAAAAAACAATTTACCCTCGCTCATTTCATCTGCTTCATTAATATCAGCAAGCTTCACTCTTGTAAGTTCATTGATTTGTTTCCAAAGCGCAATGAATTCATCATTGTCTGAGGTGTTTAAATATGACGTGACCGATTCACAGAACATCAGCTCATCGCAATGAATCATTTCGGTCGAGAGCAGTGAAGGATCACGCCAGCCGCCGCCTCCATCAACAATAATCTGCCGGGCAGTACTGTTTTCTTTCATAAAAATGGACAATGGCTTTGATACAGGCATAGCACCAAAGCGAATGATAACTTCCGGCTTAAGTGCTTTTTTTGCCTCGTCATTTTTCAAAAAGGTATCATATGCATCCACAATGAAGCTGCCATCGTGCATTCCGCTTCTCAACTGTGATAATGGATCGGCAATGATTGGAAAGTTCAGCTTTTCCGCCAGTTTAATAACGGCAGCTGGAAAGCCGGATTTTTCCAGATGACCGCAGATTATAATCCCTTTATGGGCAGAGTTTAAGATCTTTGCCATTTCTTTATACTCTTCGTTAGGCAAACAAAGCTTGCCACCCTGAATATTTACATACCCTTCAGTTCGTTCACTAAGCTCAAATAAATCAGCACGATCCAACTTCGGAACTAGCGGCTCACGGAAAGGAAAATTAAGATGAACAGGTCCAGCCGGCGAATTCTTTGCGGCGGAAGCAGCTCTCGCACATACCGTCCGGGCATAACGAAGCATTTCTGCAGAATTCTCGGGAGGGGCCATTTCAACAAACCACTTTACATTATTACCATACAAATGGATCTGATCGATTGCCTGTGGAGCGCCTACATCCCTTAGTTCATGAGGCCGGTCCGCTGTTAGCACAATTAGAGGAACTCTAGAATACCTGGCTTCTACAATTGCCGGGTAGTAGTTAGCAGCAGCTGTTCCGGATGTACACAGTAAAGCTGCCGGTTTCTGGGATGCTTTAGCTATTCCCAACGCAAAAAAGGCAGCCGAACGCTCGTCTACATGAATATGCACACGAAGCGCCGGATGCTCTGCCATTACCATTGCCATTGGGGTAGAACGGGAGCCGGGACTGACCACGACATCCTCTACCCCGCTTTTTACTAATTCAGCCACAAATGCGGCTATATATGAAGTTAAAGCTTCCTGATGATTCACTTTTTATAACCCCCAAGAGCCGTAAGCAAAGGCCGTAATTTAATCTTTGTTTCCTGGTATTCGCTTTCGGCATTGGAATCCTGTACTACTCCGCAGCCTGCAAATAAGGATGCCTCATTCCCCTGAATTAAACCGGATCTTATTGCAACAGCATATTCTCCATTTCCTCTAAAATCCATCCATCCTAATGGAGCAGCATAAAAACCGCGATCCAACTCTTCTGCTTCTCTGATTTTTTCTACTGCTTGTCTTTTAGGCAGGCCACCAAGAGCAGGAGTCGGGTGAAGACGGTCAACTAAGGCAAGAAGAGAAGCATCTTCCTTAGTTTTTCCTATTACAGGAGTATATAGGTGCTGAATATCCCGCATCTTCATCAGCTGCGGCTCATTGGGCAGTTCAACTTCTGTACAGGATTCTTCCATAGCTTCCTTTATCATATCCACTACATATTGATGTTCAGTCAAGTTCTTTTGATCATTCAGTAACGTTTCTCCAAGGATATGATCATCTTCTTCCGTTTTGCCTCTGGGGATGGAACCTGCCAGACAAGTTGTAAATACGTTTTCTCCGTATTTTTTTATAAGGCGTTCAGGAGAGGCTCCAATAAAGCAGTCACCGTTAGATTCAAACGCAAATATAAAGCTTTCACTCTGCATTTTCATCAGATTCTGAAGAACCTTTTCTATCTCAATCGGCTTTTCATAAATGAGCCTGGATTCCCTCGCAAGCACAACCTTTTTTAATAGGGATCCTGATTTTAGTTCATCAACAATTTCATCAACTGTCTCCATCCATTTTTCGGGATTGATATCTGCTTCTTTCTGAAGAGTGTTTGCACTCTCAGGATGATAATCATGAATTGAACTTATTAGCATGCTTCTTTCAGCGGCTATCTTTTCAAAAAGTGATTCACTATCATGCTGTGTACAGACAACATTTGTTGTCAAAAAAGCTTGTCCATTCATTTCACTGTACATATAAGCCGGCACATGAAAAAGGGAATTGGAATACTTCGACCAGAGTTTTGTTTTCTGCTTCAGCGGGTCAAAAGAAAAACCGCCAAACATCACTGGCCCGGTTGCATTTTCATTATAAGGGTTATAAATAATACTGTTATTAATAAAACGCTTCCATTCCTTTTCAACCCGATTAAATCTGTCTGTACTTTCGTCTGACTGGATCTGCCTGCAGATTCCCAGCCCGATTATATAAGCTTCATCGGAAGGATCCTTCCAGAAAAAGCGTTCACCAAAAAAACGGCTCTTTCCTGCCGCATAAAAAGAAAGGGGGTCTATATGATTTATTTTTTTCACTTCACTCACTAAAACAGGCTTTGATAAGGCTTTGGCCCTCTCAATCGCCTCCTGGATCCCTTCTTTTAGTTCCGTATCTTGTATCGTAACCAAAAAAATCCCTCCAATAACAGCTTAAATTGCCGTTATCCTACTTTAAACTTATTCTAAGATACACCTGTGATTCAAGGAATGTCAATCCAGCCATTCCTTTTTGTATCCTTTATATTATAGCTTACTTTCGGCATCTATAATATCAATTAACTCAGGTTCACTGTAAATATCTGTATCGTTACAGCGTTATTGGAAAATACCGGTATAATTTACGGCAATAATACGTTGACACTCCTTCCGTATTTACCTAAACTTAAGGTGTTTGGTATAGTTGGCGTATGAGGATTACTTTGACATTACCCTGAAAATCAGTTAAAATAAACAAGTTTGAATGATGCAACGATTAAAACCAATACAGAATAGATAAATAAGGGGAGAGTTATCATGCAACCTCAAGCACAGACCAATTTTCCGCCTGCTTCGGGCTCAAAGAACTGGAGAGTCTGGTGGCAGCTGACCAGGCCGCATACTTTGACCGCTGCTTTTGTTCCTGTTTTACTTGGAACAGCTCTTGCAATGGAACTTACCGAAATAAATTTCAGCCTGTTTTTTGCCATGCTGGCAGCAAGTCTGCTGATACAGGCTGCTACTAATATGTTTAACGAATATTACGATTTCAAGAGAGGGCTTGATACGGAAGACTCTGTTGGAATTGGCGGAGCGATTGTCCGTGAAGGAATCAAACCAAAAACGGTACTGAATTTAGCCTTTGGGCTTTATGGGGTTTCGATATTGCTTGGTTTCTATATTTGCATGAATACAAGCTGGTGGATTGCAGCAATCGGACTTGCCTCCATGGCAGTAGGATATTTATATACAGGCGGTCCTCTCCCGATTGCCTACACACCATTTGGTGAATTATTCGCAGGCTTTTTCATGGGCATGCTGATCATTCTTATTTCTTTCTATATCCAGGCAGGAACCGTAACCGCAACAAGTGTTTTAGTTTCTTTCCCTATTTTGATTCTTGTTGGTGCCATTCTGCTGGCCAACAATATCAGAGACCTGGATGGCGACAAGGAATTCGGCCGTAAAACATTGGCTATCCTATTAGGAAAAAAAGGGGCAATTAACCTGCTTGCAGGTATGTTCATCGTGTCTTATGCATGGGTCTTCATCTTAATTGCCATGAGCAGCATAACACCATGGCTTGCTATCGTTGTCCTTAGTGCCCCTAAGGCCATTAAAGCAACGAAAGGCTTCATCGGCAAAACACTTCCGATGCAAATGATGCCAGCGATGAAAGCAACTGCTCAGACTAATACATTCTTTGGCTTCCTTTTATCAGTAGGCCTATTTCTAGGATATTTATTATAATCATGTAATAAACCTCTGCTTCTATGGCAGGGGTTTTTTGTTTGGAAAAAATCAACAGAGACCGTCATCCTGGTTTCATCCCATTTTTATCGGGTAATTTTTATGTAAGGAAGATGCAGGCCGTAAAATTACTTCTTCCGTTATGATTTTGCAAACTAGGTCCATACTAAACCCATATGGACTAAGATTTGATATCCGGCGGAGCAAAACTGTCAGAGCTCGGCTTTATTATAAGCTTGACTATCAGATCAACAGGCTTTTATAAAATTCATCAAAACTAAGGACGTGACATATTATGTTGACCAACGAACAGATCAGCGCTTTAAAAAAGGAATTAAATAACGAAAAGGAATCACTGGAGTCCCAGTTGCAGGGCAATAAAGAAGGAAGTCTTGAAGGTGCAAGTGCCAGAGAAGCAGTAGGCGAGCTATCCATGTATGATAACCATCCGGCAGATATGGGTTCTGAACTTTATGAACGCGAAAAGGATTTTGCTCTAGAAGAGCATCATGACTCCGAACTCAATAAAGTGAATGCTGCACTAAAGGCAATTGAAGATGGTTCATACGGCAAATGCAAAGAGTGCGGTTCTGATATTCCATACGAGCGGCTGGAAGTGCTTCCGGCAACCCTTTATTGTAAGGATCATAGTCCGGAGCAAAATGTGCAGGGAGACCGTCCTGTTGAAGAAGATGTGCTTGAGCCTGCTCATGGGAATACTTTTCAGCATCATCAATTCAGGGAAGTAGTAGATAATGAAGACAGCTTTCAGGAAGTTGCCCGTTTTGGCACTTCTGAGACACCCTCTGATTTAAAGGGTGACTATGAAGATTATAATTCCCTCTATAATGAAGGCCATGATGACGAAGGGTTTACAGAAGATTATGAGACATTTGTCGGAAATGATCTTGAAGTCAAGGAGCGAAAAATTTATCCTTCCAAGAAACAGGAAGAATATGAAACCATGCTGGATGAAAATGACATCGAGGCGCCATTCGGCGATGTGCCGTATCATAAGACAGACGGCTATGTAGATGAAGATAATAAAGATAAAGATTAAAGTAAAAGCGATGCAGCTGCATCGCTTTTTTTATGTCAAATGGCAAAATAAGATACCCTTATATATTTATAGTTTGGATTCGATATCCTGGATAATCTCATCGATAGTATCAGAAACATCGTTTGTGCGGCGGGCAATGGAGATGCTGAATTCCAGCAGTTCTTTGTAATTTTTCACCGGAATAGAATCACTTGTTTTCTCGAATTCATTTAGTTGCAGTCCAATATTTTGAAGATGCAACAAAACTTCTTCTATAGATCCTCTCTCGATTTGGTACACTTAACAGCTACCCCCTTTATATCTAATGATTTCATTATCAGGGTTTTTAAACCTTTTTTGTAGTGGAAATTATTGTTAATATCGTCACTTTGCAGAGTAAAACTTCTTCACAAAGGAAATATTAGTTTTAGATTAATATGCTGGGAGGTTCATTATGTGCGCACAAATGAAAGCAGCATGCTTTTCAGAATATGACAAACTTGAACAGGTGGTGCTGTGTGAACCGAAGTACATGACGATAGTGGATACAATTAATGAAACACAGAAGCATTATGAAAATGAGGGTATTAACATCGATGTGGCGATGAAGCAACACAGGCATTTTGTCAGTGCATTAGAAGATCAGGGAGTCGAAGTCGTATTGCTGCCCCCGCTGGAAGCATACCCTGAGCAGGTTTTTACCCGTGATATCGGATTCACGCTTGGAGAAAAGGTGTATGTTGCCGAGATGGCAGCTGATATCCGTCAGGGAGAGGAAAATATTCTGAAACACTGGCTGGAAGTAAATCAAGTTCCTTTTTACAACCTTACGGGTGAACGTATAGAAGGAGGCGATGTTCTCATCGATGGCCGTACTATATATGCCGGTGTCAGCAGCCGGACCCATGAGAAAGCAATTGAACATCTCCGCAGCCTTATGACTGATTATGAAGTCGTATCCGTCCCCTTTACTGATACATACCTTCACCTTGATTGTGTATTTAATATCATTTCCCCGGAGGAAGCACTTATTTTTCCAGGAGAGATTCATGGGGAAAAAGTAAAAATGCTGGAAACGCGTTATGATTTAATAAAAGTGTCGGAAGAGGAGCAATTTACACTCGGAACGAACGTTCTTTCCATTGGCAATAAAAAAATCTTCAGTCTTCCAATTAATAAGAATGTCAATAAAGAATTGAGGGCTAGAGGCTACGAAGTTATCGAGGTGGATATTACGGAAATCATCAAATCCGGAGGAGCCTTCCGCTGCTGCACCATGCCGGTTAGGCGGGGTTCCCATTAATAACCAAAAAAACAGCCTCTTCTCACAAGAAGGGCTGTTCTTCTTTTTACTTATTCATCATCTCAACACCAGCGGGTTTGATTTTCCAGATTTCGCGCGCATATTCGCTAATTGTGCGGTCGCTTGAGAAATAGCCTGAGCCGGCAATGTTCATTAAGCTCATTTTCAGCCAATGATCCCGATCTTCATAAGCCTTACCAGCTTCTTTCTGGATATTCACATACGAAGCAAAATCCCTCAATACAAAGTATTGGTCATTTTCCATCAGCAATGAATCAAAAATGGGCTCGAACTCATCATCGGAATCCGGTAAGAATCCATTCACAAGCTGGTCGGTGACCTGGCGGATTCTCTTATCATGATGGTAATACTCTCTGGAATTATAACCGCCATTCTGGTAATAGCTGAGGACCTCATCTGCTGTTAATCCAAAGATAAAGATGTTGTCATCTCCAGCTTTTTCTTTTATCTCAATATTGGCTCCATCCAGTGTTCCTACTGTCAGGGCGCCATTCATCATGAATTTCATATTCCCTGTACCGGAAGCTTCCTTGCTTGCTGTAGAAATCTGCTCGCTGATATCTGCAGCAGGAAAAATTTCCTCGGCCAGCGAAACCCGGTAATTTTCAAGAAAGATTACCTTTAGAACATCACTTGTCTGCGGATCGTTGTTTACCTTTGCCGCAACGGTATTAATTAATTTGATGATCTTCTTTGCATAGTAATAGCCAGGGGATGCTTTTGCTCCAAAAATAAATGTCCGCGGGTGCATGCGGAACTCTGAATCTTCCTTTAGCCTATTGTATAAATGCATAACATGAAGAATATTTAACAGCTGGCGTTTATATGCATGCAGACGCTTAACCTGAATGTCAAAAATGGAAGACGAATCAACCATAATGCCCTGCTGCTCCAGAATGAGCTTCGCCAATCTTTCCTTGTTCAATTGCTTAACCTGATGCAGCTGATCAAGGAAAGCTCTATCATTCTTAAAGTCTGCCAGTTCGCGAAGTTTCTCCGGTTCCCGAATCCAGCCAGCCCCAATGCTCTCATTGATAAGATCAGATAGAAGCGGATTTGCTTTCAGGAGCCATCTTCTATGGGTAATCCCATTGGTTTTATTATTAAATTTCTCCGGGAAAATTTCATAAAACAGATTCATTTCCCGCTTTTTTAAGATCTCCGTATGAAGGGCGGCAACGCCATTAACACTAGAGCTGCCGACAAGGGCAAGGTGAGCCATCTTAACCTGGTCATGTGCGATAATCGCCATATCCTCAATCCGTTTCCAGTCACCCGGGTATCTGTCCCAAAGCTCGCGGCAAAAGCGCTCATTGATTTCTTCCACAATCATATAAATACGCGGCAGCAGCGGCTTGAAAATGCGTATAGGCCATTTTTCCAAAGCCTCTGAAAGGGTTGTATGATTCGTATAGGCAATCGTTCTGACTGTAATATCCCACGCTTCCTCCCAGCCCAATCCTTCTTCATCCAGCAAGATTCTCATAAGTTCAGGAATAGCGAGCACCGGATGTGTATCATTGATATGAATGCTCACATATTCATGGAAATCTCTTAAACTGGTATGCTGCTTTCGATAAGAGCGCACAATGGAACGTATACTGGCCGAAACAAGAAAGTATTGCTGCTTAAGCCTCAGAATCTTCCCCTCATCATGGGTATCATCAGGATAGAGAAACTCGGAAACCGATTCGGTTTCCCGCTTATATTTTAAAATATCATGATTTACAGGATACGGAGATGGCTCAGCATTCCAAAGCCTAAGAGTATTAATTGTATCTGTTTTATACCCAACTACAGGCATATCGTAAGGAACAGCCGAAATTGTTTCAGCATTCACATGGTGGAATACAAGTCTGCCGTTTTCCTCTGCAGTTTCTACTTTCCCCCAAAAAGGAACTTCAATTGCCAGGTCGGCTTTTCGAACTTCCCAGACATGGCCGTTCCGAAGCCACTGCTCCGGAAGCTCCACCTGATAGCCATTCACAATTTTCTGTTCAAATAGGCCATGCTTATAACGAATCCCAAAGCCGTGTCCGGGAAGGTTTAAGGATGCCAGCGAGTCCATAAAGCAAGCTGCCAGGCGTCCTAGTCCCCCGTTTCCAAGCCCTGCATCTGCTTCGATTTCTTCAAGGCGATTGAGGTCAATGCCCAAGTCTGCCAGGCCATCTTTTACAATTTCCTCAATTCCCAAGTTTATCAGATTATGATGAAGAAGACGCCCTAATAAAAACTCAATGGATAAGTAATATACCTGTTTTTCACGGTCGATGCGGTACCGCTCATTTGTATTGATCCACTCTGTGCTCACATGTTCCCTGATCATATTTCCGAGTGTGAAGTAATGATCTCTTTCCGTGCTTTCGCCGAAGCTTTTTCCGCAGGTCATCTCCAGCTTCTTCAGGAATTCCTCTTTAAACTCATCGCGATCAGAAAACATGGCTTTCACTCCTTGAAACCAGGCCTGCATACAGCTGGTTATATTTGAAAGCAGATTGTGCCCAGCTGTTATCCATACCCATCGCATTTAACATAATCTTCTCCCATGCTTTGCTGTCACTGTAAAAACTTAGTGCTCTTCTAATAGTGAACAGCATGTCATGGGCATTAAAATGGCTGAAGGAAAAACCATTTCCTTCTCCCGTGTATTCATTGTAAGAATGAACAGTGTCATTCAACCCGCCTGTTTCCCTGACGATGGGAATGGACCCATATCTCATCGCAATCATCTGCCCTAACCCGCAGGGCTCAAATTGTGAAGGCATTAAGAATAAATCGGATCCTGCGTAGAATTCATGTGCAAGCCCTTCATCAAATCCGATATATGCTTTGCACTTATCCGGGTAACCCGCTTCCATCTCCCTGAAAAATTGCTCAAACTCAGGTGCTCCAGTACCCAGAATCAGGACTTGAACATCATCCTGCATAAGCTCATGAAACACACATTTCACAAGGTCCAGCCCCTTTTGCTTTGTCAGTCTCGTCACCATAGCTATTAAAGGAACCTCTTCCTTCACCGGGAGGCCGAATTTTTTCTGAAGATGAACTTTATTCACTTTTTTAATTTGCAGCTTTTCAGCAATATAGTTCTCTTTTATATAGGGATCCTTTTCAGGATTATAAAAATCATCATCAATCCCATTTAAGATTCCTTCCAGGTCACAAGCCCGGCGTTTCAGCAAACCATGCAACTTCTCACCGTAATATTTCGTTTGTATTTCATCTTTATATGTAGGGCTGACTGTCGTAATTTTATCAGCAGCGACAAGTCCACCCTTCATGAAATTGATATTTCCGAAGAATTCTAGCTTATCCGGATGGAAATGGCTATAGTCAAGCCCTAATAGGTCTCCTAAAGCAGTTCCTGGCATAATCCCCTGAAATTGCAGGTTATGGATGGTGAAGACTGTACGAATAAATTCATACCCCTTTTTCGCACGATACTCAACCCTGAGCAAAAAAGGAATCATCCCAGTATGCCAATCATGGCTGTGAATAACATCCGGACAGTAATCAATATGCTGAAGAGCATCCAGCACGGCCCGGTTAAAATAGGCAAACCTCTCTCCATCGTCAAAGTAGCCGTATAATTTTTCACGGTTGAAGTAATATTCATTATCCACAAAATAGAATGTGATTCCCTGGTGCACCAGTTCTTCAATTCCGCAATACTGGTTTCTCCAGCCTACTTGGACTGTAAACTCGCACTTTTTAGCCATCTTCTTTTTTATGTCATCTGAAATGGAACCATACTTCGGAAGCATCACCCGTACATCAGTCCCCTGTTTGGCAAGCTCTTTCGGAAGTGAACCGGCAACGTCGGCAAGACCACCGGATTTCACGAATGGAACACATTCAGAAACAGCAAACAATACTTTCACGAGTTCATCATCGCTCCTTGTACGGTACCTTTGAGAATTACCTGGGGCATTTCACTTCTTCCCTCAATTCTGGCATCGGATTCTACCTTTACATCTTTATCTAAAATAACAGAGTCTAAAACACAGTTCTCTCCAATTTGGGATTTTTGCATGATTATACAATTTTTCACAACGGAGCCCCTGCCAATTTTGACGCCGCGGGAGATTATGCTGTTCTCGACTGTTCCTTCAATCATGCATCCATTTGCAATCATCGAATTCTTTGCGCTCGCCCCTTTTACATAACGGGTTGGCGGTTCATCTTTTACTTTTGTATAAATAGGCTGGCTGCGCAGAAAAATATTTTTCCATGCCTCTGGTTCCAATAGCCCAATGCTTGCAGCAAAGTAATTTTCAATGGAATCAATCATAACAGCCAAGCCGGTATATTCATAATTGCATATCGTGTACGAATGGTGGATATCTGTAACTACATCACTCATGCATGTGTATCCAGTTTCGTTTCTATTTTCTATTAAACTAATAAGCAACGAAGTTTTTACCAGGTACATTTCTAGGGAACGTCCATCCTGGCGAACAACTGTAATATCACACCCCGTCATAATATGTCTATCCAGAACAGGCCTGAAATCCATATTAAAAACAGTAAAGCAGTTTGAAATCAATGCATACTCCTGTTTGCTGCGATAAAAATAATCCAAATTAGCAGCAAAGTGATTGAAAGATCCGATCCCTTTACTTGGGCTATCCAATAAAGGAGACGGGAAGAAGAAAAGTCCATCCCTTTTTCTATTTAAGTCCCAGTTCTTACCTGAGCCAAGGTGATCCATTAAAGAGCGATATTGATACTTTGGAAAGATGGCTACACTCTCAATATCCGAGTTGACCATATTGGAGAGAACAAAATCGATCAGCCTGTAGCGGCCAGCAAACGGAACAGCTGCGAGCGATCTGTGTACTGTCAATTCCTCTAAATCCTCATGGTAGGTTGTTGCATCTATCACACCAAGCATTCTCTTCTTCATGACATTCCCTCCATTTAATTGGCCAGCCGCCATTTCGGCATCCAGCTGTATATTAAGAATAAATTCCCTGTATCATTTCCTCTGTTATCAGAATAATTTCATCATCCTCTTCGGAAGCACTAATCACAAAGCCGTCAGGTATGGTCATTCCGCTTGGCACTATCGCCTTTTCAATATAGACATTTTCGCCAATCACAGCATCAGGCATGATGACCGATTCTCGGATCACCGTATTCTTCCCAACCAGAACTCCTTGAAAAAGCACTGACTTTTCAACTTCTCCCTCAACCCTACAGCCTTCATTTATCAAAGACTCTACAACCTCAGCTTGAGTTGAAATATACTGTGGATGGTGATTCGGATTCACCGAATAAATCCGCCAATCATGATCAAAAAGATTCAGTTCGCATTCATCATCCAGTAAATCCATATTGGCTTCCCACAGGCTCTTGACTGTACCGACATCTTTCCAGTAGCCATTGAAGGGGTAAGCGAACAGCTTTTTATTTTCATCAAGCATTAATGGAATGATATCCTTCCCAAAGTCATGGCTTGATTCCGGATTGCGGTCATCCATTTCCAGATATTCCTTTAAAACAGACCAATTAAATATATATATTCCCATGGAGGCCAGATTATTTTTCGGATTTGAAGGTTTCTCCTCAAATTCTGCGACCCGCATTTCCTCATCCGTGTACATGATGCCGAATCTGCTTGCCTCCGGCCAAGGCACTTCAATTACTGAAATTGTGGCATCCGCGCCTTTTTCAATATGATATTTAAGCATTAGCTCATAATTCATTTTATAAATATGGTCACCGGATAAGATCAGGACATATTCTGGATCATATTGCTTTAGATAATTGAGGTTCTGATATATGGCACTGGCTGTTCCCGTATACCATTTGACTTCCGATGATTCGCTGTAAGGGGGCAGCACTGTCACACCGCCGTTCTTTCTATCAAGATCCCATGCGCTGCCTATGCCAATATACGAATTCAGAACTAGTGGCTGGTATTGTGTCAAAACACCGACTGTATCAATTCCGGAATTGGTGCAATTACTCAATGTAAAATCAATGATCCTATACTTTCCTCCAAAAGGAACTGCCGGTTTCGCCAGGCTTTTAGTCAGAGAGCTAAGCCTGCTCCCTTTCCCTCCTGCTAAGAGCATTGCGACGCATTTTTTCTTTCCCATTTTCCTTCCTCTCCTTCCGATGTTTTACAGGGCGTAATATTGAAATGCCAAATGGCGGAATAGACATTTCCAAACTGAACGGCTTGCCATGAAACTCAATTTCCTCACTCTTAAGGACCCTCTTATTGGTGCGATTTGATCCTCCAAAACTCTCATTGTCACTGTTAAAGATTTCCCGATAAGATCCCAAGTTTGGTACGCCTATACGGTATTTGGGATATATAGCCGGTGTAAAATTACAGACAATCACGAGATAATCATCCTCTTTGGAGCCTTTCCTGATAAAAGAGAAGATGGACTGGTCCGAATTATGACAATCTATCCATTCAAAGCCCTCCTGAAGGTGATCAAGCTCAAAAAGAGGCTTGGAACGTTTATATACCTTTATTAATTCTTTTACATAATCATTGGCTTTTTGATGCATCTCGTAATCCAGCAGATGCCAATCAAGCTGACCTTTATCTTTCCATTCGGAAAACTGCCCGAGCTCACTCCCCATGAAAAGAAGCTTCTTGCCTGGATGGGCAATCATGTAGCCTAGCAGGAGCCTGTATTGGGCGAACTTTTGCCAGTAATCCCCCGGCATTTTATCCAGAAGCGATTTTTTCCCATGGACAACTTCATCATGTGAAAAAGGCAGGATGAAGTTCTCTGTAAAAGCATACAAAAGCGAAAATGTCATTTTTCCATGGACAACAGATCGCCTCTCGGGTTCTGTTTCCATATATGTAAGGACGTCATTCATCCAGCCCATATTCCACTTGTAATGAAAGCCCAGCCCCCCATATTGAACTGGTGCAGTCACTTGCGGCCAGTCTGTTGAATCCTCTGCCATCATGAGAAAGGAAGAATCATATTGTGAAACCACTTTATTGAGGTTTTGCAGAAAACCGGTACCAAACGGGTTTTCTGTTTTTCCATCCCGGTTCGGCCAATAAATCATATTAGCAACCGCATCAACCCTGAAGCCGTCAATATGGTATTTCTCCATCCAAAAAACAGCGTTGGAAATAAGAAAACTCTGCACTTCATTTTTGCCGAGATCAAAATTGGCGGTGCCCCATACCCGGTTCTCTCTGTCTCCTTCAGTTTCATACTCATACAAATACGAGCCATCAAACTGATAGAGACCATGGGCATCTTTGCAGAAGTGTCCGGGCACCCAGTCCAGAATTACCCCAACACCATGCTGGTGGCATTGATCAACAAAATACATAAAATCATGCGGACTGCCATAACGGCTGGTAACCGAGTAATAGCCTGTTCCCTGATAGCCCCAGGAAGCGTCGAGCGGATGCTCAATTAGAGGAAGCAATTCTATATGTGTAAACCCATGCTCCACCACATATGGTATTAATTCACCTGCAAGCTCCCGGTACGTGTAGAGACTACCCGATTCTTTTTGCTTCCACGAACTAAGATGGACCTCATAAATGACAGCAGGCTCTGTAAAAATTGGCTTCTTTTCTTTTTTTTGCATCCATTTACCGTCATTCCACTGATAACCGTCCAGCGAATATACTTTAGATGCTGTATTCGGCCTTACTTCTGAAAAAAAGCTATAAGGATCAGCCTTTAATAACCGCTCTCCTTTCTTTGTTGTAATTTCATACTTATACAAGGCACCTTCCATGTCTCCATCAAGCTGAATAATCCAGACACCTTCATTATTCACTCTATGTAAGGTATAGCCTTCTCCATTCCAATCATTGAAATCACCGACTAATCTGATAATTTCAGCATTCGGTGCCCAGACACAAAAACGGGTAAACACTTTTCCTCCGATTGAAATTACATGTGCACCAAATAACTGGTGACTCTCATAAAGCGTCCCTTCATGGAACAAATGCAGCTGAAAATCGGTTGGAAACAAAGTTTTCATTACCATCCTTCTCCCCATCCAGTCTCGTTTCTTTTGACTTTCCTGTTATATTCGGTGCACTTGGGAAAAGTCCTTGAAAAAGTTTTTTTAATTTTATGACAACAATGTTCATATTCTGCTAATAAACGACAGCATTTTGCCCATTTTTACAGTCTACGACATAATCTCCGGGAAAATTAGACAAAATAAAACAAAGTATGCAAGTAAGAAATGAAAGGAGAATAATATTTTGAGCAATAAAGAAGAGGAGTTTTTGTTGAATGAGGCTTCCAAAAAGGAAATAAAAATTCCGCTATTTGAAGCACCGGATGGAAAGATTATGGCCACCGGCGATATGTTTAGAGGTCCCTCTACGGGGATAACTTCTGAAATTGATCTGAATAATCCAGGCAATAAATTAAGCAGGGATGAAGTGAAATTTGATTAAATAGAGAGTGGACGGAACGTAAAAGGAATCTGCACAAAGACAACAAAAAAGCTGCCAACAAATTGTTGACAGCTTTTTTATATGACCCCTACGGGATTCGAACCCGTGTTACCGCCGTGAAAGGGCGGTGTCTTAACCGCTTGACCAAGGGGCCAATATGGCGGAGAAGGAGGGATTTGAACCCTCGCGCCGGTTGCCCGACCTACACCCTTAGCAGGGGCGCCTCTTCAGCCACTTGAGTACTTCCCCATATATGGCTCCGCAGGTAGGATTCGAACCTACGACCGTTCGGTTAACAGCCGAATGCTCTACCACTGAGCTACTGCGGAACAATAATTAAAATGGTGGGCCTAAATGGACTCGAACCATCGACCTCACGCTTATCAGGCGTGCGCTCTAACCAGCTGAGCTATAGGCCCATATGTGTTGGAGCGGGTGAAGGGAATCGAACCCTCATCATCAGCTTGGAAGGCTGAGGTTTTACCACTAAACTACACCCGCATAAAATTTTAAATGGTGGCTCAGGACGGAATCGAACCGCCGACACAAGGATTTTCAGTCCTTTGCTCTACCGACTGAGCTACTGAGCCATATTGAGTTATATTGCCTAAATAACATTTCTTGTAAAAATGGCGGTCCGGACGGGACTCGAACCCGCGACCTCCTGCGTGACAGGCAGGCATTCTAACCAACTGAACTACCGGACCGGATTGCGGGGGCAGGATTTGAACCTGCGACCTTCGGGTTATGAGCCCGACGAGCTACCGGACTGCTCCACCCCGCGATAATATTATTTATGTGATTTTTCTATGCTCACATCAAGCATTTCATCGCAGCTGATTCAATGATGTAACCGCCCCGATTTCAGAAAGATTATTCAAGTAGCAACTCAATCGGTGCGCTGAAGTAATTCCTTCGAAGCTTACTCGGGCGTGCTCCACCCCGCGACAATATTATTAAAATAAAATATGGAGGAGGAAAGGGGATTCGAACCCCTGCGCGGTTTGACCCGCCTGTCGGTTTTCAAGACCGATCCCTTCAGCCGGACTTGGGTATTCCTCCGTATAAAAGAAAGTGGTGGACCTTGTAGGACTCGAACCTACGACCGGACGGTTATGAGCCGTCTGCTCTAACCAGCTGAGCTAAAGGTCCAGCATCGTTTAGTAAAATGGTAGCGGCGGAGGGGATCGAACCCCCGACCTCACGGGTATGAACCGTACGCTCTAGCCAGCTGAGCTACACCGCCAAAATAGTGAATATAATTATGGTGGAGCCTAGCGGGATCGAACCGCTGACCTCCTGCGTGCAAAGCAGGCGCTCTCCCAGCTGAGCTAAGGCCCCAAAATTAATGGTCGGGAAGACAGGATTCGAACCTGCGACCCCTTGGTCCCAAACCAAGTGCTCTACCAAGCTGAGCTACTCCCCGTAATATGGCGCGCCCGAGAGGAGTCGAACCCCTAACCTTTTGATCCGTAGTCAAACGCTCTATCCAATTGAGCTACGGGCGCAATATTAAATTCTACTGGTGCCGAGGACCGGAATCGAACCGGTACGGTAGTCACCTACCGCAGGATTTTAAGTCCTGTGCGTCTGCCAGTTCCGCCACCCCGGCAATAAATGGAGCGGAAGACGGGATTCGAACCCGCGACCCCCACCTTGGCAAGGTGATGTTCTACCACTGAACTACTTCCGCAAAAATAATGGTGCGGGTGAAGGGAGTCGAACCCCCACGCCTTGCGGCGCCAGATCCTAAGTCTGGTGCGTCTGCCAATTCCGCCACACCCGCAATATGAAATTAAAAATGGTGAGCCATGAAGGACTCGAACCTTCGACCCTCTGATTAAAAGTCAGATGCTCTACCGACTGAGCTAATGGCTCGTTGAAGAAAATGGTGCCGGCGAGAGGACTTGAACCCCCAACCTACTGATTACAAGTCAGTTGCTCTACCAATTGAGCTACACCGGCAGCTTGTACATTTAAATTAATGGTGGAGGATGACGGGATCGAACCGCCGACCCTCTGCTTGTAAGGCAGATGCTCTCCCAGCTGAGCTAATCCTCCATTATTAATGCCCGGCAGCGTCCTACTCTTACAAGGGGACAGCCCCTAACTACCATCGGCGCTGAGAAGCTTAACTTCCGTGTTCGGTATGGGAACGGGTGTGACCTTCTCGCTATCGCCACCAGACTATTTTTCAAAGACAAGTTTTATTATATCGTCTTTTCAGGATTTTTCAAGAGGAAATTTCATTTTTTCGTTCCCTCAAAACTAGATAATGTATGAAGAAGAATTTTGCCGAGTATTCACCAATAGGACTTGTCTAGCTTCGGCTCCTAACGTCTCTCGAAGTTGAACAGTCGCCTCCGCTTTTCGTTTTGGTTAAGTCCTCGATCGATTAGTATCAGTCAGCTCCACATGTCGCCACGCTTCCACCTCTGACCTATCAACCTGATCATCTTTCAGGGATCTTACTAGCTTGACGCTATGGGAAATCTCATCTCGAGGGGGGCTTCATGCTTAGATGCTTTCAGC
>NZ_JAMBOJ010000050.1 GCF_023715565.1 Cytobacillus firmus | reverse complement strand
ATCCCGTTGAATTGGATTATGTTTAGAAAGCATATTAATCACCTCAAGCATTGTATTACTTCTATTTTAAATCAAAAAAGACTCCCGACAAGTACGATTTTCATCGAGTTTGTCGACAGTCTGAAGTGGTTATTCCTTACAGAATAACCACTTCCCTATTTATTTCTTCCATATTCCAAACTGTGCATTAAGCTGTCCCTGAATCATTTTTGTTCGTGATGCCTGATCGTCCTTATTCTTTTTCCTTTTTAATTCTGAGCGGATTTCCTCTGTTCGGACTCCCTCTTCCCTTTTGTTGGCAATGTCGATGAGCGTCTCTACATCGAGAAAAGAAAATTTTCTGCTTCCCCGTTTTGATCTTTCAGGGAAAATCAATTTCCTCTCTTCATAGTATCGAATCTGGCGTTCGCTAAGTCCAGTCAGTTCACTGACCGTTCCAATCGAAATGACTTTTCTGGTTTTGTAGGATGCTTCTTTCTCCATTTATGTCACCTCAATCCAACTAATTTATTTTCATTATACTAATCTTTAAAACTTTTTCATTATTCCTGTCAGAAAATCTTACAAATCACCAAAAACCATGTCAAAAAACTTAACACAACAACTGAATATGCGTTAAATATCTTTTAGAATAAACTAAAACATTAAAGAAAAGAGGAGATAAGCAATGAAGTATTTGCGGAAAGCCATTGAAAAAAAACGGCAATATCTTATCGATCTGCTGGTTAAGTCAGGGAGCGAATATCAGCATTCCGAACCTGCTCTGCAAAAGCTGACCTTGACAGAGCTTGAGGTTATCTATAAAAAGCACAGCAATCGAAGCCGTTATTGACTGGGGGCCCTTATGGAAACAAAAAATACTATTGATTTGGCAAGAAGGATTATTGAACTCGATTTACTCCGTGATCAGCTGTGGGAAATTTTAACCGCAGAAGCTGGTGACTATGCTTATGAAATTTTAAGAAATGAACAGAATAGTTAATGATTGAGCGCTTGAACAGCGTTCTTTTTTTGTCTATGTTAAGGTTTTGTAAATTTAGGCTGTTTTCGCAAAGTTTACTGCTATTTGAATTATATTTTCTGAGTTGACTGTAGCGTAAGGTGCTATATCCTCGAAAATGCAATCGCATTTTCTTCGTGCTGTGTTTAATCAAGGCTTAATCAACATCCTGCAGGAATTGCGGGACAGATGAGATTTCACAGACGTATAGCGTCGAGGAAGCTAACCGCCTGCCCTGCGATCGCTGAGCCCCCTCTCGCTGCAATCAACGGCCAGCAGTGATAAGCGTAAAACAACAATTTATGCGAAAAGAGCCTAAATAAATATAAGATACTTTTCTTATCACATTAATTCTGGTATCATCCAATTATCGAAATCCGATATCGACTTTAGAAAGTATTAAGGAGGTCTATGCTTGGAAGATAAAATATTGCGTAAGCTATTTCTGGGGTTTATTCAAATCCATATCCTTCACCATGCAAAGGAGCATCCTGTTTTCGGAGCATGGATGGCTGAAGAACTGAAGGAGCATGGATACAGCATCAGTTACGGAACACTATATCCCATCCTTCATTCGATGGAGGCAGACGGTCTTCTTCACCAGGAGAAGAGAAATGTTGACGGCAGAATCAGAAAGTATTATACCGCAACTGAAAAAGGAATTACGGTTTTGGAGGAAGCCAGAAAAAAAGCTTTCGAGCTTTTTAAAGAAATTAAGGATTAAAGGAGATCTATATGAAAAACAACAAAACCGGGTTTAAAACTTTATTGGAAATATTATTGGTTTCAACAAGGCTTGGGCTAACCTCATTCGGGGGACCTGTAGCTCATCTCGGCTATTTCCATGAGGAGTATGTCCGCAGAAGAAAATGGATGGATGAAAAAAGCTACGCAGACTTAGTGGCACTTTGTCAGTTTCTTCCCGGTCCGGCCAGCAGCCAGGTCGGGATCGGCATTGGTGTCATGAGGGCTGGAGCAGCGGGCGGCATAATGGCTTTCCTTGGGTTTACCTTACCATCTGTTATCGCTCTGATTATTTTTGCCATTCTTCTTCAAGGTATTAATCCGGCAGAAGCCGGCTGGATTCATGGACTTAAAATTGTCGCTGTAGCCGTAGTGGCTCATGCTGTTATGGGAATGGCACAAAAACTTGTACCTGATTTAACTCGAAAAACGCTGGCACTGTTTGCAATTATCGCAACACTTCTATGGCAGACAGCCATTACGCAGGTTGCGGTCATCCTCGTCTCTGCTTTTATCGGATTTTTAATCTACAAAAAGCATATTGACAACGATAAGGAACGATTGGAGTTTCCCATCTCAAAAGGTTTTGCTACAGGCTGTTTGGTCTTATTTTTCGCCCTTTTAATTGTTCTTCCAGTACTAAGAGAAGTAACTGCATTGGAATGGGTTGCTTTATTTGACAGCTTTTATCGCTCAGGATCCCTGGTTTTCGGCGGCGGTCATGTTGTACTTCCCTTGCTGGAACGTGAATTTGTCCCAGCAGGCTGGCTAAGTGAGGAAACCTTTCTGGCTGGCTACGGTGCAGCTCAGGCAGTGCCGGGGCCGTTATTTACTTTTGCTGCTTACCTTGGAACAGTGATGAATGGCTGGCAGGGCGGTCTGCTTGCCACCGCTGCGATCTTTCTGCCTGCCTTTCTGCTGATTTTGGGAGCACTCCCATTTTGGGACACACTTCGCCGCAACCCTAACATCAGGGGTGCATTAATGGGTGTGAATGCTGCAGTTGTAGGGATTTTAATTGCTGCCTTTTATCATCCCATTTGGACCAGCAGCATCCTCGAGCCGGCTGACTTTGCCTTTGCCGCAGTACTATTCAGCATGCTTGTTTATTGGAAGCTGCCTCCTTGGATTATTGTTGTGACAGGAGCCATGGGCGGAACTTTATTAGGAAATGTATTTTAGAAACGAATGAAGCAAAGCTGCCAAAACTCGGCAGCTTTTTTTTATAGCGAAATATCAAGTATAATTTTCGTCCCTTTGTTTTCTTCTGAACAAACATCAATGGAACCGCCTGCAGCTTTTGCCCGCTCTTCCATGCTGAAAAGGCCTACTCCTCTTGAAACTTCATTAACATTGAACCCTTTGCCTTTATCTTCAATGACAATGCGGATTTCTGCTTCCATTTGCCTTATTGTAACTGAAGCTTCATCTGTTTCAGCATATTTTCTTATATTGGTCAGTGCTTCCTGAATGATTCTATAGATGGTAATTTCTTTATTTGAATTAAGGCGGCTAGCCAGGTAACAATCAAACTGGACATTGATATTATGATGTTCTGAAAAACGGACCAGGTAGGAACGGATCGCAGGTATAAGACCCAGATCATCAAGCACTGAGGGACGAAGCTCCCATGAAAGATCCCTAAGTTCTTCAATAATTTCAGTAGCCTCATCCTGCATTTGATCCAGCAGCGGATGGCTTAATTCAGCCTGAAGCCTATTAATGGTAATCAGATGGCTGTACAAATTCTGTCCTATTCCGTCGTGAAGTTCCCTGGATAGCCTTTTCCGCTCATCCTCTTGAACATCAATAATTCTTGTCATCATATTTTGCAGCTCTTCTTCCGCATTTTTTCTTTGTGTGACTTCATGTCGAATAGCAAGATGCTGATATGGTTTCCCTTTATCATTAAGGAATGGGACAATCGTGGTATCCACCCAATAATAAGTTCCATCCTTAGCTCTGTTCTTAATCTCGCCTTTCCAGACCTTCCCGGAAGAAATTGTCCTCCATAAATCTCTGAAAAAATCTTGGGAATGGTACCCCGAATTTATAATTCTATGATCCTGTCCCACCAATTCTTCCCGTGAAAATCCTGAAATGCTGCAGAATTGATCATTCACATACGTAATCGTGCCTTTCTGATCTGTAATAGCCACAATCGATGAAGAATCCAGGGCAAACTTTAAATCAATCAGCTCGTTTACAGAATTTCTCAGTTCCTCGACAACCCGCTTATATTCTGTTATTTCCTTCCGGATTGCCAGGTATTTATACGGCTTCCCTTTTTCATCAATAAAAGGGACGATCGTAGTATCTACCCAGTAATAAGTTCCGTCTTTGGCTTTGTTTTTAATTTCTCCGCGCCAGACTTCTCCGCTCGAAATTGTGTTCCAAAGGTTTTCCATAAACCCCTTGGAGTGGTATGAGGAGTTAATAATTCTATGGTCCTTGCCTATCAGTTCTTCTGCAGAATATTGCGATACCTCACAGAACTTTTCATTCACATAGGTAATTTTCCCTTTTCTGTCTGTAAAGGCTACAATGGTAGATTCATCCAGGGCAAACTGCAGGTCAACCAATTCCTTTAATGGATATGACTGCTGCCTTTTTAAGCGGGAACGGTCTTTGACTGAGTGAAAGACGATTAGATAATAGCTTTCTTCTGCAAGCTTGAAAGAATTAATTCTATAAAAAATTGAAAATACTCCGCCGTTACGGTGCTGTCCATACTGGTGAACCACTTTGCCCTCTTCTGTTTCTAACAGAGTGATCTCAGGAAGCAATTCTTCCAGGCTCTTCCCTAGCAGCTCCAGTTCGCTATATCCAAATTGCTCTTGTGCCTGCTCGTTCGCATATGAGATGCTCCCAAATTTATTTACAAGAATCGTTGCATCACTGGAATCAGGAGCAATCTCTCTCTCTTTCGCCAGCTGATTATCCCTGTCCATTTTACGTTCCTCCAGTTGCTTATTTTAACCATTCAACTTTTTTTCAAGTGTCCTGGCAGCTTCCCTTGCAGCACTTTGCCTGCTCTCACTTACAGGCTGCCCAGAACGGTTCCCGATCAGGAGGACCCCCTTTGGGATCCCTTTAAAATGAATAGGAACAGCATAAGCATGCTTCAGTCCTTCAGCGAGCATAATCGGGTATTCCAATGCTTTTCCAGCAATATTAACGGGAAAGTTGTCCACATACATCGGCCTTCCGGTTGAAATCACTTTCCCTGCAATGCCTTTGCCGTACCGAACTGTTATCCGCTTATATTTCTCGTTGCTGTTACCTGCTGCATAATGCCATTTGACATCCGGTCCATCCGTATTCTGCAGTGCCAATCCAACAAAATCACATTCAAGCTCAGCCAGCACCTTCTCACAAGCCTGATCAATCCGGACGCTTCCGCCAGAAATGAACCCCTTATATTCCATAGCCAAGCAGCCCTTTCTTTAAGGCGTAAGAAACGAGCTCCGGCCTGGTTTTCATCTGCAGCTTTTCCATTAAATTACCTTTATGTGTTTCAACTGTCTTGACACTGATCACAAGCTGTTCAGCAATGTCCTTATTGGAAAATCCTTTGGCTATTAATGTAAGAACTTCTTTCTCCCTGTCGGATAGAAGATTGAATGTATCGGTGTTCCCCTGCTTCACACTTCCGATATATTCTTCCATCAGCCTTTTGGTTGCAGAAGGATGCAAATACGCATTCCCGCTTGCAACAGACCGGATAGCTGTGAGCAGTTCATCATGGGGTGCACTCTTTAAAATACACCCGGAAGCGCCAGCTTGGATCGCCCTGAACAAGTATTCCTCATCATCATGCATGGTTAATATAAGGATCGATATGTCAGGCATTAGTTTTTTTAATTCTGAGGTTGCCGACATGCCATCTTTCCCGTGGGGCATACTTAAATCCATGACAACCACATCAGGTTTTAATTCCAATGCCTGTTGAATCCCCTCATTGCCTTCAGAAGCTTCACCAACCACCTGCATGTCATCATGGTTATTTAAAAGCATTTTCAAACCCATCCTGACCACCGCATGGTCATCGCAAAGTAAAATATTGATCAAGCCCGCTCCCCCTTAGCATTTGTCCGTATATAAAGTGAAACTTCAATCAGTGGGGGCTTTATTCCCCACTGATTGTTAGTTGAGGCCCAAAGGAAGTGGATTACAAAGACGTTGCCACAGGATGTGGCGTTTCTTAGTCGTAGTTCTTCTTTTCAGGCCTTTACGGGCAGATTGACCCCCACTTATCGTCCTTTGATTCCTCTGAACCTTGAAGTGGAGGTCTTACTGCCGGTTAGACTGCGATAAACATCAGAAATAGGCAACAAGGGAGCCGCAAAATGCAGGTCCCTTGTTAAGTATAATCTTAGTATAACGGAAGGGTGATATCTATTGAAGTCCCTGCACCGACTTTTGAACTGATGACGCATTTTCCGTTAATTAACAGCATTCTCTCCATCATGGCAGCAATGCCAGCTGAACTTTTCATCGCTGCATCCACATCAAAGCCCTTTCCGTTGTCTTTTATCGTGATAGAAAGCTGTCCCGGCTCCCACCGAAGACAAATGCCTGCACTCATTGTGTCAGCATACCTCGCTATGTTAGCCAGGGCTTCCTGGCAAACACGGAACAGTGTAATCCTTTCCCGTTCCCTGATTTGCACTTCCTTTCCCACATTTTCAAGGTCAACGATGATACCATATGTGGAAGTGTATAATTTCAGATAACTTTTCAGAGCTGGCAAGAGACCGAGGGTTCCTAAAGCAGGGGGATGCAATTCCACAGCCAGTAGCCTGATTTCCTGAATTGTTTTTTCCATCATTTGTGCCATATCACGAATATAGTCTTTCATCTCCGGCTGATCGACAGCTGTCTGAATGAACTGCATGCCTGTATACAAACTGTAAAGCGTCTGCCCTACCCCTTCGTGAAGCTCAAGGGCAATGCGCTTAATTTCATCTTCCTGAGATTGAATAATATATGAACTGATATTTTTCTTTGCCGGCTGGGTTTCCATTTCATCCCTCCTCCTTTAATTATTTACTTTATTTATGCTTTTTTTACCCGATGGCTGGAGATATCACTGAACATGCCTGCATATTGGACTACATCACCGGCATCATTTTTTATTGCACTGATGGTTAGCCACTGGAGATATTCTTCCCCATCCTTTCGGGAGTTCCATATTTCACCTTGCCAGAATCCCTTTTTTTCGAGTGAAGTCCACAAGTCCTGGTAAAAGCCCTTAGACTGTCTTCCTGATTTAAGTACATTAGGGTTTTTACCGACTACTTCCTCTTCTGTATATCCGGTGATTTCAGTGAAGGCAGGGTTTACAGAGATTATTTTTCCGCTCTTATCCGTAATCAGAATACCTTCGATTGTATGATCAATCACCTGGCTCGCAATTTCCATCCTACCCTGGAAGTACATCCAAACAACCAGAATCAGGCTGGCGAGTGCCACTTGAGACAATGCCATAAAACCAATCGCATAATGGCCAGTAATGTTAAATAGCAGAGTCAAAATCAGCGGAGGGAAAAATCCTCCGAGACCGCCCATCGCCGATACAATTCCGTTTACGATGCCGGCCTGTTTCTGGAAGTACATAGGCACAAGCTTAAAGATAACCCCGTTTCCAATTCCTGCTGATAGAGCAATACTTAAGCAACCGAATGTATACCATGTAATGGAGGGAGATAATGATAGTATCACCGCAGAAATCGTGTAAACTCCAAAAACAAACATTAGCAAAATTAAAGAGTGAAAACGGTCAGCCAGCCATCCGCCAATAGGCCTCAGGGCAGTTGCAACAATAATAAAGCCTGCTGTTCTTAATCCTGCATCCACTTTATCAAGTTCAAAATGAGCGACAAGGAAGTTTGGCAAGTAAATGGTAAATGCTACGAATGAACCGAAAGTAATAAAATAGAATAAACTCAATAGCCATAGTTTTTCATTTTTATAGACCCCTTTAATCTGTTCAAGAAGAGGAGTCTGAACCTTAACTTCTTTTTTATCCCCAAGGAAGAAGTTAGCCGCAATGAAAATTCCCAAGAGAACAATGTAAATCTGAATGGTTAGGGACCAGCCAAATTTTGTGGCAACAACAGGTGCTGCAAATGCAGTGATGGCTGTTCCAAGATTACCTGCCCCGTAAATGCCATTAACAAATCCATGGCGCTCCTTTGGGTAATACTTCGGAAGGGAGGTAACTCCGACAGAGAATATCGCTCCTCCAAGACCGAGGAATAATCCTCCAATAAGCAAATCAGTAATCGAGTCTGCTATGCTGATATAATAGACAGGAAATAATAGAAGAATAAAGCTCAGCATAAAGATTTTTCTTGCGCCAAACTGATTAGCATAATATCCAAGAGGAATGCGGAGCAGTGATCCGAGGATGACCGGCACAGCTGTTACAAGAGCAAGCTTATTGGCTGGTATATTGATATCTTCTTTTATAAATGGCATAAGGGAAGATATCAGCACCCAAACCATAAAACCGGCCACTAAGTTCATCGTCTGTAATGGAAGCTGTATTTTTCTTATCATTCTGTTCACGCTCTCTTCCTAATTACATATTTTAATCCGGCTTCCTGATCGATTGCAGCCCACTGGGTCTCAGATGCCTCTACAGAAGAGGTCAGCGGAACCGCAAAAAAGTTCATTTTATCAAAATAAATCCGCAAGTGTGTTCCATCCGGACAAAGTCCGGTTTTTTCAATTATCTTTTGAACAAATGGTGCTTTGTCACTTCCATCTTCGTCTAAGATTGCCACCTGAACCTTCATCCGGACAAATCCATCCAGATCCTCTGTTTTAATGAGTTCCACAGCTTCCGCACCCTCTTTTGGCAGGATAAACATACATCTGGTATCCCTGCAGATATTTCCAGAAGGGTTCTCCTGCATTTTCTTCTATAAATTTAATTGTTTCCTCTTCCGATTGCCATTTGCTCATTCCCTTTACCTCCGCTACAACAATGTCCATGCCTTCATGTGACTTTTCATCCAAGTACCAGTTGAGGCGGACTCCTTTAAAGAGATCGGAGAGAATCTGGTTTACTTCCGGAGCAAAATCCCCGGATCGTTCTCTTACAAAACAAAAGTCTATATAAGTTTCACTGTTCATAACTAATCACGCCCTCATGTTAATCGTCTTTTTATAAGCGAATACAGCCAGGGGAAACAGAACAATATTCAGCCCGCCGAAGATTAGTACATTTTCATAGTTTTCGTAATAATATTGGTGGACCATATATTGAGTAAAGATAATATTCATCAGTAATATCCCTGCCAATATTATGACTCCAAGGTATCTACGCTTCATAACGCTTCACCCTCACCGCATAAATTGCGTCTTTCTCCACCTTAACCTGGATTTCCGGAAGCGGTCTTCTAGGCGGTCCCGCAGTCGGCGCACCAGTTTTCACATCGAATTTGCCGTGGTGGCAAGGGCAAATCATTTCACCCTGCTCTTTCACCCAAAATACCGGGCAGCGCAAATGTGTACATGCATTCTGGTAGGCCACATATTTGTTATCTGATAAACGTATTAATATCGCGTCATCATGATCTCCCGGAAACTTAAATTCCACTGCATCGCCGATTGGCAGTTTGCTTACATCGGTTATTTTCTTGTGAGGGTATTCTTTTTCACCGAGCCCCATTAGTTCTTTGGCAGCTACCGCCCCCCAGGGAAGTGAGGAAACCGCAAATACGCCGGCCGCACCAACCAAGGTCTTCATAAATCCTCGTCTATCAAGTTTTCTTTCATTATTCCGTTCGATATTATGCGTATAATTATCCTCATTAAAGGGAATCTTATTATTCTTATCAGACATCCGTAATCCCTCCTAAAACAGCTTTGTAATCCCCTGCAGGATTCCCGGCAGATTTACCTTTACGTTAGTTTCGCCTTCAAGATATGGCATGCTAGTTACCCATTTGCCGTTATCAAGATTAAATTGCTTCTTTTTGTTTTCAATTTCTTCATCAGTCAGCCACTGCAATGTATTGGATGGACATACACTCGCACACATTGGAGGAATGCCATCTTTAGTACGGTCGATACATAGATCGCATTTGTACATTATATTCTGCTCTTGATCAAATTTCGGAATGCCATATGGGCAGGCAATGGTACAGTTCTGGCAGCCGATACACTTTTCGACAAGTGCAGATAATACAGCGCCTGTCTCATGAATCTGAATAGCCTGGGCAGGACAGCTTCGAGCACATGCCGGATTTTCACAGTGAAGGCACATGAGAGGCATTGTCTGCCGGTTCACAAGAGGATTTACATCATACACATAGTTTCTGTTGCGCTCCTCGTGCCCCCCGCATTGTGTACATGCTGCCAGACAAGAACGGCATCCTATACAGTTTTCAAGTTCCAAATACAGCCTCTTTTTCATTTATTGCACCTTCTTTAATTCGACTTTTTCCAGCTGTGCAGCACATGCCTTGAATTCAGGCATACGGGAGATTGGATCTAATGCCGCAATTGTTAATAGATTAATAGATTCTTCATGTCCAAAATGGTATGGAACAAACACAGTATCCTTCCGAATTGCTTCCGTAATTTTGACTTTATAGACAGCCTCGCCTCTTCTTGTAAACAAGCGGACTCTTTCTTCATGTTCCATATTATATGTTGCTGCCGTTTCCGGATGGATTTCCACAAATGGTTCCGGGCACATATCATGCAAGAATGGTATTCTTCTGGTCTGGTTGCCTGATAGATAATGATAAACTACCCGGCCAGTCGTTAAGCGAAGCGGATACTTTTCACATGGTTCTTCCGCTGGCGGACGGTACGGCAAGGCGCAAATCTTTGCTTTGCCATCCGGATGATAGAATTTTTTATCAAGGAACATATGCGGTGTTCCTTCATCTTCCTCGTCCTTACAAGGCCAGAAAACCCCATCCTGCTTATCAATCTTATCCCATGTAGCACCATAATAATCAGCATAGCCGCCCTTAGTTGCAAGCCTGAACTCATCTGCAACATCTTTGGCTGTTTTCAGATGAGTAAAATATTTTCCTCTGCCTAACCGCTCAGCCAGTTCCACCTGAATCTGCCAGTCCGGCTTTGACTCACCTACAGGCTCCTGTGCTTTGTTGATTTTAATAATACGTCCTTCTATATTTGTTACGGTCCCCTCATCCTCTGACCATGTAACAGCTGGCAGGATCACATCTGCAAATTCAGCCGATTCAGAAAGATAGAAATCGGAGCAGACCATGAAATCCAAGGCTTTAAATGCTTTTCTTACATAATTTTGATTAGGTGCTGATACAGCCGGATTCGAACATAGCAGATATAAACCGCGAATTGTTTTTTGCTCCATCAGTTCAATCATTTCATAAGCAGATACACCAGGCTTCGGCATTTCTTCAGGTGTGATTCCCCAAACGCTGCATACTTCTTCAACATGTTTTGGATTTGTAATTTTCCGGTAGCCTGGAAGCAAATCTGACTTTTGCCCGTGCTCCCTTCCACCCTGCCCATTACCCTGTCCGGTGAATGTGGCTACTCCTGCTTTGGGACGTCCGATATTTCCTGTTACAAGCGCCATGTTTGTATAGGCAGAAACATTATCAACACCTTTATGCTGCTGTTCCACCCCTCTTGCAAACATAACAACAGCATTTGGAGCTTTTCCGTATATTTCAGCTGCGCGGATGATTTTTTCCGGGGCTACACCAGTCAGCATGCTTGTATATTCAGGGGTGAATTCCTTGACCAGTTCCTTTGTTTCTTCAAAGCCGTTCGTATGTTTATTAATAAATTCTTCATCTATATAGCCCATTTCGATCAATTGATGTACAATCCCGTTGGCAAGAGCAAGGTCAGTTCCGGGCTGTAAATCAAGATGCAGGTCCGCTCTTCTCGCAATTGGTGTTTCACGGGGATCGACCACAATGATATAACCGCCTCTTTCCTGAACGTTCCAAATACGGAACATGGAGGTTGGATGGCATTCAGCTGTATTGCTTCCGGCGATAAACAGGCAATCCGTATCATGAATATCTGTCCAAGGCAATGTTGAGCCTCTATCTACTCCGAAAGAACGAAGGAATCCGCCGGCTGCGCTTGACATACAGAATCGGCCGTTATAGTCAATATAGCGTGTTCCCAAAGCGACCCGGGCAAACTTGCCTGTCAGATAACATTTTTCATTTGTCATGGACACTCCGCTGAAGACAGAGAGTGAATCTTTTCCGTATTCTGTCTGAAGCTCTTTGAATTTCTTTGCGATTAAGTCATATGCCTCTTCCCAGCTTGCTTCACGGAACCCTTCTGCCGTTCCTTTCAACGAAGCATCATCCCTGATCAACGGCTTCAACAGACGGTCTTTGTGGTTGGTCTGCTGGTAGGCAGTAACCCCTTTCGGACACATTTTGCCGACAGTGACCGGCCAGTCATATCGGGGCTCAACTCCGATGATTTTATTTGTCTGTGTATTAACCCTCAAGTTTATTCCGCACTGCATACCGCAATAGCTGCAGTGTGTTTTTATCAATTTTTCATTCGGATGGTTTATATTGTCAATTTCTTTAAAAAACTTATCCCTTTGCATTCTGGTTTGCCTCCTTGACCTTCACTTCATGGGTTGGGAATCCGGAAAATTGTGCAATCCGGTACTTTCTTCGGCAAGGGAGGCACATTTCTGCAAGATGATGCCCTTCCTTTGCTTTAAATTCTATAGTGTTCACGCCGAGTACATCGACGACATCTTTTGATTGTTCAATTGAAACGAACTGATCTCCGCAGACCTTGCATTCCTTCATGCCCTGTTCAGCATAATGTTCCCGGTAGTTTCTTGCCAAAACACTCATTGGCCGGAAAGGGATATGGGCAAGCTTTCCAAATGGCAGGTAAATCAGTGTAATGATAACTGACCATTGATGGATCAGTGACATTGCCGGCTGTCCCGCCCCGTGTAAAAAAATATTCATAAAGGTTAAAGCCAGCCCTGTTATGCTAACTAGCAGCAGCATATATAAAGGCAAGAAATCATACAGGAATTTCTGCTCTGCCCTTGCCTGCATATTTTTCAGGCGGCGGTATAGCGCCATGCAAACACCGGCGATTACCATTACTGCTGTAATATTAAGTGCGTTGTAAGAAAGGTTGGCGATAATGCCTTCTGCCGGGACTGTCATTACCTTCATGCCCATTGCTATTATGTTGTAATGGCCATTGTTATCCATCGTAAAATACATCCAGCCGAAAACGAGAGGGAATGTAACAAAGCAGGATAAGATACAGCCCCAGCCGATCAGCACGTGCTGAGTCCATCGGTAAATTCCCCTATTCCAGATAAAATTGTATGTTGCAAGATGCTCAACAGATGTCTTTGGGGTTGACTTTCTAAATAACAGTTTCAATCCCTTTTTCAAAATAAGCTTTGTTGGCGGCCTTTCGCCCCAGGCAATGAATCTATAGAAAAAGCCTCCAATGAACACTATTGTTCCGACCATATATCCGTATAGGTTCAAGTCAACATGGGTAAACATTCTAGTGCCGATAAAAGAAAGAATAGCTAATGCTGTTACAGATAAAAACATTGACTTTGCAAAGTGTGATGCAAATGCATTATTTAGTGTGTTCCCTGATTTTTGATTGACTGCAGCTTTTGCCTGCATAATAACTCCTCCTCATTCCAAACAATTACCTTAACCTTATTGTAAAAGGAGGAGAAATTTTTCCATATCGGGGAACTTCCCCATTCGGAGGGGGGAATTCCCCTATCTTTATATGCTGATAAATTTTATCATCGGGGAGAGGCTGGCTTCAGGAAGACGTGTTATAATTAGAAAAAAGGAGTTGTTTATATGGCTAAATCAGCTGCAAAGAAGTTACGCGACAAAGCAGTGCGTGAGGGGAATAGGAACCCTGAATGCAACAGAAGTCCCTTTGTATTTACAGACATGCGTTCGAGGAAAACTAAAACAAAAAAAGACTATTTATATAGAAGTAAACATAAGAACCTCAATTCTGAAGAAAGCAGAAGAGATGGTTCTTTTTATTTTGCAGATTTGACGAATTACTTTATTAGACCCTGCTTAGATTACAGGCAAAATTCATAAAAAAGCGGCCTGCCCATGAAGAACAGCCGCTTTGTTTGCTTATTTATTCAGTAATATCTTTTTGTAATATTTCCATCTCTTCAATATTCCTCCGTGTTTCGTCATCACCCAAATCATAAATCATCTTATACATACGTTCGATTGCCTCATCATAATTATGATTTTGCGCCTTTTCTTTATCCTCCACGAATGGTACATGTGCAAGCGCAAATGTTTTCATATCCGCATCATAATTTTTCTCGATATGATCGGCCAGCTTCTTCATTTCCTGGTCATCAGCATAAATTTTAAACTGCCATTCAGCTCCTTCAACGGGTTCTGCATAAACTTGCGCATTTTCAATATCTATATAATATGAGTTTTTTGTTTGGTCCAAAATAATCATCTCCTCTGCTTTTATACGGTATTTACCACAAAAAGACGAAGTTTAATCATTTAATATTTATTACATTTTCAGGCTCCTGATGGGCATGATATAGCTGTGCATTTTAAGGAAGGTGGCACACTAATGAATTTTCTCAGGAGGTATACTATGGGTATTTTAAGCGGAAATCCAAAGGACGAGCCTATGCATTATGGTGAAGTTTTTAGCACATGGTCTTACTTGCTCGCAGGAAAGGGAATGGCCTCTGCATACCAGACAATGCTAAGCCATTCAGGCGATGAGGACTTAAAGAAGATGCTTGAAGAAGCAATCCGCCTCTCTAAGCAGGAAGAAGAACAGATTGAGGCGATATTAAAGGAAAACGGGATTGGCCTTCCTCCTTCACCGCCTGACAGACCTGATGCTTGTGTGAATGATATTCCACCTGGTGCCAGGTTCATGGATCCTGAGGTAGCTGCAAAATTAGCAGGAGACCTGGCTGCAGGAATGGTTGGCTGCAGTACAATTATGGGCCAATGTATCCGTGAAGATATCGCAGGTATGTTTGGTCAATTTCATACTCAGAAAGCTGCTTTAGGCATAAAGGTTCTTCGAATGAACAAAGAAAAAGGATGGCTGATTCCTCCGCCGCTTCATCTTCACAAATCAGATAATTGCTAAAGGTTTGCTTTAAGTACCATTAATTAAGGAAAAGCCTTAGTCCGCAATGGACTAAGGCTTTTGACTTACTCGGAACATTTACCTTCACTGGAATCAGGGGAGACCATGCCTCCCGCACCGCTGGAATTAATATCAGGTTCTGCTCCTTCTGGCTGGGATGGCAGCACTTTGTTTTTCTTTTGATTAGGTAGGCCGGAATTCTCCTTTAGATATTGATCATTTTCCATTATCGTTACCACTTTAAATCCTGTTCCTTCGAGATGACTCTTCAATCGGTCAAATGCTTTTTTCTGATTATTATTTAATTCCTGACCATCATATTGAAGCTCTACATTTATTGTTTTCATGTCCTGGACCTCCTTTTTACCCTCTTTTCCCGAATGCCCTTTCATTAAACTACACAGATCCTTTGAGAAACAGAAGTTTATTTCGGTCATAATAGGTTATAAAAAAAAACACCAGTACATGGTAAGCCAGAAGAATACATGGATTTTTTCCCATAAACATCATTATCTCTACATTCTTAAATATAAATAATTGTATGCTATCAGACGAAAGGAGCAGTGATAGGTTGTTCTGGTTTCTGGTAATCTTCATCCCTATTATAATCCTCGCTATTCTGGAAGAATCGATTCAATTCATGGTTAATCGCAAGGTTTTTGGAAGAAATGAAAAGCAGATTTTGATTAAAGATAAATTCAAACACTTAAAAAATAAACTCAGGTAAAAAAAAAGCCATATTAGGCAAAATAAAATTAAGTTTCTTCTGTTTCTGAACCTTCTTCGGCAGGCTTCTCCTGTTCTGCACCTGCCTCCTTTTTCTTCAGTTCGAAATAGGCATCTAATACTTTTCTGCCAATTTCATAATTTGCTGTATGTCCGCTTCTGCCCTGGTAAGCCCATGGTACAATGACTGACATGGCGATTTCAGGATTATTATGCGGAGCATAGGCAACAAGGCTCAAGTTCATAACATCTATTAATTTATCTCCCTTCTTTTTGAGCGGACCATCATAAAATGCTTCCGCTGTACCTGTTTTTCCTGCCGGAGAATATGGGGCATCCGCGAATCTTCTATAGGCAGTTCCTTCAGGATGCTGCATCACCTGTCTTAGTCCCTCTTTAACAGTGCTTAGCTCTCTTTCGCTTACATCTATCGTATTTAAGACAGTCGGCTGAATACCCTTCCAGATTGGCCCCAGGTTCTCCTGCTCTGCGCCCGGCTCGCGAATTTCTTTAACAAGGCGTGGTTGAATGCGGTAGCCTCCATTGGCAATCGTTGATATATATTGGGCCATTTGCATCGGAGTATAGGTATCATACTGTCCGATTGCAAGGTCTAATAAAAAGCCAGGCAATCTAAGAGGGCCCTTATAGCCTATTGCCTCATTCGGCAAATCAATGCCAGTTCTGACACCTAGGCCAAATTGGCCGAAAGATTCTCTCATATCTTCAAATGCATTAGGATTTTTAAATCCAAGAGGCTGATCATAAGCATAACGCGCATCCGCAATTTCAATGGCTGTTTTGAACATATATACATTTGAGGAGATACGCAATGCCCTTGTTTCGTTCATGATAGCCTGAAAGTTAAACCAGGATTTTTTCACCTTCTGAGTTCCAGCAAATTTCATCGGTGCATCTAAAAAGGTTGTTCCGGGTGTAATTGCACCCGTTTTATAGCCAGTTAAAACAGTTGCCCCTTTCACAGAGGATCCTACATTGTAAGAAGATGAAATCGTCCCCAGCGCATAATCATTCAGAACGGTTTTGCCATTTTCATCTTCGCCGATCATCTTTCCTGCCATTGTCAGAACTTCACCAGTATGTGGATCCATTAGGACGACAAACGCACGATCCATTAAATAAGTTCCCCGGGTCTGCTTGGCAGCCCAAATTTCCTCTTCCACTACTTTTTCCACAGCCTTCTGGAGATCCATATCAATCGTCAGGACAAGATCCCTGCCTCTTTTGCCTTCAGAAACCAATTCACTCCCGAGAATTTCCCCTTTTTTCGTAATAAGCTTTTCCTTTGATTTATGACCATGGAGAACATCTTCATATTGCATTTCCAGGTAGCTCTTTCCAACACGCTCATTTCTGCTGTAATCTCTGGACAGGAAATAATCAAGCCTCTCCTGTGGCAGTCCTTCGCCGGAATCCGTAACCTTCCCAAGCACTGTCTGGAGTGTACTGTCAAAAGTATAAGTCCGATCCCAGTCAGTGGTTGTATTGACACCTGGAAGATATTGAAGATTCTCGCTTACCGCCGCATATTCTTTTTGTGATACCCCTTCATTCTTAACAATTTGCGGTGTCATCGCATAGCCGCTCGTGAATTCACGGAAAATGGCCAGCACTTCCAGGTCCTGCTCACTCAGCTGCTTCAGATCTTCTTCTGTGATTCTCTTTAGCTGCTGCTTATAGATTTGCTTATCATCCAGTTTTTTTTCTTTGAAAAGTTTCCATTCCTTATCAGTTATTTTTTCCCGGGCAGCTTCCGGATTTTTCAAAATCCAATGATCCTTCTTATCCCGTTCTGTGACTTTATCGGTATCTTTATTAATCAAAACAGCCAGCCGCTCTGACACTTGAAGCATTTCTTCCTGTTTTGCATTACGGTTGGTATATGTAATCGCACTCTTTGGGATATTATCCACGATAACCTGATGGTTCCGGTCCAGCATCCTTCCCCTTGGAACCGGGTTCGATACGATGACATCTTCTGTCCTGTCGACTTCTTTTTTGTATGACTCGCCATTTACTATCTGAACTACACCAAGCCTTAAGATTAATAATGAAAATAACACAAAAACAGAGAAAAATAATAAATTGACCCTAAAAGGCACATGGCTTTTCTTTTTTTTCTTTTTCCCCATATTTGAATCTCCCCCTCTAGGAACAATATATCTATAATAGATATTCTTCCAGATATTACCCTGTTAAATAATTCCACGAAATTCGTCAGATTCCTGCCAGCTAGAAACTTTTTGTAATATAAAGGGATCTACAGAGGTTAAGTGGAAATGTTATTCTGATTATCATTTTAGGAGGGAATTAATAAATATCTAACCTATTTTTTTCACATAGAAAGGTGACCAATGAATTGATCAGGAAGATTGATGAAAAAAACTTTTATTTTAAACCAACCGAAACAAGCATGCCTGCCGGCAAACTTGTTACACATATGCTCACTTCCTTTTATATGTTTGTCAAAACAGCAAAAGACGGGAGCCCCGCAGTGTTTGGCGAAAAGTTCGATGAAGTAGCTCCCAGCCTGATTGAGGCTGCTGAAAAATTTACAAAGAAAACAATTGAAGTAATTTCATCATTAACCTGTGAGGAATTGGAAAGAAAAATTGATATGACGGGAATTTTCGGAATGGAGCTTACCGGCAGCCAGCTGCTCCAGATTGCAATGGATCATCAAATACACCATAAAGGAAACCTATTTGTTTATGTACGGGAAATAGGCCATACGGAGCTTCCGATGTTTGTGAGCAGAGGGTAATTGAGTAGGAGGGGGTGGCTAACCCCCGACCTCTCACACCACCGTACGTACCGTTCGGTATAAGGCGGTTCAATTAAGTTTGACGCAGAAATTCATATCTTTGATATAGACTTTTGAGCCCTCGATTACTCCAATAAGAGTTATTGAGGGTTTAGTGTAGGATTGGACTAGAGGCTATTCTCCAATATTTCTTTCTGGAGTTTCCCCATTCGTATGCCTTCTGGTCAGGAACACCTAGATCTTTGAGTTTTCTTACTCTTATCCTCGGTTTTTTCCGTTGTTTCCATTCAATCATACGAAGTCTTCTTCTAATCCACTCATCGAATTCTTTAAACTTACTTGGTGTATCAGCCAAGGCAAAATATCCACACCATCCCGTTAGATATTGATTTAGTTTCTCGATTCTAACTTCCATAGGAATTGATTTAGAACGGGAGGTTAATTCCCGTATTCTAGCTTTGATCCTTTTGATGCTTTCGTTTGCTATTCGAACCTTCGGTTTCTTATTAACCGTAAAGCTAAAGCCAAGGAACTTTCGTTTCCACGGGCGATCAACCGCTGATTTCTCTCTGTTTACTTTAAGCTTTAATTTCTGCTCAATAAAGCATGTAATTGAGTTCATCACTCGTTCTCCAGCTTTCTTCGATTTCATGTAAATATTACAGTCATCGGCGTAGCGGACAAACTTGTGACCTCTCCTTTCTAACTCTTTATCAACCTTATCCAAAAGGATATTAGAAAGAAGAGGGCTCAGTGGGCCTCCTTGTGGTGTTCCTTCCTCGGCATCATAGACTACACCATTCATGATTCCTTCTACACCCTCATGAAGTCCCCTGTGGAATTCACCACTTCCTCCTTCAAGTAAGTCCTTTCGGATTTTCTGCTTCTATACAGGAATTATATGCCTAGTTCTCGTTCTTCCTAATTGTTCAGTCCTTCCCTTTCCATCTCGAGTAGGGTAGGTACTATGACATCTGCTGACTTCTGGTTGTTCAGCTACCTATTGCTAGATAGGTTACCAAGTTTACTTGGCGTTCCAACCAGACCTCCCCGGGTAAGGGGGCAGTCTTTCCCTCCATCTATCTGCTCCATTTACTCTGTACCACCTTCGGCAGTAAGGACTTTGTTTTGTAATGCAAACTCATCCAATGGTACCTAGCCTTATATGAAGTTCGTGTTCCACAGACCGGAGGTTTGCCGCTCGCTTCCTTCAGATTCCGCGTCACCACGGACACCCTTGCGTTAAGCTAACCACTACTACTGCCGTCATGGCTCGGGACTTTCACCCTATAGACTACACCCATGCCGGGCGCACATTAAAAAGACGGACGCATAGCGCGTCCGTTTTTATAGGCTATTAAATTGGTGAAATCAATTCTGCCAGTTCATTTTTGGGTGAATTTACTTTGGGTGATACCGGATATTTTTCCATTTTTTCAGCCGGGTACGGTCCAAGCAAGGACTTTAGATATTCAGTGTCATGAAAACGGGGATTCAGCCAATCCTCAAAATCATTTTCCTTTAAGATGACCGGCATCCTGTCATGAACTTCTTCTGTTACTTCATTTGGCCCCGTTGTTATGATCGTACAGGTTAATAAAGAAGTTTTGTCTTTTTTCCATATATCCCAAATCCCTGCAAAAGCGAAAGGCTGTTCATCTTTCATAATAAACCTGTAAGGCTGCTTTCCTTTTTCTGTTTTCTTCCATTCATAAAATCCATCTGCCAGGATTAAGCATCTTTTGCTTCTAAAGGGAGCCTTAAAGCTTGGTTTAGAGTCAATGCCCTCTGCTCTGGCGTTAATCATTTTGTAACCTATCTTTTCATCCTTCGCCCAGAAAGGAACCAGTCCCCATTTCATCTGTCTGCCGATTCGCTGCTTGCCGTCAGCAGTAACTGTTAAAATATTTTGGCTGGGAGCAATATTATATCTGGGCATAACCTCACCTTCTGAATATTCAAACCCAAAAAGCAGCTGAAGTTTATGAACTGTTTCCGTTAAAGTAAACCTGCCGCACACAAAATCACCTCTTTCAGTAAATTTCAATATACTGTTCATCTATTCCCAGTTATAGCGCATATTAAGACTGTCAAATATTTTATGGGAGGAAAGAAATATGACAAAACAAGGCAGACAAAATCCAAATCAAACGAGAGCCCAAATTGAAAAACAGGATAAGCGAAACGATGTTGAACTCGGAAGCGAGTTTCAAGTGGGAAACAATAAATCACAAAGCCAGAAAAAAAGCGGGAAACAAGTTAATAAGAAATAACTAAGATGAAATCCCCCAATTTTAGGGGGATTTTTTTGTAATTGATCTTTGCTATAAATCACCGGACTTCCTCCTAATATAATTCATATTAGCACCTTTACCAGTTAAAAATTATCTATCCATTTTACGGAATAGGTTTAGAAACCCTTTAAAGAGACTAAATATAAGTATTAAACTCCGAGGTGAGAGACATGTTCGATATTTTAGGAAAACAATTTGAAAAGCCAGAAGGATTACTTGGAAAGCTTGCGGGGAAAATCATGTACTTTGAAAACCGCAAGATTAACAAATGGACTATTGAACATTTACAGATAAAACGCAGGGACTCCGTTTTAGAGGTTGGCTTTGGCCCCGGCTACAGCATAAAACATATTATGGATCACTGTCGACATGCAGAAACAGATGGAGTCGATGTATCAAAAGATATGGAAGCTGCTGCAGCCAAATTGAATGATGACTATATCCAGCAGGGAAAAGTCCGATTGTTCGTAAAAGATATCCACGATTACTTCCCGGATAAAAAATATAATAAAATCTTTTCAGTCAACAATTATCCCCTCTGGACAAAACCTAGAGAATCCCTTCAGCACCTGCATGGGATGGAAAGACGGAGTAATTGCCATCACGGTCCAGCCGAGAGAAGAAGGAGCAAATGAATCCATAACCAAAAACCTTGGGCAGATAATCAAAGCTGATATGGAGGCTGCTGGATTCCATTCCATTTCTATCTTCTATAAAGAAGCCCGGCCCGTATTAACCGTTTGTGTAACTGGAATTAAATAATAGAAAAGAGCGGGGATGTCCCCGCTCTTTTCTGCGTTCACCAGCCCCGGCTGGCCCCGCCACCGCCTGATGAACCTCCGCCTCCTCCCCGCGGACCACCTCCACCTCCTCTGCCGCCGCCTCTTCCTCTTGAGAGGATGGAAAGTATGGCATATGAAAAGGCTCCTCCAAAGAATTTAATATCAAGAAACAGCAAACCGACAGCAATGATAATCAGCAGCCAGGACGGAATGCCAATGCCTTCATCCTTTGTCCCGGCATCAGCATATTCTCCGTTCTTCCCTAAATTCACTTCTTCTCCGCCGGCTTCTAGTACAAGCACCTTGTAGGTTTCAATTACCGCTCTGCCCGGCTCGTCATCCTGGAGATATGGTATGGTAACCTGGTCAAGAATTCTGCCGGCTTTTCCATCTGGAATCCGGCCTTCAAGCCCATATCCAACCTCTATGCGCACCTTACGATCCTGCATGGCCACAACTAATAGGACACCATTATTCTCAGCAGCACTGCCAATGCCATATGCCCGAAAGGCCTCATTTGCATATTCTTCAATCGGCCTGTCGCCAATTGTACCAACGGTTAGCACCGCCACCTGTGCAGTTGTCTTATCCTCCAATTGTCTCCCAAGGTGAATCAGCTCAGATTTTTCATGTTCATTGAGGACTCCTGCAAAATCCTGAACATAAATATCTCCAGCAGGCTGGGGGATGGTTTCATCTGCATTGACTGAGAATGCACCCATTAATAAATTTATTAATAGAAGGGTCAAAAAGACCCTGCGGATGATCATTCTCCATTGCCTCCAAAGTCCACTTCAGGTGCTTCATTCGCCTGAGGATCCGCCTTGAAATATTCTTTCTCATCAAAGCCTGTAATCCCGGCTACTATTGCACCCGGAAACCTTTTTACTTTTTTGTTATATACAGAAACCTGGTTATTATAATCTTTTCGTGCCACCGAAATCCGGTTTTCCGTACCGGCAAGCTCGTCCATTAATTGGGTGAACTGCTTATCCGCCTTCAGGTTGGGATAGTTTTCGACAACTACAAGCAACCTGCTAAGAGCGCCTGACAATTCTGCATTTGCTGTTGCTTCCTCTTCAGGCGAACGGGCTCCTGCCAACCTGGCACGTGCATCTGATACCGCCTGAATGGTCTCCCTCTCATGTGCAGCATACCCCTTTACCGTATTTACCAGATTAGGAATCAAATCAAGTCTTCGCTGCAGCTGATTCTCAATTTGAGAATATGCCTGATCCACATTTTCCTCAGCACTGACAAATCCGTTATAGCTCGACATCAGCATTATACCTGCTATGACTACTACCGCAATCACGGCAATTATAACTCCCATACCTTTTCTCATTTTTAGCCACTCCTGTTTCTATGTAGTTTTTTTCACTTGCATGATATTTTTCCTTTTTTGGGTGAAAGTTAAACCAGAAGATTCCTTTCCCTTATAACAAATGAAAAACCGGAACCCATCCAGGCTCCGATCCAAATATGTTTATTTAATAAAGTTCTTTGCAATCAGTTCACTGAATTCCGGTTTATCCTTCAGGAATTTTAACGTGTAGGATGAATCTGCAAATTCCTGGATTGTTTCTGCATCTACATCATAAGTGAAACCAATTCTTTCCCAGGCGCGGTCTACGACTTCCTTTTCCAGCTCCTGGCCGGTCACTTCTTTAATATCCTTGATTGTAATGGCTTTTGCTTCATCAGGATTTTCTTCGATAAATTTAACAGCATCTTTATGTGCTTCAACAATTTTCTGTACCTTTTCCGGGCTGCTCTTCACTGCGTCTCCCGTTGCAACTAATACGGATGCCGGAAGTGTTTCACCGAAGGATACCTCATCCCATCCGATTACCACTTCTGCATTTGTTTCCTGTTCGATGACTGCTGCCCATGGTTCCGGAGCAACTGCAATATCGACTTTACCTGTTTTCAGCATGCTTGCATATTGTGCCGGGTTTCCTGTTAAATGCTTCATAGTACCGCCGATGCGTGCTGACGTGATGCCGGCTTCTTCAAGATAGGTTTCGTACTGGACATCATGTGTGCAGCCTACGCCAGGCGTGATAAATGTTTTACCCTGGAAGTCCTCAAGTGAATTTATTTCTACACCTTCTCTGGCAAGTACAACCGTTCCGCCAGTTGAAGCACCAGCGATAATTTTAACATCAGCGCCGGTTGAGAAGTTGTTCATTGCTGGTCCTGGCCCTACAAGACCTGCATCAATATCACCTGTTTTCAGAGCTGTCATGAAAGAACCGCCTTCAGCAAATGTCTTATATTCTACGTTCGTTCCATCGCCAAGCTGTTTTTCAAAAAGCCCTTGATCTTTCGCAACCATTGCCGGCACATGGTTGATATTAGGAAAATAACCTATCACAATTTTGTCTTCTTTACCGCTGCTCTTCTCAGATGATCCGCAGCCTGCAAGCAACCCGGTAAACATAAATACTATTGCAGCCCATAAAAGCGCCTTTTTCATATATATTCCCTCCAGATTTAAGACTCAAGTCCCCATTTTTTAATAACAGATTTTTCAATGCGCTGGAATATGAATTGGTCAACAATCATTCCGATTGCTCCAATGATAATCATGACTCCGATTACGATATCCATTCTTCCAAAGTCTGAAGCATATCGAAGTGTGTATCCCAATCCAGGTCCTGTGCTTAAAAGCTCACCAGCCATCAGAGCACGCCAGGCAAATGCCCAGGCAAGGCGGGAGCCGGTTACTACATAAGGAATGGATGCCGGAAAAATGACTCGTGTGAATAAATCAATTCCAGTCGCACCCATTGTCTGGGCTGCTTTGATATATAAGGGTGAAACATTTTTAATGCCTGTTCTCATATTTAGAGCCATAACAAATGTACCGCCGAGTATTGTTACAAAAATAACTGCCTTCTCATTTAAGCCGAACCACATAATCGCGAGGGGAAGCCAGACGATGCTTGGTACACTTTGCAAAGCGAGAATGACAGCTCCCAGGGTTTCATCAGCCGTTTTGGATTTCCCTAAAAGAATTCCAATCAGAGTACCAATAATAAGGCTGATCGTTAAACCGACTGCGAGCCGCTTAAAACTCGCGATTAAATCATAAATTAATGTTTTATCCTGAAATCCTTCAACAAGAGCGCTAAATACACTGGATAGTGAAGGAAAAATCAGCGGGTGCCAGAATTCAAGCCGTGAGCCAATCTCCCAAAATGCAATGATGGCTGCAAAAAATATGATCCGTTTAATGGCTGTTTGCATATTGGAGCTCCTCACTGACAACTTTATCAATTTCCTTTTTAAGGTATTTCATTATATGTTCTTCTATTTCCAGCATTTCTTTCTTGTGTTCCTCACGCGGTCTGGGAATATCCACCGTTATATCCTGTAAGATAATTCCCGGCTTAGTTCCCATAACAACAATCCGATCTGACAGCTTAATAGATTCCGAGATGCTGTGAGTAACAAAAAGAATCGTTTTCTTCGTCTCTGTCCAAATCGTTTCAAGCTGTCCATGCAGCCGTGAACGGGTCTGTTCATCAAGAGCTCCGAATGGTTCATCCATTAAGAGGGTTTCAGGGTTCATGGCAAGTGCTCTTGCAATTGCTACCCTCTGCTGCATTCCTCCAGAAAGTTCATGAGGATAATGGGAAATATACTTGCCCAGCTGGACCTTTTGCAGATACTTTAATGCCGTTTCCTCCGCATCCTTCTTCTTCATTTCTTTTTTCAGCGGAAACGTGACATTTTCCATGACTGTCAGCCAGGGGAATAATGCTGCCTGCTGGAAAACCATTCCTCTGTCCTTTCCCGGTTTTGTTATGGTTTTTCCATCGATTTGAATGTGGCCAGAAGTAGTTTTAGTCAGACCAGCTACGATTGAAAGGAGTGTAGACTTTCCGCATCCTGAAGGTCCTAAGATAGAGACAAACTGGCCTTTTTCAACCGATAGATTAATATCTTTGAGGACGTCAACAGGCCGATTTTCTTTATCGTTATATTGTTTATTTACATCGTTTATCTCAATGAACATTCAAAATCACCTATTCCTATAAATCTCATTAATTTACTCGGATTACTGTAATTATAATGTATTCACTTTTCATGTCAACCTTTACAACCAATATTTTTAAAAATGGGCATTATTAAGAAAAAAGCTTCCTCCACCAGGGAGAAAGCTTTTGTTTCATAATTTAATTTCTTCTATTTTAGATGAAGCGATCAGCTCTTCTATTTTTACTAACTCACCGCTTTGGAAAAGCTCTATAATCCTGCTTCCAACAATGACACCGTCACAATATTGATTCATTTCTTTTACATGCTGGGGTTCTGAAATTCCGAAGCCTGCCAATACCGGAATTGGACTTACCTCCTTAACCCTTTCCAAGTGCTTTCCGAGTTCTTCTTTAAATCCTTTTCTTGCACCTGTTATGCCATTAACAGTTACAGCATATAGAAATCCTTTTCCTTTGCCAGCAATCTCCTGAATCCTACCTAACGGGCTCGTCAATGTTACAAGACGAATAATTTCGATTCCGGCTTTTTCAGCAACCGGTGCAATGATTTCCTCTTCCTCTGCAGGAAGGTCAGGCAAAATTAGGCCGTCCACCCCAGATCCTGAAGCATCAGAAATAAAGTTGCCAATGCCATATGCCATGATCGGATTCATGTATGTCATAAAAATAAGCGGAATATGAACAATTGGCCGGATCTCCGCAATTGCAGCTAATACGCCCTTAAGTGTTGTTCCTGCTTCTAATGCCCGGATGCCTGCCTGTTGGATTACCGGTCCATCTGCTACCGGATCCGAAAAAGGTATTCCGATTTCAATGGCTGTTGCTCCCGCTTTTTCGAGGAATGTAATTTTCTCAGCCAGTGTCTCCAATCCCCCATCGCCAGCCATAATATATGGCACAAACGCTTTTTCATTGTTTTGCTTTAAATTCTGAAAAACTTTTTCAATCCGGTTCATTGTCCTTTCCCTCCTAATCTTGCTCTCACTGTTTCTACATCTTTATCCCCTCTGCCGGATAGACAGATAACAAGGCCCTCGTCTTTATTCATTTGCGGTGCAAGCTTTAATGCATAGGCAACCGCATGGGAGCTTTCTAAAGCAGGAATAATGCCTTCCAGCTTGCATAATAGTTGTAACGCCTCAAGCGCCTTTTCATCTGTGATCGATTCATACTCGGCTCTTCCGCTGTCTTTCATATAGCTGTGCTCAGGGCCTACTCCAGGATAATCCAGGCCTGCTGAAATGGAATGTGCTTCCTGAATCTGCCCGTGTTCATCCTGCAGCAAATACATTAATGCCCCATGAAGAACTCCTGGCGTTCCTTTTGTTAAAGAGGCAGCATGTTTTTCGGTATCTGTTCCCAACCCAGCTGCTTCCACCCCAATCATGCGGACAGTTTCATCTTTAATGAAAGGATAGAACATGCCCATTGAATTGCTTCCGCCGCCAATGCATGCTACAACTGCATCAGGGAGTTTTCCTTCTTTTTCAAGATATTGCTCCTTTGTCTCATTTCCGATAACACTTTGGAAATCACGGACAATCATCGGAAAAGGATGCGGCCCCATAACTGACCCCAGAATATAATGGGTATCCTCAACGTTAGTCACCCAGTAGCGGAGGGCTTCATTGACTGCATCTTTAAGTGTGGCACTTCCTGATTTCACTCCTACAACCTTTGCTCCAAGCAATTCCATTCTGAATACGTTCAGCTGTTGTCGTCTGATATCCTCTTCACCCATAAAAATAATACATTCTAGATTTAAAAGTGCACAGGCAGTTGCTGTTGCAACTCCATGCTGCCCTGCACCCGTCTCAGCTACGATTTTCCTTTTGCCCATCCGCTGTGCCAATAGAGCCTGGCCGAGTGAGTTGTTGATTTTATGTGCTCCTGTATGGTTCAAATCTTCCCTTTTAAGATAGATTTTCGCACCACCAGCATATTTTGTGAGGTTTTCTGCAAAATACAGAGGAGTTTCCCTCCCGACATAGTCCTTCAGCAAACCTTGGAGTTCCTTTTGAAAACTTTCATCAGCCTGTGCTTTCTTATATTCCTCCTCCAGTTCAAGAATGGCCTGCATTAGTGTCTCAGGCACGTACCTGCCTCCATATGTCCCAAAGTGGCCCCGTTCATCAGGCAAAGTATAAGCTGCGTTCATTTTACTTCCTCCCTCTCCATACGTTTAGCGTTGTCTATGAATCTTTTTATTTTTTCAGGATCTTTCTTTCCTCTCGTTTCAACCCCGCTGCTTACATCAACCATATAAGGATTGGCAGCTTTAATTCCTTCCACCACATTTTCTGGATTGAGACCTCCTGCAAGGATAATTCTGTTGTTTTGCTTAGGGTCTTTATTTAGAACCGACCAATCAAACGTTACCCCGTTGCCCCCTCGATATTTTCCTTTTGGACTATCAAGAAGAACGTATTCACATGTATATTCATCCAGTTTAGATAGATCATCTGGTGATCCAATGCTCAGGGCTTTTATAACTGGTAAAGAAAATGTGGTGCAGTATTCCGGCGTTTCATCTCCATGAAGCTGAATGACATTTATTCCAGAAATACTGGCTATTTTCTCAATGTTTTCCTTCGTTTCATTCACAAATACTCCGACTTTTAGCACATCCCCGGGAAGCTCTTTAATTATTTCGCCTGCCGCCGCAGGTGCAATTTTTCTTTTGCTTTCAGCAAACACAAATCCCAAGGCATCCGCACCGCTATCTATCGCAGTAAGCGCCATGCTGATATCTCTAATTCCGCAAATCTTCACCTTCATTTTCTGACAGCCCCCTGCAAAGGAAGCTTCATGGAATTCAAAAGCCCTTCCAGGTTCTCTGCTTTCATAAATGCTTCTCCGACAAGGATGGCATTTGCTCCTGCTGCAATGACACGCTGCACATCGTCTTCCGACTTAATTCCGCTCTCGCTGATCAGAAATTTTCCCGCTTTCTTTATTAGCGGCGCAAGTTTTTCTGTTACACTCAGATCTACTTCAAAGGTTTTTAAATTCCGATTGTTGACTCCGATCAACTGTGCTCCGGTTTTCAACGCAATTTCCAGCTCTTCTTCATTATGAACCTCCATTAATACTTCAAGGCCTTCACCCTCAGCAAAATCAAAAAGCTTTTGAAGACGTTCTGCATCCATGGCAGCAGCAATGAGTAAAATCAGGTTTGCCCCTTTTGCTTTTGCCTTTAAGATTTGCACCTCATCTACAATGAAGTCTTTGCAGAGAATCGGGAGGTCCACTGTCTCTCTGACAGCTGAAAGATCAGCGAAGCTGCCTTTAAAAAACCTATTATCCGTTAAAACGGAAATCGCATCCGCACCATACTTTTTATAAAATAATGCCTGGTCTTTCGGATTTTGCCCGGTATTTATATCGCCCTTTGATGGTGAGGCTCTTTTGAACTCGGCAATCACAGCCAGTTCGCTGCCTGACGCAAGCCTTTTAATAAATGACCGTTTGCTTCCGGTTTCTTGAGCATCGACAACTTCCTGTTTCATTAAGATGACTTCTTTTCTTTTTTCAGCCAGAATTTGATCTAAAATTGTTCCCATTTATATCACCTCTTTATGGATGCTTTTACTTGCTTCGATTAACTGATGAAGTTTTTGTAAGGCAGCTCCTGAATCAATGCTTTCTTTAGCTGAATTTATCCCATCTTGAATCGTTTCAGCCCTGCCTCCTGTAAAGATGCCAATCCCGGCGTTAAGAAGAACAGTATCTCTTCTTGCTCCCTTTTCTCCCTTCAGGACACTCATAAGAATTTCAGCATTTTCCCTTGAATCTCCGCCTCTGATCTCCTCATTGCTGCAGACGGATAGACCAACTTCCTCTGGGTGGAGAATTTTTTTCGTTACCTTGCCGTTATTAAGGATAGCCAGGTGATTATCCCCCTGCAGGGATGCTTCATCCATAAACCCAGCACCATTTAAAACAACAGCCCGCTTTCTTCCCAAAGTTTTAAGGACCTCTGCAAACATTTCAATAGAATCCCTCCTGTAAATCCCGAGAAGCTGATGATCAAGTTCAACCGGATTAGTCAATGGCCCTATCAGGTTGAAGGTTGTCGGTATCCTCAAATCCTTGCGTACTTTCATGATTCTTTTAATATTCGGATGTACATGAGGAGCAAATAGAAAGGCAATCCCGATTTCCTCCAATATTTCCTCCGTGCGCTCAGGCGGGTGATTCAGATTTATTCCCAAATGCTCCAAAACATCGGCACTGCCTGTTTTGCTGGATACACTTCGGTTTCCGTGCTTTGCAACAGGAATTCCGGCACCTGCAATCACAAAGGCCGAAGTGGAGCTGATATTAAAGCTGCTTGAACCATCTCCTCCTGTACCACAGTTATCCAAAACATTAGGAATCTTCTTACTAAATGAAAGAGATTTACCCCTCATCGCTTTTACAATGCCTGCAATTTCTTCAACTGTTTCTCCTTTTGTTTTAAGGCTCACCATAAATGCCGCAATTTCACTGTCCGTTACATCCTGGGCAAATAAATTGTCCATTGCTTCCTTCATTTCTGCCTCTGTTAATGACTCCCGTTCAGATAACCTCTGCAGTATTGTTTTCACTCTTATCTTCCCTCCTGATTGTTTGTAGAAAGTTTTCCAAAATTCTTTTTCCAAGGCCAGTTCCTACCGACTCCGGATGGAACTGCAAGCCGTATAATGGATAATCTTCATGCTTGATTGCCATTATTTCATTGTCATCCATTGATCTGGCCAAAACCTTAAAGCTGCCAGGCAAAGTCCCCGATTGAATAATTAAGGAGTGATAGCGCATAATGCTGATTGGCTGCGGCATGTATTGGAACAACTGCGATCCATTATGCTTAAGATTGGACACCTTTCCATGCATGATTTTCCTTGCTTTATCAATTTTTGCCCCAAAGGCATAGCCGATTGCCTGGTGGCCAAGGCAAATGCCGAGGATAGGAAGCTTCCTGTAAAAATGCTGAATAACTTCCACAATGATCCCCGCTTTTTCCGGCCGTCCAGGTCCCGGAGAAAGAACAATTGCATCGGGATTCAATTGTTCTATTTCGTCGATTGTTATTTGATCATTCCTTACAACTTTTATTTCCTGACCCAGTTCACCCAGATACTGATAAAGATTAAATGTAAATGAATCATAATTATCAATCAGCAGAATCATTTTTTTTCCTCCAAAAATGCTCTTAATTTATGAAGCGTTTCTTCATACTCTTTTTCAGGTATAGAATCATGCACGATACCTGCCCCAGCTTGTATATAGGCAAATCCATCTTTAATCACCATTGTCCTGATAGCCAGTGCGAAATCCATGTTGCCATTTCCGGAAAAATAGCCAACCGCTCCTGAGTAAATTCCTCTTTTCACGGTTTCAAGTTCGTTGATAATTTCCATTGCTCTAATTTTGGGAGCACCTGAAACTGTTCCTGCAGGCAGACACGCAATTAAGGCATCAATCGATGTATGTGAATTCTTCAGCCTGCCGCCGACTTCGGATACAAGGTGCATGACATGCTTATACCTCTCAATTATCATGTTTTTTTCAATAGTGACCGATCCGAATTCGCAAACACGACCGAGATCATTTCTGCCCAGATCGAGCAGCATCCTGTGTTCGGCAAGCTCCTTTTCATCTTCTACCAGGTCCCTTTCAAGCTGTAAGTCTTCCTCTTCTGTCTTGCCTCTTGGCCTTGTTCCAGCAATCGGATTCGTAATTACTTTATCACCTGCTGCTTTTATTAGGCTCTCAGGCGATGCCCCTGCAACTTGATATTCATCAAAATCAAGATAGTACATATATGGAGAAGGATTTTGCACTCGTAACTTCCTGTAAAATGCGAAAGGATCTCCAGTCAATTCTGCTTTTAACCGCTGAGAAAGCACCACTTGGAAGATGTCTCCCTCCTCAATATAGGACTTAGCTTTGTTTACCTTTTCAACGAATTCTTCTTTAGATATGGATGCCTTGAAAGATGACAGTGTGGCTTCTTCCGAATCATTTCCCGCTGTCCCTTTCTGGATTTCGGTCTTTCTTTTCTTTAATTTTTCCCGCAGCTGAAATTCATCGGTTTCTTCCAGTAAAGGCATGGCTACGAGATATACCTTTTGCTCCAGATGATCGAAAACCGCCACTTCCTCAAAAAACATAAGGTGGACATCCGGTACATTCAGCTCATCATAAGGAATCGTCCCAATATCTTCGTATTGCCTGATGACATCATAGCCTGCATAGCCAACGGCTCCTCCACAAAATGGGAAACGTTCAAGGGCGGGCAGCTTTCCCCCCGGCATCAGCCTTCTGACCGTATCAAGCGGTTTTTCAGCCAAAACTTCTGTTTTTCCCCCGACAGTAACAGCTGTCCTGTTTCCTTCTCCTTTTATTTCCATTACGGGATCTGCGCCAATAAAGGAATATCTTCCCGATTTTTCATACTTTAGCGAGCTTTCTAACAGAAATTTTTTTCTTCCGCTCATTCTCTGATAGATTGAAATTGGTGTTAATGTGTCACCCTCCAGCTCTTCGATTATATAAGTACCATCTAATGTTGGTTTCAATATAACTCTCCTCCAGTTCTCTATGGAAAATAAAAAAAGCCCCCTATACCCACAATTAGCTGCAGGTATAGAGGACGTGTCTTGTGAACGTGGTGCCACCTCTTTTTAGAGCAAAATGCTGCTCCCTTTTTCGGGTACGGAAATATATCGATACCCTATCCTTTTAACGGCGGAAACCCGTGCTCCCCTACTATCGTTCAGGAAGCCTCTCGCAAGTCCATTCGAATGATGTTCCGTACCGGGCTCTCACCATTCCCGGCTCTCTTGGACGGATTCCAATCATTCTACTCCTCTTGCTTAGCGATTTAAAGTAATAAAGTTGCGTGTAAATAAAAAAGGGCTCCCCGTCTAAAAAGGACGAGAAACCCGTGGTGCCACCTTTGTTAGCTGATCAATCAGCTCACTTAACAGATATCAAAGCAAACATTGCCTGAATATCTGTCTCTTGTAACGATGAGACCGTTCGCCAAAGCCTACTGCTTAAAAAAGGTTCGGTTTGGAGGCTCGAAAGTCCATTCACTGCTGTTTCCACGCTGATTTGCACCAACCATCAGCTCTCTTTAGCTTCACCAGCAGTTACTACTCTTTGTCATTGCCGATCGATATATTGCTTATTATACTATTCCGATAAATAAAAAATGTCAAGGGTTAAATTTCATTTTTTTATAATAACGCTTTCTCAAGCTTTTCTCTCCAGACATCTGCAAGTTCCTCAACCCGAAGCAGTTGTTCAATTGCTTTAAGGTTTTTGCGGTCATGAAACATGATATAGTTTGATTTCAGGACTGACAGGCTTTCCTGCTTCCTTTCTTCTAGCTTAAATACGCTGTCTGCTGTTACAGTTCCTTCTTTCAGCACTCTGAAAAAGTAGCCTGTGAAGCATGTTGCCACAATTCTTCCTAAAAGCCGATCTTCTCCGTTATGCTTTGATACTGTGGAGCACGGGATACGCCCCTGGGTTATTTGAATGATTGATTCCCCCAGTGAAAAAGTATCACCGATAAAAACATCCTTTTCCAGCATATTTCCCGCACAAATATTTTCACCAAATGACGGAGGAGAGAATGTCTTCTTAAATTCCTTCTCCCACATACCGTAATGTTCGTAGGGATATAGGCATACGGCACGGTCTGGGCCGCCATGAAAATCAGTGTTTGCTACTCCATCTCCCAAAAAACCTTCATTCGTTAAAAACACACTATTTATTTTATCTTTACCAATGCCCGAAATTTCCACACTGTTTTTCCAGGTGTGTGTTTTTGGCTTCCCTATGCTTAAAGCAATAATCTCTTTCACATAATCCCCCTCACCAGATTCTCTTTTCTATATATTTTAACGGTTTCTTTTTAGCAAATCGAAACATATTTTTCATAATTTTATTTTCCCATAAAAAGACAGAGTTTTTTCTAGTTAGTTTTCCTGCAATTAGCCCATATTAAGACTAGTTTGATTAACGAAAAGGAAGGTCGAAACATGGAGCATATTGAAAATTTACAATCTGTAAATTCCAAAGCTAAAAGGAAGTCAGGTGATGATGCTCATAACCAAAAATGGGCCATACTGTCACTTTCGTCAATTCCTCTCGTTATGACACTTGGGAATTCCATGCTGATTCCTGTTCTGCCAGCGATGGAAAATAAACTAAATATTACTGCATTCCAAGCCAGCATGATAATTACCGTATACAGTATTGTAGCTATTATATTGATTCCAATTGCAGGCTTTTTGTCCGATCATATCGGCCGTAAAAAAGTTATTATTCCGAGTCTTCTCATTGCGGGAATCGGCGGGCTGATCTCCGGGTGGGCGGCATGGAAAATGACGGATGCTTACTGGGTCATATTAGCCGGTAGGGCATTGCAGGGCGTCGGGGCAGCCGGTGCGGCACCAATTGTGATGCCTTTGGTCGGGGATATGTTTAAAAATGATGATGACGTCAGCAACTCCCTTGGCCTGATTGAAACGTCCAATACTTTCGGAAAAGTTTTATCACCTATTCTTGGTGCTTTTCTGGCAGGGTTTATATGGTTTTTACCGTTTTTTTCTTTTCCGGTTTTTTGTACCATTTCAATCCTGCTGGTTTTCTTCCTTGTAAAAACGCCAAATAAAAGAGAAGAACCTCTTCCGCTAAAGAAGTTTTGGAGCAATATTAAGGATACCTTTAAAAACAATGGAAAATGGCTTTATGCTATTTTCTTGATAGGTGTCATTCTCATGTTTGTGCTTTTTGGGATCCTTTTTTATTTATCTGATGTACTTGAAAAGACATACGATATTAAAGATGTAAAAAAAGGGCTTCTGCTGGCTGTTCCGCTTGGCGCACTCTGCCTTTCATCCTATCTGACAGGCAAAAAAATAAAAGAGAATAAAATACTGATGAAGTGGATCATATTTTTAGGATCAGTGCTTGTGGCAGTTGCCACGGCAATCTTAAGCTTTTCAAACAATATGTGGTTTATGATCAGCATGTTCTTGTTTGCCGGAATTGGCATAGGAGTTGCACTGCCTTCTTTGGATGCGTTGATAACGGAGGGAATTGCAAAAGAGGAACGTGGAACCATTACTTCGCTATACAGTTCAATGCGGTTTATCGGGGTTGCCGGCGGCCCGCCTGCCATTGCTATTCTGATGAAGCACTCTGATAAAGGGCTCTTTTATATTTTAAGCGGAATAACCATTCTTGCTGCCCTTGCAGCCATTTTAGCAATCAAACCTGACACAAATGACAGCTAAAAAAAGAGGCTGGGACAAAACCCACCTCTGAAATGAAAAAGCCGGTGACATTTTACGACGAGTAAAATGTCACCGGCTTTGATTGTTTTTGAGAAAAATAAGGACCACTTCTGATACAATTAAGTT
>NZ_JAMBOJ010000005.1 GCF_023715565.1 Cytobacillus firmus | reverse complement strand
AAGAATAAATGGAGAGGTTCGCAGAAGAGAAAGAGTCATTAGAATCTTTCCTAACACACAATCCGCTTACAGGCTCATCGGAGCTGTCTTGATGGATTATGCAGAGGAAGTTAGAAAAAGAATCATTTAAGAAAAGAACCAGTAGAATCTGCGGAGCGAAATTTTTGAAGTAGTGGAAGGGGCCCCCTTCCACTACTTCAAAAACATAGAGCTAAATAACTTGTTTTTCCTAGGAATGAATTTACACAAAATAGTGGACTTGACTGGTATTCAACTGATTGTGTCAGAAGTGGTCCCGGGTTCTGCCACAGGACCGGGGTGATCAGCTATTTGAGTCAGAAGTGGTCCCAGGTTCTGCCACAGGACCGGGGTGATCAGCTGTTTGAGTCAGAAGTGGTCCCAGGTTCTGCCACAGGACCGGGGTGATCAGCTGTTTGAGTCAGAAGTAGTCCCAGGTTCTGCCACAAAACTGTGGTGATCAGCTGTTTGAGTCAGAAGTGGTCCCAGGTTCTGCCACAAAACCGGGGTGATCAGCTATTTGAGTCAGAAGTGGTCCCAGGTTCTGCCACAGAACCGGGGTGATCAGCTGTTTGAGTCAGAAGTGGTCCCGGGTTCTGCCACAAAACTGTGGTATTCAACTGATTGTGTCAGAAGTGGTCCCGGGTTCTGCCACAAAACTGTGGTGATCAGCTGTTTGAGTCAGAAGTGGTCCCAGGTTCTGCCACAGGACCGGGGTGATCATCTGTTTGAGTCAGAAGTGGTCCCAGGTTCTGCCACAAAACCGGGGTGATCAGCTATTTGAGTCAGAAGTGTTCCCAGGTTCTGCCACAAACCGGGGTGATCAGCTGTTTGAGTCAGAAGTGGTCCCAGGTTCTGCCACAAAACAGGGGCGATCATCTGTTTGAGTCAGAAGTGGTCCCGGGTTCTGCCACAAAACTGTGGTATTCAACTGATTGTGTCAGAAGTGGTCCCGGGTTCTGCCACAAAACTGTGGTATTCAACTGATTGTGTCAGAAGTAGTCCCAGGTTCTGCCACAGGACCGGGGTGATCAGCTGTTTGAGTCAGAAGTAGTCCCAGGTTCTGCCACAAAACTGTGGTGATCAGCTGTTTGAGTCAGAAGTGTTCCCAGGTTCTGCCACAAAACCGGGGTGATCAGCTGTTTGAGTCAGAAGTGTTCCCAGGTTCTGCCACAGGACCGGGGTGATCAGCTGTTTGAGTCAGAAGTGTTCCCAGGTTCTGCCACAAAACAGGGGCGATCAGCTGTTTGAGTCAGAAGTGTTCCCAGGTTCTGCCACAGGACCGGGGTGATCAGCTGATTGAGTCAGAAGTGTTCCCAGGTTCTGCCACGGGACCGGGGTGATCAGCTGTTTGAGTCAGAAGTAGTCCCAGGTTCTGCCACAGGACCGGGGTGATCAGCTGTTTGAGTCAGAAGTTACTCCGGGTTCTGACTCAAAACGATGATTTCTTGCTTTCTCTGTCCGAAGTGTCCCGCAGAATCTTTGTACGGATACCTGGCAGGAGAGAGTTAAAAGCAAAATCTATGAAATCAAAAACCCTGCCGCAATAAATAATGCAGCAGCTATAACACCCCCGATGGCTGAAAGCTTCAATTTATAGCGTGCATAGTCAACGAGGTCCATATCCAGAATCGAAGCAGTGGTAATGGTGGTATCGCCAAGCGGGGAGGTCAGCGCACCGAATGCCCCGCTTGCAAACACGGCTCCGACGGTAAGCGGAATGGAGGCGCCGGTTGAAACCGCGAGGGTTATTCCGAGCGGCATGAACAATCCCCATGTTCCCCATGAGCTCCCAATAAAGTAGCCGACCACTGAACCGAGCACAAAGATGGCAGCTGGTGTCAGAAAAGATGGCAGAAAGCTCCCGAGTGAGTTGCCGATAAATTCTGAAAAACCAAGATCCTCCGCCGCTAGTGTCAGTGCCCATATCAGGATGAGCAGGCTGATTGCTTCCATCATCTGATTGCCGCCATCGTAAAAATGATAAAGAACTTCGTTCATTTTTTCCCGTCTGAGTATGTAGAAAATATAGGTTAAGACGAGGGTGATAAAAACAGCCAGCAGCATCACAAATGTAGCATCGGCCATGGAGAATGCCTCGAAAACCGTACTTGCACCCTGCGACATTCCATCCTGCCATAACAAGAACAGCGAAAAGGCGAGTAATAAAACGACTGGGAAAATCAAATGCCATGGCTGGGCTTTTACAAGCGATAATTCTTTTTTAATTCCCATCCGGTGGAATTCATGCTCTTTTTCCTCCAAATCTGTATGTACCTCAGTCTTTTGCTCTCCTGACTTTTTCCGGCGCCAGAACGTCTGCACAATCCCAATCAGCAGCATAATGATCGCGTAAAAATTAAACAGAATACTTAATAGAAAAATCTCATAGGCGGACATATCCAGATCCAGCCCGCTGATGCCGCCCTCAACAAGGGATACCATGAACCCTACAAAAGCTGTCGCAACAGGAAGCAGCACAATCACGGATTCGGTTGAAATATCGAGTGTCATGCCGACTTTCTGTTTGGAGAGATTCATTTTTTTAATCAAAGATTTGATAATGGGCCCAATCATCATAATCCGAAACATCGGCATCATGAAGGTGAACGGGAGAGTGATCCAGATGAACACAAGAAGGCCACGTTCTGAGCGAATCCGTCTGCCGGCCCATTCGGAAAACCCCTTTATGCCGCCCGCAATATTCATCATCCCGACAAGCCCGCCGAACAGATATAAAAATCCGCCTATCTTGATATTCGTTTCATCGGAAAGCGTGGTCACAATATAAGTGACCGACTGTTCTGTCCCTGCCAGCAGGTCCGCGGACACTAGTATGGAGCCAACAATGATACCCACCACTAATCCAGGCAGGATATTCTTCAGCCAGATTGACATGCCGATTACTATTATAAATGGTATGAGAGATAGCCAGGTGCTGTTCAAATTTGTGCCCTCCAATGAAAAAGCCGTTACCTGTTTAGTATTTCCAGTAGTTAGTTGTAAATTCGTGAAATTTGACAGTCTAACGAATCTCATCTCTATGGGTAATAGGTGTTATAGCTTTTTATGAAAAATGAAGTCTGAAAATATGGGTGAGCAGCTTTTTAGGAAAAAAGATCTTTTTTAACTAGAGAAATTTAGTATAGGTCCTATCTTCCATTCGTATTTTTACCTTTTAAAAGACATCTGAAAAAGTTGTATGAAAAAATTACCCCTTTTATAAGCAATTTGGACAATTGAATTTTCTGAAATGTCGAACTATTATTGAGCAAAGGAATTCTTTTTTGGGAGGGGAACAGAATGCATTTAAAATCAAAAAGAATAGACATATCGATCCGGGATATTTGGGAAGCAAAGAAACGGATTTCTTCCCTGGTAGATAAAACTCCATTGATTCAATCGGCGATCCTGTCCGAGGAATTGGGTCGGAGAGTATTTTTGAAACTCGAGAATGTTCATGAAATTGGCGCCTTTAAAGTCAGAGGTGCAGCGAATAAAATTTTGAGTTTGAGTCCTGAAGCGAGAGAACGGGGAGTTGCTACCTATTCTACAGGGAACCATGGTATGGCAGTTGCCTATGTGGCGAAAAAGCTGGGAATTGAGGCAGTTGTTTGCATATCCAGCCGTGTTCCGAAAGCTAAGGTCGATTCTTTGAAACGACTGGGGACTAAAATAGAAATTTACGGTGACAGCCAGGATGCTGCCGGGGAACGATGCTATGAACTGGAGAGGACGGAAGGGATGACTGTAATCCAGCCGTTCGACGATCCTCATGTGATTGCAGGGCAAGGAACAATTGGTTTGGAAATTCTGGAGGAACTTCCGAATGTAACAGATGTGATTGTTCCTCTTTCAGGCGGCGGGCTTCTTTCAGGGGTTGGGCTTGCCGTCAAATCAAATGACAGAGGGATAAGGGTTTCAGGTGTTTGCATGGAAAAATCTGCTGTAATGTATGAGAGTTTAAAAGCAGGGAAACCTGTAGTGCTTGAAGAGAGTGAGACTCTGGCTGACAGCTTGCTGGGCGGAATTGGTCTGAATAACAGCTACACACTTCGTATGGTTCAGGAATATATGGATAACGCTTATCTGATTCCCGAAGAGGAGATTGCATACAGTATGGCTTTTATGATAGATAAGCATAGAATGATTATGGAGGGCGCAGCAGCTACTGGAGTTGCAGCGGTTTTAGGCGGAAAGATTCCCCGGCAGGAGGGAGATGTTGCTGTAATCATCAGCGGACATAATGTGGACCTTTCTGTCATTCACCGGATTATTCAGGATTATGCATCAGTCATGGGTGTGAGAGAATGAGTGAACGAACGAAAGTAATGGTTAGCTCTAATTGTAAATATAGAAAAATACTGAATATATTATATTGATAAAATTTGTGCTTGCATAATGGAAAATTAATAGTAGACGTGCCTTTCTGAATATGGTTTCCTATAATAAAAGTCTTCTATCATTTTAATCTTAAAGTGTTCAGAGGGGAGCCAACATGAGATTAACAGTAAAAGATGTGCTAAAGTCCAAAATTCTCAACAGTGCCAAGGTTGTAACCGGAAAGGAATTTGCTGAAAAACGGTATATTCAGTGGATTTCAGCCATGGAAATGCCGGTGGAAAACTTTGTCCGGAAAAATGAAGCGGTATTAACGACAGGGATAGGCTGCGGACAGGATGCTGAAACTTTCAAAAGGTTTGTTCAGGATGTGATCGACTCCGACGCTTCGGCCCTGATGGTTGCTTTGGGAAGATACATATTTGATATTCCTACTGAGGTCATAGAACTGGCTGAAAAGAATAATTTTATTATTATTGAGCTTCCATGGGAAATCCGTTTTTCCAGTATAATCGAATGGGTCATGAAAGAGATTAATGACATCGAATATAAAGAACGTCAAAAATCAGAAAAGGTTCAGCAGGAACTTCTTAATCTCATTCTAAAAGACGCGGATCTGAAGGGTATCTCAAAATTCGTTGAAAAGCATATCGGTCATCCGCTCGTTATTACAGACCGATCCGGCAGCCTTCATGAAAAAAGCATCCATACACAATCTTTTTTAAAGGAGTGGAAAAAATATGTCCTGCAAGGAATTCTTCCTTCAAGGGCAGAAGACACCCTATTAAAAGGAGATCCAATGTTTCAGAAGTTCCAAATGATTAAAATAGAAAACCGGATTGTGTTTCAACTTCCGGTGCTTCAGGTAGCCGACAAACCACAAGGCTATATTTTTGTGTTGGTTCCCGGTTCCGAATCAATCGAATCCTTTCTCACTCTCTTTCGTGTTAACGTGTTAGAGCACGCAGCCACCACAATTGCTCTTTGGCTTTCAAGAAGAAATGCCATTGAAGAGACAAAAATGCGCCTTCGCAGTGATTTTGTCCAAGAGCTTTCCAAGGACGAATTCCTATCACTTGAACAAGCCGATACAAGGGCAAAGTTGCTTGGGTACAATCTTAAACTCCCATATGTGTGTATTGTCGGGTATCCGGAAAATATGAAAATATTATTCCAAAAGCGCAAGCAGGACTATGATTCTTACGAACATTGGCTTGAAAGCATGATTCAATATATCGAAGAAGAAATCTATTATGCTGCCCAATCACTTAACAAGGAAATCCTGATGACCTATCAGGGTGAACAGCTTGTTATTTTCCTGGAAACAACTGAGGTAAAGGAAAATGAAAACGCTACAAATTTTCTTGATCTTGTCGAACGGCGTCTGGGAAACTTGCTTCCTGAAGTCGTCTTATCCTGGGGCATCGGCAACGCGTTTGAAGGCATTGCAGGATTTGGGGAAAGCTTCCGTCATGCTGGCACTGCTTTAAGCATCGGCAGGAGGAAAAAGGGGATCGGCCATCGGATGATGTATGAGTCAACAAGAGTGGACAGGGTGCTGCTAAATCTGGCTGGCAATAAAGAGATGGAAGACATCATTATGTCAACTATAGAACCTCTTGTACAATATGACGAGCAACGGCACATGGATTTAATTGGAACTTTCATCGCCTATAATCAATTTCATGGGAATGTAAGTCAAACAGCGAGATCACTAAATCTCCACCGGCAGTCTCTGCTGTACCGCCTAAGGAAGATTGAATCCTTGACTGGTCTATCCCTTATTGATCCGGATGATTTATTTCTTTTGGATCTGAGCATAAAGATTTGGAAAATAGGAGAACATGGTGTAATGGCAGGTCAATCTTAATAATACCAAAAATGCGGAAAAATCCTTTATGGTTTTTCCGCATTTTTTTGATTCCTAATCTCAAAATTTCCCTATTAATATTTTCGTAGGAAAATTTCATTAAAAATATTTTAAAAATTAACAACCTTTTGATAATTTTACTAAAATAAAATTTGAATTTTCATACAAATTTGCAGATGATTGTTTTTTTACCATGACACTATAATGAACCTACAAACTTAATATCTGAAAAATATCCGGTTTTGCAGGAGGGAGAGCCACCATGTCATTTGGGACAGCAGAGTTTAAAATGAGGATCTTGAAAACAAAAGAAAGAATGGCAGCAGAAGGGATTGAAGTATTGCTTATTACCGATCCGGCCAATATGAATTATTTATCGGGTTATGACGGCTGGTCTTTCTACGTGCATCAAATGCTTGTCATCATCATTGATGAGGAACAGCCGATTTGGATTGGCCGGGGGCAGGATGCGAACGGAGCCAAGGTCACGACATGGCTTTACCATGAAAATATTATTCCCTACCCTGATGATTATGTACAATCTGAAACCAAACATCCAATGGATTTTGTGGCAGAAATTTTAAAGCAAATCGGACAGCAGAATCGGTCCATTGGTGTTGAGATGGATAACTATTATTTCACGGCAAAATGCTATGAGCAGCTGAAAAAGGGGCTTCCCAATGCCCGTTTCCGGGATGCAACCCTATTGGTCAACTGGGTCCGCATTATAAAGTCCGATACTGAAATCGAGTATATGAAAAAAGCAGCCAAAATAGTGGAGAACACAATGGCAGCAGGAATTGAGCTGGTAAATGAAGGTGTACGGGAATGTGACGTGGCGGCAAAAATCTTTCATACACAAATAACAGGCACGGAAGATTTCGGAGGGGACTACCCGTCAATCATGCCTCTTCTTCCATCCGGGGAAAGAACTTCAACTCCACACTTAACCTGGACGGACCAGCGTTATAAATCAGGCGAGCTAGTGATTCTGGAACTGGCCGGCTGCTATAAGCGCTACCATTCTCCGCTTGCCAGAACCGTTCATATCGGCCAGCCATCAGACGAAATCAAGGCACTTTCAGAAGTGGTCGTGGAAGGGTTGAATGCTTGTCTGGATATGATCAAGCCAGGGATTGCCTGCGAGGAAATAGAGGACGCATGGAAAAAATCGATTGAAAAAAGCGGCATTATCAAGGAATCGCGTCTTGGCTATTCAATGGGTCTGAACTATCCGCCAGATTGGGGCGAGCATACAGCGAGCATCCGCAAAGGGGATAAGACAATCCTTCAGCCGAATATGACATTCCATTTAATTCCGGGCATCTGGCTTGATCAATACGGATTCGAAGCAAGTGAATCCTTCAGGGTAACCGAAACGGGATGCGAAACATTCGCAGAGCTCTCAAGGGATTTATTTATTAAAGAAGCATCACTTTCAAAAATTTAAAGGGGTGAGGCCGAGAGATGCTCATTTTTACAGAACAGGAACTAAAACAGTATGTGCAGCTGAACAAAGAAGCAATCAGCATTGTGGAAGCAGGTTTTACGAAACTTGCAGAGGATGAAGCTGTCATGCCGCCGATTATGCGGGTGGACCTGCACGACCAAAATGGCGAGGTAGATGTCAAAACCGCTTATGTCAAAGGGGAAGATATGTTTGCGATCAAAGTATCTTCCGGATTTTTCAATAATTATAAGCTGGGACTTCCAAGCGGTAATGGACTGATGCTTTTGGTCAGCACTCAAACAGGCATCCCGCAGGCAATCCTTTTGGATAACGGCTATTTGACCGAGGTGCGGACAGCTGCAGCGGGAGCGATTGCGGCAAAGTATCTATCCAGAAAAAACATTGAAACGGTTGGCGTGATAGGAGCAGGCAGCCAGGCGAGGTACCAGGCAAGGGCGCTCAAGCTGGTGCGTGATTTTAAAAAGATTCTGGTCTATTCCAGGTCAGATGAACGTTCCAGACAATATGCCAGTGACATTTCCGCTGAATTAGGGGTGGAGCTCGAAGTGGCCGGGAGTGCCGAGTATGTAGTCCGAAATAGTGATGCGGTCATTACGACGACACCGGCAGCAGAACCGGTGATCAAAGTGGAATGGCTTCATCCAGGACTTCATATAACGGCTATGGGATCAGATGCCGAACATAAGCAGGAGCTTGAGGCAGAGGTTCTAGCTCGTGCGGATAAGCTTATATGCGATACAAAAGCACAGTGTGCAAGGCTTGGAGAATTGCATCATGCCCTTGATAAGGGAGTATTAACCGATGAATCGGAGGTTATTGAACTGGGGCAATTAACATCCGGAAAGGTAAGTGGCCGGATAAATGACAAGGAGATTACGGTCTGTGATTTAACTGGAACAGGAGTCCAGGATACTGCCATTGCCCTGTTTGCCTACAGTGAACTGGTCAAGCGGGACAGCGGCTTGAAGATTGGGAACAAAGAATTGGCATTAAAAAATAGATGAGGAGTGATCGTATGGTAAAAGAAAACGTTCAGGCAGGTACAAAAGCGGTATGGGCTGGGGAAAAGGATTATTTGGTGCATGGAGCAACCCAGGTGCCGGTCGTACTCAGTGTGGCATATGGCTATGATGACATGGATGAGTGGTATGATGTAGCGATTGGAAAGAAAAAAGGCCATATTTACGGAAGAAATACAAATCCAACGGTCCAGTCATTTGAAGATAAAGTAAAAATCCTCGAAGGCGCCGAAGCTGCCACAAGCTTCTCAACAGGCATGGCTGCCATCAGCAATACATTATCGACGTTTTTGGTGCCGGGAGACCGCATTGTTTCCATGAAGGACACGTATGGCGGAACGAACAAGATTTTCACAGAATTCCTGCCGCGCCAGCAAATCGATGTAGTACTTTGTGAAACAGGGAATCATGAACAGATAGAGGAAGAAGTGGCAAAGGGCTGTAAAATTCTTTACCTTGAAACACCGACGAATCCAACGGTTAAGATTACGGATATCGAACGCATGGCAAAAGCAGGACACGAAGCCGGTGCGATTGTGGTGGTAGATAATACATTTGCAACACCAATGAACCAGAACCCTATTAAACTTGGTGTCGATCTGGTTATCCACAGTGCGACAAAATTCCTCGGCGGGCATGCCGATGCCCTTGGCGGAGTCGTTTGCGGGCCGCATGATTTAGTAGAAAAAATCTATCATTATCGCGAAATCAACGGTGCCACAATGGATCCGATGGCAGCTTACCTGATGATTCGCGGAATGAAAACGCTTCACCTTCGCGTCCGCCAGCAATGTAAAAATGCGATGGCGCTTGCCAAATACCTGCAGACAAAAGATATGGTGGAATCGGTTTATTACCCAGGACTGGAGACACATCCAAACCATCACATTGCCAAAAAGCAAATGAAGGATTTTGGCGGGATGCTCAGCTTTGCTGTTAAAGGCGGAGTTGATACAGTCCGTGATCTGCTGCCAAAATTGCAATTCGCTAACCGTGCAGCCAACCTAGGCGCTGTTGAAACTACAGTAGGACCGGCCCGAACAACAAGCCATGTGGAATGTACTCCTGAGGAGCGAGCTGCTGTCGGCATTCCGGAAGGATTAATCCGCGTCTCCTGCGGAATTGAAGAAATTGAGGATATCATTGCAGACTTCGAGCAGGCATTCAGCCATGCAGAAAGTGTTTTGCAAGTAAAGTAGATTACTAGTTTCGATTGAGGTGAGAGAGGATGTCAGATTATCATCCTATCGTTGAGAATGCTAACAACCTGGCTGGCCGTCTCGCAGAATGGCGCCGTCGTTTTCATCAGCATCCCGAACTCAGCTTTCAGGAGTTCGGGACCTCCCGCTTTGTTGCGGATGTCCTAAAGGAAATAGGCGGAATCGAAGTGGAAACAGGAGTTGGCCTTGAAACAGGAGTGACAGGCACTTTGACCTCGGGGGATGGACCTGTCATTGCCCTGAGAGCTGATATGGATGCCTTGCCGATTATGGAGGAAAATAGAACAGGCTATTCGTCCAAAACGGAGGGTGTGATGCATGCATGCGGACACGATGCACACACCTCCATTCTACTCGGAGCAGCCTCCATCCTTTCTGACCAATTTAAAAAGGGTGAATTGAAAGGAACCGTTAAATTCATTTTCCAGCCGGCAGAGGAGAGTACGGACGATCATGGACTTTCCGGGTCGCCATATATGATCGCTGCAGGGGCTTATGATCAGGCTGACGCAGCCCTTGCCCTTCATGTCTGTCCGTGGCTTCCAGTCGGGGAAGTTCAAATCAGCGATGGCTACAGTATGGCGAATGTAGATGTTTTTGAAGCGAAAATTCATGGTACTGGCGGTCATGGAGCATATCCGGAGCTTGGCACAGACCCTATTTGGATGCTTGGGCCGGTTATGCAGGCACTGTATGGAATTACGGCTAGGAGAGTCTCAGCGCTGGATGCTGGCGTTATCAGCATTGGCCAAATACATGCAGGTACAGCGAGCAACATTATCCCAACTGAAGCAGTGATTGAAGGCACCATTCGAAGCTATACACCCGAGGTGCGTGATTTATTGGTAACTGAAATTAAGAAGGCGCTTTCTATTGTAGAACATCTGGGAGGAACGTTCTCCCTGAATATCCAAAGAGGGGAGCCGGCTTTAAAAAATCATCCTGCCGTTAATAAATGGATAACGGACGCCATTAAACAGACGTATCCAGGCATGAGAATTACAAGGCGTCCCTTTGGACTTGGCGGGAAAGATTTTGGCTATGTGACTGAAAAAATACCGGGATCAATGTTTTTTCTTGGTTGTGCACCAAGAGAGGGAGGGCAGCGCGATCTTCATACCCCGATTTTTGATTTGGATGAAGCCTGCTTGGCGATTGGGACAGCTATTTTGGCACAAACGGCTGGCCAATTTTTAAAAAAGAAACCGAAAGTACAGAGGAACGAGAATTTGGAGGTGGAAATGCTTGGCACATAAATTGGCGTTTATAGGATTTGGCGTTGTTGGCCAGGGCTTGGCGGAAATCCTCCGTGATAAAAAGCAGTCCCTGAAACAGAACGAAGGATTTGAAGCTGAAATTGTGGCTATTTCCGATTTAAAGAAGGGGTCGATCTACCATCCGGGCGGCCTGAATATCGATACCGTTTTGCAAGTAGTGCAGGAAACCGGAAGTTTGGAGAATTATCCGGAAACACCGGGGCTGATCAGGGGATGGGACAGCATCCGAACTATCCGGGAAACGAATGCAGATACGGTTGTCGAGGTTTCGTATACAGATATCAAAACTGGGCAGCCTGCCATAGACCATTGCAAGGCTGCATTTGAAAAAGGAAAAAATGTCGTGATGACCAATAAAGGCCCTGTTGCCCTTGCATATCAGGAGCTATCGGAGCTTGCACAAAAGCATCATGTCCAATGGGGGTTTGAGGGCACGGTTATGAGCGGCACACCAGCATTACGGATGCCGGCAGCTACTCTGGCCGGGAACGACATTACGGAAATCCGCGGCATATTGAACGGGACAACAAACTACATTCTGACCAAAATGGAACAGGAGGGCGTTTCGTATGAAGCGGCTTTAAAAGAGGCGCAAGAGCTCGGCTATGCGGAGGCAGACCCTGTCAGCGATGTAGAGGGCTATGATGCCAGATATAAAATTGTCATTCTCGCAAACCATGTCATGAATGCTCCTTTATCAGTCGAGGAAGTGAAATGCCAGGGCATTACAGGCATCACGCTAAACGATATTGAAAAAGCTAAGGCAGAAGGGAAGTCCTGGAAGCTCATTGCCAAAGCCAAAAAGGAAAACGGCAAGGTAATTGCATCGATCACTCCTGAGAAATTAGATGCTGAAGACCCGCTCGCTTCCATTGGAGGAGCTGTGAATGCCATTACGTATCAATGCGATCTGTTGGGAACAGTCACTTTAAGCGGTGCAGGAGCAGGGAAAATAGAGACAGGATTCTCCTTGTTGATTGACTTAATCTCCATTCATCGGCAAAGGCAGCTTGTTTCAATCTAATACGGAAAGGCGGTAATAAGCATGACCACTCAATTAACCGGACAAAGAATGTTTCTCGCAGGCGAATGGACGTCAGGCGAAAGAGTAATTGAAGTTCGTGATCCGCAGGATAACAGCATCATTGATACAGTACCGGCAGCTTCCAGGGAAGATATGCTGAATTGTATTGAAGAAGAGAAAAAGGGAGCTAAAGTTGCGGCTTCCCTGCCTGTTCATCAGCGCATGGCGATTATTAATCGGGCTGCAGACTATATTGAAGCCAGAAAAGAAAAATACGCCCGAACGATTGCAAGGGAAGGAAGCAAAACCATCCGGGAAGCTTCAAAAGAAGTGGATAGAGCCATTCAGACCTTCCGAATCAGTGCAGAAGAAGCAAGAAGAATTCATGGAGAAACCATTCCGTTTGACCAGATGCCCGGGAGTGAAAACCGCCTGGGATACTACCGCCGTTTTCCCATTGGAATTATAGGTGCCATTACACCATTTAATGATCCATTAAATCTGGTAGCGCATAAGGTCGGTCCTGCGATTGCTTCAGGAAATGCGATTATCGTAAAGCCTGCTACTGTGACACCACTTAGCGCCCTTTTAATTGCTGAAGCCTTTGAAAGTGCCGGTTTGCCGGCAAAGGTGTTATCCGTCATCACGGGGCATGGGAGCGAAATTGGGGATGCGCTTGTGACACATCCGGCGGTGCGCATGATTACCTTTACGGGCGGACTTGACGCAGGGGAACAAATTACCCGGAAAGCGGGATTGAAAAAGATCAGCATGGAGCTGGGATCCAATTCGCCTGTCATTGTCCTCGAGGATGCTGATTTGGAAGAAGCTGTGGAATCATCGGTTTCGGGAGCATTTTGGGCAGCAGGTCAAAATTGCCTGGGGGTCCAGAGAGTGTACATCCAGGATTCTGTATATGAGGCATTTCAGCAGGCATTCGTTGCAAGGACCAGCCAATATTGTGTAGGAGATAAGCAATCAGAACAGACAGATATGGGACCGCTCATTACAGAAAAAGAGGCTATCCGTGTGGAAAAGATGGTTAATGAAGCTGTTGAAAAAGGAGCAGCCGTCTTAACAGGCGGAAAGAGGAGCGGGGCATTTTACTCACCTACCGTTCTCGCCAATGTACCGGAGGAATGCACCATTGCTAAGGAAGAAATTTTTGGTCCGGTGGTACTTCTGTACAAAGTTTCTTGCCTTGACGAAGCAATCAATAAATCGAATGACATAAATTATGGCTTGCAGGCCGGAATATTTACAAAGGATATCGACAAAGCGCATAAAGCCATTGCCGAAATGGATGTAGGCGGAATCATGATCAATGACAGCAGCGATTACCGAATTGATGCGATGCCATTTGGCGGTGTGAAAAATTCCGGGTTAGGCAGGGAAGGAATCAAATTTTCCATCCAGGAGATGACAGAGCCGAAAGTAGTCTGCTTTAAATTAGCAAACGCTTAACAGTTTCTTAATTTAATCATACAAGACAGCTGTAAGGCTGCCTGAACAGGGGTGAGGAAGAACGACCGGATGCTCCGGGGGTCTTCCTTTCCTTCTAAATAGCTGAAGTTATACTTTATGTCATTCTACAACATTCATAAGCCTTTGAAATGCAGACAGGCTTTAAAGGAAAAAGCTCTATCAAACTCGCAGGCAACAAGTACCTATGTCAAATAAAAGAAAGATTAATAAGGAGGATTTTATTTTGAAGAAAAACGGGGAACGGGCTTCATATAACAATCCAGTCTTTAAAATCTCAGCGATCATTGTCGGACTTTTTACCATTTGGGGAGCTTTTTCACCTGATAGTCTTGCTAAAAATGCTTCACTCGTTTTTAACTTTACAAGTAAATCATTTGGATGGCTTTATTTATTCAGTGTAGCTCTTTTTGTTTTCTTTTGTTTATACCTTGCTTTTAGTAAATTTGGAAACATAAAACTGGGGCCGGAGGGAGAAAAAGCGGAATACTCCTTATTTGCCTGGATCAGCATGCTGTTCAGCGCAGGTTTCGGGGTAGGGATTGTCTTCTGGGGTGTAGCAGAACCGCTTTCGCACTTTTCCTCGCCACCCCTTCCTGGAGTAGAACCGCAAACAGCAGAAGCCGCACGGGTTGCCATGCGCTATTCCTTTTTTAACTGGGGCATCCACCAATGGTCAGTCTTTGCCGTAGTTGGACTGGCTCTTGCATATTACCAATACCGTCACAAAAGAAAGGTGCTTGTAGGTGAAGTATTAAGCGCCAATCAGCCCCAAAAAAGAAAAAAGCTGAAGACAGCAGTGAATATACTGGCGGTTATTGCGACAGTAACAGGGATTGCGACTTCGATGGGAATGGGTGTCCTGCAGATTAATGGCGGCTTGAACTATGTCTTCTCAATCCCGAACAATCCGCTGATGCAAATCGGCATTGTAGGCATCATGCTTGTCCTTTATCTTGTTTCAGCGACAACCGGTATTGATAAAGGGATTAAGATTTTGAGTAATACGAATATGTTTTTGGTTATTGCCCTAATGGTGATCTTCCTGTTCAGCGGCCCTACTGTATTCATATTTGAAAGCTTTGTTCTGGCCATTGGCGATTACATCCAGCACTTTGTCGAAATGAGCTTCTATCTGACCCCGTACACTGGTGATGCATGGGTTCAGGATTGGACCATTTTTTATTGGGCATGGGTCATTGCCTGGTCTCCATTCGTCGGTTCCTTTGTTGCCCGGATTTCAAAGGGAAGAACGATCAGGGAATTTGTTATAGGCGTCATGATTGTCCCTCCAGCTATCGGTTTTGTATGGATGGCCATTTTCGGAGGAACCGGATTGTACATGGATTTATTCCAGGGTACGGCCATATCAGAAGCCGTTTCAAAAGATGTGACCACTGCCATTTTCGTTCTGCTGAAAGAATTTCCGTTATACTCATTAATGTCAGTGATTATGCTTGTCCTTATTGTTATTTTCCTTGTTACTTCAGCGGACTCGGCTGTTTTCGTTTTGGGGATGATGACCTCAGATGGAGATTTGAATCCATCCAACATGGTTAAAGTGATTTGGGGAGTCTTAATGGCTGGCATTACCGCTGTATTAATTGCCAGCAGCGGATTAAAAGGGCTGCAAACGGCCTCCCTGGTCACCGCTCTTCCGTTTACCATCATACTGGGCATTATTAGCGTTTCACTCTTTAAATCATTGTCCAGGGAGACGAAAGAGGTACAAAAACAAGCTGAATCGGTTCCTCTGAAGAAAGCACAGTAATCATTTCTCAAGAGGGATTGGACAATAAAATCGCTGTTCTTTCTATCATGGAAGGGATAGCGTTTTTTATTTTGATTTAAAAACGAACGTGGACAGGGAAATTCTTAATATAAGGTGAAATAGTAATATGTGAGAACTGTAAAAATAGTTTTGCTCTAATCTGAATGGGGGGCTAAAAATGAAAAGAATGTGCAATCAGTGTCAAACTGAAATGATCACAGATTGCAGGGCAACTGTTGAATCTGACTTGGCCGGAATTAAAATTAGTCAAAAGCGTAAAGGGCTTTTTAAAAATGTCTCTGCAAAAGCGAAAGCTGCTGTATGCCCAAATTGCGGCAATGTTTCTTTCTATGTTGAGGATTATCAAGTATTTAATAACTAATATAAAAACACTCAGAGACTATCACTCTGAGTGTTTTTAATTAACGGGCGCTCACTGTCCAAACTTCCGCTGGTAATTTGCTAAAGCGATCAGCGGAAAGATATATCGGTAGCTATGGTAATGAATGTAAAAGCTTCCGGCCATAGCCTGCCCTTTTGGATAGTCTGTCGTCCAATCTTCTTTTTCAATATTCTTAAGCAAATACTGAATTCCCCTTTGAATCTGTACAGTTGGCTGATGTTCCGCAGCAATAAGTGCATCCACCGCCCATGCGGTATCAGTAAGTGTACTTTCTTTCAAAGGAACATATGTTTTCTGGCTGTCGCTCAAGCAGGATTCTCCCCAACCGCCATCCTCGTTTTGTATTTTTTTCAGCCAGTCTTTGGCCTTCCTGACAGAGGGGTGGCTGGAATTGCCTGTTGCTGAAAGCCCTGTTATTGAGGCCCATGTGCCATAAATATAGCAAATGCCCCATCTGCCATACCAGGAGCCATCTCGTTCCTGATGGTCAAACAGCCAGTTAACCGCGTTTTTTATAAGCGGGTCGTCCGCTGGAAGATTTGTATAATTCCCCAAAAATTCAAGCGTCCTACCGGTCAGGTCGGCTGAGGTTGGGTCGCCAAACATGTATTCACCCTTTTCAATCGGAAGGAAATCGAGCCATGGATTTTCGGTATTTCGCTCAAACGAAGGCCATCCGCCATCATCATTCTGCATGGAAAGCAGCCATTGATTGCCGCGGTCCCAGGCTCTCTGGTATTCTGAACTGCTTTCGGCCCTTCCGATAGCCCGTAACGAAGCAGTGGTATCATCGACATCAGGGTTAAGCGTGTTGATATCAGAAAATCCCCATCCGCCCGGCTGTCCATGAGGGTTATGAATGGCCCAGTCTCCATACTTAGTATGCTGACGCTTCAGCAAATAAGCGTTTGCACTCTTTACTGCCGGATCTTCCGGCGTGACACCAGCTAATTGGAGAGCTGTGCTGATGAGAGATGTGTTCCAAACACTGGCGTCTGTGTATTGCATATGAGGATGGCCGTCTATATTGGTCCGAAACGATTTGAGCCCCTCTACAGCATTTCTGATAACAGGCTCATCCTTGGAATACCCAAGAGACAGAAGCGCAAAAATCATTAAAAAGGTAGAGCTGAAGTAACTATAGAAGGTTCCATCAGGCTCTATCCGCTGGAGCATATATTCCTTTGCCCGGTCCATTGCCAATGAGTGAAGCTGTTCCGGGAGACCCAAAAGCCCTTCAATGCCTTCTTTGATAAGGGATAAAAACGATCGGTATTCTGGCTCAGTGTCCCACTGGGCTCTAGTTAAAAGCAGGTCTGAAAGGTCAGGGCTGTTTTTTCCTTTGATGCTGAATTTCTTTTCAGCAAGAATTAGGATGGGGGCCAGATTCACACGCCCATACACCGAAAATTGATAAAAGTTGAAAGGGAAGGACAGGGGAAAAAGCATAATTTCAACGGGAAGCGGAAAGTCATCAGGCCATGGGTACTGTCCCGTAATAGATAGCATAATTTTGGTGAAAATATTAGCTTTCTCCATCCCGCCATGCTCCCGTATGAACTTCCTGGCGGCCTGCATTCTTTTATCTTCCTTCCCGATATAGCCTGAAGACAGCAGTCCATAATAAGCCTCCAGCGTAGCATTGGCATTTCCTTTCGGCTCATCATGAAAAAGCTTCCAGGATCCATTATCTTCCTGCAGACTCAGGATCCTTGAAGCCAGCCCCCGAATTAATTTTTCATCATGTATCTCCAATGTCCTTAATAAAATGATCATATAAGCGTCCGTCACAATGCCGGTTTCAAAAGGATATTTCCATGAACCATCGGGGGACTGTTTTTTTCTTAATGTGGCGATGAGTCGTTTCATGCCAGCAGCGGTATTGGTCATTTCATGCACATTCCTCTCCGGTTAATCTGCTCCTATAAATACATATTCATATCACAGTGAGAGAATTCATGGAGGAGGGATGACTATCTTTTTTCAAAAGAAACACCCAATGGGCTGGTTAAAGGAAGAATTAAAGAAAAGAGCAGCTGCTAAAAAGCATATGAATCTTTCAGATGAAGAAAAGGAGATCTTGGACCAGGTAAAAAGGGAGACCATAAAATGGAACGTGAATAACGTCACCCGTACAAAAGCCTATCTCGAATTTTACAGACAGCATCCAGAAATCCATTGGGCCTTTTTGGGCCATATGGTTTCACGCAATGGCGGCTGGAATATGACAGATTTAAAAGGGGAACTTCTATCCCGTTTATTATCACCCCGCGAAAAGGAAACCTTTTTTGCGTTTTTGGAAAGAGGGAACTGGCTCATTTTCCAGGATGCCTATCCGCAATTCTTGATTTACAAAGAGAGCCTGAAGCGAAACAAGCCATTGTTTTACCTGTTTTATCCAATTAATATCTCCATTTTTATGGAAACAGTCTGGAGCTGTTTCTGGAGGAAGCCTGATCCTTATATGCTGACCATTGCCCTTATCATCAATGAACAAAGCTATTTAGAAAAAAGAGTTATTCAAAACCCTCAATTTAAACTTCAGATATTTCAAAAGCTGGAATTTAAGCTGCAGGAGCTGCTGTCCTTAAATCACATCCTTTTTCCTTATGAAAAAAACGGTGTCATGCAGTTGAAAGGACAGACCTTAAATCATTTTGAATCGCTGCACGAACGGATTACTTTAGGAAAAAGGCTTTACGATGTTCTATTTAAGAACAAAGAGGTGCTTGCCTTAACGGAACAATGGGCGAATGCATATCCCCATACCGGCTCAAGAAAGGATTACTGGCCACATATCTTCAATGATGTTCATGAAGGGATGCCAGGTAAACAATATCAATTTCAGCTAAAGTCTTGCCAGCTCCGGCCTGGGGGAAGAAGGATTTTTAGCCCAAGCCTTGAAATAGCCTGGAAAAATGTAAGTCAGCCTGAAGCAGAATTAGGAGATTGGTATAAAAGTGATCACGTATTGGAGTATTTTTTGGAGTCTGACGATATGATTAATGGAGAGATCAGGCATGCATACTGTCAAACACTTGAAAGGCTCGAGCTCGCAGCCCTTGCCAAAAAGGCCGTCTGGAATTAAAGCCTATATGCCGGCCATGCTGCTGTCATCGCTATTAGGCACATATTTAGATTTGTATTTTACCGGGAAGGGGATGTACTCTTTCCCAACCCGTCCATTCTCGGATATCTTTTCGATCAATATAGTATTTACGCTTGCCGTGTTGCCGATCTTCATGATTCCTTTGTTGAAGATAATGGAAAGTCTAAAGGGCTGGTTTCGGGGAATATTTGTGTTGATCATCAGTCTAGCGATGGCTGCTGGAGAAAAACTGGCAGAGAGTTTTGGCATGTTTGTTCATGCTGAAACCTGGCATCATCTTTATACTTTTATAGGCTATTGCCTGTTTATTGGATTGGTCGCTTTCTTTCATGGGTGGATGAATAGGTAGGAATAAAGCGTTCCGGTTACTTGTGATAGATTAGCTTGGACACAACATAGGGGGCTGCTGTTGCAGCTCCTTTTCATATTGTGCGCGGGCTGCTCTGCCGTATAAAGTGAATATATTGTGGGAAGCTATCTTAAATTAATCATTCATACAGGGTGCTTAGCAATGGACAATTTTGAAAATGATAACACCGCAAGGTATTACAAAGCTCACGTGAGCGTTTGGGGCACCTCTCAAATTCATTTGAGAAACCCTTATATCATCGGATGGTGGTCAGCTGCGTTCCCTGGATTTGGACATTTGCTTTTGTCAAAATATCTTAGGGGTTATGTCTTATTTATTTGGGAAGTCCTTGTTAATATTAAAGCGAATGTCAACTTAGCTATGGTTTACTCATTTCAAGGCGATATTGATATGGCGAAAGAAATTTTAGATACCAGATGGCTGCTTATGTATATTCCTGTCTACTTTTTTGCTATATGGGATAGCTACAGAACCACTGTAGATATGAATAAAGTATATATATTAGCCAAAAATGAAGGACATCGAATCAACACATTTAGTTTAGGGCCAGTTGAAATAAATTATCTTGATAAAAGAAGCCCGGTTATGCCCATTATGTGGTCATTATTTGTACCAGGACTTGGACAGCTCTATATACATAGAATTCTGACAGCATTTTTTCTTATATTCTGGGTTGTGGTCTTTTTTTATCTTTCGCATGCACAGCAGGCAGTGTCTCTCTTATTTCTTGGGAAAATTCAGGAGGCGACCTCTGTTTTAAATCCGGAATGGCTTCTATTTCTTCCATCCCACTATGGCTTTGCAGCGTATGATTCTTACATAAATTCAGTTGAAAATAATAAACTTTATGAAGAGGAACAAAGAAGGTATTTAACAGAACATTATCAGTCAAAGGGTTTCCAAGTATTGAAAAGACTAAAAGGTGGAGTGAATAAAATGCAGTTATTTTCAACATTTGAAAGTAACTCTTTTATAGAATTGGCGATTTCTACACTTGAGAAAAACGGAATAAGAAAGGAAGATATTTATGCTCTTCCTCTTGATAATCGTAAAGAGGCACGCAGGTTATTTGACTCTGTTCATCGGTCAGATGGCACGTCTCTCGTCGATATAGGCATAGCTCTTGCAACAGCCTTTGGTGTCATTGGGGCAAGCATAGGGTTCAAATTAGAATGGGGACCAATATATTGGGGACTTATCGCTGCGTTCATCGGTTTTGCAGCAGGTTTTTCTATCAGAATATTTACTGAAGTCATTTTGAAGAAAAAGAAGAGGCTAATAAAAGGGAAGCATTCGGAGATAATACTTATCGTTAACTGCGAAGAACAACAATCTGAGTTAGTAAAGGACATACTGTTCAAACATTATGCAATAGGTGTTGCGGCAGTTCAATGAGTTTGTTGGATTAAAAGTAAAAAGCATTAATGTAAGGACCTATAGCCTTATGGACAATTCCATCTTTCATGTAAATACAAATGCATTTGCATTTAAGGAATGGGTGACAATGATCATTTCTTTTATTGTTTTTCTGTTAAGTATTGGTCTGCACGCAGGGAATATCAAAGATATTCTGATCGAAAAAAGGTGAGTAACTTGAGACATAGGAAAGAAAAATTTATTGAAACGGCTTCCTGGGTTGTTATGGTGCTCCTGCTGATTAAATACGTACCAAGGAATCGCCTTAGGGAAGCAAATATAGCCTTTTTATTTAAACAAGTTATTACTTGGCTATTTGGATTAATGGTTACAGAATATAGACTTATTAAATATCCTTACAGAATGTTCTTTAGAAAATTCACCAAATCAAGCTTTACCTTTGAGTATTTTGTCTATCCTGCTTTATGTGTTCTATTCAATCTGTATTATCCTGATAAAAAAAATTATTTGTATAAAGCTTTTCATTACTTTTGGCACACCGGCATTATTACTCTTTTAGAACTTTACGCTTTAAAGTATACACGGTTAATTGTGTATAAAAGATGGACTTGGTATTGGACTTTTGTTACTGTATGGATTTCTTATTATATTTCAAGAGTATATTACAAGTGGTTCACAAGAGTAGGCTAGGTTACCGCGCTTAAAAATTGAAAAGGAATATTACAACCCTGAATCTCTACATCCTTTATTCTTGCCTTATGAACATGGCCAAAAAAATATTCTTTCACACCAATTTCATTGCTGATTCACCAAAGCGTGCACTGCCCATCATCATAGCATTGAAAAAATTCCAGCTAGGGTCGTCCTTACCTATTACAAACCTAGGAATAAGGATATCGAATTAAAAGTTATCTTCATATAAAATGTTAAAAAATCATTGACTAATCGAAAAAAATACTATAGGATTAAATAAAATTATAAAACCGAGTAATTCAATGTGTTTTATTAGAATAAGGATGAGTCGACTAGACCACTAGAGGCTCTAATTCAACAGCTATCAGTATGTTGAATTAGAGCCTCTTTGTGTTTTTTTTAGAAGAAAAAACACGGTTTAGATCTTGAACAGGAGGGGTTTCTTATGGAAATGTTTTGGTTTTTGCCTTCAAATGGGGATGGGAGATACATTGGTACTTCCATTGGACAGCGGGAGCTTTCATTTAATTATTTGAAACAAATCACAACATCTGTTGAAGAACTGGGATACGATGGAATGCTAATTCCAACAGGAGAATTTTGCGAAGAAAGCTGGACATTGGCATCTTCTTTAATTACGTATACAGATCGTTTAAAGTTTTTAGTTGCTTTAAGGCCTGGTGTGATTACACCTACTGTCGCCGCCAGGATGGCTGCCAGTCTGGATCGGATTTCGGAAGGAAGGCTGCTGCTGAATATTGTGACGGGCGGGAGTTCAAAGCAATTAGCTGGTGAAGGTGTATTTCTGGATCATTCTAAACGATATAACCTGACGGACGAGTTTCTGGATATCTGGAGAGGTCTTCTGCGGGGAGAAGTAGTGGATTACAAGGGAAATTATTTACGTGTGGAAAGTGCAAAGGTTCAATTTCAATCGGCCCAAACCCCATATCCGCCTCTATACTTTGGAGGATCATCATTAGCCGGGCAAAAGGTTGCAGCCAAGCATGCAGATGTATATTTAACATGGGGGGAGCCCCCTCATTTAGTGAGTGAGAAAGTGAAAGCAATGAAAGAATTGGCTGCACAGGAGGGGCGCGAAATAAAATTTGGGATTCGATTACATGTCATCGTTCGAAAAACAGAAGATGAAGCCTGGAAAGCGGCAAATGAGTTAATAGAGCATATTGACGATGAAACAATTGCAGCAGCCCAGAAAGAATTATCAAAAACGGAATCCGTCGGCCAGCAGCGGATGCTCGCTCTTCATAACGGAGATAAAAATAAATTAGTTGTTAGTCCCAACCTCTGGGCCGGAATTGGCTTAGTAAGGGGAGGGGCGGGAACTGCACTGGTTGGAAGTCCTGAAAGTGTAGCGGAACGTTTGATCGAGTATTCAGAGCTTGGAATAGATACGTTCATATTATCCGGTTATCCGCATCTTGAAGAGGCATATACAGTTGCGGAATTGCTGTTTCCTTTATTGCCGATTGAGAAGAGAAATATATTTGCAAACCAAAAAGAATTTAAGACTTTTGCTAGGTAGAATGGGGGAGTCACTTTGAAGAAATTAATAGCGCTTATCGTCCTTTCCGGTTTGCTGACAGCCTGCTCCAGCCAGGAAACAGCCACGGATAAGGATGAATATCCAAATAAAACGATTAACTGGATCATTCCTTATGGAACTGGCGGGGGGTCAGATCAATTTGCCAGGAATTTAATCCAGGCTGCGAAGGAAGTAGATCCCAGATATAATATTGTTCCCATCAATATGCCTGGTGCCATGACAGGAACTGGACTAAACCATTTTTTGAAGCAAAAAGCTGACGGGTACACCATTTTTGGAAATACACAAGATGTTCTATTAACAATGGTTCAAGGCAACAGCAACCACACCTTAGAGGAAATTGAACCTATTATGAGAAATCAGCATAATATCGACATGTGGTTTATCAAAAGCCAGGAAGACCGCTTTCAGAACTTTGATGAATTAATCGAATATGCCAAACAACATCCCGGGAAACTGAAGGTTGCCACTACTGGCCTAAATGGGACGGATGCCATCGCTATTAAAAGGCTGGAAGAACATTTTGATGTTAAGTTTAAGAATGTGCCATATGATGAGCCTTCAGAACGCTATGCAGCTTTATTAGGCGGGAACGTCGATATTATTCACGAACAGCCTGGTGACGTAAAGTCCTTTCTGGATAATGAAGATTATAAGCCAGTCATCGCCATGTCCGCTGAGAAAGTCCAAGGCTTTGAAGATGTTCCAGTGACTTCGCAATATGATTTAGATCTTTCAACCGGATTTTGGAGGGGTGTATCAGTGAAAAGCGGGACACCGCCGGAAGTGGTAGAGAAGTTACAGGAGTTATTTACCAAAGCAATGGAAACTGAAAGCTATCAAAAATATGAAAAAGAGCAGTATCTGAATATAAGAGAAGGAATATTAACTGGAGAAGCATTAAAGACATTTTTAGAGGATGAGTACTCTTATTTAAAAGAGCAATCCTCCAAGCTTGATTAATGAGGAGCAAATCTATGACAATAAATATTCCTAAAATACTGGTGCCAATTCTGTTGATCCTGATTGGCATTACAGTGACAAATTTATTGAATGATTGGCAGGCATTTCTGTTTCCAGTAATCATTTTGATATTCATGCTGTTCGCATGCTTTGGCTGGATGAAAAATAGTGGAGTGATTAACAGCAGTGAATCACTTCGCTTTTTCCCGGTTTTACTCATCATCCTTTACTCTTTTTCTCTACCATTTGTGGGTATTTGGATTTCAACGCTTTTATTTATTGTAATATTACAGGCTTTTCTTGATAAGCGTTTGAAAGTAATAAATCTGGCCAGTTCCATTATTTTTGGGAGTTTGCTGATTGTTTTGTTCCAGGAGCTTCTTGCGATTACATTTCCCGCGGGAACCTTCTGGAATTGATATCACGATTATATGAATGTAGCAGTATGCATCAAAAAGGAGTAATGGTTTATGGAGACTTTAGCAAGTGGGCTATTGGGTGGATTTACGTTAATTTTCACACCTGAGTATCTGCTTTTTTGTATATTGGGAATTCTATTAGGCATGCTGTTTGGAAGCATACCTGGGTTATCTGCCATTATGGCGATATCTTTGCTGGTGCCTTTCACATATACGATGGATCCGATCACGTCGGTTGTGTTTCTAATTTCGATTTTTATTGGCGGTTTATATGGAGGAACCACAACTGGGATCATGTTCAATATACCCGGAGATAGCGATAGTGCGATGACAGCGGTAGATGGCTATGAGCTTACCAAAAAAGGCGAATCTCCAAAGGCATTAGGATTTGCCATTGTCTCAACTGCTTTAGGGTGTCTGATTGGAACAATTGGCCTTGTTTTTGGGACGAATCTTTTGGCGGAATTCAGCTCGTTTTTGGGTCCCGTAGAGATCATGGGACTTGTGCTGATTGCTCTTGCCTCCATGATCTATACAGGAAACAATACGTATAAGACCGTATTTTCCATTATGTTCGGCCTGTTTTTATCCACTGTGGGAATTGCTCCATTAACAGGAATTGACCGATATACATTTGGAGTTTCCGATATACAAAATGGCTTTGATTTTGTTCCTGTCATCATAGGTCTATTTGCGATGTCAGAGGTATTTGTTAAAATATCTAATTTTAAGCAATCAAACAAGGTTGAAAAAAAATCATCCAAAATTGTTTTGCCTAAAATAAGAGAACATATCAAAATGAGATGGACTTACATTCGGTCTTCCCTAATTGGGCTCCTGATTGGCAGTCTTCCAGGGATAGGAGCAACCGTTGCCAGTGTTGTAGGATATACGACTGAAAAAAAGGTTTCAAAAAAGAAGGAGCAGTTTGGAAAAGGTGTGCATGAAGGTGTAATTGCACCGCAAACAGCAAGCTCAGCGGCAGCGGTTGGCACTTTTATCCCTTTGCTTGGAATTGGTATTCCCGGAGGAGCAGTTGCTGCTATTTTAGTAGGTGTATTCCAAATACATGGATTGCAGCCAGGACCACTTCTATTTGCACAAAATAGTGATTTGGTCTATACGATCTTTGCCTCTTTATTTCTGGCAACCTTTTTTGTCTTAATCATTGGAATGATGGAAGTGAAGGCCGCTGTATCCATTATGAAGCTTCCGCAAAGCTTTATTTGGACATTTATCACCGTTTTTTCAATCATGGGTTCATTTGCGGCAAGTCATAGGATATTTGATGTCACGGTTATGCTGATATTTGGCTTAATCGGCTTTTTGGCAAAAAAGTTAGATATATCAATTCCGGCAATCGTATTGGGATTAATATTAGGACCAATTCTGGAGCCTAATCTGCTCAGAGCATTAATCATGTATGAAAACAATCCATTATTATTTTTTACAAGACCGGCAGGAGGAGCTTTTATTCTTATTTCTATCGTATTGTTTGTATTCCCGCTATTGAAGAGGAATAAAGGAAAAGAGAATGATAGTAATTATAAAGCTGTATAACGATAAAAAGTATTATTTATTTTATTTGATTAGTCCTGCAAGGGCTCCTGAATGCATTCGTATACAGGAGCTTTAATAATAGGAGGACCTTTCGAATAAATCGTTATATTCCTAATCAAAGTTGTCCGTTGATTGCAGCGAGGGGAGGCTCAGCGAACCGCTGGGCGGGCGCTGAGCCTCCTCGACGCTACGCGTCTGCGGGTTCTCGCCTGTCCCGCTACTCCCGCAGGACGTTGAATAAGCTTCCTTGAGTACTCACCGCTCGAAGAAAATGCGCATGCATTTTCGAGGATCTCGCACACCAGCTACAATCAACTCAGTAGATATATACAAATAGCAACATACTTTACGAAAACAGCTTACAAGAAAGAGCCTGAGCTATTAAAACTTGCCAGGCGAAAATATAAATCCTATTTTATTTGAATTGCTTTAATAATTACAGATCAGTTAAGTTGCAAGCATATAAAAAGGAGGGGGTTCCTATGGAGTCATTGTTAAAGATAAATAGACAAAAACCTATTTTTCACAGTAAAATCCTTAACTTGCCGGATTTGCATTTTTTCAATTGGTGTAATCGGCGATATGGGATCAATAAGGGCGTATATAATACGATTGATGAGTGGTTTTTTCAGGAGGGTAACGTAAATATTCTTACCCGGAGAATCCTGCTCTTATCATTTTTGGAATATATCAGCGATAAAGGGCTTAAGCATGAAAATCATAAGTATATTAAATTTGGAAATGGCGGCCTTGTTAAAAGGCTGAAAGAATTTAATTCCATATACTGAAATATTAGCAGAGTGGAGGGAAATCCTGTTAAGCGACATTAAGATCTTGTGCAAAGTGCCAATATCATCTTTCTGCTTTATATTATTTTCTTATGATCCCCACCCTCCTATGGAGGAAAGGAATTTATTGATGGCCTAATTTGAGTTACCGAGACATTCGCTTTTTATTGGTGATACAAATTGGGCTTTTTTGCTTTCATTACTTTGATTTAAGGGAAGTCGCTGAATAGAACCTGACGAAAAATTATTTCGCTATTTTGCATTTATAAAACAAAAAAGTCCCTATATTAAAGGAAGATAACACTCTATTTACAATTTGATAAAGCTCTGCTTGTTCGACATTTTTTTAATTATCGCTTGTTATAATGACATTATTTTAGAAGGAAGGGAGATGAGTATTGGTTCATTCACAGCAGCAGAAATCACTCCTTAAAATAAATTCCAGCATTGGGGGAGGAACCATGATGGAGATATTGCTGTATGTCAGTACATATATTTCTCTAACGATTGCCCTTGGGTGGCTGATCACGGTTGTTTTTAATCTGTTTTTAAAATGAAAACCTTTTAAATCCTTTTTCTCTGCATGCACTCAGAACGATGCGGCTCGTGCACCTCTTTAACGAATCTGATCTCCAGGGAGGAATTCGATATGTGGATATTAACGCTATTTTTACAGGACCGGATCCAAATGTTTGAGTACGACAACAGAGAAGAAGCCAGAGCGGAGCTAAAGAAAGCTAAAGGATGCAAAATTCTATCTGAAATCATTCATTATAGGGATTATGAAAATAAATAACATACTCCTGGAAATCGGGAACCTAAAATGTGAAAAGACCTTCTTCTATTGAAGGTCTTTATTTATTTTATAAACATATGCCTATTTTGTTTAAGAATAAAAATAAAATTTGTTTATAAAATATTGACTATATCTAAACGATATCTTATTATGTTTAATGTAAACCAAACAAATATTGAATTTGTTTAAATAAATTAGGGTGTGTTGTCAAAATGGAATTATCAAATCAATTTTGGGACTCCTCCTTGGAGGAGCTAAAGCAAGGCTTCATTGAAGAAAAAGAAGCATACACTTGCCTGTTATGCGGGGAAAAGACGGAAAAAGGGATCGTCTACCCATACAAAGATCGATTTTATGAAGCAGAACGCTATATGCGCATTCATATTGAAACGGAGCATATTTCTGTATTTGACTATCTGCTTTCGATGGATAAAAAACTTACAGGGCTTACGGATCATCAAAAAAGCCTTCTCCAGCTTTTTTATCAAGGCATAAGCGATAAGAATATTCAAAAGGAACTGGACATGGGAAGCACTTCGACCATTCGCCATCACCGTTTTGCCTTAAAGGAAAAGGAGCGTCAGGCGAAGACATTTCTCGCAATTATGGAATTGCTGAAGGAAAAGGATGAGCACGCACCAGCGTTCCTGCCGGTCCATAAAACAGCCACGATGGTGGATGAACGCTATAACATTACAGAGGAAGAACAAGTGAAAGTTCTCAAGAACTACTTCACTGAGGGCCAAAGTATGTCTCTTGCAAAGTTTCCGCCAAGGGAGAAGCAAAGGCTGATTGTACTGCGGGAGATTGCGGGCAGGCTGAAGTCTGAACACATATATGGCGAGAAAGAGTTAAACCAGGCACTTAAGGGCATTTATGAGGATTATGCTCTGATCAGACGGTATTTGATTGATTATGGATTTTTAGACAGAAAGCCCGATGGCAGCGAGTATTGGCTTAAAAAATAGAAAAACGGGGGATTCCTATGGAACGTAAAAGAGAATTGAAGCAGCAGTTTAAAGAAACGCCCATTGAAGCGGGGGTTTATCAAATAAAAAATACAGTGAACAATAAAGTATTCATTGGCAGCACAAATAATTTAAAAAACTTGAACGGGGTTAAATTTTCACTTGAAACAAATAGTTATATGCCAAATCGGGAGCTGCAGGACGAATGGAATCAATATGGAAAAGAGGCTTTTGAAATCAGCATTCTTGAGAAGCTGAAAAAGAAAGACGATCCGTATTTCAACGAGAAGGAAGCCCTGGGGAAACTGGAGGAAAAGTGGCTGGAGGAACTACAGCCATATGGCGAAAAAGGGTATAATAAGAAAAAATGACGTGTGGGTTTCCACACGTTTTTTCGGGGCTTGTATGAGCAGGCAGCTTGCTTACAGTTCAAGCTAACGGTACAAAATAATTGACTGCTATTAAAATGGGTCGGCTTTATCAAGTAGCTTTCACAATTGCATTCGCTGCAGCTTCATGCAGGTTAAAATACAAGTTTTACTGGAGGCTAATACAATATGTATGTACTAGGAATTGATGGAGGCGGTACAAAAACTAAAGGTGTCATATGTGACGAAAAAGGAAGAGTTCATGCAGAAGCAGCTGTAGGACCAACTAATCCGAATAGCCTTGGCTATGAATTTGTTGAAAAAGAGCTAAGCAGATTACTAGGAGATTTACAGCAGCGTGCACCAGAGAAGTTTGCTGAGGTAAAGAGTTTTTTTGCAGGGATGTCCGGGGTTGACCGTGAAGATGATAAGAGCAAAATGGGGCAGTTATACAAAAAATACTTTCCGGAAGATTGCCTTTTAAAAGTCGATAATGATGCTGTTAATGCCCTATATTCGGGGACTTTGGGACAGCCGGGGGTTGTCAATATCAGCGGTACAGGTTCGATTACTTTCGGAATCAACGATGAAGGTGAGCGAACAAGAGTCGGTGGATGGGGATTTTTGCTTGACGATTCAGGTAGCGGCTTTTCAATTGGAAAACTCGCGCTAAAAGCCGTTTTTGACGAGTATGACGGATTTGGGGAGAAAACGCTCTTAACACCTGCTATTATCAATACCTTAAAAGTAAAGATAGTGCCAGAGCTGATTCCAGTTATCTATGACTTCACAAAAGCGAAAGAGACGATAGCGTCATTAAGCAGGTTGGTTGTTGAAGCTGCAGAAGGCGGGGATCTCATTTCGCAAGAGATTCTAAAGCAGGCTGGCATAGAGATGGGGAAAAACATTCGCAGACTGATTCTTAAGTTGTTTAAGGATCAAGGGGTAAATAAAGAGCTCCCCATCGTATTAGCAGGAGGAAATTATAACAGTGCAGAATGGTTTATTCCTAATATAAAAGATAGTCTTCAATTTCAAAACATAAAACCGGTTATTATTTTACCTGATTTGCCGCCTGTCGCTGGTTCGGTTATTGCAAGTTTGATAAATACTGGTGCAGAAATTGATGCAAGTTTTATAGATAATTTTAAGAATGATTAGAGGGCAGAACTTTGCAGGCCATTTCGTTGAGTAAGGATATAAAACGAAGCAAAAAGACGTTGTGGAGATCCACACGTCTTTTTTAGTGATAAAAGTAATATTACGAAAATTCTGAAATAAAATATAACTGTATACAATTATACGAAGGTGAGGTGCGGGTTTGAACAAAAATTCAGTTTCAGTAAGAATTTCAGCAAAAGACTTTGCTTATCAGGAAATAAAAGAGCGGATTCTTAAATGTGAATACACACCTAATCAGCCAATTGCGGAAGAAGAATTGGCCAAGGATCTTAAAATTAGCCGGACACCTCTCCGTGAAGCGATGCAAAGGCTAGAGCTTGAGGAATTGGTTGTCAGGCAGACGAATGGGAGGCTAAAGGTTGCACCTGTATCTGTCAAGGAGGTCAGAGAGCTCTTTCTTGTCCGCAGCATGCTTGAGGGCATAATTGCAGCGGAAGCGGCAGAGAAGTGTACCGAACAGGATGTTAGACATTTATCCTATTTTGCTAACATGATCAAACAAACTGCAAATGAAAGGGATATGGAGGCAGTCAGCACTTTTGGCAGTCAATTTCATACGTATCTTTATGAAGTAAGCCAGAATAAAACAGCTGTCAAAATACTGCGCCAGCTTAATGATCACATTATGCGGTATCGAAGACTCGCTCATTTTATCGATACTAAGGAAACATCTTTCGAGCACGAGGCCCTTCTTGAAGTGATAGCAAAGAAAGATAAGCACAATGCAGAACTCATGATGAAAAAGCACGTATTAAAGGCAATGGAGAAGGCTGTAACAGCTCTTAAACAATATGAAAACACCATGAATGAAAATGAATAGAAAAAGAAGGAGGATTCTATGACATTTGCAGTGATTGGGGCTGGCAATACAGGGCAAGCGATAGCCGGTTATCTATCTTTACATGGAAAGGAGGTGAAATTATATAGCAGAGATTCCCGGAAAGCAGAAAGAATTTCCAGAAACGGGCTTACCTTAAAAGGTGTGTATTCAGGCAAAGCATCAATAAAAGCCTCAGCTGACCTTAAGGAAGTGACAGAAGACGCTGAATTTATTATTATCACAACGACCGCAGCCGGACACAAACCTATTTTTCATCAGTTAAAGCCATTAGTAAAAATCAATCAAATGATTGCAATCTTCCCTGGGTATTGGGGAGCGATTGAATGCAAAGAAATCCTGGGCAAGACATTTGAAGATAAACAGATCACAATTGCAGAGACAAGTGCCATGCCTTTTGTAAGCAAAGCTGACAATAATGGCAGAGTTCATATCAGTAAAGTGAAACAGAATGTACTCATAGGCTCTATTCCAAATTCCGCTAATACTCCACTCTCATCAAAGTTATTAGATACTTTTCCGCAATTAACACCGACTAAAAATGTCTTTGAAACTTCCATAAATAATACCAATGTCGTTATCCACACACCTATCGCCTTATTCAACGCCAGCCGGATTGATGCTTCTGAGGAATTTCAGTTCTATCCTCAAGGTGTCTCCCCAAGAACCGTCGCATATATTGAAAAACTGGATGAAGAAAGATTGACCTTAGCCCGGCTGCTGGAGGCAGAGACACAAGATATTCTGACATTATTAAATAAATTTTATGGCACGGACTATTCCAGCTTGTATAGAGCTTTACCAGGACTTTTCCCTCATGGGAGCGGACCTTCAACACTGGAACACAGGTATTTTACAGAAGATATTCCTTATGGACTTGTTCCAATATCGGAATTAGGGAAATTAGCCGGAATGAAGACACTGTATACCGACGCGATTATTGAAACGGCATCACTGCTGACGGACAAGGATTTTCGCAAGGAAGGAGTTCATTTTAGCGGACTAACAAGTGAGAGCATACAAACTCTCGGAGGGATTATTCACTCAAAATAAGGTATTCCTTTAAAAACTGAGGGGGTAATGAAATGGAAATGAACAATCAAGTGCAGCAGTTAAAGAGAAGAATTACCGCTGTAGATTTAATTACCATTGTCATCTTCGCTGTCCTGTACAGGGTCCTTTGGTACTTCTTTAAGTTTGCAGGAATTGTGTTCCCTTTTAATCATACCTTTGTCTACTTATTTTGTGCTTTTTGCCTGGTTCTTTGCTGGGTCATTGTCAGAAGGCCTTATGCAGCTTTTTACTATACTGTTGCCTGGTGCGCGATTAATTTCTTTATCCAGGGAGAAATTCCGGTTTACTGGGTATTGGTCGTCATCGCTCCGCTCCTTCCCGAGCTCTACCTGAACATGAGCAAAAAAGCCTTTGAAAATCCGGATGAAGTCTACTCCAGCACAAAACATCTGATCATCGCGGCCGTTCTCTACAACATCGTTTATGAGGCGTTTGTCTGGTGGAGCATTGTCAGCGTGATGAAAATTCCTGTTCCATTCCATTTAATTGGCATCGTGTTTGCTATTTCCATTGTGGGCATGGTCATTGGGACGCTGTTTGGCAAGAAGCTCGGTATGCGGATTAAAACGCTCATGGGCTAAATTCAGTCCACATCCCAGGAGGTGTGATAATTGGCAGCAATAGATTTTGTATCAAACTTGGATGAAGATACTTGGGTTCATAAACTGGATCCAAGGGCAAAGCTGTTTATGATTCTTGGTTTTGTGATTATTCCGCTTTTATTTATGGATCCTCTTTATTTAACAGGCATCCTTCTGTTGGGAATGGTGTTGTGGTTTTCAGCCAGAATTAAGATAAAACCCATTCTTCCTTTACTTGTGACCATCTTAATTTTGGCGATGTCAGCTATAGTGTTTGCAACCTTTTACAATTACAATCAGCCGGATGCAGCCATCCTTTTCTCCATAGGCTCCCTTCAGGCAACTGATGTCGGCCTTTATTCAGGGTTAATCCTGGGGTATCGGATTGGCATTCCCTGTTTTATGACGATTATTATCATCTCCACAACAGACCCGGCTCTGCTGGCTAAAGGCTTGATGAAGATGAAGGTGCCGATCAACGTAGCATTCATGTTCCTTGGCACTTTACGATTTTTCCCGCTGATCTTTGAGGAACTTACGAACATTTCCAATGCGCAAACCATAAGAGGTGTAAATAAAAAAGGGCTGAAGGGCAGCTGGAACAGTTTTAAATTGGCTGTGTTTCCGCTATTAATCAATTCTTTGCGGAAAAGCCGGACAATGGGCCTGGCTGTAGAAAGCAAAGGCTTCAGTAAGATGGCCTGGAAGGAATACTATCAGGATATGAAATTAACAAAAAGGGATTGGATGGCAATCGCTGTAACGATTCTATTCTTTGCTGCTGCCATCTATATTCGTTACGTTCTGGGGCTGGGAGGGACCAATTCCATTGTTTACAGCTAAATCTCTTTAGAAAGGAGAGAAGAAATGGCTGGCAATCCAATTGTGGATATAAAAGGACTCCATTTTTCTTATCCAGGCACAGAAAAGTACGCACTGGATGATATCAATCTGGAAATTAGCAAGGGGGAATTTGTTCTTGTCTGCGGTACAAGCGGAAGCGGGAAGACGACTCTAGCGAAATGTCTGAACGGAATCATCCCCCATCTGGCTGAAGGGCAGTTATCAGGGAATATTGACATCAATGGGAAGAACACTCAGCAAGTTCCAATGCATGACCTTGCCGGCGAGATCGGAATGGTCTTTCAAAATCCAGAGGATCAGATTTTCTCCATACGGGTGGAGGATGAAATTGCCTTCGGAGTAGAATGCCAGGGTTATCAGCAGGGAGTCATTCGGGAAAGAGTTCACTACGCGCTAAAAAAGCTGCGGCTCGAAAACATTAAAAAGCAAATTACCTTTTCACTATCCGGCGGGCAAAAGCAAAAAGTCTCCATTGCCAGCAACCTGGCGATGCTTCCGTCTATCCTTATATTAGATGATCCCACAACCGATCTCGATCCAGTAAGCAAGCAGGAAGTAATGGACATTCTCATGGAATTGAAAGAAGAAATCGATACAACCTTTATCATTATCGAACATGATCTAAACGATTTGATCGAAGCCATTGATAGAGTAATCATTATGCACGAGGGATCAATTCTTTATAATGGAGTACCGAGCGATGTTTTTTATGCTCACTTTGATGAACTGGACTCACTCGGAATCCGAATACCGGACCATATCAGACTGGCAAAATACCTGATTGATACAGGACATTCTAGTCGTTCTAATCCCATCTCCAGGAAAGAGGTTAATGAATGGGTAAAAGAACTTCTGGAATCCGGAGAACTTGCCCTGCCGCAGCAGCAGGCCGAAATGAAGAATGTGAACGGAGAGTGCGTGGCTAAGCTGGAAGGTGTAAATTTCAGCTATCAAAAGGGCAAGCAGATTCTTTATGAGATAAATCTTGAAGTGCAAAAAGGCGAGTTCCTGGCGATTGTTGGGCACAACGGCTGTGGAAAATCCACTTTAATGAAAAACTTAATTGGGCTGCTGAAGCCCAGCCAGGGTTCTGTTATGATTAATAATAAAAATACGAAAAAACATAAAGTGCAGGATATTATATTGGATATTGGCTATGTTTTTCAAAACCCTGACAATCAGCTTTTCTGCAATTCCGTAGAAGAGGAAGTGGAATTCGGTCTCATCAACCGGGGCTGCAGCAAAGAAGTGATTGAAGAACAAGTAGAGCTGGCCATTCAAACAGTGGGATTACAGGAGAAAAGAAGGAAACATCCGTTTTCTCTCAGCAGAGGCGAAAGACAGCGGCTGGCAGTAGCTACCATGCTGGTATCAAACCCTAAAATCATCCTCCTGGATGAGCCGACTACAGGCCAAGATGAGCAGAGCCTTAAAGCTCTTTTAACACTAATGAATAAACTGATCGTTGAAAAGGATGCGACGATTATCATGATTACACATGATATGGAGGTGGTTGCCCAATATGCAAGCCGGGTAGTGGTCATTGATGAGGGAAAAATTGTACTTGATGGGGATCCGAGTGAAGTATTTTTCAAAAGCTACCAAAAGCTGAATTCACTAAAATTAAAGCCGCCAATTATCTCGCAGTTTTCGGCAGATTTAGCAGTTGAGGGTTTTCCAAAGGTTACAAATTGGGATATGTTCAGCAGTCATATTATTAATTCTGATAAGTTCGGGAAAAAATCTATTATTTAATAGATTGAAGGGCACTGGAGGGAATCCGGTGTCCTTTAATAATAAAAGGGCCGGAATGATTCGAGTTCATCCCAGCCCTCTTTACTATTTACATGTTATTTTGCAAGCAATGATTCCTTAAGCCAATTTTTCCCCTCAACAATCCGGCTGACCATCATGGCCGAAACCGTATTGCCGGCTGAATTCAGCAGGGTAGCCGGTGCATCGATGATTGTAGAGATAACAGCGATGATCGGCAGGACTTCTGGCGGGAAGCCGAACACGCTCAAGATGAGCATTTCGCCAATCATTCCGCCGCCAGGAATGGCACCCATAACAGCTCCAACCAGGAACGAAACAGCCAGAATAGTCAGGATGCTGGTGATACTCGACATGTCTTTCCCAAACAAGCTGAACAGGAACATAATCTTAAACACTCCACCAAGAACAGAGCCGTCTTTATGCGTGTTAGCCCCAAGCGGGATCATGGTTTCCGCGATATCCTGTGGAACACCCATTTTTCTGACAGCCGCAAGGTTAATTGGAATACAGGCGGCACTCGAACATGTGGCAATCGCACTGACAGAAGGGGTGATTGCATTTTTCCAGAACACCTTGATGCCATTTTTTCCGCCAGCCGCAAAGGCATACAGCGTAAAGAAACCAAAGAAGTAAATTAGCGTTAATACCAGATAAAGAACAAACACACGTACATATCCGCCGAGAATCTGCGGACCAAGCTCACCAATGATCGTCGCGAAGTAACAGCCGAGACCGATTGGTGCATAGTACATCACAAACCCAACAATTTTCATCATCACGGCTGAACCAGATGAAAGAAGGTTGGCAATCGGTTTGCCTTTTTCACCTGACATCGCTGTTGCCAATCCGAATAAAATCGAGAACACAATCAGCTGCAGCATGTTATTCTTCGAGAACAGCATTTGGAAATCAGGAACCGTGAAGGCCTGAACGAGCTGCCCCAGGAACGTGATTTCTTCTGCCTCAGGATCGATGGACGCATCTGTCATGATGCTTTTAATGGCAGAGACATCTGTATTCTTCAGCGGATCCACAATGGAGATTCCGATGAAGCCCAAGATGGCTGAAATGACTGCCGTAATAAAAAATACGGTGAAAATTCCAGCCATGATCTTTCCAAGCCTTTTCATTCCTCCCATATTCGCAAGGCTCGATGCGATGCTGAAAAAGACAAGCGGCACAATGATCATAAACAATAAATTTAAAAATAAATCCCCAAACGGCTTTACAACCGCAGTTTTCGGGCCAAAAACCACTCCAGCAACTCCGCCGACCAGGATGGAAAGGAGCAGGAAGATGGTTAATTTGTAATTTGCAAAAACCTTTTTCATGATGTCTCAACCTTTCTGTGTAATTCAACACTCTATTATATATTAAAATGGTTTCTTAAAAGAAGACCGTTTGAATATTTCCCATTATTCTAATTATTTCATCTCTATTGGTCAAGCAACAATTGACATCATCCAGTAAATGTCATAAAGTGAGAGTATTCAAAGCTGAAAGGGTGAAGAAACGCACATGATCCTTTAATCCTGCAATTAGAGAAAATCGATAGTACAGCCTCGCGTTCCGTTCAATACCATGTGAAATGGGCTTTAGGTATCGATGATTTTTTCTGAGACAGGATTGAATGTGTGTGCTTTTTGACTTGAAGAACGGCTATATTTCAAAAAGCCTATTTAAGTCTATGGTTTAGCGGCACTGCCTCCTGTCTGGGAAATTCGGGATAGGAGGCTTTTGTTTAGGGAATTTTTTGTGATTCGGAGGTAAAATGATGGAATTTATATTACAGGAGATCATACTTGATCGTACAAATACTGCCCCATATGGAATCGCTGCTTCAGAAAAGGGCGATGTCTGGTTTACACAGCATAAAGCCAATATGATCAGCTGCATCGGATTGGATGGAGAAATAACTAAATACCCAGTGCCGACACTGGATGCAAAGGTCATGTGTGTAATGGTGTCTTCAAAAGATGAGGTCTGGTTTACCGAGAATGGGGCAAACAATATTGGTAGGATTACGAAGGAAGGGACTATCCAGGAATATCCCTTGCCCCAGCCAGATTCAGCACCGTATGGGATTACGGAAGGGAGAAATGGTGATATCTGGTTTACTGAATTAAACGGAAATCGCATTGGGCGGATTAAGGATGATGGATCTATACAAGAACATGATCTCCCTACTGAAGGTTCGTACCCATCGTTTATCACACTTGGCTCTGATGGTGCGCTATGGTTCACTGAAAACCAAAATAATGCCATTGGAAGAATTACGGAAAATGGGGAAGTGACGGAGTTTGCCATTCCCACTCCTGCTTCCGGGCCGGTCGGAATTGCAAAAGGAAACGATGGAGCACTTTGGTTTGTAGAGATTAACGGCAATAAAATTGGCCGTATTACTGAAACAGGAGAAATAACAGAATACGAAATTCCTACATCTAACGCCAGGCCGCATGCCATCACAGCAGGGAGAGGAAGTGAAATATGGTTTACTGAATGGGGAGCTAATAAGATTGGAAGGCTTACAGCCAATGGGCTGATTGAGGAATTCTCAATTGAAACTGCTAACGCTGAACCTCATGGCATTACATCCTGTGATGATGGGACTATATGGTTTGCATTAGAAGTTGATCTGATTGGGAAAATTACAAGAAACGATTAATTGATTAGGTTAATATTACCTACCCCCGCCACTTTAGTCTGGGCGGGGGTTTTGTTGCTGATTTTTTACTAGATTTATTTTGTCTATAAATATTAATGAAAATTATTGTTGTAATTTTAAGAATATTAATTATAATAAAGTTGAGAGGTGATTCAGGTGTCAATTAAAAATGGAATTGAGGAAAAAGCACTAACCCCAAGAGGAATTGAAACGCGTGAAAAATTATTAAAAGCAGCTGAGGAGATCTTTGGGCAGAAAGGCTATTTTGAAGCTTCCATAGTCAATATTTCACAGGAAGCGAAAGTCGCCCAGGGAACTTTCTATAATTATTTTCCTTCAAAGAAAGATATATATGATGAACTGATCCGCAGCTACAGCCGCGATCTGCGCAGTGCAATTAAAGAAGGAATGGCAGGGAGCTCCTCATTTGAGGAAGCACAGCGAAATGGCTTTTTCGCATTCTTCAGCTGGGTCAAAAACCATCCGAATTTGTACAGCATTGTCCAGCAGGCAGTAGTAGTGGATCAGGAGCTGTTCCGGTGGTATTACGGTAAGCTCGCCAATGGTTTTTTAAAGAGTCTGTCTCAAGGGGTTGAAGCTGGTGAGTTTAAGGATCTGGACCAGGAGACAGTGGCTTACTGTTTAATGTCGATCGGTCAGTTCCTCGGTATGAGATGGGTGTATTGGGAAAAGAAAGAGGTTCCTGAAGAAGCCTTTGATGCAGCGATGACTCTTATCTTCCAGGGTCTAAAAAAGTAAGGAGGGGGAGTTCGATGAAAGGGATTGCCTATTGGATACAAAAATGGGCATTTACACATCCAGATCGAACAGCAATTATTACAGAAAACGAAGAAGTGACCTACAGGCAGCTGAATAAAATGATTGATTCAGCTGCGGTGAATATTCATGAAAAGCTGCAGGGAAGAAAGGGCGAACGCATCGCCATTTTGTCACACAACCGCATCGAATACATTGTCCTGCTATTTGCCATAGCAAAGATAGAGTGCGTGGCCGTCCCGCTCAATATTCGTCTAAGTGCAAAGGAATTGGTCTATCAGCTCAATGACAGCGGTTCAAAGCTGATTTTTGCCGAAAAAGAGAATGCCGAGTTTGCAGCTTCCCTTGTCAACCAAAGCGGGCTTGAGAGTGTCGGGTTTATGGAGGATTTAGGAGAGCTTTCACAATCATGCTTTATTAATGAAAACCCAATTGACGAGGAAGCAGCTTATATTATTTGCTACACCTCAGGGACGACCGGCAAACCGAAAGGGGCCGTGCTAACACAGAGCAATATGTTTTGGAATGCGGTGAATAATCGCCTTGCGATTGATTTGACATCCGAGGATCGCTGTATCGTACTACTTCCTCTGTTTCACATTGGGGGAATCGGGCTGTTTGCTTTTCCTTCCTTATTTTCAGGCGGAACGATTGTCATCCCGGGGAAGTTTGAGCCCGAAAAAGCTCTCAGTATGATTGAAAAGCACAGGGTTTCCATTGTGATGGGAGTTCCGACCATCCATCAGGCACTGCTGACAAACCCATCATTCAAAACAGCTGATCTCAGCACAGTCCGCTGGTTCTATAATGGAGGAGCCCCATGCCCGCGTGAATTGATAGATGCCTATTTTGATAGAGGATTTCTATTTGGGCAGGGCTTTGGAATGACAGAGACGTCCCCAACTCTCTTTATGCTCACAAAAGAAGATGCACCACGGAAAAGAGGATCGATTGGAAAGCCGGTGTTATTTTCCGAATATAAGCTGATAGATTCTAATTGGAAAGAAGCCGCAGAAGGAGAAGTTGGCGAGCTGGCAGTAAGAGGACCGAATATCATGAAGGAATATTGGAACCGTCCAGATGCGACTGCCTTTGCCCTGAAGGACGGGTGGCTCCTGACAGGGGATTTAGCAAAAACGGACGAAGAAGGCTTTCTTTACATTGTAGGCAGGAAGAAAGAAATGATCATTTCCGGAGGGGAAAATATTTATCCGCTTGAAGTGGAGCAAGTGATCAGTCAATTGAAGGATGTTATCGAGGTCGCCGTCGTGGGAAATGCTGACCCACTCTGGGGCGAGGTGCCTGAAGCGTTTATAGTAAAAGAAATTGGAAGCGCTTTATCGGAAGGGGATGTTCTCCAGCACTGTCTTGGGAATCTTGCAAAATATAAAATTCCAAAGAAGGTTACATTCTTAAAGGAGCTCCCTAAGAATGCCACCGGAAAAATACAGAAAACAAAACTATTAGTAAGAGGGTGAAAAGATGATCAGTTATAGTGTCGGCCAGCAGGCCTCCTGCAGCAAAACGATTACAGAAACAGATTTTGTAATGTTCGCAGGGCTGAGCGGGGATTTCAATCCAGTTCACATAGACGGAGAATACGCTAAAAAAACGAGATTTAAAAAGCGCATAGCACATGGTCTCTTAACATCCAGTCTATTATCTCAGCTTCTGGGTGTGCATCTTCCCGGAAAGGGATCGATTTATGTGGAACAGACCATCCGGTTTAAAGCGCCTGTTTTCATTGGCGATACAATTACCGCACAAGGAACAGTTCAGGATATTGACATTGAAAGGCGAATACTGACGCTTTTGACAGAGTGCTTCAATCAGGATGGAATAAAAGTGCTGACAGGCACGGCCAAGATGATGGTGCCTGAGGAAGGAGGGGTAATTTGATGGGAATCGGCATTAAATCAACAGGAGTATTTTTCCCCCCTGGAATCGAATCAGCAGCCGACCTGGCTGTAAAAACGGGAATACCGGAGCAAGTGATTATTGAAAAGTTCGGTTTAATCCAGAAGCATGTGGCTGATGACTCTATGCATGCCTCTGACTTGGCTATTGCAGCGGGAAGGCAGGCAATCGAAGGGATGAATCCGCTGTCCATCGATGTTGTGATTTATTTTGGCAGTCCCCATAAAGATTATTATGTCTGGTCCTGTGCTCCGAAAATACAGCATGAATTAGGGGCGAAAAATGCTTATGCCTTTGAAATTATGAATGTCAGCTCCTGTTTTCCGATTGCGCTGAAGGTCGCCAAAGACATGCTAGTCTCAGACCGTTCCATTCAAAACATCCTGCTTGTCGGGGGATGCAAAGAATCACAAATTATCGATTATGCGAATCCGCGCTCACGTTTTATGTTCAATTTTGCAGACGGCGGAACCGCTGCACTGGTCACCCGGGATGCCACACGGAATGAAATACTAGAAAGTGCCATCCTGACAGACGGCTCATTTCATGATGATGTCCGAGCACTTGCAGGAGGATCCAAACATTTTGCCAGCCATGAAACAATTGAACAAAACCTTCATTTTATTGATGTGAAGGACCCGCAATCCATGAAAGAAAGACTGGATCCTGTATCAATTGCGAATTTCGATCATGTAGTTCGCGAAGCACTCCATAGAAGCGGTTATACTCCTCAAGATATCAAACTCCTTTTGCCACTGCATACGAAACGTTCCATGTTCAAAGAACTCTTACAATTACTCGAACTTCCAGAAGAAAAAGCCATTTACTTAGATCACCATGGGCACATGTCTTCACTCGATCCGTGCATTGGACTGCACTTTGCGCAGGAACGTGGCCTGTTAACTCCCGGAGATATTGCGGTTGCGGTCAGTGCAGGAACCGGTTATACGTGGGCTGCGACGGTTGTGGAATGGATGGGCAATTAAAAAAGTAACTGGAAAGTCAGCGAGATTTACATGGCCGAAAGAATATCAATTTAGGGGGAAAGGCTATGAAATTCAATGTAAACCTAATTAAATCGCTATTCATGCTTGGAACTGCGCTTACTCTTATTATTACTTCCGGTTGTTCCGGAGACACAGCTAGTTCAGAGGAAGAAATCATTAAAGTAGGGGTGCTTGCCTCTTTAACCGGTCCTCTCGAGACTTATGGGAAGCAAACAGTTGCCGGATTTGAACTGGGGCTCGATTATGCAACAGAAGGGTCCAATGAAGTAGGAGGCAAAAAAATTGAATTCGTGGTGGAAGATACGGAAACAAAGCCTGATGTAGCGGTAAGAAAAGCAACCAAGCTGCTGGAAGAGGATGAAGTTGATTTCTTAGTGGGTTCATCAAGCTCCGGTGACACACTGGCCGTATTGCCGCTTGCTGAGGAATACGAAAAGATCATGGTGGTGGAGCCTGCTGTTGCTGACAGCATCACCGGCCAAAACTGGAACAAGTATATCTTCAGAACAGGAAGAAATTCGTCACAGGATGCTGTAGCCGGTGCAGCTGCAATTGCGGAAAAGGATGTGAAAATCGCAACCTTCGCACAGGATAATGCGTATGGCCGGGAAGGAATTGTTGCATTTAAGGAAGGTGCCGAAAAGCTTGGTGCCACTGTTGTGAATGAACAGTATGCTGACCCAAATTCGACTGATTTCACAGCGAATATTCAAAGCATTATCAATGAAAAGCCGGATTACCTTTATATCGTCTGGGCAGGCTCCAATGCACCATGGAAACAGTTAAAAGATATGCAGCTGGAGGAGCAGGGAATTAAGATATCCACTGCAGCACAGGATATTGCATCCTTAAAAACGATGGATTCTTTGATTGGCATGAGCGGCTTTTCCATTTACTATCATACTCTTCCTGATAATGAAGTGAATGATTGGCTGGTAGAAGAGCATAAAAAGAAGTTCGACGGGGAGGTTCCTGACCTGTTTACTGCAGGCGGCATGACAGCTGCCATCTCCATTGTAGAGGCACTGAAGAAAACAGAGGGTGATAAGGATGTGGACGGCTTGATTAACGCAATGGAAAACATGGAGTTTGAGACACCAAAAGGAACCATGAAATTCCGGGCTGAGGATCATCAGGCATTGCAGTCCCTGTATGCCGTAACCCTGGAAGAACAGGATGACATAGATCATCCGGTACCGGTGCTGATCAGGGAATTGAATATGGAAGAAACAGAGCCGCCAATTCGTAATGGCCGATAAACATTCAGAGGGAGGGAACGCCAATTTGGCACATATTCTGGAAACCAAAAGCCTGTCTGTTTCCTTTGGCGAGCATGATGTCATCAAGGATGTGAACCTGGAAATAGAGCGGGGGAAACTGACTTCGATTATCGGTCCCAATGGGGCAGGCAAGACGACACTTTTCAACTTGCTGAGCGGCCAGATTGCCCCAACAAAGGGAGAAATTTATTTTAAGGGCTCCAATATAACGAAGCTATCGGTACCTCTGCGGGCAAGAAGAGGCATCGGCCGCTCCTTCCAGCTTACCAATATCTTTCCGGAATTGACCGTGCTCGAAAATATCAGGCTTGCTATCCAATCATCAAGCAAAGATTACTACTCTATTTTACCAAGTCTTACAAACATGAATCACCAGCAGGATGAAGCAAAAGCGGCTATTGAAGGATGTATGCTGAGCGGCAAGGAAGAGGTCCTGGCAAAGGATCTGGCACATGGGGAAAAACGAAAACTGGAGCTGGCCATGCTGCTGGCTCTAAAAACAGAATTGCTTCTGCTTGATGAACCAACAGCAGGCATATCGGTTGAAGAGATCCCTGCCATTCTGGAGGTAATTGAAAATATAAAGAGAGAAGGCATGTACACGATTGTCTTAATCGAACACAAAATGGAGATGGTTATGCATCTGTCTGATACCCTGGTAGTTCTCTTTAATGGAGAGCTCCTGGCAAGCGGTAATCCGAAGGAAATTATTAAGGATAATAGAGTTCAGACGGCATATTTAGGAGGCTTGCACCGTGAGTCTATTAAAACTGGATAATCTCGAAACCTACCTAGGTCAATATCATATTCTTCAGGGGGTTTCCATGTCGGTGGAAAAGGGAAGCATTACCGTTCTTTTTGGGAGAAATGGGGCAGGCAAAACGACAACTTTGCGCACCATCATGGGCTTCAATCCAGCCACCTCAGGCTCCATTCATTATCGCGATCAGAAAATCAGCGGAATTGCTACCCACCTGATCTCCCGAAAAGGAATCGGCTATGTGCCGGAGAATCAGGGGATGTTCAGCGCCCTGACAGTAGAAGAAACCTTGAATCTGGCCAGGGCAAAGAGTAGCGGTGAGACAGAGGAAAAAATGGAGTGGATGATGGACCTCTTTCCGGATTTAAAGAAGTTCTGGAACAAGAAAAGCGGTTTGCTGTCCGGCGGCCAAAAACAGATGCTTGCAATTGCAAGGGCGTATATCAATGGAGATGGACTGCTCCTGATCGATGAACCAAGCAAAGGACTATCGCCGATCATGGTTGAAAAACTCATGGAATCGATTCTGAAAATGAAGGAAAAAACGACGATTCTGCTTGTAGAGCAGAACTTCCTGATGGCAAGTGAAATTGGCGATTATTTTTACATTATGGATGACGGAAAAATTGTCCATGATGGCTGGATGCAGGATTTAAAGGAAGACAAAGAAACCTGCCAAAAATACTTGGGCATAGCCTAAGAAGCGAAGGGGGCTGGAGATGGAAGTCTTTATTAATTTATTAGTCAATGGAGTTTCAACCGGGCTGCTGATATTCCTTCTGGCTGCCGGACTGACCTTAATCTTTGGGCTGATGAGTGTCCTGAACTTTGCCCATGGAGGATTATTCGTGTGGGGTGCTTTTTCAGGTGCATGGATCTTTAAAGAGACAAACAGTTTTTTCTTGGCCATAGCTGGTGCTGCAGCAGTCGGTATAGTCCTGGGCTGGGTACTGGAGAGATTCCTGATCCGCCCTGTCTACGGGAATCATGTCCGGCAGCTGCTGATCACATTGGGCGGGATGCTGGTCCTATCTGAAAGTATTAAAATCCTCTGGGGACCGAATCCGATACGGGTAAACCTTCCAGGGTGGCTCGAAGGAAGCTACCAGTTTGATGGCATCATTATTATAAAATACCGTTTGTTTGTGATTGCCGTTGGACTGCTGCTGTATCTGGCATTATGGCTTTTGCTGAGCCGTACACAGATTGGACTTATGATTAGGGCTGGAGTGCTGGACAAAGAAATGGTTCAGGCGCTCGGAATCAATGTAAAGGGACTTTTTACATTCGTATTTTTACTCGGTGCCGGATTGGCTGCAGTAGGCGGCGCGCTATTGGCACCATATTCCGGAGTGGTCTTTGCGGAAATGGGCATGCAATATGCCATACTGGCTTTCATTGTTGTCATTATCGGCGGGATGGGCAGCCTGCAGGGATCGGCACTGGCTTCCCTGATCGTAGGGGTTGCAGGAGCGTTTATGGCATATTATATGCCTGATTTGTCCCTGGCATTGAACATGCTTCTATTGGCCATCGTTTTATTGGTGAAACCGACAGGGCTGCTCGGAGAAAAGGGAGGTGCCATATGAGAGGGGTCTTCTCTAAAGTGCCGCTGTATTGGGGGCTTGCCATTCTTTTGTTTATGCTGATGTTCCCCTTTGTCAATGACACCAGGAGCACGCTGATTCTGCTTACACAAATCTTTATCTTTGCTATTTTTGCGATGAGCTTTGATATTTTGTTAGGCTATACCGGCATTGTATCATTCGGGCATTGTATGTTCTTTGGAATCGGTGCATACAGCACGGCCATTATTTTCAATAAGCTGGATGCCACAATGCCAAACTTCTTAATAGGATTGCTGATAGGCATCTTTCTATCGGCATTGGTAAGCTATTTAATTGGTTTGCTGTCACTAAGGCTGAAGAGCCACTTTTATGCGATGCTGACTCTGGCCGTATCGCAGCTTTTTCTTGTACTGGCAGAGAAATGGAGGGGGCTGACACATGGGGGAGACGGTTTTACCTTCAGTGTGCCCGACATATTTAAAGACCGTACTTCCTTCTATTATATTACTCTTATAAGTATGGCCATTGTTTTTATCCTCTTGAAGCTCATTACAGAATTGTCCACAGGCAGGGTGCTAAAAGCCATTTCCCAGAATGAAGATCGGGCAGAAGCCCTGGGTTATAAAACTCTGCACTATAAACTCATTGCCAGTGTAACGGCCGGTGTTGCTGCTTCTTTCAGCGGAGCCCTGTATGCCATATCACTCCGGTTCATTAATACCAATGTCTTTTCAATTGAAGTGACTCTGGATGCACTCTTAATGACGATGATTGGGGGACTCGGAACACTCGCAGGTGCCATAGCAGGTGCAGGGATCATCGAGTTTTTGAGACATTATCTTTCAGAGCTTGCGATGACCTATCCAATCTTTGAACGTTGGACGATCATCCTAGGGATTCTGTATATCGTGGTGCTCCTAGGGTTCCCTTCCGGTTTGGCAGGTGTTATTAAAAGATTGACCTTGAGAAACGGGAGAAAGGGTAGGAAGAACAGGGAAGCGGGTAGAGCAGCTTAGTATGAGGCGGCAGAAAATTTGTCATAAAAATAAATAAAAGTTCCGGTTAAGTTGACGTGTGAATTTGTGCACGTCATTTTTTATTAAGGTTATCTGCGGGGGATAGAGAAAATGCCAATTTCCATAAATATTTATTCCGTTATATCCCAAAGAATCCTTTGTAAAAGTATTAATTAATTTCAATAAGTTTACCAGTAGTAGGATCGACAAATATCGTTATTTTTTGTTTTTTGGCATTTTCACCTATAAAAAGGTATCCTTTATCAGATTTAAAGGGATTCCACTGATTAACAAGTATTAGAGCTTGTGCTTCAGTATCTAAGATGATTAATGATAGTATTGTCCCAAGTTTAATATTTCTCACGCTAGAACCCCTATAATACAGCAGTTTATATACAATTAGTTGAATTATACAAATTTATAATATCTTGAAACAACATTACTTGGTAACCTGCAGGCTTTCCAGTCCTGATGCAGAGACAAGTTGCCCTATCTACACAGTGCTTTGTTTTCCGTTAAATTGGTTATAGATTGTATAGTATTCTTAAAGTGATTTTGTTAGTAAAATACTTGGACCCATTGATTGCAGCATAATAATCTTTTATTTCACTTCTTAGTTGATAGGAATCTTTAAATCTTGCAGCAACACATACTCCTACAACGTAAGAACTTCTTTTAAGAGTGTTACAGTGATCGGTGTTTTTAAAAATAATAACAGTGATATTCAATGCAACAAGAGATGTTATCACATCACCTTTTGACCAGGATACAATAACCTACGAGCTATAGATTGTACAGCTCTTTTTATATAAATATACAGTCACAGTTTTTGAACAAGAACTATTTGCACACTTTTTTTAGAGAGCAACTTGTTAGTAAAATCCCACTACGGCGGCAGTTTTTCATATCCAACTAACGGGACGCTATTTTAGACAAGGAATTTAAACAACGACTGAAGAAGTAGTAATACTAAATAAAGTTTTTCATTCCAAAAGATATTTTATTTTAAGGTTAAAAAGGAATTACCTGATTTAAAAAAGTTGTAGCTTGTAACGACAAGGAGTTGTGATGATGAAATTACTGCTTACATCTGCAGGCATCAATAACAAAAGCATACATGACGCGCTGGTTGATATGCTGGGCAAGCCAATCGCCGAATCCAACGCACTGTGCATTCCCACCGCGATGTACGGACATCCAGGGGTCGGTCCTGGTGTCAAAGCCTGGGAGTTTATTAGCGGGAAAGAAGAGAATCCGATGGTCGCCCTGGACTGGAAGTCTGTCGGCGTATTGGAACTCACAGCGCTGCCAAGCATCGGAGAAGACCGATGGGTGCCGCTGGTCCGGGAGACAGACGCTCTGCTGGTGTCGGGCGGAGATGCCCTCTACCTTTGCCATTGGATGAGGAAGTCAGGACTCGCAGACCTCTTGCCGTCACTGAACTCAGTTTATGTGGGTATGAGTGCCGGGAGCATGGTGATGGCACCTAACATCGGAGACTTCTTCGTTGGCTGGGATCCACCCAACGGTGGTGATGAAACGCTCGGACTTGTCGATTTTGCCATGTTCCCGCATTTGGATCACAAGATGCTGCCATATAACACGATGGCTAATGCGGAGAAATGGGCCGCTGAGATGAAGGGGCCGGCCTATGCAATTGACGATCACACCGCCATCAAGGTGATCGACGGAGAGATCGAAATTGTCTCCGAAGGGGAATGGAAACTGTTTTCGAAATGAAATTACTCCGCCGCTAACAGTTCAAAATGTCTAGCTTATGATAAAAAAGGGTCTGATAAAGGGGAAATGACAATGGAAAAGGTTCTAATCCTTGGTGCAAGCGGTCTAGTAGGCAGATCCTTAGCTGATGAATTTAAAGAGGGATTTGACCTATATGGAACCTATTCTTCTTCATCTACAAGCCTTCCCGAAAGTAAGCAATTCCAATTGGAAGTGCAGCAAATCGATAAGATGAGACAAATTATACGATCAATTAAGCCTGACGCAGTGATTTCTTGCATAAGAGGGGATTTCGATCACCAGCTCCAGTTTCATAAAGAATTGGCTATGGAGTTAAGGAGTCTCGGCAGCAGTTTGTATTTCTTGTCTACCACAAATGTTTTTGATGGTGACTTTTCAAAACCGCATACTGAAATGGATATACCGATTTCCGAAACAGATTATGGGAAATTCAAAATTGAATGTGAGAATATGCTAAACAAAGTTTTAGGTGAGGGATTGATCATTATCCGAATCCCCGCGATATGGGGGAAGGATTCTCCAAGATTGAACTTAATTAGAGAAAGCATAAAACAAGACAAAATGATTGATGTGTATAGTAATTTAATATGCAGCAATCTTTTGGATGTCGTGTTAGCAAGACAGTTCCGGTACATCATTGAAAATAAACTAAAGGGCATTTTTCACTTAGCTTCACAGGATCTAATAGCTTATGGAGAATTCTTTGAACAGATCGTAAATGCTGTTGCAAGTGAAAAGAATATTTTGCAATATAACCTATTTCAAGACAATGAGAACACCCATTATTTTGCATTGAAATCAATTCGCGAAGATATTCCAGATTCTCTGCAATGCAAGAATAAAGATATTATTTCTTATCTGCTGGGAGAATTGAACCCCTGAACAGGACAGGCGGGTTATCAAAGTCCCAAACTATATTCATAAAAAAATGGAAAAGGTGTTATAGGCCTTTTCCGTTTTTTTGTCTAAGCCATAGCCCCATCATCATATTCCACCTTTAATTTCACCCTATTTCTTAGAAATAATAACAGTAAATTAAATAAATTGACGCATTTACAACACTGTATGTTTTATTTAGACTGTAAAAGTTGGAAAATTAAGAAATTTTATGCCTGTCGGACGGATATTATATGACAAAGGGGAGAGAATCATGAGCAGGAAAATATGTATTTTAGGCAGTGGTACAGCAGGGTTGCAACTGGCTTATTCTCTTAAAGATGAATTTGATGTAACGATTATTCACTCAAACTCTTCGGAAAAGATTCATCATGGACGAATTACGTCTACACAAGTGCACTTTGGTCCAACAAGAACCCGGGAAAACCGTTTTAACATGCCAAAGTGGGATGAAAAAACGCTTATTAATAGTATCCATATGACGATAGGTGATCATAAGTTATTTGCTGGAAAGCTAAAAGAGCCAGCATTATCTGTTGACCAGCGACTTTACTTCTCCCATTGCTTGGAAGATCTTGAAAACAAGGGTGTATCTACTCGGCTTCTAAGAGTTAATAAAGATCAGGCCGAAAATTTGGCAGATGAATTTGATTTAATCGTTGATTGTACAGGAAAATCGGGCCCTATCTTTCCCTTTCCTATTGAAGAGGAGCTTTCTCCTTTCCAAGTGCCTCAGCGAAAATGTATCGTTGGTTATTTTAATGGAGTAAAACCTGTTGAGCCTTCTGGTGTAAGCGTAACAGTCCTGCCTGAAATAGGTGAAATGTTTGAGATTCCTGCAATCACAGAACATGGGCCAGTTACGATATTGTTCATTATGGCCATTCCAGACAGGGAGTTAGATGTATTTAAAGAAATTAAGCATGAAAAAGAATTTACAAATCAAATGAGGCATGTCACAAAAAAATACTTCAAAGATATCCATGACCGCATCGATCAGGATCGCTTTGCACTTTCCGATGAGAATGCCTTCCTTAAGGTTGCAATAAATCCTGTAATTAGAAAACCTTATGCAACAATAAAAAATAAACTGGCAGTCGGCTGTGGAGATAGTGTTTTTCTAAATGATCCGATTACTGGCCAAGGCTGTAATCTGTCTTCTTACTGTGCTGAACAATTATACGAAACATTAATTCAATATAAAAATTCTAAATGGGACATCGGGCTCGGGGAGGCATATTGGACACGTACAAAACCATTTGTAAAAGAAGTAACAGCATGGACCAATGCAATGACTCAGGCACTGCCTCAACATGTTATTCAAACCTTATTAGCAGGCGCAGAAAATCAAAAGATTGCAGACGAAGCAGCAGAGTGGTTCGAGAACCCGCGAAAAGCTTATAACGCTTTTTTTCAACCGTTGCATTAAGAATAGAAGAATGATGTCCGGAGTTAATTAAGTCTGATGTTCTATTCTTTGTTTAATGACCCTTTAACGGGGAATAGATTGGAACAGTCTATGGTTACTATAAGTTAGTACCAGGTGCAATCTATCACGTTAAGGGGAGTTGTCAAATTGCTGAAGATTGAAAAGAATGTGTACACAGCTAATGTTAATGTTCAAGGCGGCAGGGAAGGAAAAGCGGTCTCTGATGATAATAATCTGAATGTAGACCTGGGGTATCCTAAGGAGTTAGGAGGGGATGGAAAAGGAACCAATCCGGAGCAGCTGTTCGCTGCAGGCTTTGCTGCTTGCTTCGAGGGAGCCATGGGCACAGTGATGAGGAAAAAGAAAATTAAAGCTGACGGCATTACGATTGATTCAAAAGCTACGCTTGGAAAGGATGCGGACGATGGCTTTGTTCTTGCCATTACTATGGATGTCACCATAAAAGGTGTTGAAACCAGCGTGGCAGAAGAAATCGTTGCAGAAGCTCACAAGGTTTGCCCTTATGCGAGAGCAACTGAGGGGAATATTGAAGTAGTTACAAATGTTGTTGAGTAATCAGTCAAAAGGATTCACTTATGAGTGTCTATCTTGAAAAAGATAGGCACTTTTTATTTTGATTGATAAAATCATTCTGTACTCCTTAGAAGAAAACTATTGCTATCACCTTGTGATTATTTCTTTGAAAAAAAACCGGAAATAATAGAAAATGAATAGGTCATGATTTACTAGCAGGATGATCATTTTTTTTAGGAGTGGAAAGATGAGAGATATATCGATTCTAATTGCGGATGATGAGGAGGATATTGCGGATCTGGTTGCCATCCATTTAGAAAAAGAAGGCTATCATGTGATTAAGGTTTCCGATGGCGAGGAAGCGGTTCGGGTCGTCGAGACACAACCGGTTGATTTGCTGATTTTGGATATTATGATGCCGAAGATGGACGGGTACGAGGTAACGCGCCGCATTCGCGGGCAGCATAATATGCCCATTATCTTTCTGAGTGCTAAAACATCTGATTTTGATAAAGTACAGGGGCTGGTCATTGGAGCGGATGATTATATGACAAAGCCTTTCGCCCCGATCGAATTGGTTGCCCGTGTAAATGCGCAGCTGCGGCGTTTTAAACAGCTGAATCAGCCGAAAGCCGACCCTAAAAATTGGCTTGAATATGGCGGGTTGATGATCACCCCTGATCAGCGCACAGTAAACCTATATGGTGAAACCATTGAACTTACGCCGAAAGAGTTCGATATTTTATATTTGCTTGCCAGTCATCCAAAGAAGGTGTTCAGTGTGGAAAATATTTTTCAGCAGGTGTGGGGAGAAGCCTACTTTGAAAACGGCAATACGGTGATGGTGCATATTCGGACGCTCAGGAAAAAGCTTGAAGAGGACAGACATAACCACAAATGGATCAAAACCGTGTGGGGAGTCGGGTATTCGTTCAATGGGTAAACTGATGAGCAGCTTTCGGTCGAAGATGGTTCTGCTATTTAGTTTAAGTATGGTTTTTTCCGGATTAATCACGTTTATCATTTTTAAATCATTGCAATTTTATTATCACGAGAATGTCCAGTATGGGGACAGGCTGCAATACTATCGTCTATTGATAGCACAAATTGGCGACATTAACGTCTTTTTGCTGCTGTTTATCCCGCTTTCGTTCCTATTCTTTTACCTGCTGACAAAGCGGTATTCCCGTTATTTTAACGAAATTTCAACCGGGATCCATCATCTCTCCAGGGGAGACTTTTCGCATCATGTTCCCATACAGTCCAATGATGAATTTGGGGATATTGCCCGTGATATCAACTTGGCAAGTGAAAAGCTTAAACAAGCAGTAGAAAGAGGAGACTTTTCGGAAAGCAGCAAGGATCAGCTGGTCGTAAATCTGGCTCATGATTTGCGGACACCGCTGACTTCTGTGTTGGGATATCTGGATTTAATCCTGAAGGATGGGACCTTGAGTGAGGAACAAGCCAGGCACTTCTTGACGATAGCCTTTACAAAATCGCAGCGTTTGGATAAATTGATTGATGAATTATTTGAAATTACGAGAATGAATTATGGCATGCTCCCAGTTGAAAAAAAGAGGTTTAATTTAACGGACCTGCTTAATCAATTGAAGGAAGAATTGTACCCTGCTTTCAAAAAGAATCATTTGACTGCCCGTATTGATTGCATCCCTCATCTGCCTATTTTGGCTGATGGAGAACTGATCGCTCGTGTATTTGAAAATCTTCTAACGAATGCCATCCGATATGGGTATGATGGACAGTATGTCGATATTAACGGAACCATTGAAGGGGATGAAGTGGCCGTTCAAGTGGTGAATTATGGAGATACTATTCCTCCAGATGAGCTTCCGCATCTATTTGATATGTTTTATACCGGTGACAAAGCACGTACCCATCAGGAAGACAGCACTGGTCTGGGATTGTTTATCGCGAAAAATATTGTAGAGCAGCATAATGGTACGATTACCGCAGAGAGCAGCGTCATTCGGACTATTTTTGAAGTGCGGCTGCCGTTAGAAAGTGAACCTAGTAATGAAGGTTAGCTGGGATTTAAGAAAAATTTAAACATTACCCTACTCTTTATTTAAATAGTTTTTCCTATTCTTTAATTAAGGAAGAATAAGGAGGAAGCTGTAAAATGAAGATGTGGGGTTTTTTACTAGTAGTTTTCATAGGATTAACATTCGTTAACCTGGACACATTTTTTGAACCAGATGTAAAGATCCAAAATGAAATAGAGGATAGCAGCTCTGTTAATGATTATAAGAAGGAAATAGATGAAGAACAAATCTATCAAGGAAATCTGCTTTTGGTGAATGATCAATATCCGGTTCACCCGCAAAGTGTGAAATCAGATATCATCAATCTGTCCGAGGGCTATGGAGGGATAAGGGACTACACTGTGTTAAACAGAGACACTCTTTTGTCCGAGGCTGTGGAACAGGAATTCTCTAAGATGATCGCTGCGGCCAAAAAAGAAGGGATCCGGAATTTCTCCATTACCAGCGGCTTTCGAGGGTTTGACGAGCAAAGTATGCTGTATCAGGAGATGGGTTCTGATTATGCCCTGCCAGCTGGATATAGCGAGCATAATGTAGGGTTATCGCTTGATGTAGGCTCCACGCAAACGAAGATGGCCCATGCACCTGAAGGCAAGTGGATTGAAGAAAACGCATGGAAATACGGGTTCATCCTGCGTTATCCGAAGGACAAGACAGACATAACAGGAATACAATATGAACCTTGGCATATCCGCTATGTCGGCCTCCCTCATAGTGCAATTATGAAGGAAAAGAATCTTGTTTTAGAAGAATACTTAGAGTATGTAAAAGAAGAAAAGCAAATCTCTGCTGAAATTGATGGAGAGACATACAATATTACTTATTACCCGATATCCCAAACAGGTACGATTAATGTACCGGAGGATCAACATTATGAGATTTCAGGGAACAATATGGATGGCGTGATTGTAACTGTAAAGGGATGAATCAGGGCTATTAAATTACTGGAATTCCAGCATTTACAGAGTATATGGCAGCTTTAGCTATTATTCCAACAAGCGCTGTTGATCCAGCTTTTTATGCGTTAAATTTAAGTTATTAATTTAAAAGGAGATCCGTGCACCTTACGGATTTCCTTTTCTATCTATGTATATATTCTTCTGATTCCAAAAAGTTTCACAAAGGTTAAGAGATCAAAAAAAGGGTGGATCATTAGCAACTCGCCCACCCACGCACCAAGATTCACCTGTTGTCGCCCTCTGGCTGGAATTCACCAGGACTGAGGAGAGGTTTAAGGTTCTCCCAGTTACAATCATTATATGCCGGTTATTACTTGTTTATGTCCCATTGGCTATCAGGCAGTTTCGGATTCTAATGTCTATATTCCTTTTATTTCTCCGATGCTACTTCCAAGCCTTTTTGATAATATTGTGCCATCATTTCTTCAGGAACCATGCTGCCGCCAGTCGCCCAAACAATATGTGTCCCCTTATTAAGTGCTTCCGTCAAACCATTCCTCTTTAAATAATCTCTGCCTTCATTAAATAATTTACTTGGTCCAATCAGCCCTGCTAGTGCAGAAGGTTCTAACTGGATACCCTCAGTATCAGACAGTTCCTTTAATAATTTATACAGCAGTTCATCACTAACAGTATAATTTCCACCTAGAAACGGCTCTATTGTTTTACCAACAAAGCCCGAAGGCCTTCCTACAGCAAGCCCGTCAGCGTCTGTAAGATTATCAATGCCAATATCTTGTACAGAAACTTTATCATGAAGACCAGTCATTAAGCCGAGCAGCATACATGGTGAGTGGGTAGGTTCAGCAAAAAAACAGTGAATATCGTCCTGGAACAATAATTTTAAACCGAAAGCTACGCCTCCGGGACCGCCGCCTACGCCACATGGAAGGTAAACAAACAATGGGTGATTTTTATCTACTCTTATCCCTAGCTCTGCTAATTGTTTCTTCAATCGTGATGCAGCCACTGCATAGCCTAGAAATAGGTCGTGGGAATTTTCATCATCTACAAAATAACATGTTGGGTCACTATCTGCTTGGGATCGACCTTCTTCTACCGCTTTACTATAATCCGCTTCATATTCAATCACTTTGACATTTTTGCTTCTGAGCAACTCTTTTTTCCACTGTTTTGCATCAGCTGACATATGAACAGAAACATTAAAACCTAATTTTGCACTTATGATGCCAATACTAAGTCCTAAGTTTCCAGTTGAGCCTACTGCGATTGAGTATTGTGAGAAAAAGGTACGGAATTTATCACTATCTAAAATCGAATAATCATCTTGTATGGTTAACAATTGATGTTCGATAGCAAATTGTTCTGCATGCTTAAGAATTTCATAAATCCCGCCTCTTGCTTTAATAGATCCGGATATAGGAAGGTGACTATCGCACTTTAATAATAATTCTCCTGAAATCGGCTGCTGATCATTCTGTTCTAAGGATTTTTTCATTGAAGGTATTCTTACTAAAGGGGATTCAATAATACCATTGGATTCTTTTGTTTCAGGAAAAGCTTTAGAGATAAAGGGTGCAAAACGTTGCAGCCTTTCCTCTGCATCTTTTACATCTTCTAGAGTAAGGGGAGATTTTTTAATTCCAGTTTGAAACTTTTCCAGATTAGGATTGATCCAAAAAACCTCTTCTGTCGATATGAGCTTGTTTAGTAAAGGATATTTGTCTTTCCATGCTTGTAAGTCTTTCATTTGTTTAATCCTCCTAATGTGCAATGATATGCTTTCGAATTTTCACATTTAATTTAACATTTTATAGAAGAGGGCCGGGCAATGAGCTCCGGCATTTATGTATATACCCTTGCCATCCATAATGATGGTTACAGTTATGTATTCGATGGGAATCAAAATTAACCTTCAATTCTCAAGACTTTCAACCTAGATAGGTAAGTAAATTGAAGAGAAAATCATTGGATAATCGAAAAAACGCAGAGTTTAGCTGCATAGGGAGTTTAGTTTGTGAAGAGTGCTTACATAATAATAAGTGTGATGCTAAGTAATATTAACTGTTATCTTCGGGTAATTGATACATGAGTATTAACTTGAAGTGGAGGTGAACATATCAGATACAGAGTAACGGGCTCAGATAGAATGGCAACATCTGTAGAAAGGCTATTATGGAGTATTGCACTGCCTGGCTTTGGGCAATTTTTAAATGGAAAAGTAATAAAGGGAATGGTTATTGTATTATTAGAGTTCCTTATTAATGTAAAAGCGAATTTCAACGGGGTCATTATTTTAAGTTTTCATGGGAATATTGAAAAGGCAATTGAGGAAACCAATTATTTGTGGCTGATGTTTTATCCTTGTTTGTATTTCTTTGCGATGTGGGATTCCTATAAGGATGCGGGTGGAGGAAGGAACAGTTATTCTTTTCTACCGTTTGTATGTTGTGCTTATTTTGTAACAGTGGGGTGTATATATTCCTCTACCTTTAAACCCTTTGATGTATTATTAGGGCCGATCTGGCTGCCCATTTTGTGTGTAATACCGGGAGTCGGTGTGGGGGTTATCATAATGAAGATAATAAGGAAGAAACACATCAATCCATTTTAAGCAGTGCAGTTTTTTTATCGCATACTGTACCTATTTTTGGTCATTTGGGACTATTAGAACATAAGTTCCAATTATGGTATAATATAGAATAGCTACAAGGCAGGGTATGGGAGCGGTGGCTACCCCCGAGGTCAGGAAGGGGGTGCTGTCGTGTACGTAACGAATGATGATCTAAATGTTATGATTGCTTTCGCTACTCTAGTCGTCACTATTATTGTCGCAGCACAATCTGGCAAAAATAAAAACGACTAGCCCACCCTGATTTGGCCGTCGGGTCGTGGAACTAGTCATTTTCATATCGCGACCTCAGCCACCGCAAACTTATACTGCGGAGTAGCTAAGATGAAGACTTGGGTGTGACAGCACCCGAGTCTTTATTTTTATGTTGTGTTCTTATTTAAATAATATACTAATACATTCTATTCATCAAGTGTTCTGATTATTCAAGCAGACTTCTTCCTATGTATATCCACAAGATTCATTATGCAAAGAAAATCGCTCGATGAACTTGATCATTTTATAGCGGCGGAGTGTCCACTCCTAAATGAACCCAATCCTCTTTAGGCGGGCCATAAACTCCAAAAGGCTTTAATCCTGCCTGGCGGATCAGAATGGTCAATTGCCCCCTATGATGCACAATGTGTTTAATTAAGCCCATTAAAATTTGTGCATTGGTTTCTTCTCGTCCAAATGCGTTCTGTGTCTGGCTCAATGTGTCCTCTGTCCATTGCTGTTGAATCGCCTGTGCTGCTTCTTCACTCAGTTTTTTGAATGTACCCGCAATCTCTTTTGCCGAAGCGGGGACATTTGCTTCATCTTCTGTTGTTGGCACTTTTACTCCGAAGTGAGCTAAATAATCCGGAATACTTGCTGTTAAGTGCCACGCAATTCTTCCTAATGTGCGTCCTTCCGGGTAAACCTGCTGCTTTAAAGAATCATCTGTTAATCCGTCTAAAACGTTTTGTGTAAGCTGTGCTTCTTTGTTCCACTCTTTAATAAAGTCTGAGACTGTCACGTACATAAAGAATCCCTCCGTTCATTGAACTAAATTATAAAACACCTGTTCGTGTTTTTCAAGGAGCTCATCCTGTCAGTCTGGATAAGCAAGACATAGAACTGTTACAAAATCTTCACAATTCATTCGACAATATTCGCGCGAAACTGGCGGCTGATTTCTATATAGTGAAAGTGTTGAATGGTACGTTTCTTAATAGATTGGGGTGTAATGATGAGAACGTTAAAGATAAAAGACTTAACCCTTGATGAGCTGGAGGAACTGGAGCATCATATGCATGAAAACGGCGAAAAAGGCGATTACGGCTATTACATGCAGCTGGTGATCCTTTATGAAACGATGTTTAAAAAGCTTACCAATCTGGCTAAAAATAATGGCCCATACTACGATGACGCCTTTAAGCAAACGAAAAGACTGCTGGTATCCACTCTAATTAAATATGGCTCCTACTTAAAAATGAATCACTTCAAGGATGACGGGGATGCGGTGGAATCACTCTTAAAGGCGGTAAGACTGGAGCGAAAACTGCCAATAGCCTATTACCGTCTCGGCTGTCTAGCCTATAAACATGGCAAATACGGTTCTGCAGTCCGCTATTTCCAGCAGGCCTTAAGCAAGCATCTGATCGGTGACCCAAGCTGCAGCCTTAATCAGCAGCAGGAACTTCATGCTCATATGTATTTAGCCAATAGCGGACTGCATGTTGCGAACGAAACCTATGAAACGATGGGAAAACTTCCATATCCGGATCAGCTCCCGAAAGCAGAGCTGTCCCCGTTAACTGAAGCCTTAACAGCCAACGAAACCTACCTGCATAACCATGCCTTCTACAAAATCACAAAAAACAAAACCGGAACCTGCTCAAAGGAAGAGTGCGAAACCATCTTTGGAAACAGTGAAGCTGATGAGCTGGTTCTCTACTTTAATGACCGGGAAAATATTCTCCTATTAAATGGGCAGGATCCCATCATTACCCCAACAGAGGCGAATATGATCAGACATTTAATACTGTCCTCCAGCAGAGAGAATCCATGTACAAGAATCACGATGCGGGATTTCTTCGGAAGAACAGGAAGTGATGGCGAGGTGAAAAAGAGAACCTTCACCAAATCCATTGAAAGGCTCAGGGTAAAGCTGCGGAATTTTGATATACCTGAGATAATTGATTTAACGGAACACAGGGGAGAGCCTGCGTATTATTTTAAAGATATTCATCCATATACCATTCTTTTCAGGGTGGATGATGCGTTCACGAATGAGTATGTGAACTGATCAGGATGATTAGCATGCTAAATTGGAATGGAAAAAGCCCCTTATTCATGATGAATAGGGGGCTCAAAGTGTTGGTTATGCAGTAAATTCTTTAATGCTGAATCCAGGGCGGCATGATTCTCAGAATCCAGCCAGCTTTCCTGAATGATGAAATAAGAGCAGCTGCCGCTGTGTAAATAACGGTAAATAATATGCGCAACATCGATTTCTTCTCTGCTAATCTCTCCGGCAGCCTGTGTTTCATCATTTTTAAAATGAGCTAAAATGTCCGTTTTTATCTTTTCCTCCATGCTGTTTACTGCTGCATAGCTTTGGCTGAACAGAATATCTGTCCTTTTAATAAGGAAAAGTTTCAATGTTGTATCTGATAATCTTTCAATCGCAGCGATGGTATGATTTTCTTCCGTAAATTCGATTACCTTTTCTTTTTTCAGCAGGGTGCTTACGGCCTGTATATGATCCCGATAGGCGGACGCCGCTTCAAACTCAAAATTTTCTGAGGCACTCAGCATCATTTGATTCATGTCTTCCAAGATACTCATGTCTGTGCCTTTCAGAAAATTGATAAACCTGTCCAGAATGTCATTGTACTGTTGTTCCGCAGGCCCTCCAAGACACCGGCCAAGGCATGAGCCTAAGGAATAATTCAGGCAGGCTGAGTTTGTTCCATTAGGATTGCTGCAATTCAGCTTAAAGCATTCTTTCAACCCCCGGATAGCTCTTTCCACTCTTCTCCGGCTTGTAAAAGGGCCAAAATAAACCTTGCCATCTTTTTCAATAGGATCAAAGGCAATATCAATCTTACGGTGATTGCCAGTAAGATCAATCGATATATATATGAATGACTGCGGACTCTTCATCATTCGATTATAGAGCGGTTTAATGCTTTTTATTAATTGGCATTCAAGCATAAAAGCCTCAAATTCGGTATCTGTCAGGATGTAGTCAAAATCCCTTAAGTGTTTAACCAGCTTTTTAATCTTCGGTAAATGGTTCGCAGAGTTCCGGAAATAAGACTGAACCCGATTCTTAAGATTCTTCGCTTTTCCCACATACAGAACTTGGCCCTGGGAATCCTTCATCAGATAGACGCCTGGAGTTACTGGCAGGTTTTTTATCTTGTCAGGGAGATTAATAGGGATTCATTCCTTTACTAGATAATATAATAGTATTTTAACATGAGAAGGATTTGGCAGGTATTTCTCTGATTGGTATAACGGTAGTGGGAGAGGCGGGACTACTATTATTAGTCTAAGTTTTGAGGAAACTGTGCCCCAACCGAGATTTATGCAATAAAAATAGTATGTTTCTAGCAACTTTAACAGTAAGTTGCTTATTTTGCTTGGGAAAATATTGAACAGGATCTGTACCAGCAGGATGATTCTAACCAGTGTTTTGCCCCATCAATCTTATAAACTATCGAAATATTTCCTAGAAAAAATGTTATATTAAAAACCACTACTGTCGTGAATATTCAGAATTTTCCAGAGGTTTTTCGATTTTCAAATCGAATGATATATATCATGAAGCAAATCTGAGAGACAGATAAACTTTCCTGCTCATTAGGAGGAACTAATGTATTAGGAGGATATTAATGGGTAAATCAATCCTTTTTGAAATTCAAGAAGAAGTGAATTTAGTAGCAGAAGCCATTAAGTCTGTGTTGTCTTTAGAAGTTATTATTTATGATAAAAACAAAGTTGTTGTTACGGCTACAGGCGGGGGCACGCATGCTGTTGTAGGAGAGCCGGTTCGGGGGCACATCATCGAAGAGGTCTTAAAAACAAATCAGCCTGTTTACAATTTAGAGCCAGGTTTCCATGACGTATGTAAAAGCTGTATCCTTCATCAGAATTGCCCTGAAAAATCAGATGTTTCCTATCCATTAACACATGAGGGCGAAATTGTCGGGGTTATCAGTTTAACGGCATTCTCTGAAAAACAAAAAAATGAATTTAAAGAGAAGCACCGTATATTATCCAATTATCTCGATAAAATGGCGGATTTAATCAGCAGCAAAATAAATGGAACATCTTTATTAAAGAAATATTTATCAACCTCACAAATGCTGCAAGTGACAATTCAATCCATGTATGAGGGCATCATTGCTGTTGATCAAAAAGGGTTTATATTAGAGATGAACCGTTCCGCAGAAAAAATACTAAATATAAAAAAACAGAGTGTGTTAACTTCAAATATTTCCGAAGTTATTCAAAATCTGCCGATTACAAAAGTATTTTCTACCGGACAAGGATACTCAGATAAGGAATGTTCTCTTGTTGTGAACGGAAAAGTGATTCAAGTCATCATTAGTGCTAATCCTTTGATCCATAACGGGCAAATTATTGGATGTGCGATTACACTCAAAGATTTAGCTGAAGTTCAAAAGTTTGCCTATTCTATTACATCAGAGGTAGATGATTCTACATTCGATATTATAGTAGGGAAAAGCCATGCTATATTGCAAACAAAGGCTGCAGCCAAAAAAGTTGCGGCAACCGATTCTACAGTCATTTTCCTGGGAGAGAGCGGGACGGGAAAGGAACTTTTTGCGAGAGCGCTGCATCAAGAGAGCAAAAGAGTTAAAAAACCATTTCGGGCCATAAATTGTGCCGCCATTCCTGAACATTTACTGGAAAGTGAATTGTTTGGGTATAGCGAGGGTGCTTTTACGGGTGCAAGGAAGAGCGGAAAGCCTGGAAAATTTGAAATGGCACAAGGAGGCACCATCTTTCTGGATGAAATAGGTGATATGCCATTGCATTTACAAGTGAAGCTGTTGAGAGTGCTGGAAGAAAGAAAAATTGAACGAATTGGATCTAATACTTCTATAGATATTGATATAAGAGTGGTTGCAGCAACCCATAAAAACTTAGAAAAGATGGTAGCAGATGGGGAATTCCGACAGGATTTATTTTTTAGGTTAAGCGTTATTCCGCTGCATATCCCGCCACTGAGGGAAAGAGAGGGTGATATTCCAGTCCTCCTTCAGTATTTTGTACAGCACTATGACAAAATTACTGGAAAAAAAGTGAGAGGTTTCACTCCTGAAGCGGAGAATAGGCTGTGTTCGTATAATTGGCCAGGTAATATTCGTGAACTCCAAAATGCAGTGGAATATGCCATAAACATGGCAACTGACCACTGGATTAGAGTAGAAAACCTGCCTCCAAGAATCCGTCATCATGATCCGCTGAACGATGTTAAAGAAAATATTACTCTAGCAGAAATGGAAGAAAGAATGATAAAGGATGCATTAAAAAAATACGGTGATACATTGAATGGAAAAAAACAAGCAGCAGATGAACTAGGTATAAATGTAGCAACGCTTTACAGGAAAATTAATAAATACGAGATTAATCGCAAAATGCAATTATAGTTCGCAAATTGCGATTACCCTAGAAACATAGCAGATTTGTCTTTTTTTTATAATTTGGACAGATCTTCTATGTTTTTTTTGCAAATTGCGAACAATGGATCTTAGTGATGTTTTTTGCAAAAGAGAAGTTGTCCTGTATATCCCTTATAAACAGGGGGCTTTTATTAAAATATATATATAAATCACAACTTGGCACGGTAATTGCATTCTAACTAGTTGAAGGAAAAAACGAGGGGGAGTGCAATGAAAATCATAAATAAAATGTTTATGGTGAAATCCGTCCAGACATTATTGAAGACATGTCTAAATGTAAAGCCGGGAGAAAACCTATTGATTTTAACGGATACAAATACGACTGAAATCGGGGAAGTTTTCGCACTTGTTGGTGAAGGCATGGGAGCAAAAGTGGTGATGACCATCATGAATCCCACTACAAGGCATGGGGATGAACCGCCAAGAATCATTGCAGAGGCAATGAAAGCAGCTGATGCCATCGTTGCCCCGACAACCTTTTCTATTAATCATTCTACTGCCAGAAAAGAAGCCAGTAATGCAGGTGCCAGATTAATATTTATGCCTGATGCTAATGAAGAGGTTTTCTTAGATGGTTCACTGGATATCGATTATTTTGCCCAGAAGAAAATAATCGATAAAGTTTCCGCCATTCTTGAAGAAGGGGAACAGTTAAGCATCACTACCCGTTTAGGAACGGAGCTTTCTATGTCTATAACCGGACGGCATGCCGTCCCTCAAACAGGAATTTGTCATGAGCCTGGAAGTATTTCTCCTCCCCCATGTATTGAAACAGCTGTGGCACCACTAGAAGGAACTACAGAAGGAGTCATGTACATTGATGGGGCCATTGTGCCGGGCAGGGCGTGTGAAGAGCCGGTTAAAGTCGTCTTTAGAGAAGGGAAAATCATCTCCATCGAAGGAAAAGAAGATGCTGAAAAGCTTAAGCAAACGCTGGAAAGTTATAATCATCCCAATGTATATTGCGCAGTGGAAATGGGAATCGGCATGAATCCAAAAGCGAAAATTGGCAGAGGAGGACAGCTGGAAGACGAGGCAGAGTTCGGGACCATGCATATTGGAATTGGCAATGGGATCACATTTGGAAGCAGTATCAGAGCCCCGGGGCATTGTGATTTAGTGATTCGAAAACCGACTATCATAGTGGATGGGAAAATCCTTATGAAAGATGGAGAACTCTATATAGATTAGGGAGGAGGTTTATTTGGGAGAAATAAGTTTAATCGGCGAATCGCTGGCCAGTTTCTTTACATTTAAGATCATGCTTTTATTTCTTATTGGCACAGTTGCGGGGATGGCAGTAGGTGCACTTCCGGGTCTGACCACTACTATGGGAGTATCCTTGCTGATTTCATTTACCTGGGGGATGGAATGGATAGAAGCAATGGTTTTAATTGTGTCTGTTCATATAGGAGGAACCTATGGCGGATCCACGCCAGCCATCTTCTTAAATATTCCAGGTACACCTGCCTCCGCTGCAACGGCTATGGATGGCTATCCAATGGCTCAGCGGGGGGAGGGAGGACTGGCAAGAGGACTTGCTACCTTCCAAAGCTTTTTAGGCACAATTCTGGCAGCTGTATTGTTTCTAATAGGGGCGCCGCTTCTTTTGGATATAAGTATGAATTTCGGATCATGGGAGTATTTTCTGCTTGCCATGTTTGGAATTATTCTCAGTGCAAACCTAACGGCTGCATCACTATCGAAAGGGCTTATTTCCGGGATATTAGGATTAGCTTTTGCCACTGTAGGAATGGATAAGATCACTGGTGCCCAGCGTTTTACTTTTGGAGAAAGCGCTCTCATGGATGGTTTTAGCCTAATTGCTGTATTAATTGGGGTCTTCGGAATAGCTGAGGTAATCGACTCTATTATGCAGCTGAAGAAGCCTTTAAAAGCGGAGAAATTCCAATCCAGTATTCCACCGTGGAAAATGTTAGTGAAGTTTTTGCCAGCCGGCGGAAGATCTTCAATAATTGGAGCATCTATTGGAGCGATTCCAGGTGTTGGCGCAGATGTTGCAGCCTGGGTTTCCTACGATGTGGCCCGCCGAAGAAGTAAGAAGCCTGAGACCTTTGGCAAGGGAAATCCAGAAGGAATCGTTGCTGCAGAAACAGCGAATAACGCTTGTGTGCCAGGTACATATATACCGATGTTAATACTTGGCATCCCTGGTGATGCAGTTACGGCAGTTATTATAGGAGGGCTTTTGCTCCACGGATTGCAGCCGGGTCCGCTTTTACTTACACAAAACCCTGATATATTAAATCAATTTTTCATCATTTTAACGATATCTGCTGCGTTTATGCTGGTATTTGGATTATTTTTCTCTTATTTGTTTCAGAAAATCCTAACTGTTCCCAGGAGTATAGTTTTGCTGATTGTGACGGTTTTTAGTGTGGTAGGGACATTTGCAGTAAACAACCGGCCATTTGATATTGGAATTATGTTTCTTTTTGGGATCGTCGGTTTTCTTATGCGTAAAGTTGGGCTCGCTGCCCCTCCTTTAGTGTTAGGGTTAATCCTTGGTTTAATGGCGGAACAGAATTTCCGCAGGGCCATGGTTAGTGCCGATTATTCGTTCGGGCCATTCTTTACGCGGCCAATTAGTCTTTTCCTGCTGGTCTGTATTGTATTTCTACTTTTAAATCAAAATGGATTCCTGACAAAACGCTTAAAACACTTATGGAGGAAAATAAAGCCTAAGGGGGCAAACGTATGAAAATAAAAATGATGTTTCTGGTTCTGTTTTCAGTGGTTCTGATATTAGGGGCTTGTGCAGGCAACCAATCAACTAAAAAGGCAGCTGGAAACAGCAAGGAAACAGCCAATGATTACCCTTCACAGCCAATTGAAATTATTGTCGGTTTTGGTGAAGGGGGCGGTACTGACACGATGGCCCGGACCCTGCAGCCAATCCTTCAGGAAGAATTAGGAGAATCCATTGCGGTTAGAAATATGCCTGGAGCCTCTAGTGCATTAGCCCTTGAATATGTTAACGAACAAGAGTCTGACGGACATACCATTCTTTTTCAAACGGATCTGGTCCGAGTCTTTCCAACAATGGGCATGACAGATTTAACATATAAGGATTTCGAGCAAATAGGAATTGGCGCCATGGGGATTGCCAATCTTACAGTCAAAGCCAAATCTGACCTGAAGACATTTGATGATGTGGTTCAGCTACTGAAGGATGGAAATGCAAAGGTTGGTGTGGCAGCGATTGGGGATCCATGGCACCTCACTCTGGAGATTTTGAATAGTGTTGTGGGTGGAGATGCCGAAATTATCACATACGATTCCGGTTCAAATGCTGCCATGGCTGCGATGAAAGGGGAGGTCGATTTTTCAATCAGCGGGGTTAATGAGGTAGTGGATTTGCTTCGGGCAGGAGATCTACGTTCACTGGCTGTTATGGATAATAAAGCGTTTGAAGTAGATGGACTTGAATCAATCCCACCGGTCACTGACTTTGTTTCTGATTTGGATAAATATGTACCGGAGGGAACCTGGTGGGGACCGGCTGTAAAGCATGGAACACCTGAAGAAATCGTCATTAAAATTAGAGACGCGTACAACAAAGCAATCAAGAGTGATGAATTTCAGGCCTTTGCAAAGAAAAGGGCAATTGTTCTCACAGATATTGAGGATAGTCAGGAATATACAAAAGAAATCACCGAAAAAACAAGCTGGCTGCTTTGGGATATTGGTGTTGGAAATCGGTCACCAGAGGAAGTAGGAATTAGCCGGCCAAAAGAGTGATAGAAAGGAGAAAAGATGAGAATAAATAAAGATTATCTTTTGGCGGGCATTGTTTTTGCGATTGGACTCTTTTTCGTCATAGGGAGCTATGATTTTCCGCCAGGAGAACACTTCTTAAATTCATCCCGGTCATTTCCCATGCTCCTCGGCTATAGTTTGATAGGTCTATCAATCTGGCAGCTTATCCAAACCATCAGAAAGACTAAAGAGGAAGAAGGGGAAACAGGTTCTCCCTCCATTCAGGAAGTTAAAAGAGGAATACTATATCTGCTATTTACAGTTGTTTATATCTTTTTGTTAATACCTTTTATCGGCTTTCTATTTTCTACCTTAATTTTTTTACTCATTGGCATGCTGTATTACAAGGAAGTCCGCTGGTATACGGCGACATTAGTATCCATAGGGATGATTGGTTTCATTTATGTGGTGTTTGAAAAACTCATGTATATTCGATTACCGTAAAAAAAATCGGAATTGTTATTACTCTCCTAAATGATTGAAATAACCAATGCTAGCCAGGGAATCAGAGTTATTGATGTAAAAGGATATCAAATAATAGATATGGCGGTGAATTATATGAGGATAAAGCAAACAATTGAAAAAGTGCCTGGAGGTCTGATGGTTATCCCTCTGATGCTTGGTGCTTTATTTAATACGATTGACCAGCTCCACATTCCAATTGTGATGAATTTCCTTAAGAGTTTAGGGGTTTCGCCGGTTGAAGAAGGAATATATGAGTTTATGAGAATCGGCGGGTTTTCGGAAGCACTATTTAAAACTGGAACCCTGACCCTCATTGGCTTGTTCTTATTCTGTGCAGGCAGCCAGATGAATTTGCGGGTAGGCGGAAAGGCCCTTAAGAAAGGAATTCTATTAACAAGTAGCAAGTGTTTGACCGGGATTGCATTCGGTATTTTGTTTGGGCTGTTTTTTGACCCAATGGACGGTCTGTTGGGATTATCTACTCTGGCAATTATTGCTGCCATGACCAATGGAAATGAAGGAATGTATGCAGTGTTGACAGGACAATATGGGAATCGGTCAGATGTTGGAGCCATTTCCGTTCTTACTCTGAATGATGGTCCATTTTTCACCATGCTGGCTTTAGGGATGGTTGGCGTTAATTTTCCTTTAATTGCATTCATCGCTGTCTTGCTGCCAATTGCTTTAGGAATGCTTTTAGGTAATCTGGATGAAGACATACGGGAGTTTCTAAAGCCTGGTGAAACGCTCCTTGTACCATTCTTTGCTTTCTGTCTTGGCGCAGGAATGAACTTCATGAGTTTCTTTAATGCTGAAGCTGTTTGGGGCGGTCTGGCTCTCGGGTTTGCCACAGTCATATTTACAGCATTAACCGGAATTCTGGTTTATAGGATGTTTGGAGAAAAGAGTACAATTGGCCCTGTTGCAGAAGCATCTACAGCAGGGAACGCAGTGGGTACACCAGCTGCGATCGCAGCAGCAGCATCAGTGGCAGCGGGTGCAGGATTGATGACGGTTGAGAAGGCTCAAAGTTTTCAGGAGATTGCTAATTTAGCAACAATCCAAATTTCAATTTCTACTATTACGACTTCAATATTATGCCCGGTAGCCGTTATTTTGTGGGATAAGTATCAACGAAGCAAAGGCATTGATGGACGCCTGGAGGATATACCCAGTAAAGAAATAAGAATCTCTGCAGAGCTTGAACAGGAATCATAGAAGGGTGATGAAAAATTTGGAAAAAATTCATGCTGAGATATCAGATTTTATTTGCACCATTACCATTAAAAACCCGCCAATGAATATTTTGACGAAAGAGTTTCGGCAGGAGTTTGTTCCTTATATGGAGGAGCTTAAAACCTCTTCGGATGTCAGGGTTATTGTCCTTACTGGAGAAGGGGATCGGGCATTTTGCGCAGGAGCCGATTTAAACGAAGAAGGAGAGCTGACACCTGAATCCGTCAGGCACTTCTTAGAAGAAGATTGCAGAATTTACGATATTGTCAATGAAATGCCCCAGCCTGTCATTGCCGCAGTTAATGGCTATGCGTTTGGCGGAGGGTTCGAGCTTGCCTTAGCCTGTGATATCCGTATCATTTCGGAACGTGCGAAGCTATGTGCAGCAGGGGTAAAGGTTGGACTGGTTGTGGGACCAACCCGGTTAGTAAGACTGCTGGGTGAAGCATATGCCAAAGAAGTGATTTTGACAGGCAGAACCATAACAGCTGAGGAAGCATTTCAAAGAGGGCTGGCCAGCAGAGTGGTATCTCATGACAAGCTGCTGGCAGAAGCGCAGGAATGGGCACAGCTGATTGCTTCCCGTGCTCCAATCGCAGTAAGACATGCTAAGAACACAATTCAGAAGACCATGGATGCAGAGTGGCAGGAAGCAATGAAACAGGAATTGGATGCGTTTATTGAATGTCAGGATACATGGGATCACAAGCATGCGATTGAATCGTTCTTTAACAAAAAGCCGCCAGTATTTAAAGGGATATAGTTAGTTATAAAAATTGAATCAGGGAGTTGTTTTAAAAATGAAAGAAGCACTAATGTACCCGGCTGCTACTGCACTAGTAAAAGTTCTGGCAGGTGTTGAGAGCGGGGAAAAGGTTGTCATCTTAACAGATTTTTTAACGGATGGAATCACAAAAGTTCTGGCATCTGTTGTTTGTTCACTCGACGCAGAGCCCATCACGATCTCCATGCCGCCAAGGAAAGGGCATGGAGATGCATTGCCGGATGCAGTGGCAGCGGCTATGAAAGAGGCAGATGTGATCATCGCACCGACAACTTATAATATTGCCCATACAAAAGCACGCCATGATGCGCAAAAGGCCGGGGCCCGCGTATTAATCTTACCTGAAGCACATGAAGACATTTTATTAAGCAAGGGGCTGCGTGCTGACTTTGCTGCACTAAGACCTCAAGTTGAGAAACTGGCAGACCTATTGACCAATGGAGAATCTGTCCGCATTACAACATCCCTTGGAACAGATTTAAGATTCTCCATCAAAGGCAGGTCAGGCAGAGCCTTAACAGGGTTTGCAAATAGCACGGATGTTTCGGCAGCGCACTGTATAGAATCCAGCATTGCCCCTGTTGAAGGAACCGCTGAAGGTATTTTAGTGGTGGATGGAAGTATTCCGGGAGTTGGTTTAATGGAGACTCCGGTTGAAGTGGTATTTAAGGAAGGAAAGGCCGTTTCGATTACGGGAGGCAGAGAAGCGGAGCAATTCAGGAAGATATTAATGGAGAAGAATGATGAAGAAGGAAATATCTATTTTGCTGGTGAGTTTGGCATAGGCATGAATCCGGAATGTGAATTGGAAAACAGCATGCTAAGTGATGAAGGTGTTTTTGGAACCATCCATATTGCTTTAGGTACGAATGCATATATTGGGGGAACTGTTAAGGCCAAAGGGCATTACGATATGGTCGTTAAGGATCCCCGGGTAGAAATTGACGGGAGACTTATTCTGGACAATCAGGAACTCTATTTAATTGAAGATAAAGCCTTAAATAGACTTTGAAACAGTGGAATTCATTTTATAGAAGGAGATGATTTGAATGGGTGCATTGGAAGGCATTAGAGTAATTGACTTGAGCCAGGTCATGGCAGGGCCATATTGCGGTATGCTGCTGGCTGATATGGGTGCTGATGTTATAAAAGTGGAACCGCCAAAAGGTGAGAGTACCAGAAGATGGTCCCCATATAAGGAAGGGGAGAGCGGTGCGTTTATGGCGATAAATCGCAACAAGCGCAGCATAACGCTTGATTTAAAAAGCAGTGAAGATCAGAAGGTGTTTTACAAGTTAATTGAAACTGCGGATATTTTGATAGAAAATTTCCGCCCCGGGGTTGTAAAGCGACTGGGAGTTGACTATGAAACCCTCAATCAGATAAATCCGAAACTCATCTATTGCTCTATTTCCGGATTTGGCCAGTATGGCCCATATTCCTCCCGTGGCGGTTATGACTTAATCGCACAGGGAATGACCGGCATTATGAGTGTGACAGGTGAACGGAATGGCAACCCGGTGAAATGCGGACTTCCGATTATCGATTTGGGTTCTGGCCTGTTTTCTGTCTATGGTATTTTATCCGCATTGTATGCAAGGGTTCATTCCAATGAGGGGCAGTATATTGACGCATCTTTATATGATACGGGAATCGCATTGTCGGTTTGGGAAAGCACTCAATATTGGTTTACGGGAGAAACACCTGCACCTACTGGAAGCGGACACCGCTTGTCTGCTCCTTACCAGGCATTTCGTGCCAGTGATGGTTATTTTACTGTTGGTGCAGATACACCGCATCATTGGCCCGTGTTCTGCCAGATCATCGGCAGACCTGAATTCTTATCGGATGACCGATTTGTTGATGATGCCTCCCGAATTCAGCACTTAAATGAATTTGTCAGATTAATTGAAGAGAAAACAAGTCTGAATCCAAGACACTACTGGCTGGAAAAATTCGAGAAAGCGGGGATTCCCGCAGGCCCGATCAATACCTATCCTGAATCTTTAAATGACCAGCACACACTATCCAGAAGAATGGTAGAAGAGGTTGTACACCCTGTTGCCGGGAAAATAAAAGCATTAGGGATTCCTGTTAAACTATCAAAAACACCTGGAAAGGTTGCAAAAGCTGCGCCTGTACTGGGAGAACATAAGGAAGAGATTTTAAAAGAATTAGGGCTCGCAGCTAAATAACATTTAAATCCTGCTACTCAGTAAGGAGAAGGATATACATGATTAAACCTTTAAAAGGACGTGTTCCATCCATTCATGCCGAAACCATGGTACACGGCTCGGCACAAGTGATAGGAGACGTCAGAATAGCCAAGAATGTGAGTGTATGGCCTCAATCAGTCTTACGGGCAGATGATGATAATTTTATCGAAATTGGTGAAGGAAGCAATATTCAGGACGGGTGTATCTGTCATGTGACACCAGAGGCTCCATTAAGGATAGGGAGAATGGTAACGGTAGGGCATGGTGCCATTTTACATGCCTGTACGGTCGAGGATGGAGCATTGATTGGCATCGGTTCTATTATCTTAGATGGAGCGGTCATTGAAAAAGGAGCACAAGTGGGAGCGGGTGCATTAGTTCCTCCAGGGAAAGTGATTCCAAAAGGCAGCTTGGCTGTTGGAGTTCCTGCCAAAATTGTGCGTGAACTAACAGAGAATGAAAGACATGACCTGGAAAAAAATGCAGAAGAATACATTGAGCTATGGAAACGCGATTATCGTGAAGAGAGTGAGGAGTCATTATGATTAATGAGAATAAAAGTTTAGCAGAAAGAGGAGACAGTGTTCTGCCCCCGGCTGCCAACAGAGTAACGAGGATAGGTGTAACGAAAGCATTTGGATCAACCGTAGAGGATGAAAACGGAAAAAAATATCTCGATTTTGCCAGCGGTGTAGGAGTAAATAATGTTGGACACTGCCATCCCGAGGTAATTGAAGCGGTAAAGCAGCAGCTGGATACGATGATTCATATTGGCCATAATGTGGCCTACTATCCATCCTATATTCAACTGGCGGAGAAGTTAAACGAATTAACCGGAAAAGAGAAGATGGTGTACTTTTCAAATAGCGGAGCAGAAGCGAATGAGGGAGCAATAAAATTAGCAAAAAAAGCGACAAAGCGTCCAGCCATTTTATCATTCAAACGGGGATTCCATGGACGGACACTCGCAGCGACATCGATCACTTTCTCAAGCTCAGCTTATCGTCAGGATTATGAAGGCCTTCTTCCAAGCGTATATGCTTGTGAATATCCATATCCTTTTAGAACCGGGCTTAGTTATGAAGAAGAGACGAAACGATGTATTCAAAGCATCCATGAAGTATTCCAGTATCAAGTTGCTCCATCCCAGGTAGCAGCCATAATCCTTGAACCAGTACAGGGAGAGGGAGGGTATATTGTACCCCCGAAAGAATTTTTGAAACAAATAAGAGAAATATGTAATCAGCATGGGATATTGCTTATTTTTGATGAAGTACAGACCGGATTCGGAAGAACAGGGAAAATGTTTGCTTATGAACATTTTGGAGTTGAGCCGGACATTCTTACCTTAGGAAAGGGAATTGCTTCAGGCTTCCCTTTAAGTGCCATCATTGCCAAGAAAGAAATTATGGAGAAATGGGAGCCGGGAACACATGGAGGCACTTATGGCGGAAATCCTGTCTCGTGTGCGGCTGCCTTGGCTTCCATTGAAATTTTAAAACGGGAAGGGATAGATAATGCCCAAACTTTAGGGGGATATTTAAAGCAGCAATTATATGATTTACAGTCAGAATATTCCGTTATTGGTGATGTTAGAGGTCTGGGCCTGATGATTGGCATTGAGTTCACGGATGAAAAAGGCTGCCCGGATGCCAGTACAGTAAATTGGCTGAAGAATTTTGCTTTAGAAAACGGAGTCATTCTTTTAACCTGCGGCACTGAGAAGAATGTTTTGCGGTTTATCCCGCCTGTAACGGTATTAAAAGAGGAACTTGATCAAGCAGTTTCTGTACTGAAAGAAGGATTGCAGCAGCTCGCAAAAAAGGAGAACGGTCATGCTATATATTAATGGAGAATGGAAATCTTCTAATAAAAATAAATCGATAACTGTGTATAATCCTGCTACTTTAGAAAAATTCGGTACGGTCGCTTATGGAGGAAAGGAAGAAGCCGAGGAAGCCATCCAGGCAGCATCCGCTGCCTTTCAAGACTGGAAGAAAACAAGCGCAGTTGAAAAATCGCAATATCTGAGAAAGATTGCCGATTGTCTAAGAGACAGAGAAGAAGAACTGGCAGTAACCATTACGAAAGAGATGGGTAAACCCCTGAAAGAATCCATTGGTGAAGTCAAACTGGCGATTTCCTATATGGATTGGTATGCAGAGGAAGCGAAGCGTATTTATGGAGAGACGATTCCAGCTTCCAGCCGTGATAAGCGCATACTGGTACTGCAGGAGCCAGTTGGGGTGACGGGTGCGATTACACCATGGAACTTTCCAGCCGCCATGGTTACCCGCAAAATTGCCCCAGCGTTAGCTGCCGGGTGTCCTGTCATCCTAAAACCAGCTTCAGCTACTCCCTTAACGGCAGTGAAGATATTCGAAGCCATTCATCAGGCTGGTCTGCCAAAAGGAGTAGCCAATTTGATTATTGGACCTTCTAATGAGATTGCCCAAACGTTATTAGACAGCAAGCAGGTGCGAAAACTGACTTTCACAGGTTCAACGGCAGTTGGGAAAAAGCTGATGAGAGACGCATCCAATACGGTCAAAAAAGTTTCAATGGAATTAGGCGGTCATGCCCCCTTTATCGTATTTGAGGATGCTGATTTAGAGAAAGCAGCAGAAGCAGCGGTTGCGAGCAAGTTCAGGAATGCAGGACAAACGTGTGTATGCACAAACCGGATTTATGTTCAGAAGGAAGCAGCAGAGGAATTTACCCGCTTGTTTGCAGAAAAGGTAAATCGTCTGCAAATCGGGAATGGCATGGATGATGATACAGATATTGGGCCATTAATTAATGAAGAAAGCCTTGATAAAGTTGTTGAACATGTGGAAGATGCCAAAGAAAAAGGCGGTGTGGTGATTTGCGGCGGATCACTGGCAGATATGGATGCTAAAGGTGTATTCTATCAGCCTACTGTTATTCAACATGCAAATGAGTCGATGAAGATTGCAAGAGAAGAAACTTTTGGCCCAGTGGTGCCGATTTTCACCTTTGAAACGGAAGAAGAAGCAATCGAACGGGCAAATCATCCAGAATACGGACTTGCATCTTACTGCTTCACTTCGGATTTAAATCGCGCCTTCCGGGTAATGGAATCTCTCGAATATGGCATTATTGGCATTAATGATGCGATGCCGACAACAGCACAAGCCCCGTTCGGAGGAATGAAGGAAAGCGGTGTAGGAAGGGAAGGCGGCAAGTACGGAATGATGGAGTATCTGGAAGAGAAGTTTGTGTCATTGAATATTGGATAATCAAAGGGGCCATCAGAATGGAATTATTAATGAAGGAAATAAGAAGCATGATACCTTCAGACCAAATTTTTACGAGTTTGGCTGATCGATATAGTTATAGTTATGATGCTTCATTCGGCAGCTATCTTCCTGAAGTGGTCATCCAGGTGAAAAATAAGGAAGAGATTTCTTCCCTTCTGAAGCTGGCCAATTCATTTAACATACCGGTATACCCCAGAGGTCAGGGAACTTCCTTAAGTGGAGGTCCTCTCCCTGTTAAGGGGGGGATGGTTTTAGACATGTCCCAATGGAATGGTGATTTAAAAATTTACCCTGATGATTTGGTGGCAGTCGTATCACCGGGTGTACTGACAGCGGACATCAATCAAGAAGCAGAAAAGTTTGGACTCATGTACCCCCCAGATCCCAGCAGTGCCCATGTATCAACAATTGGAGGGAATTTAGCGGAAAACTCCGGCGGACCAAGGGGCTTAAAATATGGAGTAACGAAGGATTATGTTATTGGTTTGGAAGTGGTGACACCTGAGGGAGAAATAATCAAAACAGGCGGAAAGACAATAAAAAATGTAACTGGATATGACTTAACAAAATTGATCGTTGGATCGGAAGGCACGCTTGGCATCATTACGGAAGCAACACTGAAATTAGTGCCAAAGCCTCCGGCATCAAAGACCATGATGGCTGTCTTTGATGATCTTGTACAGTCAGGACAAGCGATTTCGAAAATATTAACTTCCGGAATCCTTCCGGCCAAAATGGAAATAATGGATCAGTCCTCCATAATAGCTGTGGAGAACTATCAGCCGCTGGGGCTTCCTATTGACGCAGAAGCCATTCTTTTAATAGAACTTGATGGCCACCCTCTGGCTATTGAAGAAGAAATGAAAACAATAGAAGAGATTTTTACAGACTTTGAATCTGTGAAAGTGAAAATTGCAGAAAATCAGGACGAAGCACAGAGTTACTGGAGAGCAAGGAAGCTGGTTTCCCCGGCTATTGTAAAGATAAAACCGACGAAAGTTTCTGAAGATGCCACAGTGCCCCGCAGTAAGATTCCCGATATGTTCCAAAAACTAAAAGAAATCCGTGAGAAATACGATATTCACCTAGTCGTGTTTGGGCATGCGGGTGACGGGAACCTTCATCCTAATATTATCTGTGATAAAAGAGATACGGAGGAAATGATCCGGGTTGAAAAAGCCGTAGAGGAAATCTTTAAAGCGGCTGTTGAACTGGGAGGGACACTATCCGGTGAACATGGAATCGGAACATTGAAAGCTCCTTTTATGGAGATGGAATTGGGTGCAGCCGGTCTTGATATGATGAAGAGAATTAAACAAATATGGGACCCGAATAACATTTTAAATCCAGGTAAAATCTTTCCAGAAGAAGGCCAGAAGCTGGTGCTTAGGGAATGAGTACAGGAGCCGCTCTAAAAGACAGATTACATTATAAGGAGACGTTTAATTGTGTCCAATGCGGATATTGCCTGCCGGTTTGCCCCACTTACGAAACGATGAAGAGCGAGGTGCATTCGCCGCGTGGCCGCATTAATCTTGTCAAAATGCTGGCAGAAGACAAGATCAAGGCAGAGGATCTGCGGGAACCCATCGAAAAGTGCCTTGGATGCCGCGCCTGCGAAACTGCCTGCCCCACCAGTGTTCAGTACGGGAAGATACTAGAAGGAGCAAAAGAGGTTCTAGAATTTGCAGAGCAAAAATCGAGAGCGCAAAAAATAAGTGAATCATTGATTTTTGATCAAATGTTTTCATCAAAGAGATGGATGAATACAATAGGTAATCTTTCATGGTTTTATCAAAAGTCCGGGCTGCAGAAAATGGCACAAAGAACAGGGATCACTCAGCTTGCTCCGCTTCACATGGGGACATTTGAGTCTGTTCTCCCTGATCTTCCATCTCCGGCAGAACGGAAAAACAGGGCCCGCCTTTACAAAGCCATTGGTTCCAGAAAAATCACTGTTGGATTTATTACCGGCTGTGTAATGGATGCCATTTTCTATGAGACGAACAGGAACACAATTGACCTTCTGACAAAGGCTGGAGCTGACATACTTATTCCTGAGAGTCAGACTTGCTGTGGAGCGCTGCATGCACATGCAGGGAAAATTGCGGACGCTAAAGCTCTTGCCAAACGAAATATTGAGGCATTTGAAAAGGAGGAAGCAGACTATATCGTTAACAATGCTGGAGGATGCGGCGCGACGCTTTTGGAATATGGCGAACTATTTAAGGGAAACATCGAATGGGAAAGCCGTGCACAAGCTTTTTCTAATAAAGTAAGAGATATTTCACAGGTGCTAGCTGAATTAGATGGTCTGAACTTTACAAAGGAAGTGAATGGAACCATAACCCTTCAGCCATCCTGTCATATGATTAATGTTCAAAAGGTGAAAGATGAGCCAATATCTTTATTAAAGCAAGTAAAAAGCAAAGGGTACCGTGAAATGAAAGACAAAGAACGGTGCTGTGGATCGGCTGGCATCTACAATATTGTTAACTATGAGGATTCCATGGAAATATTGGATAGTAAAATGAAAAATGCGAAAGACACAAATGCATCTATAATTGTTACTTCCAATCCAGGCTGTCTGCTGCAAATGAAATTAGGGATTCAAAGGGAAGGGCTTGAGAAGAGTGTAAGGGCTATTCATTTTGTGGATTTGCTGATTGAGGCTGGGGCGGTTTCTAAATAATTTATAAATATAGAAATTGAAGTAGCAGCTTAAATAGATTTACCTGGTACTTTTGAAATTTGATGGCGCTATCCGCACAGTGAGAATACTGTGCGGTTTTTTGAATAAAATTTTATTGAGAGGGGGGCAGCCCCTCTTTTCGAGGAATTTTTAGTAGTCTAAATAAGATATAAGTGACTACTTCTTGGGCTGATCAAGTGCTTGGTAAGCTGCCTGATACTTTCCTCCATCCGTAACTTCTGAATGGTACAAGGCCTTGAGGGCATTGTTTTTTTCAAGACCATGCTCAACCTTCAGTTCTTTAAAGCGTGTATGCAATTCTTTGTTTTCCTTAATTAGTTGTTGCATTTGAGATTTTAAATACTTCAAGGTATTTACATCCTTTCTGAATCTCTGAGTTTAGCCTAGCTATTATTAGAAATAACCTGTCTAAAAAGATCCCTAAATTGCTCCCGGTCTTCTGCTGTAAAAGGCTTTGGTCCCTTTGTTCGCTGTCCGCCCTTTCTAGCCATTGCACTTAAATAACGTGTTTGTAATAATTGGTCTATATTTTCATTTGTATATCTAAATCCTTTATGGTGAAGTACGATCACTCCTTTTGCTAAACCTAGTGAAGCAAGACCATAATCTTGCGTGACGATAATATCTCCTTTTTCCACTAACTTCACAATTCGATAATCTGCAGCTTCTGCTCCAGAATCAACATAAATGGTTTCCACTCCGGATGGCTGTTTTGCATTAGAAAAATGAGAAAAGCTTGTAACAAGGATAACCGGAATTTCAAAAGTCCTTGCTTCAGAAATAATAATTTCTTTCACCGGACAAGCATCTGCATCCACATAAATTTTCATCTTTCCCTCCTGTTAAGAAGTTCTACTCAATAAAACTTTACCTTTTCAAAGGGATTTGTGACTTTGTTAAAAAATGATCAAAAGTTCTTCCTTTTGCTATAATTTTCTTTCCTCATATTATACTTTATAGATTGTGTTGGCAAATGGAGGTTCAATTGCGCACAAAATAGTTGCTATATCCTCTGCTTTTATTAAATCGCAAAGTCTTCTGTGTTCTCAATATCCATAGTATATTGATTAATTTTGCAGGTGAGTGGAGAGGGTCTGATTGTATAGCTACGGTTATTATTCATAGGAAAACAGCCCATTGATTGGGGCTTTTTCTTTTGTGTGACAGAACATAGTAGATAAGAATCATTCTTCTTTTTTTAAAGGGGAAGTTTTTTACCCCTCTTAATTTTTGAACTGTTTAACTGGTATACTATTACCATATGAATGGTAAGTTGAGATTTTTCAGGGAGGAAATGGCAAATGGGGAACTGGATTTTTCAAGGCAATCCGAAACAATTTGATGTTGATACATATATAGAAAAAAATGAAATCGTAGATTGGAATATTCGGCAAAAGCAATTTTTGGATGAGGTACAAGCTGGGGATAAGGTGTTCATTTGGAGATCGGATGGTGGCAATAAAAACACTGGAGGTGTTATTGCCTTTTGTGAAATTGTTTCCGAGCCCTATGAAGATGATGAAAATGATAAGGTTGATCTCAGAATTCTTGAGAAGCGACTGGCTCCTGAGACTGGTATGCTTTTGCGCCATGAATTAAAAGAACTTCCTGAAATCACGAATTTAATGATCTTTAGAATGCCGCAAAACACGAACTACAGACTAACGGACGAAGAATTTGAGCGCCTCTACCAACTATGGGTATCACCAGAGAAATTGGCTGAAAAACTAAATATGACAATTGTTGAAAAATATCTACATTCCTTTAAGGATCAGGCTGAAAATTGGTTTGAAAACAACTCGGATTACTTACAAGAAAGTTATCAATTTTTCAGTCACTTCAAGCAAAAAGACCATTTAAACAAAATAAAGTGGGAGGATGTGCAGGAGCTTGGTGAGCACATCAATGCTTTCAGGATGGCACTCGCTAAAAAAAGAGCTCTAGGAAATCCTAATGCATCCATTGAGCATTACCGCAATAGTTTCAACTATTTAATTCATGGAACCGAACCGCTTAAAAGAAGAATGGACCAATTTGTCCATCATGAAGATTATAAGCTATTTGGCTTTGGGTATAGCGTTGTCAGTGAGCTTATAGGAAATATTTTTCCGGAAGAATTTTGCTTTTACAACCAGAGAGACCGAGTAGCGGCAGAAAATATACTCGAACTAACTCCTGGATATGCACGAGGAGATACCTTCGGTGATAAGTTCATCAAATTTCAGGAATGCCTAAAGGAAAATGGAATAGTGGAAAAGTACGTGGAGGTAGTCGGCAAACAAACCACCCTTCCAATTTTCTATGAAATAGATCAATTTTTTAGCTATCTTTTTGAAAATTTCGGCAAGAAAGAAACTGTTATTGCAGAAGAAGAAACGATTCCTCAATACTGGCTCTTGGCTGCTGGAGAAGGAGACTTCATGTGGGAGGATTTCAAGGAAAATGAGCATATTGCAATTGGGTGGGATGAATTAGGTGATTTAAAAGCTTATGGAAGCAAACGAGAAATAATGGAGGCTCTGAAGGAGCTCTATGAAGTTGACTATAACCCAAGTAATGATGCACTCGCTAACTATCAGTTTGCCAACGAAATAAGTGCAGGTGATTATGTACTTGTTAAACGAGGGACACACAAGCTTATAGGATACGGTAAAATTGTATCGGAATACAAATTTGATCCTGCAAGAGAATCTTTCAAATCATTACGTAAAGTTGAGTGGATATCACAAGGAGAGTGGGATGTAGAAACAACACTTCATAGTAAAACCTTAACAAACATCACACCATATGATGAGTACTTGGAAAGGTTGCTTGCTTCTATTGGTAAAGAAGGAAAAACGGTTTATCCAACCTCAGAGGATAATTCCACATTAGTAAAGGAAAGTGAGAAGGTAACGATTCCTTACACACATGAACAGCTTCTCAGTGAGGTATTCATGACACAAGATAAAGTTGAGGATATCCTCGAAACATTGGATTATAAAAAGAACATTATCCTACAAGGCCCACCAGGTGTTGGAAAAACATTTGTAGCCAAGCGCCTTGCTTATCTTCATATGGGAACAAAAGATGACAGCAAAGTGGAAATGCTGCAATTCCACCAATCTTATTCATACGAAGACTTCATTCGTGGATATAAGCCTAATACACAAGGGCATTTCACTCTAAAAGATGGTATTTTCTATTCATTCTGTAAGAAAGCGATAGAAGATCAGGATAACAATTACTATATGATTATTGATGAAATCAACAGGGGAAATTTATCCAAAATCTTTGGTGAGCTTATGATGTTAACCGAGGCAGACAAACGAGGTAATAAATTCGCGGTTAAGCTTGCATACAGCGAGGGAGAAGAAACCTTCTACATTCCCAAAAACCTTTACCTCATTGGAACCATGAACACGGCGGACAGATCTTTGGCTTTGGTTGATTATGCATTAAGAAGAAGATTTTCCTTTATCAATTTAGAACCAGCTTTCCATACAGAGCAATTTCATGATTATTTAATCAACAAGGGAATTAGCCAGGGATTTATTGACAAGCTTATAGCTGGCATTACGGACATTAATCAAGCAATTACAAATGACACGATTAATCTAGGTAAAGGTTATGAAATCGGTCATAGCTATTTCTGTCCAGCAACAGAACAGGTAGATGATGAACAAAAATGGTATGAGCGAATCATTCGTCTGGAAATCGCTCCACTCTTAAGGGAATACTGGTTTGATCAGGAGGACAAAGTCGATGAACTCCTTGACAGACTCTAAAATACCGATTAGAAACCTATACTATATGCTTTGCTATGCATGGGGGCATCTTGCAGAGAAAGACATGGCCGATGTAGCCCGTGAAGATGAAAAGGACATTAAACACCTTTTAACAAGAATACTTCTTGTAAAGCTCCGCTCGCTCATCAAGCGGGGCTTTTACCGGGAATATAAATCCTATCAGGAGGAAACAGGAACTTTAAAAGGGAGGATTCACTTCCAGGAATCAATCAAAACGTTTTCTTTTAAAAGAGGTAAAATGCACTGTGAATTCGAAGAAATGACCCATGATATCGTTCATAACCAGGTTATTAAGTCAATTTTATTCTCACTACTGCAAAACCAGCAGCTAGATAAACAATTGAAAGAAGAGATCCAGCAATTGTATCCTTACTTTGCTGAAGTTGCAGTCATAAAGTTAAACCTAAGGATCTTTCAGGAGATCAAGTTGCACAGAAGCAATCAGCACTATCGTTTTGTGCTAGATATCTGCCGTTTTCTTTATGAATCATTGCTATTAAACGAGGATAATGGCGAATCCCAATTTGCTGATTTTGAACGGGATCCCAAGGCAATGGCTCGATTATTTGAGGAATTTGTGCGTAACTTCTACAAAAAGGAAATGCAACAATATAAGGTGTATCGTGAAAATATTTATTGGGATGCTGAGGGGGAAGACACAAATTATCTTCCTTTGATGCAAACCGATATTTCTCTGGAAAACACCAATCGGAAAATAATCATAGATACGAAATACTATCAACATGCATTGACACAAAATTTCGGTTCACAGAAGATAATAAGTGGGAATTTGTATCAAATTTTTGCATATCTTAGCAATTGCCGGAAAGCCGAGGGGAAGGAAACTATAGGCATGCTGCTTTATCCTAAAACAGGGAAGGATTTAGATCTTTCTTACAATATTAATGCTTATCCAGTTAAAATAATGACTGTGGATTTAGGGCGTGATTGGGTATTTATTAATAATAGATTGAAAGACATTATTTCTATATAAATAGTTAAATTAATTTTTGTTTATATTAAATCAAAGAGAAATCCGATGAGTTTAAAACTATTAAACCAAATTTAAAAGTTTTTTTGGTTTATTTTAGAATTAATTGTGGTGAACCGTATCTCAAGTAATGGTAAACAAGGAAATTGAATTTACAGTTCATATTAAAAATTGAGCAATTAAAGAAGGTTAATAAGTTAAAGGATAGCCCAAACTCTTAACAAAAGATTAAGCAAGCTTCAATTTTATGTGTGACTATATTAAAAAAGAAGTATGACTTCATGTATCCTTGGAAGCATACTTCTTTTTTAATGAGGTTGCCCTGGTACTTTCTTCACTAATAATGAAAATATAATAAATAACAACGGGATAGTGGTTTTTGTTAGAATTTACGTAATAAGTTCTTTTTTTTGTATTTAAAATAGGTAATGTCCAAACGAGGTGGAGTATGGTTAAAGAAGGAATCTATGAAGAAATTATCAATAGTCAATTAAAAAGAGAGCTTAGTAGTCTCGAGCTAGATACATATGATATAGGAAAAGAAACTATTGATGTAGAAGAGGCTAGAAAGCTCTTATCAACTTATATTTCATCTGTAACACGAAAAGCTTTAAGATTTGTTCGAGAAACTGAAAAAGATGATAAGTTGGCATTACTTGAACAGATTAAAACTTGTAATTCAATCATCAAAACATTAAGTGAATGTCTAGACGAGGAAGAATTTCAATCGCTAAAAATTGAAGAGGATGGCGAAGTTTTAACACATATCTATTCAAAGATAAACTCGGTGAAAAGTATACGGAAACAGAATATCGCTCGACCAGTGACATCTATTTCACAAAGTTCATTATTCACTGGTTCTAATTACGAACCGAATATGCTTGGAGAGATCAAAAAAGAAATATTATCAGCAGATTCAATCGATATGCTAGTTTCTTTTATTAAATGGAGCGGGTTAAGATGTATTCTTGATGAATTAAGGGTTTTTACTAATAGAGGTGGTAAACTTAATGTTATTACGACATCTTATATGGAAGCTACAGATTATAAAGCGGTTCTTGAATTAAGTCAGCTACCAAATACCGAATTAAAAATCTCTTTCGATATTGATAGGACAAGGCTTCATGCAAAGGCATATTTATTTAAGAGAGAGACAGGTTTCAGTACAGCTTATATCGGTTCATCTAATCTTTCCAATCCAGCATTAACTTCTGGCTTAGAGTGGAATCTAAAAGTAACTGAAAAAGATTCCTATGATATTATTAAAAAATTTGAAGCAACGTTCGAAAGCTATTGGAATGATAAAGAATTTGTGCTTTTTGATCATGAAAAGGAACATGATAAGGAAAGATTAAAGCTTGCCCTTTCTAAAAGTAAAAGCTCAAATGACGATAGGTATCATTTTGTATTCGATATTCAACCTTATTATTATCAAAAGGAAATATTAGAAAAGTTACAGGTCGAACGTAAGGTTTTTGGAAGAAGAAAAAACTTAATTGTTGCAGCTACAGGTGTAGGAAAAACAGTTATTTCTGCTTTTGATTATAAGAATTACTATAACCAAAATCGTCATGCAGCAAAATTATTATTTGTTGCTCATCGTGAGGAAATATTAAAACAAAGTCTAGATACATTTCGTGCTATATTAAAGGATGCCAATTTTGGCGATTTACTAGTAGGTAACCATCAGCCTAGTTCTCTTGATCATTTATTTGTAAGTATCCAAAGCTTCAATAGTAAAAAATTATATGAAAATACAACAGCAGATTTCTATGATTTTATTATTGTGGATGAATTTCACCATGCTGCTGCTAATTCTTATCAAACACTTTTAGATTATTATAAACCAAACATCCTTGTAGGATTAACCGCTACCCCAGAAAGAATGGATGGTAAAAATATTTTAACGTATTTTGACGATTCAATTGCAGCAGAAATGAGGTTAACGGAAGCGATCAACCAAAAGTTATTAAGCCCATTTCAATATTTTTGTGTAAGTGATACAGTAGATCTTTCTAAGTTAAAATGGAGTAGAAAGGGTTATGAAATTAAAGAATTAGAAAACGTTTATACGTCTAACTCTATAAGAAGTAACCAAATTGTTCAAAGTCTCAAGAAATATGTAACGGACATAGACGAAGTAAAAGGATTAGGCTTTTGTGTATCCATCGCACATGCAAAGTATATGGCTGACTATTTTAATCAAGTGGGAGTCCCCTCTATTGCCTTATATAATAATATGGAATCCAATGTTCGTAGAGATGCCCAGAGGCAATTGGTTAGCGGAGAAATAAAGATGATTTTTGTTGTAGATCTTTACAATGAAGGAATTGATATTCCTGAGGTGAATACCATCCTTTTCTTAAGACCAACAGAAAGCTTAACGGTATTCCTACAGCAGCTTGGAAGAGGATTAAGATTATCTGAAGGTAAAGAATGCTTAACGGTTTTAGATTTTGTCGGCCAGGCCCATAAAAATTACAATTTCGAAGAAAAGTTTCGGGCTCTCATAGGCAAAACCAAACATTCCATTAAACATTATGTCGAAAATGGATTTTTCAATCTACCAAAGGGGTCTTTCATTCAGCTTGAGAAACAAGCTAAGGAGTATATATTAAAAAATATTAATTCAAGTACTAATACAAGAGGTAACCTTATAGCCAAAATGAAATTTTTTGAACAGGATACCGGTTTGGAACTCAATTTATATAATTTCATTAACCACTATCACCTATCCATTTATGACTTTTATGGGAAAAACGGAGATAGGAGTTTTGTAAGAATGAAGGTGGAGGCAGGTATACGGGAGGATTTTCAATGTGAAAACGAAAAGATGATTACGAGCAAACTTCCGAATTTATTCTTCCTCAATTCACCATCGCTTCTCCAATTTCTTATGAAATACATAGAGAAGCAGGAAGTTCATAATGAAGAGGAGAGGTTAATGTTAAATCTCTTTTATTATTCTTTTTATAAGGCGCATCCTGAGAAAGAGGGATACTCAACAATTGAAGATGGCATAAATCAGATTATTTCAATACCAGAGTTTAAACAGGAGATTGCGGATATTTTAACCTACCTAATCCAATCTTTGACGACTTTGGAAATGAGCCACGACTTCCATTTTACATGTCCATTGCGTGTCCATTGTAAATACTCTACCTCTCAGATCCTGGCATCACTTGACTATTATAATGAAAACCAGAGTCCTGAGTTTCGTGAAGGTGTGAAGTATTTTAGAGAGAAGGACTTGGATATCTTTTTTATTACCTTAAATAAATCAGAAAAAGATTTCTCCCCTTCCACCATGTACAATGACTATGCGATTAATGAAAAACTTATTCACTGGCAAACTCAAAGCCGGGTTTCTGAAAGCAGTGAAACAGCGAAAAGGTATATTCAACATCGAAAAAATAATCATAAGATTGCTTTATTTGTAAGGGAATATAAAAAAGAATATGGCTATACAGCACCATTTATCTTTTTAGGAACAGCTGATTATGTAAATCACTCAGGAAGTAAGCCGATGAATTTTATTTGGAATCTTAGAGAAGAAATGCCAGCTTACTTGGTGCCAAAAGCGAATAAGAATATACTGTGATTTAGGAAGGTAGAAAATAGTCTTCTCTAATTTGGGAAGACTATTTCTCTACGATTAAGTGCTCAACAACTGGTATATCAGCAGGAGCCCACTTTAAAGACTCGAGGTTTTCTTTTTTTAGCCAAATAAGTTTTGAATGTTCATTTGGAATTGGCGTTCCATCTATAATATTGCAAGATATTGTAAAAAGGTTAATGATAAATGAATCGTATTCATGAGAGTTATTATGAAATAATTCCTTTGCTTCAATTCTACAATTTAACTCTTCAAATATTTCTCTCTCTACAGCAGTATAGATATCCTCTTTTTTCTCCACTTTACCGCCAGGAAACTCCCACAGATTTGACAATGTCATTTCAGGGGCCCTTAGAGCACATAAGATCTCATTATTCTCATTTTCAATTATTCCTGCGACAACCTTTATTATTTTTTTCAATGGATGTCCTCCTATTCAAAATTGTAGTTAATTATTTTCTCCAAATAGTACAATTCTTCCATCTAACTGGTATATTAATACTATACTAAATAAGCTATCAATTAGTAAGGAGAGCATAGTGATACCATTAATTAGCTTTTTTAAAAAGAGAAAAGATGAAGAACAGCAAAATCCAAAAATAACATTAGATCAAATAGAAGAGAAAAAGACTGAAAAGGTTGCTACCCGTATAGGTGAGTTAGGAGAATACAAAATCGATATTCAATTACATCAGCTTCCGAAAGATTTTAAGCATCTGAGCGATTTGCTAGTTGAAAACCCAAAAGCAAAGACAGGTTATTCACAGCTTGATCATATAGTGATTACTCCGTTTGGTGTCTTTGTAATAGAAACTAAAAATTATCAAGGAACCATTTATGGAGGAAAAGATAGAAAAACATGGTCCGTAAATGGCAAGTTTAAAATGATGAATCCATTTATTCAAAATTATGGACATATACAAGCATTAAAAAACTTCCTTGATCAAAAATACCATCATCTATTTATTTCAATGGTTTCCTTTACGAAACGCTGCACGTTTAAAATTGATGACCTCGAACTTAGAAAAATTGCTTCTAATGACTTAATTGTATATGACGTGGAATTATTCGATTACATACATAGGAAAGTATCGGTTCTAAAACTGCAGCATAAAGAGCCTTTGCTTAATGATAGTGAGGTTTTAATGATTTATGACGCAATTTATGCAGCAAATATAACAGATCCATCTATTAGAGAGAAGCATGTGCAAATGCTAAAAGAAAGTAAGTCTAATAAAAAAGAGACAGTTACTAAGAAGAATCAGTCGGAAAAATGCTGCGTATGCAACATAACTGTTTCGGACAAAGTGAAAGCATTTTGTTTGTCGAACAAAAGGTTTAATGGGAAGATCTTTTGTTTTGAGCATCAAAAAGATTTATAAAAATAATTACTTAAAGGGAGTCGAATGTGCCTATCTACAACAAACTTGTCCGAGACCGCATCCCAGAGGTTATTACTCGTAATGGAAAAACGTGTTCAACAAGAATATTAGATAATGAAGAATACATAGAAGAATTAAAGAAAAAGAGCTTCGAAGAGCTAGAGGAATACGTTAAAGCACAAACTGATGAGGAAGCAATGGAGGAACTTGCAGATATTCTGGAAATCCTTCATGCATTGGCCAAAGTTCATGGTTCTACTATTCGGGATGTGGATGATATCCGTAAAAGTAAAGTGGAAAAAAGAGGTGGATTTCGAGATAAAGTATTCCTAATTGAGGTTGAAGATTAATCATGAAATTATAATGGATCGGGGAAAGAGAAAGTTATGAGCCATAAACTGCAAGTGGGTGAAATGAACGCTGCCTATTTAACCGACAAAGAAATATGGGGGCACTTTAATTATATCTTTTCATCAAGATCGCGAAACTCAACAACATATAAATTCGTTTTGATTAAGTCTTTAATCGAGAATCTCTACAATGCGAATGAAAAATTGGAGCTACATTATGATTCTTTATTTAACAGTTTTTCAAGGATTTATTGGAATCTCGTCATTCATCATGATCTTAATCAGATTAATATGATGGGCAAGAAAGCAGAGGTTCAGAGCATTTTGCTTAACGTGCAATCAAAGCATCAAATCCCGAACACCTTTGTTTTCGATAAGCTATCAAACGAATTGCAAATCTTTATCGTGAATAAAGTAAAAAAGAAATGCAAGGTCAATGTAATGGGAGCGATTTATGGAGATACCTCCGGAACTATTTATGATTTTGATAATGAACAGGAAGTCCTCCGCTTTAATCCTGCTTTCTTTTCTTTTATGCAGCGCTATCAGCGCGTGTTGAAGTATATGTCCAACTATCAATTGGCTCTTTTTCTGGAAAAGTTCAATGAACAAGGAGATACTTCTCGGCTTTTACTTAAGGTTGAAAATGTCTCCAAACGTTCATCATTAGATCCTTTTTATCAAGTGCTTGCTTCTTTCTATGGGGGGAAATGCTTTTATTGCGGTAAAACTATCAAGAAGAAGGAACAAGCCCATGTCGATCATTTTATCCCCTGGAGCTTTGTTCAAGCGGATCAACTATGGAATTTAGTGATTGCTTGCACAGCCTGCAATCTCGCAAAAAATGATAAGCTGGCAACCAATATATTTTTAGAAACTCTGATTGATCGGAATGGAACCTTCCTTATTATGCCGGAGCTTAATGGAAGAGAAGACATGAAAGTATACACAAACAAAAAACTGATGGATTTATATGAACATACGATTGATAACGGATATACGGATATATGGGTACCGAAGAAGAATCATGCAGATGGTTAAGTGTATAAATATGATTAGTATCATCTCTTATGCACTCTTTTCACAAATAGAACCAAAAGTAGACAAATCGAGACACTGTCTCAATTTGTCTATTTTTTTATAAAGGGGAAAAGAAAGAATATAGTAACTTATAATACGCTAACCAGACATTCTCACCACAAGCTATAAATTCATATATAACAGAATATTTGAAAATTTTAATAAATAAGATTGACAAATAAATAAGGGCAAGTTTATTATAATTACATAAACAAACATCATAGAAACAGTTTCAATAATATAAAAAGAAAAGGAGTCTTTTGATGGCAGTTGAAAAAAAGCTCAGGATACAGTCTGTTGACCGAGTGCTTGATATATTAGAAGAAATAGCACAGGAGAAGAATGGTATTACTGTTAGCGAAATAGCAAAAAGATTAAACCTGCAAATAAGTACTACATATAACCTGTTAAATACCTTGAAAATGAGAGATTATGTTTATCAAGATATTGAAACAAAAAAATATTTTATAGGTGTTAAAATCATGAGTTTGAAAAATACCTATACAAACAATTTAGATATTCAGAAGGTTGCTGCCCCGTATCTCGATGAATTGCATAAGGAAATCGCAGAGACAATCCATTTAAGTATTAGAGTAGGCAGTCATGTAGTTCCTGTTCACCGATTAGAAGCGAAACATGCAATTCGTGTGGATAGTGAGTACGTTGGTAATAAAGGACCACTATATTGTACAGCCACAGGAAGGGCATTATTATTAAGTTTACCAGAAAGTGAGCTAGATTGTTTTCTTAACAGGATAGATATATTGCCTTTTACTGAACATACCATTACAGACATAGAAAAGATTAAAGAAGAACTGGCTAATAGTAAAGCCAGAGGCTATACTCGTGACTTTATGGAGTATCAGCAAGGGGTTTTTTGTATAGGTGCCCCTATTTATAACTACAACTCAGATGTAATTTCTTCCATAAGCGTTTCCGTTCCCTCCCTTAGATTTAGTCCTCATGAGCAAGAGCGTATCACAAACAATGTAATAAAGACTGCGCAGAAAATATCTCAACAATTAGGATATCAACAAGAATCTGTATAACAAAAAATATAAGAGTTTTATCTCTTATATTTTTTTGAAATATATAAAGAAAGAGTTTTTATAATATAAAAAGAGGTGGTATTTGTGCGATTAACTGGCAGTGAAATTATTTTAGAACACTTGATCCAAGAAGAGGTTCCTTACATTATTGGTATACCTGGTCACGGAATATTAAGTTTTGTTGATTCCTTTGTTAAACGGAAAGATAAAATTAAAAGTATTATGCCAAGACATGAACAGAGTTCCATCCATATGGCAGATGGTTATTACAGGGTAAAAAAGAAACCGCTTGCAACATATGCGTCGATAGGTCCAGGGGCGATTAATACAGCAGTTGGTCTTGCAACTAGTTTCGTAGATTCTGTCCCTGTCTTTACTGTAGTAGGGGAAACCCATACACATATGTTTGGCAGAGGGGTACTCCAGGAAATCCAAAAATACAATTGGGCAAATTCCGTTCGAGTATTTGAACCTATTACCAAAAAGAGCTGGCAGGCTACAAGAGTCGAACAATTACCCAGAATTATGAATAGTGCATTTAATGAGATGATGACAGGCAGAAGAGGCCCTGTTCTACTAAATTTACCAATGGATGTTCAAGCAGATTCGATAGACGTCACATTAGATGATTCCAGGAAAAGAAGAGTTTCAGATGACTATACAGAAATTATGGCTATACCCGGGATTGAGAAAGCTGTAAATATATTGCTAAATGCTAAGCGTCCTGTGATTTTAGCAGGGGGAGGGATCCATGCATCAAGTGCTTATGAAGAGTTGAAAAATTTAGCAGAAGCAACAGGTTCTGCAGTTTTATGCACTTTCAGTGGCAAAAGTGCTATAGAAGAAGATCATTCTTTATATGGTTGGATTGCCGGATCCAAAGGTACCCACTGTGGAAACAGTATTGCTAAAGAGGCTGATGTTATTCTTGCAGTAGGCTGCAGGTTTGCAGATGAGACAACATCCTCCTACCGAAAAGGGGTTTCATTTAATTTTCCTGATACGAAATTAATTCATGTAGATATTGATCCACACGAAATAGGTAAAAATTATCCTGTGGAAATTGGAATTGTTGGCAATGCAAAAGATGTTCTAGCCAATATGATTCGATACATTCATGAGAATCAATTAATGAAGGACTGGCAGGATTCTGATTATTATCATGAAATACAACGTAAGAAAAACGAATGGTTTGCATATATGCATAAGATTCAGAATGATAATCGCTCACCTGCAACTATTTCTCGTTTTTATAAGGAATTAAGAGAATACTTAGATAGAGATGCGATAGTTGTGACATCCTCAGGTAATAGCCAGGCACAAATTTTACAAGAGTTCCCTTTCCTTGCCCCGGGAACTAATGTCACAACAGGAGGATTTTCTACCATGGGATATGCATTCCCTGCAGCTTTAGGGGCAAAGTTAGCTGCTCCAGACAAACAGGTTTGTGCAGTAGTGGGGGATGGGGATTTTTCGATGACCCTGCAAGAACTTGCCACAGCTGTACAATACAATATTCCAATTGTAGTTATTGTTCTCAATAACTCAGGCTGGCAAGCTATTACAGACCTGCAAATTTCTGCGTTTGGTAAGGAGCGAATTATGGCAACAGAATTCAGGATGGATAATGAGGGGGAACTTTATACCCCTAATTTCGCTCAGGTAGCAGCAGGATTTGGTGTTCATTCTCAACACATCTCCAATCCTAATGAGATTAAGTCTGCTTTAAAAAATGCTTTCAAACAAAATGGACCATCGCTTATCGAAATTACAGTAAATCGTGAATATCCATATTCAGGTGGAATCTCAACAGGATGGTGGGATGTGCCAGTACCAACTTATCTTTCAGATAAACGAAAGGTTTACGAAAAAGAAAAAGCAGAAGAAAGTGTACTTTAAAATCATTAACCAAATAAGGAGGAGAACAGTTTGAGTAAGCTTTACATTAATGGAAGATGGAGTGCATCGGAAACTGGGAGGGAATTTAATAGTTATAATCCTGCTAATGGGTCTCTTTTAGATAGTGTAGCAGATGGCAATCGAGAAGATACCGCTAATGCTATCCACGCTGCAGAAGAAGCCTTTAAAAAGTGGTCAGTTGTGCCGGCTATTCAACGCTCTGATTACTTAATGGCTTGTTATGACTCGATGATTAAGAATCAGGATCTATTAGCCGAAATGATTACGAGAGAACAGGGGAAACCACTGAAAGAAGCAATAAATGAGGTAGGATATGCAGCAAGTTTTTTCAGATGGTATGCAGAGGAAGCCAGAAGAATCTATGGAGAGACCCTTCCTTCAAATGCTGCCGATAAGAGAATCGTAATATCTAGACAGCCTGTAGGAGTTGTTGCTGCGATCACCCCTTGGAATTTCCCGCTAGCTATGATTACTAGAAAGATAGCACCAGCTTTAGCAGCAGGGTGTACTGTAGTTGTAAAACCTGCAGAACAAACACCTTTAAATGCTGTAACGTTGTTTAAAGTGTTAGAAGAATGCAATTTACCTCCCGGTGTAATAAACCTCATCACGACTTCACAACCTAGAGACGTTGGAGAAGAACTGCTACACAATCCTGCTGTAAAAAAGATTACATTTACTGGTTCAACAGACGTTGGCAAGTATTTAACAAAAGAAGCTTCAAATCAGATGAAACGTGTATCAATGGAACTTGGAGGTCATGCACCTTTTATAGTATTTGATGATGCTGATATAGAAGATGCTGTAAATGGCGTAATAGCAAGTAAATTCAGAAATGCTGGTCAGACATGTGTTTGTGCAAATCGCATATATGTTCAGGAGTCAATAATGGATGAGTTCATCAGTTTGTTTGCTGAAAAAGTTAATGCATTTTCTGTTGGTGAAGGCTTCAAAAGTGAAGTGGATATTGGACCACTTATCGATAAGGACGCCATCCAAAAATCCAAAAATCACATTGAGGACGCTCTGAACAAGGGTGCGAAACTTATTACAGGCGGCAAACAAATTAATGGAGAAGGTAATTTTTTTGAACCTACCATTTTATTAGACGTAGCTGAAGATATGTATATTTGTCAGGAAGAAACGTTTGGTCCTGTTGCACCCATCCTTACGTTTAAGACAGAGAACGAAGTTATAGAGCGTGCAAATAATGTTCCATATGGACTCGCTGCATACTTTTATACCAACGATTACAGTCGCTCAATACGTGTTTCTGAAAAACTGGAGTATGGCATAATCGGGCTTAACGATGCTATTCCAGCGGTTGCGCAGGCTCCATTTGGAGGGATGAAGGAATCTGGTGTTGGACGTGAAGGAGGAAAGGAAGGTTTGCTGGATTTCCTGGAAACTAAATATATATCTATGAAATTTAAGAATGAGTGTGAGCAATAATGAAAAACAGAACATCTTATGGAGACAAGGGGTTCAGCGAGTTTTTAGTAACTGCATTTCAAAGACAACTGGGACATCATCCTGATGATTTTCAAAAGCCGGTAATTGGTATATGTAATACCTCAAGTGAAGTGAATCGTTGTCATAACCACCTTAAACCAATGATAGAAGCAATTAAAAGGGGAGTAATTATGGCGGGAGGAACTCCACTGGAGTTTCCAGTCATATCATTAGGCGAAATGTTTACTAGCCCAACAACAATGTTATACAGAAATTTGCTTGCAATGGATGCAGAAGAAATGATAAGGGCCCAACCAATTGATGGTGTTGTGTTAATTGGAGGTTGTGATAAAGTTACACCAGCTTTGCTTATGGGAGCTGTTAGTGCAGATAAACCAGCGATTATGTTTACTGGTGGTCCTATGAATAATGGAGAATATAAGGGCAAAATACTTGGTGCCTGTTCTGACTGCAGACATTTCTGGCAAGAATATAAGGCTGGAACGGTCAGTGAAGAAGAACTGAATGAAATCAATTCAAGATTGGCACCAACTGCCGGACATTGCATGGTTATGGGGACTGCAAGTACTATGGCTGCCTGTACGGAAGCGATGGGAATGATGCTTCCGGGAGGTGCGGCAATACCGGCAACTCATAACGAAAGACTATCTCATGCCCAGGAAACAGGTAGAGCAATTGTAAGACTTGTAAATGAAGATCAAAGGCCATCCAAACTATTAACTAAGCAATCTTTTGAAAATGCAATCAGAGTTTTAATGGCAATTGGGGGTTCAACAAATGCTGTTATTCATTTGATAGCAATTGCAAGAAGGCGAGGTATTACACTAAAGCTTGAAGATTTTGATCGTCTTAGTAATACTACCCCTTTTATAGGAAATATCCGTCCTGCCGGCGAGTATCAAATGGAAGACTTTTATTATGCTGGTGGTGTCAATTCAATAATAAAAGAACTCTTGTCATTGATGAGTAAAGATGAAATGACCGTTACCGGTAAAACAATTGCTGAAAATATAAAAGATCATAAGGTGGATGAAGTCTACCGCCATATAATAAAGCCAGTCCACAACCCTTTATATAAGGATGGTGGAATCGTTGTATTAAAAGGAAATTTATCTCCAAACGGCTGTATTGTTAAACCTAAAGCTGCGACAAAGAAGTTGTTAAAGCACAGGGGAAAAGCAGTTGTATTCCAATCAATTGCCGATATGGAACAACGAATTAATGATCCGAACTTGGAAGTTACAGAGGATAGTGTCCTTGTTTTGCAAAATGCAGGTCCAAAAGGAGCACCGGGAATGCCAGAGGCTGGAATGATTCCAATTCCTCGAAAGTTGCTTGAAATAGGTGTAAGGGATATGGTGAGAATTTCAGACTGTCGTATGAGCGGCACAGCATTTGGAACCGTTATTTTACATGTAGCCCCAGAAGCTGCAGTGGGCGGGCCATTAGCACTGGTTAGGGAAGGGGATGAAATTGAATTAAATATTGAAGAGAAACAACTAACTCTTCATGTAGAAACGGAAGTATTAGAGAGCAGAAGAAAAGAATGGGCGCCACCGGAATTGGTTGAAAGAGGGTATACGAAATTATATCAACAACATGTTCTACAGGCTGATGAGGGATGCGACTTTAATTTTTTATAAAAGCTAGGGGGAAATTAAAATGGGTTTCTTGATAAAGAAGTGGAATTTGTCTAGTTTGTTCGTCATTAGTCTATTAGTATTGCTATTTATATCAGGTTGTGCCAACCAGCAAAGCGAAGAAGCAACGGCAAGTAACAAAAGCGAAAACCTCTCTGATTCAGAAGATACCATTTCAATCGGGGTAAGTATCCAAGGATTTAAAGGGATGTTTACGAACTATATTCGAGCCGGAATAATGGAAGAAGCAAAAAAGCATGGGAAAAGTGTGAATGTTGTTGTTGTAGATGCTGAGGACAGAGCTGATAAGCAGATTGGTCAAATTGAAAATTTTATTAGCCAGGGGGCAGATGCTATTATTTTAAACCCGGTAGATAGAATTGCATCTGCACCAGCTGTGGATGCAGCAGTAAAAGCAGGCATACCGATCATTACTGTTAATACTCAAACAGACAATCAAAGCAAAGCAAGCGCATTTGTAGGATCTGATGATTTTGAAGCTGGAAAAATACAAATGGATTTCATCGCTAAGGAATTAGGCGGGAAAGGCAACGTTGCCATCTTACATGGGGCGATGGGGCATTCTGCTCAAATCGGAAGATATGAAGGCTATAAATCAATCTTAGAAGAAAATCCTAATATGCAAATTATTTTTGAAAACACAGCAGAATGGCAAACAGATAAAGCATTATCTATAGTTGAAAACTGGCTGGTCACAGGGAAAAATATAGATGCCATAGCAGCGAACAGCGACACAATGGCACTAGGGGCCAAGTCTGCAATTGATGCAGTGGGGAAATCTAATGACATTCTTGTTCTTGGTATGGACGCAATCCCAAATATGCTTAAAGGTATAGAAAATGGACAAATTAGTGGGACAATTTGGCAAGATGGAATTGGCCAAGGTAAATATTCTTTAGATCTAGCTGTTAAAGCAGCAAAGGGTGAAACGATTGATGACTATTTAATTCCTTATGAGTTAATCACGAAGGAAAACATCGATAAATATAAAAAAATGGCCGAAGAACGCGATGAATTATCAGAAAAGTACAATTAATTAACGGGAGATGTCATCCACATAAAGGCGGTGGTTTCAATGACAGGTCAAAATATCCTCCAAATGCAAAATATCCATAAAGCATTTGGAGGGGTAATTGCCCTAGATAATGTTTCATTTAATGTAAAAAAGGGTTCTGTCCATGCTTTGATGGGTGAAAACGGAGCGGGTAAGTCAACTCTTATGAAAATATTGTTAGGTATCAATAAGCCCGATCAAGGGACGATTTGTATTGATAATAAGGAAGTAACATGGGACAAACCATCGGATGCTTTAGCTGCTGGAATATCTATGATCCACCAAGAATTGAATCCTGTTCCGCATCTAAGTATTGCTGAAAATATTTTTCTGGGCAGGGAGCCAATTAATAAAAGAACAGGCTTTATTGACTATAAAAGGATGAACGAAGAAACCAGTCATTTACTTAAAGAACTGGATTTACAGGTCGCACCGACTGAGCTGGTAGCAAACTTAAGTGTAGCTAAAATACAGCTTATTGAAATTGCAAAAGCAATATCTTATCAAGCTCAAATTGTTGTGATGGACGAACCAACTTCAGCTATTAGCAATAAAGAAGTGGATAAATTATTTCAAATCATCCAAAAGCTCAAAACTAATGGTGTAACAGTTATATATATTTCACACAAAATGGAAGAGGTTTTTTCGATATGTGATGATGTAACTGTTCTCAGGGATGGGTCTTTCATTGGCACAGAGAGTATTCGTGAAATTAATATGAATCAACTGGTTTCTATGATGGTAGGAAGAAAAATTGAAGATGTGTTTCCTCAAGTAACTCATAACACTGGAGAGGTTATATTGAAAGCCAATAACCTCGAATCAAAAGGTCTCTTTCAAAATATTAGCTTTCAGCTTAAGAAAGGGGAAATCTTAGGATTTGCTGGACTTATGGGCGCAGGCAGGACTGAAATTATGGAAGCTATTTTCGGCTTACGTAAATTAGACAAAGGAGAATTGATCTACAAAGGTAAAAAAGTCATATTCAAACATCCGCAAGATGCAGTTAAAAACAAAATAATTTTAGTGCCGGAAGACAGAAAAAATTCAGGCCTGGTCCTAAATCATTCAATACGTCAAAATATCAGCCTTACAACCATTGGAAATTATACACAAAAAGGCTTGATTAAAGCCAAAAAGGAAAGAAGCGTAGTAGAGAGAATTATCGAAAAACTCAGGATAAAGGTAAGTAACATGGAGCAATCAGCTTCTTCTTTAAGTGGAGGAAATCAGCAAAAAGTGGTTCTAGCTAAGTGTCTTCTATCAGACCCGGAAATTATTATTCTTGATGAGCCTACAAGAGGGATTGATATTAAAGCAAAATCTGAAATATACAAGATTATAAACGAACTTGCTCAGCAAGGAAAAGGCATTATAATGATTTCATCAGAAATGCCGGAAATATTGGGGCTTAGTGATAGAATCCTCGTCCTCCACCAGGGTCAAATTACCGGAGAACTCTTGAAAAAAGATGCTACTCAAGAAAAAATACTTCAATTGGCCATGGGTAGGAACGTTTCATAAGAAGGAGGGACTAAGTTGAAGGCTAATACACATTTGGAAAGTCAAACCAAAAATATATGGTCGCAAAGTCGATTGAAGATTAAAGGTTATGCAGGTAAATACGGTATTTTAATTGGTTTTATTGCGATCTGTATCTTTTTATCATTTGCTTCACCAGTATTTTTAACCTCTGCTAATTTAATTAATATCCTAAAACAAGTCTCTATTATTGGGATTGTTTCCATGGGTATGACGATGATCATTATTAGCGGCGGAATTGACCTATCAGTAGGATCAATTCTAGCCCTTACTTCTGTAGTAGTAGCAGTATGTGCCCAAAATAGCATACCTCTTATCTTGTGTATACTAATTGCTATTGCTGTAGGCGGACTTGCAGGAATGATTAACGGATATGTAACAGCAAAAGGAGCAATTTCCCCATTTATTGTTACGCTTGGAATGATGACGGTTGCAAGGGGAATTGCTTTAATAATTAGTAATGGTATGCCGGTTTCGGGATTGCCGGAGACATTTTTCACATTGGGAAGCACGGTTTTCCTTGGTCTCCCTTTACCGGTCTATATTTTTTTCTTAATGATTTTCGTGACAACCATTTTATTGAAAAAGACGAGGTTTGGGAGACACCTATATGCGATTGGTGGAAATGAACAAGCAGCATTGGTGTCGGGTATTAATATTACTAAAGTAAAAGTTTGGGTTTATGTTATAGGGGGATTATTGACTGGTCTGGCCGGAGTAGTTCTGGCTGCAAGGGTTGGAGCAGGTCAGCCAAATGCTGCTGTCGGGTATGAACTAGATGCCATTGCAGCTGTTGTTATTGGCGGTGTAAGCTTTTCAGGGGGGATTGGACACCCATTAGGCGCTTTACTAGGTACTCTAATTATCGGGGTTATTAATAATGGCCTTGACCTGATGAATGTTCCAACTTATTATCAACAGATTATTAAAGGGCTCATAATTGTTGCTGCAGTGTTGTTGGATAAGAATAGAGCTAAATAAACAGGATAGGGGTGCCAATGTTGAAAACTATTAATGTATGTATTGTAGGCTGCGGACGGATTTCTACTCTAAACTCACTGGGGTATTTAGATCATCCAGATGCAAAAATATATGCTGTATGTGATTTGGATGAAGAGAAAGCCATGGAAAAAGCTAAAGAATGGGGGGCAGAAAAGATATATTCTGATTACTATGAAGTTCTAAACGATCCAAATATTGATGCAGTAGAGTTATTAGTTCCTCACCATCTTCATTGCTCCATGACTGTAAAGGCATGTGAAGCTGGTAAGCACGTGTCTGTGCAGAAACCAATGGCTTTAACAATCGAAGAAGCCGATCAAATGGTTGAAGCTGCACGAAAAAACAAGGTCAAATTGAAAGTTTATGAAAACTTTGTTAGTTACCCACCTTATGTAAAAGCAAAAGAATTAATTGATGCGGGGGAGATTGGTGATCCAATTTCGATAAGAATTAAACTGAACGCAGGAAAACAGGATACAGGGTGGGAAGTTACTAAAGATACTTGGTCATGGAGAATGAACGAAGAAATATGCGGTGGAGGTCCTTTGGTTTTTGATGATGGCTACCATAAATTCTCTTTAGCCAGATATCTAATGGGAGATATAGAAAAGGTTTCCGCCTGGATTGATCGAACAGATGTTATACCAGGAGAATTCTATGAAGACGCTCCTGCAATGATTATGTGGAAATATAAAAATAGTAAAAAATATGGAATAATGGACGTTACCTATTCAAAAGATCTACACATTAATACAGATTATTATGCTTGTGACGAACGAGTAGAAGTTACCGGATCAAAAGGCGTGCTTTGGATAACCAGATGTACTGCTAAAATGTTACAAATTCCTACTCTTATTGTTTACCGTGATGGAAAAACTATAAACTACGAAGATTTAAGAGACGACTGGGCCGATTCCTTCATTGATTCTACAAAGAACTTTATCGAGGCTATAAAAAATGACACAGAGCCATTACTCAATGGGGAAGAGGGAAGGGAAGTATTAAAGTTCGCTTTAGCGGCTATTGAATCCTCTAAGAGAAAACAAGAAATTAATATCGATCAATTGTTTACTCCAATTAAAAATTAATTTGTAGAGGAGTAAATATATGAATCATTTTGTATTGTTCATATTGTACTTTATTCCGATTACATTATGCTTTATTTTTATTCCATATTCACAGAATAGAGTAAATAAAAAACATATACCAGGCTTAACATTAATAATAATCTCAATTGTTTTTATGGGGTTACTATTTCTACTTAAGACCCCTTACTTCCCAATCCTCTTTTCACTAGGTGTGTCTATACTGCTTTCTGGGGTGATTGTACTTACTACTAGTTATATTAAGATATTAAAACATTAAATAAAATTTGAATCGTAGAGGAGACTTTTCTATGAAAGAATCGATCATGTGTGATCGGTTCTTTCTTTTATCTACAAAAGGTATTCACTTGTAAGCTGAATGGTTTGGAAGTATTATATGAATAATTTTAAGAGTTAAGGGAGACGCACATATTTTTTTCGGGTTGATATCACCAAATGCCACTTGATTAAATGCAGGTGAGTGGACAGTGGCCTAGATGCTTTTCAGCATTCCTCCATGTAAAACTATCCCATAAACCCAAATAAATAACTTTATAAAAAATATGCTTTTAAATCCTGAACAATAAGTCTATTATAGTAATTAAAATTAAAAAAGGAGATTCATATGATTTCATCTATTCAAGATCAACTTCAAGTATTTAGAGAAAGTCAAAAAAACAGGGGGCGGCTGCTTATCAATTGTCCTGATCAACCGGGTATTGTGGCTGCTGTATCCCAGTTTCTGTTCCAGCATGATGCTAATATTATCGAATCGAGTCAATATTCGACGAATCCAGAGGGTGGCACCTTTTTTATCCGAATCGAGTTTGAATGTCCGGGTTTACAGTCGAAGGAAGAAGAGTTGAAGAGTCAATTTAAGGAAATCGCAGAAACATTTTCAATGGAATGGAAATTAGCATTTGTTTATGAATTGAAGAAGACAGCTATTTTCGTATCAAAAGAACTTCATTGTTTACGTGAGCTGTTATGGGAATGGCAAAGTGGTGATTTGCTTACCGACATCGCTCTTATTGTAAGCAATCACGAGGAAGCAAGACAAATTGCAGAATCCATGCATATTCCATTCTTTTACATACCAGCAAGCAAAGAAAATAGAGAGGAAGTGGAAGAAAGACAGCTGCAGCTTTTAAAAGAATTTGATATTGACTTAATCATCTTAGCCAGATATATGCAAATTTTGACGCCAGCCTTTGTTGGGGCTCATCCGTTCAAGATCATTAATATTCATCACTCTTTCCTTCCTGCATTTGTTGGTGCGAGGCCATATGATCGAGCCCATCAGCGCGGAGTAAAAATAATTGGGGCAACGTCTCATTATGTTACAAACGATCTTGACGAAGGACCAATCATTGAACAAGATATCAAGCGTGTCGACCACCGGGATCATATAGATGATCTAAAAAAGAGCGGACGTTCTATTGAAAGAAGTGTTCTTGCCAGAGCGGTTAAATGGCATTTAGAAGACCGGATTATTGTTCATGAAAATAAAACAATTGTTTTTTAAGAAAAAGGATCTGTAATGAGCGCCTGTCTCTCAGTTAAGTAATGCATTTTCATGTGATCTGCCCCCTGTAAAGAAGAGAGTGTAAATAATAAAAAAGCCATAGGCAGCTTTAGCTCTATATCCCATAGGGCTAAGGCCTTTTAAGTGTTTTTGGTTTACTGCTGAAGATTTTACCGTAATGTAATGGGAAGAACTTGTACTACGATTAAAATAGGGATTAGCTTAGAGGCAAATGAGAATGAGGCAGCCATGGAATTAAAATTGCATGAACAAATCCCCCATTTTCCTTTAGATGAGCTTTGGGGGGGAGTGATCAAATTGAGCAGACATAACACTTATCAAATTGGACAGATCTTCTATATTCAAAAAGTTCAGAGTTCCAGGCAAAGTAAAGAGTTTTGAACAGACAGATGCTTATGTGTATGAAGTTCTTGAGTCGTTTTCTCAAAAAATGGATGAGGCAATCGTGCAGTCTATTCTTTGGAGAGAATCCACTGATGAGATAACCATGACTCCACGAAAACTGTTCATGCATACGGTCATTCACGAATACCACCACAAAGGACAGATTATGGCGATGGCCCGCCAGTTGGGGTATGAACCGCCAAATACAGATGTTCTGGTAACGAGAAATTAGATTAAAATATGAAAGGATGCCCCATGGTGCAGTTCTTACTGTCGAGAGGCATCCTTTGTTTCGTTTATGACGAAATTAAAATCATTTATTTTAGTTCTTTACTTCTAAATGATTAATAACCCGTTCCATCGCTTGAATATGCCCCAAATGGTTTGCCTCATGAAATAGCGCAAATTCAGCTAATTCACCAAAGGTTTCAAGTCCCAAAAATGGTTTATCCAGCTTTTCATTTAACTGTTCAGCTGGAATTTGCTGTATTCGGGCCAATTGATCCTTCAACTGTATAATGAGCTCATCTGTTTCAGGAATATCACCTTTCCAATCTGCCGGCTTAGTACCGTTCCCAAATAATTCAATATAGTTTGCAGGGAGGTGGGTTGTTTTGCGGGGAAAGCCAAACATAAACTGTTCACAGACCGTTAATACATGGCCAATATGCCAATGGATCGTGTTGTTAAAACCGTCTGGCTGTATCCTGGCTACATCCTTTGATATTGACCCGCTCTTATTAATAAAATAACCTCTTGTCTTCTCAAACTGTTTAAACACTAGTTCATTCATTTCTTTCTCCCCTTCCAAATATTCTCATCTGTTAATATAACAAAAATTTGTAAAGGTTAGGAGGGTCAATGGACTGAATTGATTTCTTTTTATTTTTTTAGTGGCGATTTTTTTATGGCAGTGTTACATCCAGCCTAGCACCGTCTTGCGCGATTGGGTAAAGCGGGAGAAATAATAGGTCCAGCTGACTAATGTGCTAAGCCCTCCAGGTTGATTTTAGCTAGCAATTTTTAATATAAACACTTTACAGATAGAATTAACTATGTTAAATTCTATTTATCTAAGGATTCTGAAATTTCAAAAAGATGGTGTGAGTGAATGAGTTGGACTGCTGGCCCATTTAAACAGGAACTGATCAAGGACTATAACAATATCAATCTTCTTTTGTTTAACATCGGTGTCAAAAGTCAAAGAGTCGAGTTTTTGGGGGATAAGATATTAATTTTCGCCAATCATAAGAGAATTCCATCTCTTAAACATTTGGACGAGATTAATCGCTTTGTAACCCGAATGACTGACATTGCCATCATAGATAGCTATAAGGAACATTTAAGAAATGTCCTTGAAGAAAAATATGGGATGAAGGTACTTTCTATATTAAAGGACTATGATCCCTTAACTGAACTTTCGGGTACTATCATTACCCTGGATCGCGATACAAGTGCCTATATTTCCAGGTAACTAAATACTGGTGACTGGTCCATTGAACTCTTAAGAGTGCATTAAAACCGTCAGTGCAAGCTTTCAGACTACCGTCTGTTTGTTTTGTGCTGACGGTTTTTTTATAGGCTGTTTTCGCAAAGTTTGTTGCTATTTATATTATATTTACTGAGTTGATTGTAGTGGAAGGTTTACTCAAGGTAGCCTATTCAACGTCCTACGGGAGTAGCGGGACAGGTGAGACCCCACAGACGCGTAGCGTCGAGGAGGCTCACCGCCCGCCCCGTGGTTCGCTGAGCATCCTCTCACTGCAATCAACGGACAACATTGATAAGCGAAAAACAACAATTTATACGAAAAGAGCCTTTTTATAAAAAAATAGAGGAGGAACCAACATTATGAAAACAGTAGAAGATGTATTGATTGCGCTGGATGAGTTGACAGGAGGAAGAGTGGTTAAATCTCTAAATGACATTACGAGAGGTGAGCATCCCTTTGTCATTATGAAGTCTTCCAACATTCCCGGAAAAGAGATCATTGAAACGCCTGGTCTTGTCTATGGTGATATGAAAAAAGAAGTCAAAAAAGTAGCAGTTGCTATGACCATGACAGAAGGATGCATCGAACTTGCCGGCGCTACTGGTGTCGATGCCATTGTTGCTCATCATCCGATAGCGGAAGCGGCTAATTCAGGTGGAGTAATCTTAAAAAACTATCTGGATTTGTATAATGTCGCCGCATTTGAATTGCATGAAGCTTTCCATGGATTACATCCCGGCATTCCTTTTTTGCACGGCCATCAGGTATACCGGACTGAGGTTTCTTATGGAGGAGTACACGGAAACATTTTTTATGCAGGGAAAGTACTCCCCGAGGTGAAAACGCTGGGTGATATGTTAACTCGGCTGGACAATTTTATGGGTCTGAAAGTTGAAGAGGAACTGTTACATACTGAAAAGGAAATACGCAATAGTCCATCTTTGTCTGAAACGAGTATAGTGACACGCGGGAGAATTGCTCATGGAGAAGAGACAAGCCCCGTGAACAATATTGTGCATATTTTCCCGCATACCGGATTTTCCCCTGAACATTTGCGCCTAGCAATCCAGGAACACCCGGAGGCTGACACAGTTCTCGCTAGCATTAGCCGGGTTTATGATGGACATCCGCTTATCGAAACAGCTAAGGAGTTAGGTCTTAATTTTATTATCGGAAATTGCCATGTATTAGAAATACTCGAAAATGGATTACCTTTAGCTTACGCCTTGGATAGGCTGCTGCCTGATGTTGAAGTAGTTGTTTTTCGGGAACGTGTGACAAGCATATCCCTAAATGAAATGGGAGCTCCTCAGTTAAAGAAATATGCAGAGGAAATGGCTGAGGGGTATCTATTGAAAAAAACGGCTGTCCATACACTATAAAAAAGGAGTGAAGGTAAATGAGCGAGGTTAAATCGTTAGTCCAAGAGAATTTAGAAATAGAGGAGAACAGTGTCCCGATTCCTTTAACGAGAAAATGGACAAGGGTTGAAGCAGTCGGTCTTGGTTTAGTCATCCTCTCACTGCTCGTATTGTTAATCACGCCAGGTACATTAGCCGGGTTATTTACTTCCATTGTCGATCAAGTTTTCCCGGTTATCGTAGGGATATTTTTAACCGGTACGGTAGGGGTTTCCATTATTGTTAGTGTCATTATTGGCCGGGTACTGGAAAGGCTGGGATTTACGGATGCGCTAATTCGGATCTTCATTCCTGTTACAAAACTGATGAAAGTCAATTCAGCGGTTATCATTCCAAGTATATATAATATTCTTGGTGATATTAATGCTGCCGGGAAAATTGCCGGACCGATCTTGATCCGTTCAGGAGCAACAAAAGCAGAGCAGAAAATAGCGGTAGCCACCATGGTTCAATCCCAACAGTCATTTGCTACATTTATGTTAGGCATGGTTGCACTAACGGCAGTAGGGGCCAATGCCTTTATCGTGGTCGTGCTGGCTGTTTTCATGCCTGTCATTGTTGTCCCGTTTCTGCTTTCTAAAACCATTTACCGGGATACGAAAGCTGTCCAAATTGCAAAACTGCCCCAATTTACACCGAAGACTGGATTTCTCCCGACTTTGTTTAATGGAGCCAGGGAGGGGGCAGAGCTTTTATTCCTTCTCATTATACCGGCTGCCGCTGTCGTGTTTGCTGCAATTGGGGTTTTGGATTACATTGGCATATGGTCAAAATTTGAATCCGGCTTATCAGCCGTTTTGTTAGCTCTAAATATTCATCCTGAGACCGGAATTCTCTCCATATTGGCTAGCCCGGCGCTGGCAATGGCCCAGCTTTCGGAAGTTGCGGGTTCTTTGGATCCGCGTTTGGTCATCGGCTCCTTCGTATTAGCTTCATCCGGTTTGCCTTTGGCTACTATCTTTGGTCAAATTCCGGTTATATGGGCAGCTAATTCTGACCTTAGTGAAAAGGAGGCAATGGGAGCGGCTTTATTAGGAATCGTCATGCGTATTTTGACAGCCTTTTTAATAGTTTATTTCTTAACGCCGATATTGGTTTAATGCTCCAAGATTAAATTTTTCCCAGCAAAAATGAGAGATCGATCAAATATTGATCAGGAGGGATCTTTTTAATTGATTGGGGATCCAGGTGGAGCTCTGTTTTTCTTAACAGATTGTTTTCCTCGCCCCACAAGAAAAGAACGGCCGTTTGATGAATGGGTTCCATAATCCCTTTCATCGGCGCAAGCAATTCAATCTTAAGATCATCCAAGGGAAAATCAGGACGGCTAATAAGCTTACAAGGTGCTGTTTGGAGGGGTTCATAGTGATTTCTTGTATGATCAGATAGATAATGGATTCTCCCGGTAGCTGTAATTCTTTTATCAGGGAGGATCAGTCCTGATTCATGATAGATATCTCTTCCGATTGAGGAAGGGATCTTTTTTTTGTTCCATAAAATGGACATCGAAAAAGTGTGGCCAGGCAAAATCGTCCATGCTCTCTTGGCTATCAGTTCAAATCCGATAAAGGACATGGCTATCCCTCTTTCCTGTTGCTCGATACTGATGTTTATGCACTAAAAATCTAAAAATAACTGGGTTCTTAAGTATACTCTCAGCAAACGGTAATAAATGTTAAATGAAAATAGGTGCCCTTTATAGTGCGCGCATTTTTAAAGAATTAAGTGTCACAAAAGAAATCACAGAATCGTTATATATATGAGCTAGATTAAGAGAGGCAGGTGAAAGATGAAAAGTAGCGATTATATAGTAATTAATGAACTAGAATTAATAATATTGTTTTGTATAAAGACATCATGAATGGGTCGATTTTTCCTTAAACTAGATTTTATTCCAGTAGAATATCAATTAATAATAAAGAATAGGGGTATATCAGATATGACACAGCGAATTAATTATATGCAGCAATCACCAGAATTCTTTCATAAAATGATGGCACTGAGCAACGCAGAAAAGGAAAGTTCTATTGAAGAAAAAACCCTTCATCTCGTTCATATTAGAGCTTCACAATTGAATGGGTGCGGCTTCTGCCTGGATATGCATATCAAGCAGGCAAAAATCCATGGTGAGACGGAGCTTCGCCTATATCATACTCCTATTTGGCGGGAATCCAACTTGTTTAGCCAACGCGAACGAGCTGCGCTGGAATGGACAGAGATTTTAACAAAGATGCCTGAACACGGAGTGTCTGATAGTATTTATGAATATGTTCGAGAGCAGTTTTCAAAAAAGGAAATATCAGATCTTACCTTCTCGGTAATGGCAATTAATGCGTGGAACCGCATTAACGTTGCTTTCAAAACGGTTCCTGGATCAGCTGACACTGCATTTGGATTGACAAAAGCTGGACTTTAATTCTTAACTACGTCAGTACGGGTCAGGTGCTTTAATAGACTCAATGAAATAATAAAAAATCAACAAGACCCGTAGATAATCCATTTGAAATGGCTATCTTACGGGTCTTGTATAATAATTCTATTAATCCTCTAGATCATAATTTCTGTAGTTTATCAGGGTTTCGAATTATATAGATATTGCGTATTAGATTTCCCTCTGCGTGTATGATCCCCAAAGTATGAATACCCTCATTGGATCGAAGAATGAAAGCAGGTTGCTCGTTAACTTGTGCGGTTTCAATATATGGAGTCCCCTCAATCATTGACACATTGCGTAAAGGTCCAAGAAGAAATTGGGCTACGAGATCTTGTGTTTTAATTGGATATTCGGCAGCCCTTGCCTTCCCGCCGCCATCTGATACAAGTACAATGTTTTGGTCCAGCACTGATACCATCTGTTTCATGTTTCCCTGTTTTAGTGCTTCCAGAAAATCATCAATTAGCTCTTTAGAAGTTATCTCAGTTTGCATAAGTTCTTCAGAGGTAATCCCCATTTTTGAACGGGCACGACTAAAGAGCTTCCGGCAGTTCACCTCACTTTTTTCAATGGTCTCTGCAATTTCCGGATAGTCGAATCCAAGTGCCTCACGAAGGACAAAGACAACACGCTCTGTTGGCGTCAGTCTTTCAAGCAGTACTATCATAGCGTAAGACAGAAGATCGTCACGCTCGACGGATTCCATTGAATCTATAGTCGAATTCAGGAGGGGTTCCGGCAGCCATTCTCCAAAATAATGCTCTCTTTTTTTTCGGGCTGATTTTTGTATATCACGACAGCGATTTGTAACCATCTTGCAAAGATAGGCTTTAGGCTCAGTGAGCTTCTCCTTTGGTACCTCATATAATTTCAAAAAAACATCATGCACAACGTCTTCTGCGTCTGAAGCAGTTCCTGTCAGCTGATAGGCAAGCTTAAACAGCAATGGTTTATATTGCTTGTACATCTCTAGCATTGTTTCACTTCCATTCTTTATCTATAAATTGCTGATTCATAGCAGAGGCTACAACTATAGAACGAGCAGAGAACAGATTTTGTGACAAAGATAGGAGAGCTTGTGAAATTAGTACATAACATTTCCTGTTTTGCTGCTAATATGTGCTTGTTTCACACTATGCTGCTGTTATATCTAAATAGCACAACTCCCGCATATTTCTGGGGGGAATGGTTATAATACCCAAGGAATCCGAAGCAGCTGGAGTGATCAGTCGTGCGTTTCATTAGCAAATCTATCCAAGAGAATGAGAAATACCTGAAAGAAAAATTTAACCGTTCGTCAGACATTGTAATACGCACGCTGGTATTAAAGAATGAAACCATTCTTTTATTTATTTATTTAGAAGGACTGACCAAGGTGCAGAGTGTAGAGGAAAATATTCTAAAACCTCTCATTTTCAGCGGATTGCCGTCAGGGATTGATGTAATTGAATCACTGTCTGAGATGCTTAGACGCGAATGGGTTCCACTTACAAATGTTAAGTCTGAGAGGTCCTTGGAGGAATTAGTGCAGCATGTACTGAAGGGAAGTCTTGTTATATTGGCTGATGGTGAAACTTCTGCGGTCATCGCTCAGGTTCAGGATTTCGAGAAGAGAAGCATTCAAGAATCACAAAAGGAATCAACCTTGCGCGGAACAAAGGAGGCTTTCGTCGAGAGTATTCGAACAAATACTTCACTGATTAGGCGAAGGATCATTCATCCGCAATTAAAGATGGAATCCTCTACGATAGGAACTTATACGCAAACGGAAGTTGTCCTTGCCTACATACAAGGGCACGCCGATGAGAGTGTCATATCACAAGTTAGAACCAGGCTTGAAAAGATTGATGCTGACGGAGTAATCGACTCAGCTTATATAGAGGAGTGGATTGAAAATAATCCTTTATCCATGTTCTCACAAATTCAGAATACGGAAAGGCCGGATATTGTTACAGCTTGTTTATTAGAAGGAAAGGTCGCCATCATTACAAATGGAACGCCATTTGTCCTTATTCTTCCCTTTACTTTTTGGGAGGGACTGCAATCAGCAGACGACTTTTTTGAGAGATTTGTGTTCATTACTTTGACGAGAATCATACGGTACTTGATGACCTTCATTTCTTTCGCTTTACCTGCTATTTATGTCGCGCTAACGACATTCCACCCTGAGATGGTACCGCGACAGCTAATGTTCAGTATTGCTGCAGCCAGAGAGAATTCACCCTTCCCGACCTTCTTTGAGGTATTTCTTATGATGGTCGTATTTGACGGATTGCAAGAGGCCGGCGTTCATCTTCCAAACCGGCTCGGTCCCGTAATGAGCATAATAGGGGCTCTCATTATTGGACAGGCAGCTGTAGAAGCTGGCATCATATCGACGCCAATTATCATTGTGATTTCTTTAACGGGCGTAGCGGGATACACTATTGCTAGATATAGTGCGACACTTCCTTTTCGAATCATTCGCTACCTTATGTTGTTTATTACAGGTGCACTCGGTTTCTTCGGATTTGCCTTTGGCATTATTATCTTATTGATTCATCTTGTTACACTTGAGTCTTTTGGAACTCCCTATTTCAGTCCGGTAGCCCCGTTTGATGGCAAAAAAATTAAAAACCTCGTAATCCGCTCACCACTATGGAGTAAGAACAGACAGAAGAAAGAGAGTGTAAAATGAGACGACGGATTATATTCACTTTTATATCGTTTTTTCTACTCATTTTAGCCTCTGGCTGTGAGAATTTTGTTGAACCGAACCAATTAGCTTTCGTTATCGGCACGGCATTGGACCATGATGAAAGCGGTGTAATCGAGGTTAGCCATCAAATTGTCATTCCTTCACAGATCAGTGGAAGTGAAGGGGGAGGCAGTTCCAGCGGCTCAGAAAGTTTTATTGTCTTATCGGCCAAAGGCAAAGATATTATTGAAGCCAACCGGAAGATTCAGAGAAAGATGTCCCGCAGATTAATGGAAAATCATCGCATCCTTATTGCTCTTAGTGAAGAACTATTTGAAAAGCATGATGTAAGCCAATTATTTGATAAGCTAAACAGGGATCCTGCAAACAATCTAAGAGACATTACGATTATGATAAAAGGCGGAAATGCAAGGGACTTTCTTATGCAAGGACACCCGATGGATCATCTGTCCAGCGTCGCAGCTGGTAAAGAAATGAAGTTGAGCAGAATGAGTAAATTCACATCCAAACAGCTTGCTATTGACATACTTTCAGATGGATACAGACCCTTGATTCCGGTATTCAATGTTGAAGAAATTCAAGTGAGCAGTAATAAGAAGCAGTCAATAGGATTACTGTCAGGCTTTGCTGTTATGAACAAGGATCTTAAAGTCAGTGGAATTCTGGATGATGTGGAAGGTTCAGAAGCGGCCTGGATGGCAGGGAAAAGAACATTTCAGGGCATCACGATTCCCTGGAAGGACGGAAAAGGCGCTTTATCATTTAGGTTTAGCAGGCTCAAACGGCAAATACATTCTGTAAAAGGCGAAGATCCGAATCACATTATTTTAACCGTAAAGGCGCAGGCCTATCTGCTTGAAAATACAACACCATTGGATTTGTACGAAGTAGAAAACATTGTAGAAGTACAGAAGTACCTTAACGAGCAAGTTCAAAAGGAATTACAGCAAACTGTAGATAAAGTGCAGGAATTAGGGCCTGATGTTTTTGGTATAGGAGAACACCTGCATCGTGAATTTCCATATTGGTGGAAATCACAAAAGGACGAATGGGATGATAACTTTAAGGAAACGAACGTTACAGTAAAGGCAAAAATTAGGATAAGGTCGCTTGGAACGAGTGGAAAAAGATTCAGTAAATGAGTATACGGAGGGAATAGAAGGATGAAGGTATCCGGTTATCAATTATTTTGGATGATTAGTATCTCTTCCATCATCTTATTTTCCTATGTCCCTATCAAGCTGGCTGCTGAACATACGTTCCAGGATGCATGGATTTCCATTTTCCTTGGAGGCATGATTATGATGGCTATTACATGGATCATGCTTCAAGTATGCAATCAAAATAAAGACAAAACGTTAGTAGAGTTTATGAAGGATCTTTTAGGCACCTTCCTTGGAAAAACACTAGTCACTTTTTATTTCATACATTGGTTTATACAAATGTCTACCATAACAAGAGGTATCACTGAATTTCAAAACCTAGTACTGCTGCACGAGATGCCGATGACCATTATTTTACTGTGCATGTTGTTTTTGATTGTCTATGTCATGTTTAAGGGTGGGATTATAGCGATTAGCCGCTGCGCAGAGGTGATTGGCCCTTTTTTTATCTTTTTGTATTTCATCCAGTTAATATTAAGTCCACAGGAGATGGACTTAAATCGAATATTGCCAGTCTTTGTGGATTCGGGCTGGGGAAATATTTTGAAGGGTACTTTATATTCATTCAACTATATGATCGATCCTTCGATCATTCTCATGCTCTTTTTCTTTGCTGAAAATAAACGCACTGCAGCAAGAGGGATTTTTTGGGGAACTGCGGTGGCTATGCTTTGGGGGTTACTGACCACACTGTCTCTCCTGTTTATAACCGGACCAAATATTACCGCTGAAATGGTCGTTCCAGTATACTCGATTACGAAGCTTGTATCCATTCTGGATTTTATTCAAAATATCGATGCCCTTTATATTACCTTCTGGGTCTTGGGTGCATTTATAAAGTTATCAGTAGTCTTGTTCATCCTTAGCTATGGATTAGCCGAGTGGACCGGATATAGGAATTGGAAGCTCATCGCTTGCGTCACGGTGCTGGTATTGATGGCATTTGTTATTTATAGTACATATGATATTCGCATTGGATACGAATTTAAAACAATGTATTTAATTGGTTTCCTTTATCCAATGATCTATATTTTCGTTCCGATTTTGTTATGGGTGTTAGGAAGTATAAAGCATCTCCGAAAACTTTCCAGCGTCAAGTAAGCCAGTTGGATTTAAATTTATTTTATTTTTCATGCTTCCTTGTCACAAAAGGAAGCATGAAGTCGTTATATTGGCGTTAAGTTTGCAGATGAGGAGATGATATGCAGATAAAAATCGTAAGTGCGAGGGATGAATACATACAACAACAGCAACAAAGACTGATCCCAATTTATTTATAGATTAAATGGAATACAACTTGAGTTATGCAAGAATTTTAGTCTTGCTTCCGATCAGTTTTACATTAATACCCCGATAAAATTGCTAGCGCAAAGTTGGTGAAAATATTTTGGAATTAAGGCAATTAGAATACTTTATGGCAATTTGTGAAGAAATGCATTTTACTAGGACTGCTGATAAACTTCGAATTGGACAACCTACTTTAAGCTATCAAATTAAAGCTTTGGAAAATGAATTGGGTGTTCGATTATTTGACCGTTTGGGGAAAAAAATCGCAATTACAGAAGCAGGTAAAATCCTTCATGAACATTGTATAAAAGTATTCCAGAATTTAAATTGTGCGAATGAACAGATAGAAGAGCTTCAAAAAAATAAAAGAGGAAAATTAGTTATCGGTACCCTTCCAGGAGATTTAAATCACCTTGCATCAATGGTTGCAATCGCATTTCATGCCAAGTATCCGGACATTCGGGTTAAAATAATTTCATTTAATGATGTGACGGAGAGGGTAAAACAAAACGAATTAGACCTGGCTCTGACTCTGAAGCAATCCTCAGATGAAAGCTTGACATATATTCCATTATATGAGGATGAGTATTTTTTAGCAGTCCGGGCAGGCCATGAGTGGAATGAAAAAAAAGAAATAGATTTTAGGGAGTTAAAAGATATCCCCCTCATTTTAAACCCTAAAAGTCACTTGTTTAGGCAATCCCTTGAGGATGATTGTATATCTTTTGGAATGGAACTCAGGCCAGTCATTGAATCAACCGACTCAGGATCGATGTTAAGTGTAGTGAAGCGAGGAATTGGTGCCGCTATTATTTCATGTACCCTCATCTCTCAGGAAGATGAAGGACTAAAAGTAATAAAAATTATCAATCCTACGATTAAAAGAGAAATCACTATTGTTCACCATAAACAAAAGTATTTAGGTACAGCTGCAAGAGGTTTTATCGAATTATTTATGAAGTATATTAAGGAAAAAAATCCGTCATGAAAATCTAGCGCGGCAGCATTTCTCATTATATGAGTAGTTGTTCGTTCAATTGTCCCTAGAGTAGTAGGAGGGCATCTCAGACTCGGTAAGCTGAGCTCCTAGAAGCGTCTTAATACTATGCAAGGAAAAAATACTTACCCCTGACAACTAATGTCAGGGGATTTCTGTATTTCATGTTAATTTATCACCAGATGTGTCAAATCCATTCTTTTTTTATGGCTAATTATAGGGAATCATCTAATTTTTGAATGATTTTCATTAAAAATATTGTATTGTTTAAATTTCAGAATTTATCTACTATTATGTCTAGTGTTTGAGTGTATCTAAAGGAGGAATGAATCATGGTTTTTTTATTGAGCCTGTTACTTTAGCAGATTTTGCAACTAAAAAATATTGAGAGGAGAATCAGTCATTTTGAAAAGACGATTCCGCATAATTCAAATCACTTTAATTTCCCTATTATCTTTCATTCTTTTATTAAACCTTGCTCTACCAACTAACACAAAAGCAGGAGTTAAATATGAAGAAAGATTACCAAGGTCTGCTTTTGATATTACTTCAGAGACTAATAAGATTAATTCAAAAGTAACCAAACAATTTCAGGAACAAGATAAAGTGACCTTCCTAATTAAGTTAAAGGATCAAGTGGATACGAATAAGGTTGCAATGATTGAAGCTGAAAAAGCGAATAAACAGAAACAAACCCCTGCAGCTGCAACCCTTCATGTTCGCTCTGCCATTGTATCCTCATTAAGAAATAAGGCAACAGAGACACAGGCTGAGATCATGAATTTCCTGGAGCAATCAAAATCAGAAGGCAATGTAAATAACTTCCAATCCTTCTATATTGTGAATGCTATCGCAGTGACAGCAACGGAAAATGTGATGGAGAAACTCGCAAAGTATCCTGAGGTAGCAAAAGTGCTCCCAAATGAAACACGTCAACTGTTCGCACCTATTACTCCTAAGGTGATACCTTCCAATAAAACCGCATCCACTGTGGAATGGGGAGTGAAAAGAGTCGGTGCACCACAAGTATGGGATATGGGAATCGACGGCTCTGGCATTGTGGTCGCGAGCATTGATACAGGAGTTCAATGGGATCATCCCGCATTAAAGGAAAAGTACCGGGGTTATAATTCAATGCAGCCAAGTCAGCCGGAACATCAAGTGAACTGGTTTGATGCTATTGATGGAGAAGAAGCTCCATATGATGATTTAAAACATGGTACCCATACGGTTGGGACAATTCTTGGTTCGGAATCTGATGGAAGCAACCAAATTGGTGTTGCGCCTGCTGCAAAATGGATTGCGGTTAAAGCATTCTCTGAGGTAGGCGGTAAAGATATCGACTTGCTCGAGGCTGGGGAATGGATATTGGCTCCAAAAGATGCGGAAGGTAATCCACATCCTGAATTGGCCCCAGATATAGTAAACAACTCATGGGGTGGAGGGGCAAATCTGGATGAATGGTATCTTCCTATGGTGCAAAATTGGAGGTCTGCTAATATATTCCCAGTATTTGCGGCTGGCAATAGCGGTCCAGTTGAGGGGACGATTTCCAATCCAGCAAATTATCCCGAGTCTTTTGCTGTTGCAGCAACAGATGAACAGAATTCACTTGCTTGGTTTTCATCTCGAGGGCCATCTCCATATGACGATATTAAACCGGATGTTTCTGCTCCAGGTGTGTCTATTCGTTCAGCTGTACCTACTAATGACTACGAGCTTATGAGTGGTACATCTATGGCGACGCCTCATATTGCAGGAGTTGTGGCATTATTAAAACAAGCAAATGCCTCTCTGACAATTGAGCAGCTAGAAAAAATTATGATGGAAACAGCAATACCATTAACAGACTCAGATTATTCCGCTTCTCCAAACTATGGATTTGGGCACGGATTTGTCAATGCATATAATGCAATTACATCAATAAATTCTGGAACCGGAATGATTCAAGGCGAAGTTGTCTATGACGGAAAAGATGCAGTCAATCCTACTTATCAGCATACATCACGAGAATTTATATTCGACCAGGTCGATTTACCATTAACTATTGAAGCGCAAGATAACATAAGTGTAAGGTCTGTAGAAATTCAGTATTTAGTAGATCAGAAGTGGAAAAAAATAATAGCGGATAGAACGGCTGGAGACTATAGAAAGGGAACCTATCAGGCAGTTATACCAGGTGAAGATATAAGGAATGGTACATTTTTGTATAAATGGAGAATAGTAGATTATGGAGAAAATGAAGTCACCTCCTCCACCTATGAAATAGAAGTTAAGCCTGCAATCACCATTGGGTATTCTCATGATTTTGAATCCTTTCCAGAAGGCTGGTATTCTGAGGGGATTCATAACGATTGGGAATGGGGAGCTCCTGTAGAACGACCAGATAAGGCTTATTCCGGACAAAGGGTATATGGTACAAATGTGGATGGAGCGCATGCGATTAATTCGGCTTCTCTTCTTCACATGCCTCCAATAGACCTCCCGGATGGCAAGAATTCATACTTGCAGTTTAAGCAATGGTATGACTTTAGTCCGGATGGAGTGGGAGAATCTACAGACTTTGGTGCAGTTCTAGTCTCTTTAGATGGTGAGAATTGGGAAAGGCTTTATAGAACGGAACCAACTAAGTCTCATCATGAGATTCCGATAGAGTACTCAACAGAAGACTGGACTGATGCGGAGGTAGATCTTACTGCTTACGCTGGAAAGCGGATTTATATCAGTTTTTATATGAATGCTATCCTAACAGGCTTTGAAACAAGAGAGTATTTAGGTTGGTATTTAGATGATATCGGGTTATCTGAAAAAACAGGCATAATAACCGAAGAACAGACGATAGATGAAAATAACAAAAATATTGAGGTCCATGTGAAAGAGAGTGCTGACAACACTGTATTGGCCCCGAATGCTGCATATGTTGAAAATACAACAATTCATTCCAATGTATTGCCAATCGGGGGAAAAGTAACACTACTAGATTCAGGGTATTCTGTAGCGACTAATCCCGCTAATGGCACGTATGTAATGATGCATAATCCAGGGGATTTCAAGATACGTGCAGAAGCATATGGTTTTCATTCCAAAGAACAGCTCGTTTCAATTCCAGAGAATGGTATCGTCCAATCAGACTTCAATTTGCAGCCCTTAGCAAACGGAACGATCCAGGGGATTGTCAAAGACATAGCTACTGGGAAGCCTCTTAAGGACGCTGTTCTTTCATTAGTTGAGGATGCATCCATCACCCCGGTGAAAACAGACAGTAAAGGCCGATTTACGCTGACTGCTTTTGAAGGCAGCTATACGTTACATGTGTTCAAAAACAATTATGTATATAAAGAGCTTTCTGTTACAATATCGCCTAGGAAAAAAACGAAAAAGAATATTGAACTGAAGAGATATATAGGCTTTCCTGGAGAAGTCGGTTATGATGATGGAACTGGAGAAAATTCCTGGTTTTGGAGAGGTGCTAATAATGGCTTTGGTATTAGAATGTCTCTGGAAAAAGGAATTACAAAATCGTGGGTAACAGGTGGACTATTCAAAATTAATACCAATTTTCCTTCTGAAGGATCAACTCGGTTTCAAGTTGCTGTATACGATTCCTCTGGTCCAAATGGAGCTCCTGGAATAAGAATCGCAGGCCCATTTAATGCTGATGCACGGACAGATGGAGAGTGGACGCATGTAGATTTAACGGATAAAAATATTTTTGTTACAGGAGATTTCTTTCTAGTCTATATACAGCCTGATGCATCGTCCGCAGGTACCTCGCCAAGTCTTTATAGTGACCATGATGGTCCTTTTCATGACCGGAATTGGGATCTGTTTAATGGAAAATGGACGAATAATTTGGAACCTGAATATGGGAATATGATGATAAGAGCGATCGTGAACAATGCGATTCCAGCTCCTGTAATCGAGACGCCGTTAGATAATACGTTTACCAATAAAGCAACTGTACAGGTAAAAGGAACTGTCTTCTCTTCACACACTGTGAAAATACAAAACAATGGCAAAGAAGCAGCATCTGGGGCAAGCAAAAAGGATGGTACCTTCCATCTATCCCTCAAATTAAAGGATGGAGGGAATAGGATAACTGCAACAGGATGGACAAAAGATGGAAGCACGGATGTTTCCTCACCGGTTAACATTATTTTAGATGAAAAAAATCCTATAATAAGAGATGTTAAAGTTAACGGCAAGAAAGAAATAGGTCAAAGTGTGACTATTCAGGGTACCGTAAAAGACGATTATCTGGAGGAAGTCCTCTTACAAGGAGAAAATGTTGAAGTAGATTCAAAAGGAAATTTCCATCATCAAGTTGAATTAAAAAAAGGAATTAATACAATTATCGTTCAGGCTGCTGATAAAGCTGATAACACGGCAAGTAAAATAATTACCATTAAAGCCAAATAGTCTTGATGAAAGAAAAGCAGAGCAAGCCAAATAAGTGCAAAAAGTGCTCGCTGTAAGTAAGAGTGTGTATGAAATGAAAAACTATATTCCTAGACTGACCTAGTTATACGAGACAGTAATAATAAGACATAAGCTTAGGCTGCCATATCACCAAATTCTATTGGTGTGCGGTAGCCTAATTTTCATCGGATACTCTCTGTTATAAAACATCACAAATTGATGTACACGTTCTCTTACTTCATCTAAAGACTAACATACTGAAATTCCTCTGATTATGATTCGAATGAAAAGACTCAATTACAGTTGCCTCTTCGCGATATAAAACTGACTAAGTCCTTCTTATTTTATTGTAGACTGTATTTGGAAAAAAGAGAGCTTAGATTGCTCTAAGCTCAAAAATAGGGGGTCAACTGTTTGAATAGTTCGACCAATTTCATTATAACTGATTCAAAATATAAATTAAACACAAAAATGTATAAAAACGATTTATTTTTTATAATTATTCAATGTTACCTTTTGGATAAGTGACTAATAATCCTATTATTGTAAATTTCTGAGCTGCGGCTCAACAATTGTATACAGTTATCGTAATCGTATGGGTGTGGTGTAATAATACAGAAAAAAGTTATTGCCTATTTTACGAGGAACTCCAAAATAGTCGTTTGGTTTTGCAAGGAGATAGTATTGAGACAATACTGAATAAAAATACAAATATTGGCTGAATGGAAACACGCATGGGTAAAGGAATCCATGCGTGTTTTGTCATGGCAGCATTAACCTCCGATAAACGGATTGACACCCTTAAAATTGTTATCTGTTCTTTTTAATGATGGACTGACTGGAGCTCGTAGCTAGATTTATCGAAAAAACCATTATTCAAAGATTCTCGTCCAATGTGCAGATTGATGAGTATTTCAGGCAAATTTACGTTCCTCGCTTTTAACCGGTGCAAGGCAAACCTTTCACTCTAATTCAGAAACTGTTCTTTCATTAAGAGGCTGAATTGGCCTGCTATTATTAGGGAAGATAGAACCAAAATCATTAATTTGTTCTTTCGACAGCTCAATAGACTGCTCTAAAACGAACCATTTTACTCCCTCAGAACAAGGCGGTGTAGTTAATGATCCGTTATAGCTAAAGAGTTTTTTCTCCTTCGGCAATAAGTTTTCAAGGTTTATAGTCTTGTCCAAAATAACATCCTTCTCCGTTTTCTCTTGTGGAAGTGCAGCCCAGATTTCTTCAAGTACTTTATTTTCATTTCCAGCATTAATAAGAAATCCAAGAACAGCCAACTGTCCTTCTTTGTTTTGATGAACTAAATGTCCTTCCATTTCAAAATTATTTCCGTTAAGCTGGTGTTCACTGGGATTATGAAAGTGCATTTGCTTCAGTATATACTCTTCATCATTTACAATTATGTTATTTCTGCCGGAAGCATCATTAGCTTGTATAGTATGGCCATTGTTCATAAGTGTAAAAGCTGTGGGGCTATAGTTGATTTTAATTTCACTTAAAGTTTTACCGGTCTGTTCATTAGTTAGTTCAATGTCGATTGGTGACTGTTCTGTACCGTCTGCGCAGGCAGAAAATGCATCGATTCTTCCCCAATGTTCCGGACCTGTATCTCCATTGTAAGACCAATGGGTCTCACTCTTATCCGAATCCTTTTTCTCGGGCAGCGTTTGTGTAGCAGAAGTACAGGAAGTCATGAATAGTAAGACAGTTCCAAGAAATAATTTTGTAAATATATTATTTTTCATATATTCTCCTTTCAAATTTCGGGTATGCGTCTAAAAAATTTCCTAGGTTTATTATTGTAAAATTTAGAATAAAATGGAACATTACTTTATACTTAATTTTTTCAGTATAATTAATTGAATGACAATATGCCTACTTGGTGTCTTTTTATATATTTGCGTAGGCTGTTTTCGCAAAGTTTGTTGCTATTTATATTATATTTACAGAGTTGATTGGAGTGGAAGGTGCGAGATCCTCGAAAATGCATTCGCATTTTCTTCGTGCGGTGTCTACTCAAGGTAGCCTATTCAACGTCCTACGGGAGTAGCGGGACAGGTGAGACCCCACCAGACTCGTAGCGTCGAGGATGCTCACCGCCCGCCCCGTGGTTCGCTGAGCATCCTCTCACTCCAATCAACGGACAACATTGATAAGCGAAAAAACAACAATTTATACGAAAAGAGCCTTTGCGTAAAAGCGGCAGGAGTTTTTTGCCCGTATGGAAGTAAATGACTTAATGGCGGATTGGCTGACATGAGAAAAGCTCTAGTACTATAGCTAGAGCTTTTCTCATGGTTGGACAGTATTTTTTTTGAGGGGGACTAGTGAATGGAAACAGGGCCTGATCCCGCATAAGGATAATTAACCGAATCCTCTCGATGATTATATGTCAGAAAAAGTGATGGGGGACACTCTTTAATATAAATGGGGCTGGGACAAAACTAGCTTCAGATAGTAAGAAAGGTGAATTTGAGTGCGCTCAAATTCACCTTTCTCTTATTTCAGGGTATTAATTCTTTAAATTCTTATTTTTTGGCAGTGAATTTCCTTAAATTCACTGCCATTAACGCGAGACCCATTTCGTTTTCCGCCTTCAATTTTCCGCGTACAGAAAACCGGGTGAAACGCAAATTAGCCTTCAAGAATCCAAAAACTGGTTCCACATCGATTT
>NZ_JAMBOJ010000049.1 GCF_023715565.1 Cytobacillus firmus | reverse complement strand
CTTTAAATTAGGGGGAAAAAGTATGTTAAAAAATAGTGCTAACCAATTACCTTCTAACACAGAAAAAGTTGTAAAAGAATTAATAGATATTTACTGGTCAGATATCTATAACTCTCAAGTGATTGAGAAAACTATTGAGGCCGCTGCCAACTTACCTATACCGCAAACCATACAGAAATTTATAAACTCTATGGATTGTATAGTTAAGTCAGAAATTAAGGTATCTCCTATGTACGTTATTGAACCGTATGGAGAGGCATTGGAAAAATTAAACCCTGGTTATTATTCTGAAAAACGTAGAGTTTTTTATCAAGAGGATATGGACTTTATCATTTAAATACAGGAAAAAAGGCAAGGTTCTTTTGTTGGAACCTTGCTTTTTTATTACAGGGGTAGCGTCAGGAAAATGCGGATTTACAACGTTAAGGAAACCAAAATATAAAAAGTCTAATTTCTCGGTGTTATAAGTGAAAAATTAGGCTTTAGTTACTTCATTAAAGCGCCTGATTGTTGAAGACTAAAGTTTATATTCACCAAGAAAATTGATGTGCTCTTATCCTAACAAATTTTATTTAGGACTTACATGTATGCCTTCACTCTCTCGCCAATCTGCGTAAAGTATACGCTTTAAATTATCATATCCATTGGTAGTTAATTGGTTATCTAACCACTGTTGATCAAATCCGAGTTTATGTAAATTATCCCATAAAATTTCCCCATCTATAATTAACGATGTTGGGAGGTCTACTGGACTTTCTGGAAGATTGAGATCTTGCTTGTCTGGTTTTTGATACTTGGATTTTAATAATAAACTTATTTGCCCATTAGCTTCCAATATACCGTATTTGACTTCGCGAACTGAAAAGACATTATTTTGACGGAGTATACTCAATACTTGATTTACATCCAATTTGTTCTTTGTAAGTAACTTTCTGTCCATAACACCATCTCGAATGATGATGTTAGGATTGCCTAATAAGAGAGAACGTGTCGATTTATTTTTTAGAGTCATAAACTCTATTCCCAACATAAGAAACGTCCACAATCCGATGGCATATAAAAAATGAAAAATCCCTACCTTATCTTCATAAATGGTATTTCCTAAAAAATCTCCAAGTACTAACACAAAAACTAAGTGAAACGAGGTTAACTGATAGATGGATGTTCTGCCTGTTATGATAATGATAAAAAATAAAGTTGCAAAACCAACGATGACTTTGATCGTCAGTAAACCAATATTAACTTCTTCCAAAGTTTTTTCCTCCAATTTAAATTTTACTTAGTTGTAAGATCTTGAGGTTTAGATAAAGAGGCTAGTTTTAGTATTAAAGCTCGAGTTACAATTCCAACAATGATGTAATATATGAATGAATATCTGTATCTCCACTCTAAATAATTAACAAGTTTGACCCACTCGCAAAAGGGTTCACCTATATAGGCATATGTTAGTGCCATAATGATCTGGGCTAAAATAAAAGATTTCCATGTTCTAAAATATTGATATAACAACATGTAAGCTACAGGTACCATTGAAAAATCAAAAGGAAAGGCCCTAGGAATAAAAGGTAGGAATGCAATGGGGTAATCCCAAAAACTGTATTGTGCACCAACTACATCTAATAAGGTTGTTGTCAAGATAATTATGGTACCAAATAACAAAATTTCTAAAATAATGTCTCGTTTAACAAGTTTAGCCCATATAACCCAAGGCACAACTAAAAAAACGACTAGTATCCACCATTCCCAAGTTAAAAACTCATTTTTTAGCCAACCATTTAATTCTAAATGATAGAGCTTATCTTCTAATAAACGTATTTCCTTAAGATTTTCAAATATATTATCTATTGATATCACCTCTATATTTAAATGAAAAGGTAACAGATATTTTTGAATTCAAACTCTTTGAGCTGCCTTTTTAGTATTACCGTTTTTTAGTAATGAATTTCCATCGTAAATAAGAAAAAACCCATGTTGGAAGTTCTTATAATACACGGGTTTTCGACTTTTTTTCAAATAAGTCAGAAATATATTAAAAACAAAGTTAAATCTAGATTTAAGATAGAACAATAAAAACAGGATACATCAACTTATAATAATGGAGAAAGCAGACGAGCACCTTGTTCAACAATGCGCTCGGTCAGGGATCGTTGCAACAAGTCTTCAATTCTTAATGGTACAGAATCAGTAAGATCCCTCTCGAACTGCTCTGTGAGTTCCCTTGCCACATCAGCACTGTACACGACTTGACACACCTCATAATTCAGGCGAAAACTTCTCATATCATAGTTTGCTGCGCCTACTTCTGCAATTTCCTCATCAATGATCATCAGTTTCGCATGTAACATTCCTTTATTGTACTGGTAGATTTGGACCCCAGCTTCTATAAGTTCCCCGTAATAGGTACGACTTGCATAGCCCACGCTTTTTTGATCAATGTGGCGAGGAACCAGCAATCTTACGTGCACACCACGAGCCACAGCTGTCTTTAATGCCATGATAATATCTGTTTCTGGTACAAAGTAGGGTGTTGTTATATCAATAGTTTTGGTCGCCTGTGTTATACATATAAAGTAAGCTTGACGAATAACTGGGGTAGGAATTCCAGGGTTTCCTTCCAACGTATGGATGTACGCTTTTTGCAATTCTCCTGTCTTTGTTTGGGTATTGTCTGTTTTACCTTCTATAGGCCATAACTCAGATCCTAATTCGGCAGACCATCTTGAAAGATCTATGCTGCCGGTTGGATTGATTTCCTTTGATTTATATTTTGGGATTTTAGTGGCCTTTTTCGTTGCCTCAGATTTTGTTTTTGACTTTATCCGTTCTGGTACAGCGATATTCCAATGAACGTCGAAGATAGTCTGCAAGTCGCCTGTTGCTTCCCCTATAATTTGCAAATGAGTGTCCCTCCAAAATCCTACGTCTGGCTTTAATCCTGTATATTCATACCCAACGTTCATACCGCCAGTAAAGGATTCCTTTCTGTCAATCGTCACAATCTTACAATGATCCCGATAATTCCAATTGGACAAAATCCAGGGAAAACTTAAAGGAAATATTGTCCGACATTCTATCCCTGCTTCCACCATCTGAAGAATTTTTTGACGCGGAAATTTTTTACTCCCCCAACCATCTCTAATAAAACGAACCCGCACTCCATTTACTGCTTTTTCGACCAGCAGTTCTGTGATGCGATTACCAATTTGGTCGTTCCGATAGATGAAATATTCCAGATCAATGGTTTTTTGGGCTTTTTGTAGGGATTCGATAAGTTGTTCATATTTTGCTATTCCATTGTTTAGTACTTGGACTTTGCCGACTCGAAGCCCGCCTACAGTAAAATACCTTAAAGCATCGGCGATGATCGATGCTGAATCACTATATGTATCAGGTAACTTATCAGACTCATTATGAGAAGAGGTCAATCTTTTACGATGAATAAGCTTGGGATTTGATATGCTAAGATATAGTAAGAAACCAATGACAGGCAAAACAAGGACGATTACTATCCAATTCAAAGCTTTGGCTGGCCGACGAACTTCCCAAATTGCTATGAATAACATAAAGAACGTATTTAACAGGTATAGATAAAAAATCCACTCCAACTAAAATTCCCTCCTTAGTTTTTCCATTATCATGTACAAACAATGTACATCATGTAGAAGTTTTATAACAACGAAAAGCAACGGTTTCAAAAAGGGATTATTGCCTTTTGCTTTGGGCATCTTCCAATCCATTCTTTACATTAATTAAGCCACTACCAAATTCGTGATCAGTTCCAGGGATTCCTAAATCATAAGTAGAATTCTTAATAATGTCTATTACTTCTTGGTTCGTTAAATTAGGGTTTACTGAAAGCAAGAGGCCAGCAAGTCCTGCCACATGAGGCGAAGCCATAGAAGTACCTGATAAAGCTGCATACTGCTGGTTAAAATAGGTGCTCGAAATTTGAACTCCGGGAGCTGCAACATCGATATAATCTCCATAATTTGAGAAAGGGGCACGTTGTCCGGTGTAACTTACGGCGGCGACACTTAGAACCTTAGAAAAAGCAGCTGGATAGCTCGGCTGCATAGTATTTTCATTTCCTGCTGCAGCAATCAAGACAACATTTTTACTGTATGCATAATCGATTGCCCCTTTTAAAAGGGAAGAATGCTGATAATTGCCTAAACTCATATTAATGACATCGGCTCCATGATCCACTGCCCAAAAAATCCCTTTTGCTATATCAAAGGTCGTCCCATGCCCTTCGGCACCCATTGCTTTTATAGGCATTATTTTGTTATACCAAGTGATGCCTGCAACACCTTCATGGTTGTTTGTTTCCGATGCAATGATTCCTGCTACATGGGTGCCATGCCCGTTGTCATCATCAGGGAAATTATTATTCAACAGTACATTATAACCATTTGTAATTCGTCTTCTCAAATCAGGATGGTCCAGATCAACGCCAGTGTCTATAACAGCAATAATGATATGTTCATCCCCTTTGGTGATATCCCAGCCTGCTTCTGCTTGAATTGCCGATAAGTTCCATTGGTATTGTTCTCTATATAGCAAATCATTAGGAAGTCCAATTTGATTTTGCAGATAAAGATAATTGGGTTCAGCAAATTCAACCATAGCCTGTCTGTTAAAATATTCAATAAGTTCCTTGGTCGAAAGCGTATTAGAACGAAAAACAATCGTAGAATTTAGCTTTTTAATGATAGTGCCATTTATCTCCTGTGTTATCCTTTTTATTTCCTTTGTTGAGGGAAGAGTCTTGAATGTAACGTTTACTTCTTTCTTAATATAATGACTCTCAGTTTTTTCATTGTGTTTAATTAGAAAAACGGAAGGATCATTTTTTAATTGATTCTTGATGGTTTGACCCATGGAAAGGCTGTTTATTTGAAGAACATTTTTTTCGTTTTCAACATTTTGGACATTGGTTATAGTGGGATTAAATTTGTTTTCGACAGCAACTGTTTTATTTTCGGGATTCTCTTTGTTTCTTGTATTTGGTACTATGAATAATAACCCTATGGATAGAAGAATAAGTACGGATACAGTAACCAATAAGGACTTTCGTAATTTTGTCATGAGACACCTCTATAAATTTATTATTAGAAAATGTTGCAATATAAGTATTAAATTTCTTATTAACATCCTTGAATCTTGATACATAAAGAACACCGTTTGAGAACAAACGGTGTATAAACTTATTCATCAATAGTATCTGGATCTGTTGCGTCTTCAGGATCTTCAATTGATTCTTCTGTATCAGGGGTGACATTATGTTCATCAATAGTATCTGGATCTGTTGCGTCGATTGGATCTTCAATTGGTTCTTCTGTATCAGGGGTGACATTATGTTGATCAATAGTATCTGAATCTGTTGCGTCGATAGGATCTTCAATTGGTTCCTCTGTCCCTGGAGTTACATCCTCCGGTGGTGGATTATTATCGTCATCTCCATTATTACACCCTAATAACAAGAAAATTGAAAGAAAAACCGTTGATAAAAGTTTCATCCACTTAAGATTCATCTTACCGCCGCCCTTTCGATTGTTGTAAATTCTAAATTATTTTCTAGGTTGGTTAACAACTAACCAACCTTTTGTCTCGCATAACTATTGTTGTTTTACCTTGAGTTTATTCTTCTTGAACACGTGTTCTTTTATTGTATTACATTACCTCTATATGGATCTTGACTTTGCATGTAGTTAGAAAATTGCTGAACCGATTGTTGAATAGTTTGTGGAGTTTCTTTTTCCAAACCGTACCATCCGTTTTTAAACATTAAGTTATATAGATTGCGGTGACAGTCGTCTGTTTCTTGGGAAACAGACGCTATTGTACGATACAACGATTCATGGCTAGCTTCTTTTAATGCAGTCGAGTATGAGGAAGATATATATTTTTCCGTAGTTAAGGCATCGTTTAGAAAATCTCTATCGTTCATTTGCGGCGTCTTAGGGACTGGTGTTTCAGGATTTTTAATCCTGTTTGGAGTATTATTTTCCACTATAGTTTCCTCCTTATTGATTCATATTTTGTGAAGGTTGAGTTACATACTGTTGCATCTGTTGAAGCAGCTGTTGATAGTGTCGATCATGCATTTGTCCAGCTTGTTCAAGTGCTGCTCTTACTTCGGGATTTTGACATTGTTGAGCGAAAAAATGCATTTTCTTCATCGCAAGTAAATTCCAGCTTAACATATCGTTTACATAGAGATGATCCTTTGTTGACATTATTTCAGGCGGTTGTGTCATTAAAGCTTGTGCTTGTTGATTATTCATACCCGTCTGCATTTGTTGCATGATGTTTCCTCCTTGTTAACAATGTTGTAATCACTTGGGTAGATTGCCACACAGCGGTCAAAAATATGCAGGTATTTTAGATTAGTTTTAAAGACCCCCCCACCTTTAGATAGCCACAAATACTCCCCACCTATACGCAGGTGGGGAGTATTTGTGGCTAAACTAAATATTAATTTATCCTATTCCAGATTCTGTCTAGGTCCAAGGCAACATATATTTTATCACCATTAATTTCCTTATGTATAATAGGATTGGAAAAATACTGATTTATATTTTTATTAAATTGCTTACACCTTGCTCGTGGTTTTGGTCCATATAAATCGTTTCAGGATAGTCCTTATACATACTCCGTCTACCTCTTTTTTAATTTTATGAAAAATACAAACTGCATCAATACTCCATTTCTAAATAAGCATACCAGTCTTGCTTCTCGAAAAGGAAAATCCCCCTCGAATTGTAAAACAATTGTACTTTAATCAGCTTTTACAAAAGTACAACCGTCAAATTTACCCTATTCTCTCTTCCTTGATTTTTTTTGCCAAGAGTATTTTTTCCGAAAATAATAAAAATATAATTCGAATTTTAAAAACTTTGTATGAATAAATATTTCTATCTTCAAACATTCTAAGAAAGGTTTCAAAAAAAATAATAGGAGGTGTTATTCATGACAGTCATAAATGACGTTAAAACAGCTTTAGCCGGATTAAAAAGCGCTCAAGCTAGCTTTGAAACATTTGCTCTTAGTACAGATAATGAACAAGCGAAGCAGCTTTACCAAGATGCTGCTAAACAAACCCAATCTGTTTTACAAAGCGTTGAACCACGCGTTCAACAAATCGAACAAGAAGAACCACAATATGCTCATGACGGAAACCAAGCTTCCCAAGGCAGTACGCAAGTGTCACAAGGTCAATACGGTACTGAGTTCGCAAGCCAAAATAATGCACAACAAGTAAGACAAAAAAACCAACATGCCCAGTCTTAAAAAATAAATAACTGAATCACACGTTTGTACAATTCTGAAGCTTTATGTCGCCAAAAATTTTTATGTGTTGATTCATTTGTTACCAATAAAAACATCCTTAGATAGATTAGAGGGGAGTTAAGACTCGCTCCCTTACTAAAATTTTTTTAAAAAATAAAAAGGAGCAATTGTTATGCGATTACCCGAAGACTTCAAAAGAGCTAGGCATAAAAAAGAAGAAGGGTTAAGTTTAGATCAATGCTTTTCACATCCCATTATACATAGGGAGATACGTGGGGATAAAGTATTCGTACCATTAGATTTAAAGAGAATTTGGAATCAAATATAGCAACCGTTTGGATTAAACGGATATTTTATTTATTAAGAGAAAAAGGATATTAATTTAGTTTTCAAACCTTACTTCATAATATTATTTTTAGATAAAAAATATGGATTACATTTGAACTATAAAGAAAACCATTTTTCATCATTCTAACAAAGGTTATTAAAAACATTAAAGGAGTCGTTATTCAATGACAGTAATAAATGATGTTAAGACAGCTGTAGCGGGATTGAAAAGTGCGCAGGCTAGCTTTGAAACATTTGCTCTTGGTACGGAAAATGAACAAGCTAAGCAGCTTTACCAAGATGCTGCTAAACAAACCCAATCCGTTCTAAAAAGCCTTGAACCTCGCGTTAAACAAATCGAACAAGAAGAACCTCAATACAAACAACAATAATTAAAAGACAAAAAAAGGTTGGTCGAGTAAACCAACCTTTTTACTCTCTCAATAATGGATGAAACACAGAGGTGATTATTCATGATATATAAAATAAAACAATTAAAGATCGGTCTTTTAGTATTAACGGTTATCGGAATAGGATCAGGATGTAACGAAAGCCAGAATCAGTTGGGTGAAAATAATAACGATTTGAGTATTTCACAGGTACATACAAGCTTTCTTTTTCGATTCTTAACACGTTTTTTCATTGACATCAACAAACTTTATAAACACATATAAACACAATGAGACCCCTCACAACATCGTGGGTGGTTTTTTTGCCTTCATTTTTAATTCTCTTGGGTGTATTGTGTCAAAAAGGTGAAGGTTGGATTGGTAGGGGTGAATTAGCAAACAGCGAACCCGGTGGATATACGCTTGGTTATATGGTCTCTCCAAATATCTTTACTGGTTAATAAATCCTACTGCCAATAGAAAAGAAAATTTGGACAGTTTTTAATTTAATATCAGTCACCATGAAGATTCCGAACTTATTGTCGTAAAACGGGATGACCCCCGGTTTGACAATATTAAAGAGTTCATTGGATACGTATAAATGTCAACGATAATATGTACACTTTTGCTCGTTTTAGAATGTACAATTCTGCTATTCGGACTTTGGTATTATCCCCCAGCCTTTCTGTTTCTTTTGCTGGGGGGAGGTTTTGTTAATCTAAAAAGGATTAATCCCTAGTCTTAACTCTAAATTTTCTTTCTCCTTTTTTAAGGCTCATACCTCACTTTGAAGATCATTAATTTCTTCTAATAATCTTGCGATTTTAGTTTGATCATCTATTCCTTCTTCATAGGGGGTTCCTTTCCATCTACACCATTCATTAAAGTCGTAAAGGTCATCTTCACAAACTTGTTCGCTTAAATTTTCTCTTCTGGAAGCAGTATTCAACCATTCCGCAATGAGTTCCTCATTACATTTAATTCCGTATGAACGAAAGAACTTCGTAGTTTTTGTTAATGCCAATTCACTCATCTTATTTATCTCCTTGTTTAGTGTTTTCTTTATTAAAATGGTCTTTCAGGCGATAGGAATCTCCGATAATATTCACCACTGTCGCGTGATGAAGAACACGGTCTAAGATGGCATTGGCAATTTTGGGATCCTGGAATATATCTCCCCATGTTTTAAAGCTAGCGTTTGTGGTTAAAATGGTGCTTTTTTGTTCATATCTCATATCTATTAACTGAAAAAACAACTTGGCATCTTCTGCATCAATAGGCAAGTAACCAATCTCGTCAATGATGAGAAGTTTGTATTTCGCATAATGTTTTAGTCTGTTTTCCAATCGGTTTTCAAGTTTTGCTCTTTTTAAATTCAGAATCAAATCATTACACTTAATAAAATACGTACTTGTCCTTTTCTTAGCTGCTGCGATTCCAATAGCCGTTGCTAAATGAGTTTTTCCTACACCACTTGTTCCTAAAAAGACAATATTTTCTTTTTGCTCAATAAACCTTAAGGTGGTGAAATCCAAAATCTGCTGCTTATTAATCGATGGCTGGAAATCAAAATCAAAGTCTTTTACTTCCTTGAAATGTGGAAATGCGCCAACTTTCACCATTGATTTCACCATGTTTACTTCTTTCATATCGATTTCGTAATCCGTAAGTTTGATTAACGTATCCGTAAATGACAATTGATTATTCGTCATAAAATCAATCGTTTCATCAAGATGGATCATCATCTGCTTTAACTTTAAGTATTCTAGATTCTGTACCAGTTTGTTATAACTGCTATTCATTTTTATACACCTCATTAATTGCCTCTAAATTTCTTTTAGCCAGTTCTTCTATATTGGAGGAAGAAGGCAAGCCTCTCGCCAAATTCTCAACGTAATGTTCTGGTTTGTAATTTATTTTCAAATGGCTAATAGAATGTTGAGCAACTAATTCCGTGTTATAATAGATAAAAATATGGTTATCATATACTTGTAAACTTAACGTTTTCCCAATGTATCCAGGTGGGACTGAATACTGGTTGGATTTGAAAGTGATCATATTTGATGTGTTCACTTTCACGAGTATATGGTCAATTTTATAGAAATCTCTTATTCTTTCATGTGGTAGTGGAGATAAGAGGTTTCTTTCTTTTTTTAGTGCCAGTATTGGTATTTTCCCAGTTCCTTGGTGGTAGCTATTGTTGATTCGATTACATAATTTTTGTACAAAATGATGAAGCTCCTCATAATCAAACTTTCCTTGATAGGCATGGATTTCATCAAGTATTTTCATCGGAGCCTCTACCTTAGCTTTTGTCCTCGGCCTTCCGGCTATGCAAGGCCACACTTCAAATCCCATATCTTTAGAGAATTGAAAGAATCGTTCATTTACTCTTCCTTTTTGATACTCTGTTCGAGGCTCGTCCATGATCGTTTTCATATTGTCAGTCAAGATCGTTTTAGGAACTCCTCCAAATGCTTCGAAACTTTCCGTAAGGAAAGACAGTAATACACTTTGAGACTTTGAGACTTTGATATTGATAAGTTGAATGTTCGAAACCTGGAATAGGCAAGTAAGAGCACGCACACATTCACATAAAGGATTTCTCCATCTTTTGTGATATATCGAATATTTTCTTTCCAATCTAATTGCGCTTGTTCAGCTGGCGGAGTCTCAAAACGTATCACTTCATTATTTGAACGCTTACGCTTCTCCGATTCGAAATAACTTTGAAACTCCGCTTTACTTGATATGTAATTTCTAAAAGTTGATTGCCCACACTCCAACCCATGATTATCTTTCAAATATTGCCATAATACTCGTTTGTAATAAAATTTTTGATTGGATTCTTCTGAAAGAAGTAACGTGATGATTTCGTAATAGTTATCTATTTTGGAAGTTCGATTCCGAATATTTTTCGGCTTATACCCCTGTAGATATTTATCAACCGTCCTCCGATCAACTCCCATATCTCGAGCCAATTTACTTTTATTGATTTTCATTTTTAAATTCTCCATCAATAATTTAAGTTTTGGTAAATCTACAAGACTGTTAATTTCGATATCTGTATTTACTTTGATTTGCATATGCACAATATTCACCCCAAGAATATTATGCAGCGCAATGAGCAAACTGTACATTCTTAAACAGTCATTTATGTACACTCTTAAATTAGCATTTATAGATACGCAAAGGAAACGAGTTAGCTGTGTAGATTTATAAGGTAACAACTAACATACGAGATTGACTGCTTATTAAACGGCTATTTAAAAAGGTTTGAGAATTGTAGAAGCTCTATCGCTCTTTATAGAGGACTTTATTTTTGATCATAAAAATGGACACCAATTCAGTTGAAATAGATAGAGGGGAGTTAATCAACTAGGTTTTGTTTGATGATTACCTTTATGAATTCTCAGATAAGCCTTTACAAATAGGATTTGTAAGGTACCCCGAATCAAGTGCAGCCGCCTCGACTTTCAGGTTAAATCTCTCTATTTGCCGATCAAGTCTAGAAAAGGATTAATATAGGGAGGGGAAATCGTTTTAAGATTAGTCGCTAATATCAAATGTGTTAATGTTTAGTGAATGGTCGGTATCTCTAACAGAAGCGTAAAATATATCTTTAATTTGATGATATCCCTTTGCCTTTTGTGATAAGAGCCATAATTTAATATTTGATTAAAACACGATTTTAAAAACCTATCCAAAAAAGAAACTGGCTTACAGTGAATCTTTGGTGCAAAGTTTGCCAATTCCTTCTTTATCATACCTTCTAATGAGTATTATAAACACTTTTTTCCCTGTATTCTTATGTAGAGATATTGATTCTTTTTAGTTTGAAACAATTATGTATCCAATTTTTTTTATCAATTCTATTAGATAGCATACTAATATTTACTTTCTGTTTTTTGTTGTCTTGCCTTCCAGAATATAAAAGAATTTTTCCCTTTCACATCTCCAACTTTTAATTTGACAATGTCACCTACCTGTAATTCTGTATTAATCCCCATCAAATATAGCTATACATCTCTTTCGCCCAATCTCGGATTTTTGGTTTCCTTTTGTCTCCCAGTTTAATCCCAAGTTTTATTTCTTCAATGTCCTTTTTTGGTTTTAACGTTAAACGTTGAAAGGATTTCCTTTTTTGTTTTGTTGTCATTTTTTCACCTTCTAAAATGTATGAAAAATTTGATGTTTAATAACAAAACAGTTCCTTTTTATGTATTAGACAAACCTTAATACGGCGACAAATGCATGCGTTTATCTTTGTTATTACATTTTCAATGTTAAATACCCATAAATAGGATGATTAAGAGGGAGAAACTCTTAAAACTTTGGGATAATATCCGAAAAATGGGAAAAATATTAGTCCTTTCAGGAAATACAATCATCTTATTTTATAAAGGTAGGGGTGTAAAAGAAATTGAAGTTGAGAAAAGAAAAAATGAAAAGTTATAAGAGCTATTGCTGTCAACGAGAAATAGAAGAAATGATGGGGATATGGAAAAGGGGTTATTATCGAAAAAATGGAGCTATACGTCAAAAATAATTTAGATTTAAATTTCCCAAAAATCATTGAATAAAAAATTCTCCATAAAGCAAAATAAAAGAGTAAAAAAAAAATTCAAGGAGGAAATTATCATGACAGTAATAAATGACGTTAAAACAGCTCTAGCAGGATTGAAAAGTGCTCAAGCAAGTTTTGAAACATTTGCTCTTGGTACAGATAATCAACAAGCTAAGCAACTTTACCAAGATGCAGCTAAGCAAACCCAATCCGTTGTAGACAGCATTGAACCACGTGTTCAACAAATCGAACAAGAAGAACCTCAATACAAACAACAGTAATTAGTAAGGCGAAAAAAGGTTGGCCTCTTAACCAACCTTTTTTCAGCTGTTCAAATAATGGAAAAACATGGAGGTGATTTTTTTGAAAGATAAAATAACCACATTGAAAAACCTACTTTTTATTATAATGGTCATTGGTTTCGCATCAGGATGTAATGGTAATCAAAATGAATTTATTCAAGGTAATAGTACTTTTGGTATTTCACAAGTACATACAAGTAAGCCAATTGATCAATCCGTTGCCAATCATGCGAAAGAAAAGATAATTGCCAAGGAAGATATTACAGACGTAAAAGCTGTGAATACTGATAAAGAGCTTATGGCAGCGATTAAAGTTGAGAATTTTGATCGATTTCGATTAAAGAGTATCGAGAAGTCAGTAAAATCCGACTTAGAAAAAAAATATCCCGACTATAAAGTTTTTGTTTCGACTGATAAAAAAATATTCTGGGAGCTTGAAAAGGTCGAGCAAAGACTGAAAAAAAACGATATGAATAAGAAGAACTTAAAAAATGATTTGAACAAACTGAAAAGTCTTATGAAGGAACAAACCTAAAGAGGAAGGATCGAGTTATGTCTAACAATCAAAAGAAACAACTTACTCCTGTGCAACAGGAATATCAAAAATTGCAAAAACAACGAGAGATCAAAAGACCGGTTGTTAAAAATTGTATTAAGGCCTTTTTAACCGGTGGACTTATTTGTTTGATTGGTCAGCTTATTTCAGACTTTTACATTTATTATTTCGATTTTACTGAGCAAACGGCCGGAAATCCGACGGTGGGTACGTTAATTTTTATTACAATGCTTCTTACTGGTTTTGGCGTATATGATCGAATGGCCCAATTTGGTGGGGCTGGAACAGCTGTACCTGTAACAGGTTTTGGCAATGCGGTTATATCGCCTGCCATTGAGCATCGAACCGAAGGATTTGTACTGGGCGTAGGTGGCAACATGTTTAAATTAGCGGGGGCGGTTATTTTATTTGGTGTTTTTTCTGCTTTTGTCATTGCCTTAATTAAAACCACTTTAATCCAGTGGGGTGGTTTATAATGCTAGCAGGTCATCGTACATGGATCTTCGAACAAAAGCCTGTCATTATCTCCACTGGAACCGTTGGTGGACCATTTGAAGCCAATGGTGCTATCCCAGATGATTTCGATACTCTTCATGCTGATTTATGGCTTGGGCAGGATTCCTATGAGAAAGCACATAAAATCCTTTTTGAAGAGGCTTGCCAAAAAGCCATGGAAAAAGGGGGCATACAAAAGGATCAAGTTCAATTTATCCTAGCTGGGGACTTAATCAATCAAATCACCCCAACAAGTTTCGCTAGCAGAACGATTGGAGCGCCTTATTTTGGCTTATTCGGTGCTTGCTCTACCTCGATGGAAGGACTGGCTCTAGGTGCTTATATTGTAAATACAAAAGGAGCGAAATATTTGTTAACAGGAGCTTCCAGTCATGATACAGCTGTTGAAAAACAATTTCGGTATCCAACTGAGTATGGTGGACAAAAGCCACCTACGGCACAATGGACGGTTACTGGTGCAGGTGCAGCCCTATTAAGTGATTCTGGGGAAGGACCTCATGTCACATCTGCCACAATTGGTCGTGTAATCGATATGGGATTGACAGATCCATTTAACATGGGAGGAGCTATGGCGCCAGCTGCGGTTGATACCATTGAAGCCCATTTAAAGGAACGAAATGTTGAGCCATCTTATTACGATTTAATTGTAACCGGTGACCTTGGCCAAATCGGACAGGAAGTGTCCATGGATCTATTTAAAAAGCATGGAACTCCTATTAGTGAAGAACAATACCAAGATTGTGGCCTTATGATTTATCGGGAAGGACAACCCGTTCTTGCAGGGGCAAGCGGTGCAGGCTGTTCAGCAACGGTAGTTTATGGGCATTTATTAAACCGCATGAAAAATGGTGAATTTAAACGAATGTTAGTTGTGGCTACAGGTGCTTTGCTTTCACCGTTGTCCTTTCAGCAAAATGAAACAATTCCTTGTATCGCCCATGCAGTGTCAATTGAATACGGAGGTGAACAATTAACATGATCTATTTTTGGGCTTTTGTCGTAGGCGGTTTAATTTGTATCATTGGGCAAATTATGTTTGATGTATTTAAATTGACACCAGGTCATACCTTAAGTGCTCTTGTAGTGATTGGGGCGCTTTTAGATGGATTTGGACTATACGAGCCTTTGATTGATTTTGCTGGGGCAGGGGCTACCGTTCCGATTACAAGTTTTGGGAATTCGCTTGTTCATGGTGCGATGCAGGAAGCAGAAAAACATGGGTTAGTTGGTGTACTGACAGGAATGTTTGAAGTAACTAGTTCTGGTATTTCAGCTTCCATTGTTTTCGGCATGATAGGAGCTTTAATTTTTAAGCCAAAAGGATAAGGAGAATTAGGATGACAGTAGGATCAGATGTTAAACAGTGTTTTGCCAGTCTAAAAGGGGTAGAAGCAAGTCTCTCAAGTTTAGCATTACGGACTCTTGATGATGAATCGAAGCGAACTTTGCATGAGGCTATGATGGTAGTACACGAAGTAACAAAAGATTTAAAAAAAAGAGTAGGAGAACTAGAAGGAGAGGAACTTCAGTACAAAGGTTTCTAGAAAAACTATATTTACAGGGGGTGTAAGCAGTGCCTGAATGGTTAGATATAGCTGTACGCTCAGCATTATTTGTTGCTGTTTTATTTTTCATTACAAAATGGTTAGGGAAAAAGCAAATTTCCGAACTATCTTTCTTTGAATATGTCACCGGTATTTCTATTGGGAGTATTGGTGCAGAAGTGGCTATGGGACTTGAGCGGAACATTTTTCACGGAATTATTGGAATTGTCATTTTTGCGGCTATTCCCTTTTTCGCTGGTTTAATTTCATTAAAAAGTAAACGTTTTCGCAATTTTATAGAAGGAAAAGCAACTGTATTTATCAAAGATGGGAAGATTATGGAAGATAATTTAAAAAAGGAAAGATATACGACAGATGAACTGTTAGATCTCCTTCGCAGGAAGGATGTCTTTCAAGTCTCTGATGTAGAATTTGCTGTTTTAGAGGCAACAGGTGATTTATCTGTGATGCTAAAGAAAGAAAATCAACCTTTAACAGCAAAGGATATAAACTTGAAGGTTGCTTCAATCAAGGAGCCTCAGACCATTATTATGGATGGTACAATAATGGATGAACCACTAGCCACGATTGGACGAAGTCGGGCTTGGCTACAAACTGAATTAGAAAAACTAGGGGTAACGATTGAAAATGTATTTCTGGGACAGGTTAATTCTTACGGAGAGTTAACGATTGATCTGTTTGACGATAAATTACAAGTCGCACCCCCACAAGAAAGACCCTTAATTCTTTCAACCTTGAAAAAATGTCAAGCAGACTTAGAACTATTTGCTCTTGGAACGGAATCAAAAGAGGCCAAACAAATGTATAGGTTAAACAGTGAAAAATTACAAGAAGCCATTGATAAAGTGACCCCTATTTTAAAAGGATAAGGATTTAGCTTAGATTCATACATGACGAAAAAAAGATACCATTTTTAATTGAAATAAGTTTAAAAACCTTAGTCCAATTTCGGACTAAGGTGAATTTTTTTACGAGGTGTTAGAAGTGTCTATTTTTTTAGTTAAAGTTATTTTTATCTATATTGTGTTTATTGTAGCAGTAAATATTTTAGGGAAATCAGCTCTAGCCCAACTTACCCCTCATGATTTTGGAGCGATTCTTTTTTTATCTTAATCGAAATTTAAAGGAAAGTAGATATCCTTTACCTGAGCTGTTGTCTAATTTAAGAACATCAGGATATCCGGATATTCACGATATTGAATATGCGATTTTGGAAGCAACAGGTGAAATTAGCATTTTTCCAAGAAAAGAATTAGTTCCTATTACTCCAAAAGATTTACATATGAAAGTGGAATACCGCGGATTACCCATAGCCGTTGTCATTGAAGGGAAAGTGCAAAAGCGTAAATTAAAATTTATCAACAAAAATGAAAAGTGGTTAAAGGAAGAACTAAAGGCAAAGGGATATCTTCAAATCAAAGATATTTTTTATGCTGCTGTTAGAGATACCGATCATTCATTAACCATTAACAAAAAAGATGTTAACGACTAATTTTAAGACGATTTCCTCCCAATATAAATTAATGTTTTCTCTTATTTACTCCTTATTGCATTTACCACTTTCATTTTCCAAATTTATAAAAAATTATACCTATATTTAGGAATTTACCAGATGGTAATTTTCAAAATCACTAAGTCTCTAGTTAGGACAGTGCCCAGATCATTACGCCTTTCGTGATGTCAGAACTTTCCCAACCTTAATTCTCTTTTTTTCGTTCTTAATATCTTATACAAGTTCTTATAAAGGTAGTCCATAATATATAACAGACAATCCCTTCATATTCCATACGTATACTGGTTACATAGTTTGTACATGTTAAGAGAAACAGAAGGAGGGATTCCAGTTGGAGTGGATTTTTTATCTATACCTGTTAAATATGTTCTTTATCTTATTCATAGCAATTTGGTAAGTTCGTCGGCCTGCCAAGGCTTTGAATTGGATAATAATCGTCCTTTTTTTACCTGTCATTGGTTTCTGGCTATATCTTAGCATATCAAACCCTAAGTTTATTCATCGAAAAAGATTGACCTGTTCTAAAAATGAATCTAACAAATTACCTGAGACATTCGGTGCTTCAGCATCGGTAATTGCCAATGCTTTACGGCATTTCACTGTGAATGGGCTTCGAATGGGCCAAGTCCAAGTGTTTAACAATGGGATAGCAAAATATGATCAACTCCTTGTATCCCTGCAAAAAGCCCAAGAAACAATTGATCTGGAATATTTCATATATCGGAATGACCAAATTGGTAATCGAATCACAGAACTGCTAATCGAAAAAGCATTAAATGGAGTGCAGGTTCGTTTTATGAGAGATAGCTTGGGGAGTTATAAATTCCCGCGTGAAAAAATCCGGCAGATGGTTGAAGCAGGGATAGAATGCAGGACAATATTTCCTCTGCGATTTCCCTGGATTTTGTCCAATTGGAATTATCGGGATCATTGTAAGATGGCCATAATCGACGGAAAGGTAGCTTTTAATGGTGGCATTAACATAGGATATGAATATACAGGATTGAAGCCTGACGTTGGCTTCTGGCGGGATACTCATTTGCAAGTCATAGGAGAAGCATCATCCGATTTGCAGACTGTTTTTGATGTTCATTGGGAAATCGCTGTGCCGGAAAGGATAAAATCAAAAACAAATTTGAAAACAAAATCAGAGGTAACGAAAATCAATTCAATCGGCAGAGCAGATCATTCCAAATGGTCAGCCGAATTGGGATCAGAGTTGAGCACCCTTGATGAAAAAGAAATGGACATATCCGCAAAAACTAGGACATTGCATAAAGCGTATATCCATACGTTGGAAGGAAACCCTGGAATTCCTACCCCAGTCATTCGGCAAGCTTACTTTATATGTATAACACAGGCGACCAAGACTATTGATTTAACAACACCCTATTTTGTACCAGAAACGGATATTATCATGGCATTAAAGACAGCAGTAGCTCGTGGTGTCCGTGTAAGATTGCTGGTTCCTCGCCACAATAATCAAAAAATCGTGGGCCTTGCAAGCCGTACTTATTACGGAGAACTTATAGAAACTGGAGTCGAAATCTACCAGTACGATAAAGGAATGATACATGCAAAAGTGTTGATCATCGATGAGGAAATTGCAGAAGTAGGCTCAGCAAACTATGATATGAGAAGTTTTCGCCTGCATTATGAGGTGTGTCAAGTTTTATACAGTGCTGATGTGGCGAGGGAACTCACTGAGCAGTTCCAACGAGATCTTACTGATTCTGTACCATTAAAAATTGAAGACTTGCTGCAACGATCCCTGACTGAGCGCATAGTTGAACAGGGTGCTCGCGTGCTTTCTCCATTATTATAAGTTGAAAAAACCCGTATTTTTTATCTTTCTGATTTTAATTTAGCTTACATGTTGTAATATAAATATTTTAAAACATGAGGGATTTTTGAAATCGAGTGAAATATAAAATGGAGGAATAAACTTTGGGTGAAATTTTTTTGGGTTTACTGACAATCAAAGTCATAGTAGGTTTTGTCACCTTATTTTTTATCATTATCATAACAGGCAGAACATCCATCTATCAGTTAACCCCGTTTCACTTAGTTTTTGTATTAGTGCTTGGAGATTTTTTAGGAAATACCATTTATGAAAATAAGGTAGGGATTTTTCACTTTTTATATGCCATCGGATTGTGGACGCTTCTCATGTTGGGGATAGAGTTCTTGACTCTAAAAAATAAATCGACACGTTCTCTCTTATTGGGCGATCCTAACATCATTATTCGGGATGGTATAATGGATAGAAAGTTACTTAAAAAGAACAAATTGGATGTAAATCAAGTATTAAGTATACTTCGACAAAATCAGGTTTTTTCTGTTCGCGAAGTCAAATACGGTATATTGGAAGCTAATGGGCAAATCAGTATATTATTACAATCGAAGTATCAAAAACCAGACATGCAAGATCTCAGTCTTCTAGAAAGTCCAGTATACCTCCCAATAAGGGAGAATCCATGAATGCCTTGGCACGAGCTATTTTCTTCGGAAAACAGGGAGAACTTAGAGAAAGAGCATTACAAGATCATTTACAGCGTGCCAGCTCATTAAATCTAATTATTAATGCCATCAGCATTTGGAATACCGTGTATTTATCACAAGCAATTGAACATTTTAAAAATATAGGAAAATATCAAGAGGAATTGCTTCCTCACATATCACCATTGGGATGGGAACACATAAACTTTCTCGGAGAATATTCATTTATACCTGAGATTTTGAACTCGATACATGCCCTGCGTCCACTTAGGATATAAAAAAGCCTGGTTTTTCTGCTTAACGTAGAAAAATCAGGCTTTTACCTTCTAAAAAATTCCTTAGCGTATTATATCTGCGTTTAGTCGGCAGTACCCCTTTATGGTTTCATCCATGGCAATGCTGTTTATTTGAAGAACATTTTTTTCGCTTTCAACATTTTGGACTCTGGTTATAGGGGTATTAAATCTGTTTTTGACAGCTACAGTTTCATTTTCGTGATTCTCTGTGTTTCTTGTATTTTGTACTAAAAATAGTAACCCTATGGATAAAAGAATAAGTATGGAAACGGTAACCAATAAGGCCCTTGGTATTTTTCTAATGAGACACCTATAAATAGTTTTGTTATTAGCTTGTTTAGTCACAGGGATTTTAACGATGAAATAAATGGAAAATAAAAAAGGAGTTTCGTTTACGTTGCTATTAAAGAAAGGAAAGATGATTAACTTTTGCTATTACTTATTTCTTTATTTGTTTTTTCAAATTAGGGTATGTAGGCAAATGTCTAGTCCTAGGATAATTAGGAAAATAAGATAAAACTAAATATATTCAATTTAAGAAAGGGGAGTTATAAAAATTATACAATATCATAATTACATGTCTTATTATCATCCTCAATATTCCAGCCAGTTTTCGCAATACCCTGAGCTGAAGGAAGTGCTGCAATAACCTATTTAATTGGCATAGACCGTTTATTTAACGGTTGAATCTTAGGGAATTAATAAAATGTTTTAAAAATAGTTGATATGTTCCATGCTTATAAAGGAAAACTAGTAGAGTTGAAATGTTTAAATGTATTTTTGTACTATTGGTTAAAAAAACAACAATTGAGCTTTATCATAACAGTTAAATTTGGAGCAATAAGGCACACCGTTTGAAAACAAACGGTGTGCCTTATTGCTGTTAATATTTATTCATCTATATTATCTGGATCGTTTACATCTTTAGGATCTTCAATGGGTTCTTCTGCATCAGGGACTAAATCAGCTTCATCATCTTTATTTTCATCTATATTATCTGGGTCATTTACATCTTTAGGATCTTCAATTGGCTCTTCTGTATCTGGGTCCACATCATTTTCATCTATATTATCTGGGTCATTTGCATCTTCAGGATCTTCAATGGGTTCTTCTGTGTCAGGATCTACATCCACTTCAGGTGGTGGTGGATCCTTATCCTCTTCTACATTATTACACCCCAATAACATGATGGCAGATAGAAAAACTGCTGTTAATAGCCTTAACCACTTTAGATTCATTTTTATCGTCCTCTCTATTGGTTGTTTACTTTCAATATTATCTTCTCCTTCCACTTTTTTATACGAACATTTTAACTTAACATCAATAAAATTAAGGTCCTTAATCACCAAACAGTAGCGGCCTAGGTGTCAGGAATTGAAGATAAAAATGTAGTACAGAGGAAAAGAGGCTTCTATCAAAAAAATGGTGCCATTTATCAAATGTAATTACATAACTGTGGGTTTTTGGTCATTTAAAAGCAGGATAAAATTGGAAGTTATAAAAAATATTCTTATACATCATTCTAATAAAGTAAAAATTAAAGGCGGCGTTATTTATAACAGTAAAAAATGACGTAAAGACAGCTCTACTAGGATTTGCAGGCTAGCTTCGAAACATTTGCAATCAACAAGCTAAGCAGCTTTACCAAGAGGCTACAAACTCAATCCGTTCTACACAGCGTTGAACCACGCGTTCAACAAATCGAACAAGAAGAACCGCAATAAGCCCAAGATGGAAGCCAAGCTTCCCAAGGCAGTACGCAAGGAGCACAAAATCAATAAGGAAATGAGTTTACAAGCAAAAATAATGAACAACAAGTAAGACAACAAAACAAACAAGCCCAGTCTCATAAAAAAAATAACTGAAGCACACGTTCGTAAAAATTACAATTCTAAGCTTTATGTCGCAACATTCTTGGTATATTACAGAGAGCGAATAAAAACTAAGCTTTCTTACCAAGAGTTGTTTTATAAAAAATATAAAAGGAGCAAGTGTTATGCGATTACCCGAAGACTTTATAAGAGCTAGGCATAAAAAAGAAGGGTTAAGTTTAGATCAATGCTTTTCAAATCCTATCATACATAGGGAGATACATGGGAATAAGGTATTCGTTCCATTGGATTTAAAGAGAATTTGGAATCAATAAAAGTTTTTAGCAATGAAATATAGCAACCGTTTTGATTATAAGGCTATTTTATATATAAGGGATCCCACCAACAAAAAGCGCTTAAAACATACGCTAAGCATAATTCGTCATGAATAAAGCCGATTTTTCCTCAACTTACGAGAAATAATCGGCTTTATGGATAAGGGAACAATCGATTGTCAAAATGAATCCATTCCTAAATACTATTTAAAAACCGGTTGATGTGAAACCATTACCATAATCTAAAAAAAGAGTATTATTCGGGGTGACACAAAAATAATTTATTCAAGTGGATTAACGGACTAGTGCGCCTAATATATGTGATATATATAAAGATATCTTACCATAGTGTAACGGGAGGGTAGTGATTTAGTACAGGATATCTGATGTTAAAAAGACTCCGGCAGGAGGAACGCCGTTCTGATATATAGGAGGTTCAGTGAGTGCTGTATCAGTTGTAGCAATCCAAGTTCCGTACTCACCTGCAAGCAAAGAGGGAGGTTTCATAATAAACTGTCCACTTAAAACGAAATGACGAATTCTAATCGAGGGATCATCAAATATAGATAAGTTACCAAAAAATGAGGCATATGGTGAATCAAAACTTATTTGTTTGGTGTTTTCTTCCCAATACCCATTAATTTGAATAGGTGTACCACGAAAATTAATTGTACCAGATACTTTATTATTACCTGTAATAGAATTAATGATGAGTACTCCCCAAATAATGGGTCGACCGGCTATAGAAGCCGAAATACCCCATTTTGATGGAAAAGGTATACTAACCATGAGTTTCTGTGCAGTTTGCAAAAGTTGATTCCTCGTTTCGTAATAATCATAAATACAAGAGTTTAAAGTTTAATTTCTATCTATACATCAGAGTGTTAAAAAAAGAAAGAAAGTCTAATAAATTATTTTAATATTTATTCATTTTGAATCTTCCATATTCGGTTTCGAACATTTCATTTACTTCCCAAGATTCAACGGTTTTATAAGCTGTTTGTTGATCAAAGCCTTTTCCCAGAAGGTAGGCCATTGCGGCAATTTCAGTTAGCGCATGTTCATAGGAAGTAAGAGCAACTTCTTTTAGACCATAATCAACAAAAGGCTTTATTGCCATTAATGTTTCACTTTTCAAATCCTGATCCGAATTTTCTCTCTCATCGGATTCATTACCCTCTAGATTTGGATGTGCTTCTTTGTATAGCACCTCCCACTGTTCATAAAGACTTGTAGCTGTCTCAAAGTCCTCAGAGTCTACTGTTAAATTTTTTTGTAATTTACTCATTAAATTACGCCATGTCTCTTCCCATTCCTCTAAAGTTCTTAAGTCAAAGAGTTTTGAGAACTTCGGTTTCACACTTTCCCAATGAACATAAATGTCGGTACACCATCCCAATAAATATTTATAGTTTTCCGTTTGGGCTTCCATTTTTTTATCACCCTTTTTAAATTTTTTCACTTCTAAAAAAAGAAGCAATATCGCGTGTAAAATGAGGTTAAATACCTTTTAAAACCAATTTACAATTCTATGGTATGTTTCACTTATGTCCCTAGACTAGGCATTTGTCTCATTTAACAAAATAAATTTTGTTTTCTTTCCAAACGGATAAATATGTTGCATTCTGCAAGTATAATTTTCCTTTGCAAACAAGGCCGGTGTTAAAAGTATAAAGGCATTTTTAAAACGTTCTTAACAAACAGATAAACCAGCTAATAGTTTGTCAATATTTTTCAATAAAAACTTAAAATATCTCATGCTATACTAAAAATGTGCATGCCAAATAACCTTCCGTTATTCTGGTTTTGGAAGGTTTTGTGTTATTTAGTTTATTTTTGGTTCTAAGCTAAATCTTGGAAAGTGGTTCTGTTCTTTAAAAGGGCAAATATCCAATGTAAGAGTTTATTTACGCATGCAATTACAGTTACTTTAAAGGGTTTTCCTTCGCCACGTTTCTTGTCGTAAAACTCTCGCATTTTCTTGTTGCGAGGGATGATTTCATCCGTTGTTTTCTTTTTACGGCAATCACGAATCGCACAACGAACAGCCATATATAAGGCGTGACGAAGCCTACTTGACCCTCGTTTTGTAATTCGATTCTTTGTGGCTGTAAACTTACCAGATTCGAATACACTTGGATCAACTCCAGCGAAAGCTACCAGCTTTTTAGGATTAGTAAATCGATCTATCTCTCCAATTTCTGAAATAATCGTTGCAGCGATTTTTTCCCCGATACCAGGGATAGATTTGATAATATTATATTCTTCAATTTCTTTAGCGAGGGCATCTATCTCCGACTCCAACTTTGATAGGTGCTCTTTGTATTGAAGAATCATATTAATATACATACCAAGGCTTAAAATATGACTCTGGTAGACTGTCTTTTCAAAAGGGTTACGAGCTGCCGCAGCCTTAAGTTTAATCGCACTTTCTTTTGCCCACCTAATTGATCGACTTTTACATAATTCATGTATCTTATCTGTAATTGTTTCTTCACTTGCTTTAATAATATCCTCGGAAGAGGGGAACTCTGAAAGCGTTAAGAGTGATACCACCGAATATAAATCTCCAAAAACCCCCTTATATTCTGGAAACACTTGTTCAAGAACAGCTTGAAATTGAAGCTTCGTTTGAATTGTTACTCCAGTAATATTTTCATGCTGTCTTGTAAGATTTCGAAGGTTTAATAATTGAACACCTCTCTTTTTATAAGGCTCTAACTCCTCTTTGTAGAATAACTCACAAAGAAGATAGGCATCTACAGCATCTGTCTTTACTTTTCTTAAACTTGAGCCTCTTGCCTTGTATGAAATCAACGGGTTGATAATAATCAATAAATAACCTCGTTCTTCCAAATAATGAACAACAGGAGTTTGATAGTGCCCAGTAGCTTCTAGAATGATTGAAGGCTTCTTACCAGACTCTTTTTTCACATCCTCCAGAAACGATACAAGATAACTTAGCCCTTCAACTGTATGAGATACTTTAAAACTCTTTCTGAATGGTTTGCCTTTATCTAAAAATGCTTGAACTTGACTTTCCCCTTTTGAAATATCCAGACCAACGACTGGATTCATTCTAAATCCTCCTCCTAAACATGTAATTTACCAGTACCCCTAATTTCTCCTTGCAGTGTCACAGCTTCGCTTGTTATACGAGATCAAAGTCCCAACCAGCCTCAATCATGTTTCTACAAGTAGGGGGCGAACCGTTTAGCTGACGGGGTCTAAGCCCCACGAGCAGTTACGTTCTACCCTGGCTACTGATATAATAAGACCCAATAAAAAAAGGTCAACCAGAAATATTTAGCATTCTGGCTAACCTTATAATACGAATGAAGCAGTTTAGTTTAAGTGAACACTTTCACAATGTAATAAATTTGTTTTTGATTAAAGTTTGAGACAATTCACTTGATATGATTATTCGGATAAGTTACATTAAATTAATGGTGTTTAACCTCCTAAAATGAAATGAATAAATATGTGCTTGAACCTTACGTAAGGTAATGATTTATAGTGGTTTACAGATAGTTCATTACGTTAGGAAAGGATGAATGATATGCGAGATAAGGTCATAAGGGCATTGATCTTAGATAAACAAGTTCGTTTGTTTATTTCAGATAATACAGCTCTGATTAATGAGATTGTCAGTTTGAATGAGCAAAATCATCGAATACTTAATGTTGCTCTTGGTAAAATCGTCTCTGGAATTAGTTTGCTTTCTGCAACATTGAAGGGAGAGCAAAGATTGAGTGCTACGTTCACTCTAGGTAATTCTAAATACAAAATATATGCAGATGCAGATTCTAATGGAAATATCCGTGGTTATAATAGTCGAAATTCTTTAAAGGCCGAGACTTTGGAGGGTATTTCTATAAAAGAACTTATTGGACAAAAAGGTACTATTCGTATGATTAAGGGATTCAATATGAGTCAATTTACTGGAATTACGGATATGCCTTATCAGAACATCGATGATGACTTATCACATTATTTTAAACAAAGTGAGCAATTGGAAACACTCATTGAAACAAATTTAGATTTTGGAAAAGATAATACTGTTTCCCATAGTTATGGCATGTTTGCACAATTGCTTCCTGGGGCATCAAAGCATTTATTAAAAGAAGTTAAAGAAAAGATAAATACCAACTCAAACATTTTTAAAAACCTTAAAGTTATGGAAGATATTCAAATCGAGCAACAATTAAAAAGTTACTTCAGTGATTCACTGATAATAGGTCTAAATGGAATTAAATTTTCATGTGGGTGTTCCAAGGAAATGTTCTATGGATTGCTATATTCAATAGAGAGAAAAGACTTATTGGAATATATTCATGATAATAAATCAATTGAGTCTAGCTGTCACATCTGTGGGAGATCATATATATTTTCTCCTTCTGAACTCAAACTTCTTTTATGATGATTGTGATTAGAGAACGAAACTAATCCCATTATATTTTTTTATTTATACTAAACAGTTTAACAAGAAAAAAGATACGCTTTCATGTTTGAAACTTACGTAACGTAATGATTTATAGTGGAGATGTAGATATGTAACAGGATTTGAGGAGGATTATTTTGAAGCAATATTGGAAGGTGGGGCAACTCGCAAAGTTAACTGGACTAACAGTAAGGACGTTACGTTATTACGACCAAATCGGGTTGTTTTCTCCTTCTGATTATTCCCAATCTGGGCATCGGCTTTATAATAAGCAAGATCTTTCAAAGTTGCAGAAAATCCTGTCTTTAAAGCACATTGGCTTAGCTTTGGAGGATATACAAACATACCTATCTAACAGTTTTAGTTACAATGCATCCGAAATCTTGTCTATTCAAATAACTCGTTTGCAAGAGGATATTCAAAAGCAACAAGATCTTTTAAATGAGTTAACGAATGCGTTAGCTTTAACACAAAGCCAGCAAGCTTTATCAGTTGAAGAATTAACAAAATTATTAGGAGTGATGAAAATGAATAAAGAAAAATATTTTTCGAAAGACCAGCTAGAACAAATGAAAAAGCAATATGATGACATGGATAAAGAAGAATTAAAAGAGGCAGAACAAAAATTTAATTTAATCATGAAAAAGCTTCGTAATCATATGGAACAAGGTACACTCTCAACGGATAAAGATGTTCAAAGCCTTGCTAATCAATGGAAAGATCTTGCAGGGATGTCCTTGCCACAAAATGATTCTAGCTTTATAAAAGCTACTGAAAAGTTTCACGAAGAAAACCCAGGAAATGAGTTGCAGCATGGCGTAGATGCTAAAATTTATCAGTACATTAGTAGAGCCTTACAGAGTAACTAAGAACATGAATTGATCATGGAATATACGGTTTGGCATAATAGAACCGTTTATGAAGTAATTACATCACTCTACCCTCAGATTTAAATTGTCTGTGGGGTATTTTTTTAGATGATTCTATGATTTTACTGTTGAAGAGTTAAAGGGCAAGGTAAGATATAACTCATGGAATAAATAATGGATTTCGTAAGGACGTGCTTCTTAAGTTCTTTGGAATTGCTATCGGTTGGGAGTTTGTGAAACCTTGCACTTAAACTAACGGGTAGCGTTAGTTGAATAAAAACAATAATAATTAGGCTGTCATTTTATGGCAGCCTAATTTAATAGTAACAAATCAACATTCAACACTAACACAACGAATTTAAATAATTGTAGCTTTTTCTATCTCGAAAATAATAATTCCACCCATATGATATGGGAAAAAATATGTACAAGTGTAGAGAAATTAAACATTGTTATATTTATCCCAGTAAATTCAGATGTACAATATACTTTAAAAGGGAATAAGATTGTTGATACATTCGACAATGTCAACCCTGATAAAGTAAACGAATCGCTTGGTTTAACAGGTAGCAAACCTTCAAATTCAACTAGCTCAAACAAAAAAGGTGATATTTCTAGTGTCGATACAAATGGCAACGGCCAAGTGACTATTCAAGAAGCAAAAGATGCAGGTTACAGTATGCCAATAATGAGCGATCATTGGTTATATCGGTATATGCGAGATAATGACAATGATGGTATGGTTGGAGAGTAAGCATCTAAACTTTGAGGAAAATATATGAAAGAAGGAACATTTTCCTCTTTGTCTATTCTTATTTTAGTTCCAACTGAAGAAAAAGGGGCTGGGACAAAAGCATTTCGACCAAAGAAAAAAACGAACTATTATTCGAAATTCTGATTTAGAGTTTCGTAATAGTTCGTTTTTTTTATTTTTATTACTTTTTAAAATAGAAATCATTCGGCTTTAACAACGGACAATTTAGTTCTGTCCCAGCCTCTTTTTAAAATGGTAAGTCATCTTTTATTATTGGTCTAATTTGCTTTACGTCTTCTGTAATATCGTTATTTTCATTCCTTGTCACTTTTTCAATTACAGTTTGTCTAAAGCCACTTTCCCTTATTTGAGACTGTATCCATTCATAGGCTGTTACTGCCGCTATTAAGCTTTTGCTTCAGCCAATTCAACATTTTCTCATCGTTTTTCTTATTCTGCCTTTTATTTTCCCTTTTTATATAGCGCGATAGGGTAGTGTGAGCAATACCTATTTCCTCAGATGCTTGCCGGATGCTAATATTTAAAAACTCCAATGCTTCCTTCATTTTTTCAGGAGTTAAAGTAATCGGCCCTTGTGAGTCTTTTGCACTTTGTATAGCCATAGAATGTCCGCTTGGTACTAATTCAATATCTGCTGCACTTTGCGCTATGGATGTTTCGATTAATCTTTTGTTTGTCACTGGTTGCGAAGAAAGAATCTTTCTGTTTTCCTTTACAATATAATCAGCCGGCAAAATATGTACATTTAACTTACTCCAGTATTCTTTAACCCAGTTTCGTTTTCCTACCATTTCTTCGTCTAATTCATCTAAATACATCCATTTTTTTATAACACCATCAGCCTGGAGATCATCCAAAGTGTTTTCAAATTTATCCCTTAGTGCAACTCCAGTATAACGGGAGGAGAAGTCCATTTCTTTTAAAAGAGTTCCTACCTTAAATGGCTGCCCAAGCGTGTTCCTAACCGTTCTGATCCTCCATTGGAGGTTTAAGTACCTTGTCAGCCGTTTATGAGCTCTTTGGCTGGTATGGCTGTATTTAAAGACCTTTAAATCTAATATACCAAGTGTCTTTTTAGGACCTTCCAGATAAGGAGTTAGAATAGAAGTAGGGCGCACCTGGACAGCATATATTCCTTTAGCTTCTCCTGTGTTCTTATCATAGGCTATACGTATTTTTCCTATTTCAAACATCTTCTGGAAATCCTTAAATTTATACAGCTCGCTATCTTGAAGGCCTTCCGTATTTACAATCTTAATAGTCTGATCACCTAAGGATACCCAAATACTTGAGAGTGCCGCTACTCTTCTCATAATGTTAAAACGGTCTTCTTCCCGGTAATCAAATTCTTTACCAGCAAAACTTCTCTTTTTAATATTTCTAAGTCGCAAAGCATCATTACTATGAAACTCTATGTATCCATCACTCGACTTTGGCTGTGTAAGCCATAAATATGATATCAAATCAAATAAATCCGCGGTCAAGTCATCTAACGAGTTAAGCGTTTCACCCAAGGTTTCTAGCCATACTTGCTGCTCTATCGTTAATTCAGTTTGTAATTCATGCGGCCGCAGCTCAGCAACCCCTTTAACGTTACCTCGATTGTCTATAATTTCAGTCGCTAGATAACCTGCTTCGCCTTCTTTGAAATCATTCTTCTTCGTAACCATATCTCTCATTAGATGAAAATCCATATTCGTGCTGGAAAGGATATAGTCCTTCTCTAGCGCTTCTTCAATTTTATTGTCGTTAAAACTATATTTCACTTCGACTTCAGGAAACTCCTGGTGCAGATGACCTGTTATAAATGCTTTTATCGTGTCACCAGATGAGGAGACAACATCTTTGATCATTTCCTTAGTAATTGGTTTCTGGTGAAAAAATGCTTCTGTAAAAAGGGAGATTAACACTCCAAAAGAACGCATATCATCTGTGGGCTTTTGATTTAATATTTCTTCTTTTGTCATTTGATACGCTAAGCTGCTCCACTTTGACAAAACATGAGGGCGATCCATAAAGAGTGATTTAACTTCCTCAAAAAGAACAATTTTCAAAGCTTCATAATTTAGGATTAAATGTTCTGGTATGTCTTCATATTTCATTTTTCTAACCTCCTTAGAAAAAGGGGTGAATTTGTCCTCTTAATAATATCAAAATGCACCAAATAAAAATTAAAAAATCGAGAAATGCACCATTTTACCCGACATGCCTAATCAAAATGCACCACTTTTCAAAAGAAATGCACCACTTTTGATATAACTAACTTAAATAAACCCTTATAAATCAAGGGTTTAATAGATATTATATCTCTTTTTCTCTGCGGAGGTTGTAGGGGTTAACAGCCGGCTATATGAATTTATAGCGGAACCTGTATAGAAATAAAAATAAAACGCACCACTAAAAATGCACCATTTGATGGGCATCTAGCGGAACCTGTATGGATTAAAAACCTTGATTTAAAAAGAAAGTTGGTAATTAATTTTAAAAAAACCAAATGAAAGTTCAAATACTGAAATCAATTACTGCGACTGCTGCATAACTTAAAATGCACCAATTCAAAGATATTATAGCGGAACCCGTATAAATATAATCCTTTACATTATAGATAAATCCCCATTTATCAAAGGTTTATTAATAGTTCTTTATTTATTTTAAATGGTGCATTTTATATCTATTGGTGCATAATCTAGCGGTAATCGTATAAGAAAAAAATAATAACTTTTTCCGAAAGCTTATTATACCAGTGTTTATTCCACTTTTATTTGTGGTGCATTTTCTCTAGAGAGGAACATTTTCCAAATTTCGATTGAGTTATACTTATTTCAACAATAAGAGATTAATAGAATTGTCTATAGAAAAGCTATTTTTTCATGTCTTGAGATTAACATGCATTCAGGACAAAGATCTCTTGTACCTAGTCTTTATTTGGCTTTCTGCGAATCAATACATAAATTAGAAAGGAGCTTGAGCATGAAAAGAGTGAAGATTGACGGTTTCAGAATGCACCAATCTATACTAAAAGAATTTCATTTGTTGCGAGACCAGACGTTTGAACGGCCCCCAGCATCCGCTTATGTTGTCTACCTAACTATGCTCAAGCAGCTGGACTTGGAGAAAAACCAAAGAGGTATTCTAAAAGAGTTCAACCTTTCTTACTGGGCCAAAAAACTCCAGATTCCTTATTCTTCTTTGTATTCAGGGAAATTATATTTAGAGAAATATCACTTTGTTAAAGAGGAGATCCAAAATGGAATCTCTGTCTTAGTGTTAAAAGACATTGAAAAGTGCAATAATCCAGGTGTGGAAGGAGGTAAACTAAATTACCTTCTGATTCCTCATTCTCTTTTTGATACAAATATTCTCGCAGAATTGGTTAGGACAGCAAACCCCGAAGCAATTGAGTTAATGCTTTCTTTATTTAACCAGTTCCGTACAGCTATGTCTAAAAGAGAAGACATTGACTTGAAAATGCTTAAACAATCTCGTAACATGTCAACTTTAAAGAAGCAATTAAATAAAAATGCGAAGAAGGTTAGAGAAATTTTAGCTTTGCTGGAACCTTTATTTGATGTTAAATTTGAGGGCTTACAGTTCCGTGGCAATCAGATTTGGGTTAAAAAGGTATGGATTACATTAAAAGAAGATTGTGTTAAAGAACAAAGCAGCGGTGAATTTAAAGTTGATCATCTCATCGCAATGCTTTCCCATGAATTAATATATTTTCTTGATGGGCATAAAATAAAATACAAGCCTCGAGACCAATTTGACATCATGCTATCTTTTAAGCAAGAGGTATATGATAAGGTGAAATTTATTAAAAATGATGAATCCTTTAATCTTGAAAATTCGATTAAGCGATACTTTATTAGCTGCATAGATAGTATTGGTTCCTACATAACTGAACAAAGTGTGCTTAAATCAACTTTTAGAATACATTCCCTGGGAGCCTTTTTCAGGAAAGCCTTCCGTAAAGATATAAAAACTTTACTTAAGAAGATCCCATATGAATTAATTCACGATGCTAAAGTAGAACAATATCAATTGACTGGAGAAATACCGGAATTTGCAAAATTTGATATCTAAACAGCCTTGTAAAAAATTTACTTGTTACAAGGCTCTTGGCGTTTCAATTTCTCATGTTTAATATTTGAATCAGCTATAAAAAGAGGTCCCATTTATGGAACCTCTTTTTTTTATTCCAAAATTCCTTTCGAATATTCACTTGTGGAATACTTAATAATTCAATAATTCTATTGTGAGTTTGTATACAGTGTATTAAACAAACTGTTAACTTGTTATTTTCTTTTATTTGTTTCTGTTAAATTCTTAGTTATTTGAATGGCATCATATAGGTGATATTGTAAAACCCTTGGGGGAGAAGGGGAAAATGGGTAAATGGTTAAAGGGCTTATTTAATTTGATGTTTTTACTAATTCTGTTGTTCTTATTATTTATATGTCTTTATTATCAAATATGAACTTTTATCATTTAAAAAATGAGCATTAATCAAGTTTACTTGTTATCGAATAATGAATGATCACGAAAATGCAAATAGGAATACAAATAGGCTAAAACCATAAACTTCTAATTATTGGGTTAGACTTTTCTAATCACTTATCAATTATGGTAAAATATAGAAAATAGTTGTTTATCATTAAAAATTATCTCACTAATTAAGGGAGTAGTGGCTATGAGTACTTCTGAGGCTTACAAAATTGTTTTTTTTGATGTGGATGGAACTATTACAAACCATGAAAATGGAAATATTCCACAGTCCACAATTGAAGCTATAAAAATATTATTAAGCAAAGGAATCAAGGTAGTTGCTGCAACCGGAAGACCATTATCAATGTGTAAAGAATTAAAGGCCATTGGAATAGCGACATTCATAACCGCAAATGGTGGCTATGTTAAGCATGGGGAAGAAATTATCCATAAGGTTCCTATGGAAAAAAATATAATAAAGGAACTTATTGATTTTGCGAAAGAAGAAAATTCCGCCCTATCTTTTTATACTGAAGATTTCAGTATGAATGGAGTAGAGGATAAAGAAATCCTTAGTGCGTTAAATGAAACTTTGTCATTGAATGAATATCCACAAACCAATCCTTTTATTTTTGATCAAGAGGTATTTTTGCTTTGTCTGTTTGCAAATGATGAAACAGTAGAAAGGTATAAAAAAAAGTTCCCTGATTTAACATTTAAAAGGTGGCATCCATACGTATTAAATATTTTAAAGGACGATGTATCAAAATCTCTAGCTATAATGAAGACTTTACAATTTTTCGGTATAGATAGATCGGAAGCTATAGCATTTGGGGATGGTGAAAATGATATTGACATGTTAGAGCTGGTGGGTCTTGGTATAGCAATGGGAAATGGCAGTGAAAAACTAAAAAGTGTTGCTGATTTTGTTACTAAAAAATCTAGCCAGGACGGTATATATTATGCACTAAAAAGATTTGGAATTATTTAAATTTTATTTAGCGAGAATCATAGTGGCAGAATGAGGAGGAAATTAGAATGAAGAATTATTATTTTATTGGTATTAAAGGGGCTGGAGTGAGTGCTTTAGCACTGTTGCTGCATGAGAAAGGATACAGTGTTCAAGGTTCAGATACCAATGAATACATCTTTACCCAAGAAAAGTTACAACAAAATAACATTAACATATTTAATTTTGGTGAGATAGAAAAAGCAATTGATTCTAATACAGAGATCATTGTAGGAAACTCTTTCAATCCTGATAACAATATAGATTACAGAATAGCAAGTAGGTTAGGCCTTAAAATTATAAAGTACACAGATTTCTTATCAAACCTTAGTGAAGAATATTTAAGTATTGCCATATCCGGAACACATGGAAAAACATCCACAACGAACATTCTATCTCAATTAGATTGGCCTGCATTTACTGATATAAGTTACATAATAGGTGATGGGACTGGTGGAAATAAAAGAGTAGGCAACTTGACTGAAAAACCTGAGAGTTTATTTCTATTTGAAGCATGTGAGTATAAAAACAATTTCTTGAATTACTCTCCTAAGATAACCATTATTACAAATATAGACTTTGACCATCCAGATGTTTTTAGGGATATAGAAGATACCAAATCTGTTTTTAGAGACTTTCTAAAAAACACGAAGGAGGTGGCCATTATAAATGGAGATGATGAAAATGTTTTACAGTGTATTGAAGATTTAGATATAAATTTAGTCAAGTTTGGATTTAGTGAAGATAACGATGCAGTTATTTCAAATGTTTGTGAGAATAATACTGAGATGTATACTATGTTTGATTTAGAGTACAAAAAACAACGATTCAATATTTATACTCCCTTCTTCGGAAAACATAATATCATGAATGTCGCAGCTGCATTGGTAACAAATTTATATTTAAATGGAGTACACAAATTACCAGGTAGTAATGTAATAGACTTAAAATATTTAAATGGAGCAAGACGTCGATTCCAAGAAACTCCTTGTAATAAGGCTATTATCATTGATGATTATGGTCACCACCCTACAGAGATCCGGGTAACACTGGAAGCATGCAGAAAAAAATACCCACAGAAGAAAATTATAGCAATCTTCCAACCACATACCATAAATAGATTTGAAACATTCTTAAATGATTTTAAAAGTGAGTTATCAAAAGCTGACCATCATTTTATTACTGATATATATATTCCAGAAAACAGAGAAAATAAGATAGATAATACCAGTGTAGTTAATCCAACGTATTCTTCAATGAGCATAAGAAACATTGAACAATATAAGGATGCAGTTTATTTATTCTTAAGTGCTTGTAGACGTCAAGTCGAATTTTACACTTTTTGCTCATTTCCTTTTTACACTTCGGCTGAAAATATGCTTTTCCGATTTCTCATACGATGACTTTCCTCATCTTCTCTACCGTGAATGACTTCCACAC
>NZ_JAMBOJ010000048.1 GCF_023715565.1 Cytobacillus firmus | reverse complement strand
ATTTAGGTTGAACTGTAATTGAGTCATAATTAATTCCTCCAACTTGTTTTTCGTAGCTGATAACATTGTTGACCAAAGGAATTAATTTGACTCATTTTCTTTTTACACAATTATATGGGCTTGACCATCAACTTCGGACACAAACAGCAGGAACCCGCAGTTTAAAGTCAGAACCCGGGCCAACTTTGGACACAAACAGCAGGAACCCGCAGTTTAAAGTCAGAACCCGGATCAACTTCGGACACAAACAGAAGAAAACAGGGGTTTAGAGTCAGAACCCGGGCCAACTTCGGACACAAACAGCAGGAACCCCCAGTTTAAAGTCAGAACCCGGATCAACTATGAGTATAAACAGCATAAATCCAAAGTCAAACCAAACCCAACTCCTGAAAACTCAAATCAAAAAAGACGATTTTCCACAACTCCCTGGAAAATCGTCTTTCACATTACCCTCTATTTGTCATCAGGATCCAGATATACAATAGAATTGAAATCACAACCGAACCGGCTGCTGTTAAATAAATCGTGCTATACCCAAACAAGTAAGCGATCTGCCCAAACACGATGGCGCCAATTCCAACCCCCAGATCAAAAAAGGAAAAGAACGTTGCATTGGCCATTCCGCGCCGGTTGGCAGGCGCTTCTTTTACAGACCATGCCTGAAGGGCGGGCTGGACTGATCCAAATCCAAGACCATAAAGAATCGCAGCAATATACATAATCATGCTGCTAGGAAGCCACGCAAGCAGGAACATGGCTGCCATAATCAGCACCGCTCCTGGTAAAAATACAGCCTTGTGACCTTTTTGATCATATAGTCTGCCGGCAAAAGTCCGGGAAAGCATTAAGGCTATAGCAAACAGCAGGAAGTACCAGTGGATTCCGCCTATCCCTTTTTGGGCTGAATAGATAGGAAGAAATGATGCGATTCCACCAAAGGTGACGGTGATGAAAAATAATAGAAATGAAGGCCTTAAAGCACTCTTTTCATAGATGTCCCAGCGCTTCTGAGGCAAACTTTGTTTTTCAGCCTCCTTGTAGTTGATCCTCGATGACAACACCAGTGCGGCTAAACCCAGCAGGGCACAAATTAAGAATAAGAATTTGAAAGAGATGACTCCTGCGAGCGCCAGTCCAAGAGTGGGGCCGAATGCCAGGGCAATATTCCCGGAAAGCCCAAAGTAGCCCATACCTTCACCCCGCCGCTTAGCAGGAATTAAATCAGTGGCAATGGTACCCGAGGCTGTAGTGGAGAAACCCCAGCCAAATCCCTGGATAATCCTTAAAACAAATAAGAAAATTAAACTATTAATAAAACCAAATGCCCCAACTGAAAGCACGAAAATTGCCAGGCCTGTTAAATACACAAAGCGCCTGCCTTTCGTCTCCAGCGTATGCCCTGCATAAGGACGCAATAGGAGAGCCGAAAAGGTAAAGATCCCGACTACTATCCCAATCAGCTGGTCATTTCCGCCCAATTTTTCCACAAAAAGAGGGATTGTGGGTAATGTCATTTGAAATCCTAGAAAAATAAAAAAGTTGGACATCAAGATCAGAACAAAATCCCTTGACCAAATTTTTTCAGATACGGCAGTCTGTTTTTTTGCTTGTCCTGTTAACGCTTCAGCCATATTATTCCTCCCAACAGTGCTGTAAAATGATTAGGTAATCTAAATATTTTTCTATTATAAAGTAAAACAAATGGAAATTCTATTTTAAAGGAGCGGCAAAATGAAGATTAGAGAAAGAGGAATCACAATCGGAACACTAAGACCTGGAAAAAAGAACTGCATTACAGATATAGATGGAGTTATGGTCGGCCAAAGCACTTTGGATTATGCGCTGGATGATGACCAATATGTATGTACCGGTGTAACCGCTGTTTTGCCGCATGGAGGGAATCTATTTCGTGAAAAGGTCACTGCAGGCTGCTATGTGATTAATGGCTTTGGAAAAACAACGGGTCTGGTGCAGGTGGAAGAACTGGGTGTAATTGAATCACCTATTATGCTGACCAATACATTCGGGGTGCCGGCAGTCACACAGGGGACTCTGGAATACATGCTCAATACCACTCCGGAAATTGGCGACACAACCGGAACAGTAAATATCGTGACAGGAGAATGCAATGACGGGTATTTGAATTCCATTCGCACACTCCCGGTAAAACCCGAACATGCAATAGCAGCCATTCAAAATGCCAAGCCGGAAAAAGTGGAAGAAGGTGCAGTTGGAGCGGGTAAAGGCATGGTGTGTTTTGGCTATAAAGGAGGCGTGGGTGCTTCTTCACGTATAATCACTGGGAAACAAAGCATAAATGAATATAAAATCGGATGTCTGGTGGTCACCAACTTCGGGAATAAAGACGAATTTCCGTTCATTAAATACGGTCTGTCAGAAATTCAGCCGAAAACAAAGGACACACCCGATGGTTCAATCATGATTATCCTCGCTACTGACGCACCTGTCAGTGACAGACAGCTGAAAAGGCTTGCGAAGAGATGCGGCATTGGCCTCGGACGGACAGGGAGCCACTTCAGCAACGGCAGCGGTGACATTGTCATAGCATTCTCCACCGCTAACAAAATCCTGCATGAAAGCAGCAGTATGGTGGAAACTGCCCATTATATGAGAGATGATCATCCGATTATGAATCAGCTTTTTCAAGGCGCGGCGGAGTCGGCGGAGGAAGCGATTCTGAATTCCCTTTCACAGGCAAAGACGACAAAAGGGCGGAATGGACGTGTGGTGGAGGGGATGTTTTCATAAGACAATTTATTTACAGTTTAAAAAGTCTATCTTTTCAGTCAATTTGTTGATATAATTATGGACAAGTGAAAATAACAGGTGAAGGCGCCTTAATAGATAAGCTGATTTATGGCTTATACTGTTAAGGCGCCTTTTTGCATGGAGCGGGATGTAATCGCTTACCAGAAACTAGGTTTTGCTGCTGGCCGGCTCCATAGACATAAAAGGGAGGCTGTTTATGTATACTATCACCATAAAAAATGAAACCTATCAATTCCGTTCTATTGCAGATGTCTTAGCAAAAGCCAGTGAGGAAAAATCAGGAGATATAATGGCTGGTATTGCTGCGGGATCTTCACTTGAACGAATGGCTGCTAAAGTGGTGTTAAGTGAACTGTCGCTAAAGGAAATTTATGAGAATCCGGTAATTGCATATGATATGGATGAAGTTACCCGCATAATCTATGACGATCTCAATCTCTTTATTTATAAAGAAATATCAAACTGGTCTGTTGGTGAATTAAGGGAATATATTTTGTCTCACCAAACAAGCACCTCGGATTTGTTCAGAATCAGCAAAGGGCTGACGAGCGAAATGATTTCAGCTGCAGCAAAGCTGATGTCGAGCATCGATTTGGTGATGGCTTCACAGAAAATCCGGCCGACAGCTCATTGCAATACAACGATAGGCGAGGCTGGACGCCTGGCATTCAGATGCCAGCCCAATCATCCCATTGACAATCCCGATGGTATACTTGCATCAATGAAAGAAGGTCTTTCCTATGGATCTGGTGATGCTGTTATTGGTGTGAACCCTAACAACGATTCTGTTGAATCTGTTTCGAGAATTCTTCATATGACTCATGATTTTATACAAAAATGGGAAATACCAACACAAAACTGCGTGCTTGCCCACATTACAACACAGATGCAGGCACTCAAAAAAGGCGCTCCTATTGCACTAATGTTCCAAAGTCTTGCAGGTACACAGGCAGCAAATGATGATTTTGGGGTTTCAAAAGAAATCCTGGATGAAGCCTTTTATCTGATGGCTAAGCAAGGGACATCTACTGGGCCTAATCAGCTTTATTTCGAAACTGGGCAGGGATCTGAAGTCTCACTGGATGCCCATCTTGGCATTGATATGCAGACACTCGAAGCACGTACATATGGCTATGCCCGTCATTGGAAGCCGTTTATGGTTAATAATGTTTCCGGTTTCATTGGGCCTGAGACGATCTACGACGGGAAACAAGTGATCCGCGCAGATTTAGAAGACCTTTTTATGGGGAAAATGCATGGACTCCCAATGGGGATTGCACCTACCTATACCAACCATATGCAGGCAGATCAAAATGATCAGGAAATCGCGGGTATGCTAACAGCGTTAGCCGGAGCAAACTTTTATATGGGCGTCCCTGGAGGCGATGATGTCATGTTAAGTTATCAAGATACCAGTTATCATGATGATGCAAGTTTAAGAGAAATGCTTGGGCTCCGTCCGCTGCGTGAATTTGAGATCTGGCTGGTAAAGATGGGTATCATGGAGAATGGAAAATTGATAGAACGAGCTGGAGATCTATCTATTTTTGAATAAGGAAGGGGGGCTTAATGATGAATATTCAAGCAATAGTCAAACAGGTAATAGAGGAGCTGAAGACAGAAGGGCAAGTAAAAATTGGAACTAGTCCAGAAAATGCTGAAATAAAACCGGAGATTGCAGAAGGACGCCATATTGTTTATGAAATAGTCAAACAAGTAGGTGTAGATCAGCCTGTCAACCGTGAAGAGATCGGGAAGGTTCAATCCATCACTCCAGCAAGAATTGGGATTGGAAGGACAGGAACCCGAATGAAAACAAGGAATTACCTTGATTTCAGAATAGATCATGCGGCCGCGCAGGATGCTGTTTTCAAAGATGTTCCCGAGGAATTGCTGAAGGAATTAAAGCTGCCGGTGCTTCAATCAAAAGCTGAAACGATGGATCAATACTTAATGGACCTGGACAGCGGAAGGCGACTCAATGAAACCTCGAGAAAATGGGCTGACAAAAATCTCCCGAAGAATCGGCAGGTTCAGATCATTGTATCGGATGGCCTGAGTTCAACCGGCATTGAGGCAAATATAGGAGATCTGCTGCCTGCACTTGTACAGGGCTTACAATCGAAGAATATTTCCATTGGAGATCCTGTTTTTATAAAGCGGAGCAGAGTTTGGATTCAGGATGATGTAGCTTCCATTGTCAATTGTGATTGTGTTATTTCACTTATTGGTGAAAGGCCAGGATTGGCAACCGCAAAAAGCATTAGTGCTTACCTGATATACAAGCCCAGTGAAAATACTGTCGAAGCAGATCGCACAGTTATCAGCAATATTCATGAGGGAGGGGTTCCTCCTGTAGAGGCGGGTGCTCATCTGGCCGATTTAATAGAGACCATATTAAAACAAAAGGCAAGCGGCGTAAAATTAGCAAAGCTTCAATAATTCAGGAAGGCAGCAGGATATCCATTTTTTCCAGCTGCCTTTTCCATAATCCAGTTAAATTCCAAATATGTGCCCAATTTCCTATTGAACTATCAAAAACATTATTGACATTCTTCGGCATTCCCTTTAATATTTTTATATATTCTGACACTTTTAATAAATGATTGGGAGTTCTCAGCACATGCCAAACTTCTCAGTAGAAGAGTTATGCACTCTCCATACCAGTCTTTCAACAATGGATATTGAAAGAATTTTAGAGGTCTCTGGCAATCTTTCATTGATCGCGGACCTGAACCAGGCAAATGTTTTTGTAGACTGCCTTACAAAAGAAGGAAAACATGCAATTGTGGTGGCTGAAGCCGCACCAGCCACAGCTAAATCTGTATATCAGAAGCCAGTTGCAGGCAAGTTCGCATATGAAGCGTTTGAACCCGCCGTTATGTATACCCTGAGGACTGGGAAAAATATGTTTCTCAACCGTGCACTGACACAGGAAGGCAAGACTGTTGAACAAAGTGTTGTGCCGATTATGGGATCACAGGATCGGGTCATAGGAGCACTCATTATGGAAAAGGATATCAGTGAGAAGCTTCAGCGTCAGCGAGAATTGGAAGCGTTATCAGAAGCGACAAAAACGCTAAGCGGGATTCTCATTGGGATGGCGGAGGATCGGCCGATTATTCCAGAGGTAATTGAGGAAGCATTGTTCTTTATTGATCATGAAAATAAGGTAGTCTATAACAATCCATCGGCTACGAATCTCATTCACGAAATTGGGAAGGAAGGCATCAGGCCTGGCACTCCTCTTATTGATTACTTACCATGTATACAGCAGATACTAAACGATCCGGAAGAACTTCTTGTTAAAGAATTGAAAATGATGAAGAAGGTTTTCCGTGTGAAAAAGATTAGTCTCCAGGTAGATGGAAAGTCGAATGGAACTTTCATTATCCTTAAAGATCTGACAGAGCTCAGGGAAAAGGAAAGAGAGATTGCTGTTAAATCCGTGGCCATAAGGGAAATCCATCACCGTGTTAAAAACAATCTGCAGACAGTTGCCAGCCTTTTGAGGCTTCAGATGAGAAGGGGGATTCCGGAAGAGAGCAAGGTACATTTCGTGGAAAGTCTGAACCGCATCTCAAGCATTGCTTCAGTCTATGAGATTATTCTCTCAAGCTCTGGTTTGGATGAAGTGGATATATACAGTTTAATAGAGAAAATTGGGAATATGCTGGTGTATGAAGCAAAGCATGAGCAGAAAAAAATACATATACAGTACAGGGGGCCCAGGCTTTTAATCGACTCGGAAAAAGCTGTCTCCCTGTCTCTAGTCATCAATGAGCTTATCCAAAATTGTGTAAAGCACGCATTTAAACAAATGCATGAAGGGAAAATCGAGGTTTGTTTCGATTATTCCAATAATGAAGTTAAGGTTGACGTCATTGATGATGGTAAAGGGTATTCCCCGAATGCAAAACCTTCTCTAGGCTTAGATATTGTGAAAATGATGATCGAGCACGATCTATCCGGTCATTTTTTTATCGAACGGGCTGAAACAGGGACCATTGCTGCTGTGCAATTTCCCTTTGAAAGGAAGGTGGAATAGCTGTGAAAAAAAGAATTATGGTTGTGGAGGATGAATCCATTGTCCGCATGGACTTAAGCCTGATGCTAAAGGATGCCGGCTATGAAGTGGTTGCTGAAGCAGGTGATGGTGAAAGAGCGGTCGAGCTTGCCTTTGAATTAAAGCCTGATTTAATCCTTATGGATATCAAGATGCCAAATTTGAACGGATTAAAAGCAAGTGAAATCATATCCAATAAAATTAATACTCCTATCCTGATCCTTACCGCATACAGTCAGCGGGAATATATTGATAAGGCCAAACAGGCTAATATACTCGGCTATCTTGTTAAACCTGTTAATGAAGCCAGTCTGATTCCAGCAGTTGAGATTGCCCTTAGGCAGGCGGAGAACGCAAATGCCATTCGGGAACAAGTGGAAACCATGAACCAGAAGTTAAATGAAAGAAAGATAGTTGAAAAAGCAAAAGGCATTTTAATGCAAAAGTTTAATATGCCTGAAGAAGAAGCTTTTCGAAAAATGCGAAAGATCAGCATGAATAAACAGGTTACACTGGAAAATGTGGCAAAGCGTATCATTGTAAAATATAACGCATAACATCTTTAACAAGTGGATAGGACAGGCAAAGGTGCCATGCGTCAGACAAAAGCTGACGTACGGCACCTTTTTGTCTTTTTACTTAATCTAATACTATCAAGCTGCTATCTTATCCTATATTTCTTGTAAAGAAGCTGCATGATTCCGTTAACATATAAAAACTTTTTAGGGAGGGATTTATGATGGAAATGGTGGGTAAGATTGTTATTTACATTATCATGGCTTGTGCGGTAGCAGGTGCCTTTGCTGCCATCCGCAACAGTGATGAGGGATTAGGAAAGCAATTTATGGAGGGACTTCATGCTGTTGGCCATATCTTTGTTCCGGCTGCCGGCATAATGGCTTCCATTCCGTTTTTATCATGGTTTATCGATAAGGTCTGCGGTCCATTTTTTGCTGCCATTGGGGCAGATCCAGCGATAGCGGCCACTGCCATATTGGCAACCGATATGGGGGGCTACCAATTAGCTGAAGTGTTAAAGCAGACACAGGAAGGCTGGATAATGGCGATGATTGTTGGTTTTATGGCGGGAGCAACGATTGTTTTCTCCATCCCGATGGGCCTCGCTATGCTTGATAAGAGAGACCATAAATATATGGCGCTTGGTGTAATGTCAGGCGTTCTGACAATTCCTATCGGCGCTTTCATTTCAAGTGTGATTATTGCGGTTTCAAGCTCAAGCTTCAGGGATTTCATTTCCACATCGGGTGAGGCTAAATATCAGTTTGCACTCGGTTTGGGACAAATATTGCTGAACTTAAGTCCGCTATTAATCTTTGTTGTACTGATTGCACTGGGGTTATATTTCCTTCCGGATTTAATGATCAACGGGTTCATGTGGTTTGGACGCATTTTGGATGCGGGAATTAAGCTGGTTTTAGTCTTTTCAATCGTGGAAATTTTCACCGGATTATTCACAACTGTCTTTGGAAGCTGGGGCTTCCATCCAATCATGGCTGATGCAGAAGATCAGTTCCGCGCACTTGAGACTGCAGGATATATTGGGATTATGCTGGCCGGGGCATTTCCGATGGTTTATCTCCTTCAAAAGTATGCGGGAGGCCCACTCGAAGCTCTTGGCCGGAAAGTGGGATTAAGCAAGGAAGGCAGCGCAGGGATAGTTGCCACGATCGCCAACATCCTGGCTATGTTTAAATTGGTCAGAACGATGCCGCCTAAAGATAAAGTCATTAATATTTCCTTTGCTGTCTGTGCGGCATTCCTGCTTGGCGACCATTTATCGTTTACAGCAAATTTTCAGCCAACACTAATCCTTCCAATTATAGCCGGTAAAATTTCTGCAGGGATCATTGGAATTGGTTTAGCATACTGGCTTTCAGTGCCTAAGGCTCTGGAATTGGAGAAAAAGGACCGTGAAGCCGGCATTATCGGAAAAGATGAATATTTGCCGAAAGAAAATAAAGTAAAAAAAGCAATATAAGCAGCAGTCACCTGGGGAGGCCGAAGCAATGAATGAAGAAAAACAACGATTTATACAAGAATTTGTACCGGGAAAACAAGTAACTCTCAGCCATTTAATCGCAAATCCTGATCCGGATATGTTTGAAAAACTTGGGATCCAGCAGGCAGGAGCGTTAGGGATCTTAACACTGACACCAAGTGAAACGGTTATCATTGCAGGAGACCTGGCAACAAAAGCTGCAGACGTGCAGATCGGTTTCCTGGACCGGTTCACAGGCAGTCTTGTCATTGTCGGCACCGTTTCAGCTGTGCAAATGGCCATGGAGGAAATCAACCGTTTTCTATCTGAAACACTGAGGTACACTCCTTCGGAAATTACTAAATCATAAGGAGCTGTATTTAATGTCCAAAATGAACAGAGCGATGCTGATCGGTTCCATCGGGGCTGGAAAGTCGACTTTAACCAATGCTCTCCTAGGCCGCAAAGCGGAAGCGGTTAAAACACAGGCACTGAACTATTATGATTGGATTGTGGATACGCCGGGGGAATACACGGAAAATCCATTTTTCTATAAAAATATCATGGCTACGGCACTGGAAGTGACACATGTATTATATTTGCAGGATTCTACAAAACGGAAAACCATTTTTCCGCCGGGTTTCAGCACTGGGTTTAATAAGCTCCCGATAGGGATCGTGACAAAAAGCGATTCTGCCCAGGCGGATGTAAATACGGCAATCAGGCAGCTTAGAAATGCTGTACCAAAAGGACCCATTGTCATTTCATCCTCTATTTCCGGTAAAGGAATCGAAGAAATACGCAGCCTTGTAAAATGCCATTCCTTTCAGGAAATGAAGGATTATGCAGAATCTTTGCCGGATGATGTCGTAATTTTCAAATGAAACCCTTTACAAAATGAAGAAAATAGAATATATTCTAATTATACAAAATAATAGATCAGGCAAAGGCGCCTCGTGTGAACAATCAATTATTGGTTGCTCATATGGGGTGCCTTTTTTATTTTCCTTAATTCATTGCAGTAAGGCGGGGATCATGTTGAAGCGTTACGATGCACAAAAAGAATATATAATCAGCGCTGGAATCGACATCGGAACGAGCACGACCAAACTCGTCATCAGCAGATTTTCACTTATGAATATGGCTGGCGGAACCCACATGCCGAGAATTGAAATTATAGAAAAAGAAGTGCTCTACCGAAGCCCGATTTACCGCACCCCTCTTCTGACAGCATCAGCTATAGATATTAAAGGTGTTGAGAGACTTGTCAGTGAGGAATATATCTCTGCGGGAATCGAGCCTGGTGATATCAAAACAGGTGCTGTCATTATTACAGGAGAAACAGCAACTAAACAAAATGCCGAAGAAATGGTCCATTATTTATCTGATCATGCAGGTGATTTTCTAGTGGCAACTGCTGGTCCTGATTTAGAAGGAATTATTGCGGCAAAGGGTTCAGGTGCTTATGAATTATCCAGGAGGACTGGCATAACTGTCGCCAATATCGATATTGGCGGAGGCACTGCCAATGCTGCAGTTTATCGTTCAGGAAGGCTCTGCGGAACATGCACGCTCCACATCGGCGGAAGACTGATTGAATTTATTGACGGCAAAATAAAAAGCATTTCTCCTCCTGTCCAGGAAATACTTCGGCAATGGGGGGCTGATTTAAAAGTAGGAGACAGCAGAAATCACCCCATCATCGGAAAGCTGACAGACTACATGGCAGAAGTAATTGGCCGAATGCTTAGGAAGGATCTTCTTAAGGAAGATTCCCCTCTGCTTTTGGGACATGATCCCAATTGGATAGAGGAAATAGATTACATTATGTTTTCAGGCGGAATCAGTGAATGTTTGTACCACTTTGAGAGTGCTGAATCCTCGCCTGCACAGTATGACGATATTGGAAAAATGCTGGCCAAATCTTTAAGAAATTGCCGTGAACTGGCCGCCTTTAAGTGGGTGGAACCGGATGAGACGGTCAGGGCAACCGTTCTTGGAGCAGGAACTCAAACCACAGAAATCAGCGGGGCAACCATCCATGCGGAAGCACATGAATTGCCAATTCGAAATTTGCCTGTCTATCAGATCGGGTTTGATAACAATCTGGAAAAAGGTCTAAGCCGTATTCAAGAGGCTGTAAAGAAGTCAGTAGAAATTTATGATCCACAGCAGGAGGGTCAAAATTTTGCTCTTTATTTAACGAATATGCCTTATTTAGGCTTTCGGGATATCCAGGAATTATCTGCAGTCCTGATAAAATCGCTGCAGGCAAAACCGAAGCCGGAACAGCCGCTTGTTGTTGTTTTAGAAAGTGACCACGCCAAAGTTCTGGGGCAGACACTAAAAACTCAGCAAGCAAATCAAAGTTACATATGCATCGATCAGATTAAGGCAGAACACGGCGATTACATAGATATCGGCCATCTGCTTCAAAGCAATGTGGTCCCTGTTATCATTAAAACATTGACCTTCCATCAGTAAGAAAGGAGGAATCTTTTATGAAGCTGAAAACCAATCATTTGGGAAATGTATATCAGTTTAGTAATCTGAAAGATTTATTCGCTAAAGCAAATGAAGAAAAGTCAGGGGACCGCCTCGCGGGCATTGCAGCAGAAACCGTTCAGGAAAGAATCGCAGCCAAATTGGTTCTAAGTCATCTAACACTATCTGATATCCGTGAAAATCCTATGCTTTCACCTGAAGAGGATGAAGTTTCGAGAATTATAGAAAGCGGAATAAATGAACCTGTATATCAAAGCATAAAAAATTGGTCAGTTGCTGAACTTCGTGAGTATATCCTGGACGATCACACGACAGGAGAAGATTTAAAAAGAATCAGCAGGGGATTAAACAGCGAGATGATTGCCGCCGCCGCTAAGATTATGTCAAATCTTGATTTGGTTCACGCGGCAAACAAAATCGAAATACTGACCAAATGCAATATAACAATCGGCTATAAAGGCACCCTGGCTTCGCGGCTGCAGCCGAACCATCCAACCGATAATGTGGATGGAATGATCGCGTCCCTGAAAGAAGGTTTATCCTACGGCATTGGGGATGCAGTAGTTGGCATAAATCCTGTGGATGATTCGGTTGAGAGCGTAAAGAGATTGCTCCACGCCACACATGCTTTTATAAAGGACTGGGAAATCCCGGCACAAAACTGTGTGCTTGCGCACGTGACAGCTCAAATGAAGGCAATCGAACAGGGAGCACCTGCCGATATGATCTTTCAGAGCATAGCAGGAACAGAGGCTGCCAACAGGTCATTTGGAATTACAGCCTCACTTCTTGAGGAAGCAAATGATATGGCAAAAACTCTTGGCACCGGCACCGGGCCACAGCGTTTATATTTTGAAACGGGCCAGGGTTCGGAGCTTTCGGCTGAAGCTCATTTTGGAATAGATCAGATGACACTGGAATCAAGAAATTATGGCTTTGCCCGGCATTATGATCCTTTTATCGTAAATACTGTGGTTGGCTTCATCGGACCAGAATACTTGTACAACAATAAACAGGTCATTAGAGCTGGGCTTGAGGACCATTTCATGGGAAAAATGCATGGCATTCCAATGGGTGTTGATATATGCTACACGAACCATATCAAGGCCGATCAAAATGATATCGAGGACCTTGGTGTGCTGCTGACAGCAGCTGGAGTGAATTTTATTATTGCCACCCCAATGGGAGATGATTGCATGCTCAATTACCAATCCATGAGTTATCATGACGTTGCCACTCTTAGGCAGACAATGAATAAGCAGCCATCTCCCATATTCAGAGATTGGCTTGAGAAAATGGGGATTTTCGAAAATGGAAAGCTAAGCAAAATCGCAGGCGACCCTACCATTTTTTCACGATAGGAGTTGAAATGAATGAATCCTGAATTGATTGAAAAAGTAACACGACTTGTAGTGGAAAAACTTCAATCGCAGCAAACCTCTGATGACAAAGGGCAGGAAGATAGTGGTGGAGTAAAATTTTGGAATCATACATCAGGACCCATCAAGAAAACAGCCAAGCCGGCAGTTGAGGTTATTGAGTCAGAAAAACAGGATAAAAACGGTTTAATAAAAATTAATAGCCATCAACATGCAAACATTCAATCAGATAAAACCAATCATGAAGAGAGCAAAAGCTATTCTGAAAAGAAAAGCATTGCTAATCCAGCTGATCCGGTTGAGCTTGAGGCGCTCATGAGCAAAACACCTGCAAGAATCGGGGTGGGAAGAGCAGGTACGAGACCAAAGACAGACACATGGCTGAAATTCCGATTTGATCATGCAGCTGCAGTTGATGCCGTCTATGGAGATGTAAATGATGAACTGATAAACCGTCTTGGGCTTTTCAAAGTCACTACGATGGTGAATGAAAAAGAAGTGTACATCCGGAGGCCGGATTATGGCAGGAAGCTTTCAGAAGAAGCCAAAAAAATCATTCTTGCCCAATGCCAAAAGGACCCTGTTGTTCAAATCATTCTGTCTGACGGGCTGAGCTCAAGTGCGATTGAAGAAAATGCTGAGGATGTATATCTATCCCTTCAGCAATCCTTGAATAGTTTAGGACTCGAAATGGGGACTCCTTTTTATATCGAAAAAGGCAGGGTGGCTGTAATGGATGAAGTGGGAGAACTGCTGATGCCTAAAGTAGTTGTGTTATTGATTGGCGAGCGTCCTGGTCTGGTCAGTGCTGAATCACTAAGTGCCTACCTTTGCTATGAACCCCGTAAAGGAACGATCGAAGCTGATCGGATGGTCATTTCCAATATACATAAAGGCGGTATTCCTCCCGCAGAGGCTGGAGCTTACCTCGGAACCGTCATCCAAAAGGTTATAAAGTATGAAGCAAGTGGAGTATCGCTCGTGAAAAAGGAAGGATAGGTGGCAGTATCAATGGGATTAGAACGCATTTACGCCGATATACAGGCTATTCGGGTGATACCTAATGTTGACCAGGAGCTTGCAAAGCATTTTCAGCTTAAGACTCATCACCGTAGCCTGGCCATTTTCACCTCTACAGTTGATGACGTAGGCTATACTGCGCTCGATGAAGCCACAAAAAGAGCAGATGTCGAAGTGGTTTATGCCAGGTCCTTCTATGCGGGGGCTGCTCATGCTTCCGGGCCATTATCAGGTGAAATGATTGGAATTATCGCAGGGCCATCTCCCGATGAAGTTAAAAGCGGTATGGAGGCTGTCCTTCAGACAGCTGAATCTGATGCCTATTTTGAAGCGCTTGATCAGGATAAAACGCATGCCATTTATGCACATGTTGTTTCTAGAACAGGCTCCTACCTGTCAAAGGAAGCAGGCATCAATATCGGAGAGCCCATTGCCTATCTGATAGCTCCGCCATTGGAAGCCGTTTATGGGCTTGATGCTGCTTTAAAGGCAGCAGATGTAGAAATGATGAAATTTTTCGGGCCGCCTTCTGAAACGAATTTTGGCGGCGGGCTTTTGACCGGCTCCCAATCAGCCTGCCAGGCTGCAGCTGATGCATTCCGGGATGCTATTATCGAAATTTCTCAGAATCCTATTAAGTACTAATTTTAGAAATTCTTGAAAGGAGTGTGAAAAGCTTGCATTTCGATCATGATCTTCAATCCATGCAGGAAATGCGGAATGCTGTAAAGCGTGCAAAGGAAGCGCAGCTGCAATATATGTCCTTTACGCAGGTTCAGGTTGACGAAATTGTCAAACAAGCCGCAAATGCTGCCTATGCCAAGTCACTTTCCCTGGCCCGTATGGCTGTAGAGGAAACAGGAATGGGCATAGCCGAGCATAAAAAGTTAAAAAATGAAGTTGGTTCAAAGGCAGTCTATGAGTCTATCAAAGATGAAAAGACAGTGGGCATCATTCGTGAAGACCAGGTAAATAAAGTAACGGAAATTGCTTATCCTTACGGTGTAATTGCAGGCATCATTCCAACGACTAACCCAACTTCTACAGCCATATTTAAAGCGCTTATTGCTCTGAAAACAAGAAATGCAATAGTCGTTAGCCCACATCCAAGGGCAGTGAAATGTACTGTTGAAGCGTTAAAGATTGTGAATGAAGCAGCTGTACAGGCAGGTGCACCTGAAGGATTGATTGGCTGGATCTCAAAGCCATCCATGAGTGCAACAAACGAATTAATGAAGCATCCTGACATCAATCTCATTTTGGCAACAGGCGGAGGGGGATTGGTCAGGGCGGCGTACAGCTCTGGCAAGCCTGCCTATGGAGTAGGGCCCGGCAATGTGCCATGCTATATCGAAAAAACCGCCAAGGTCGACCAGTCCGTTAGGATGATTATTGACAGTAAATCATTTGATAATGGGACCATATGCGCTACTGAACAATCCATTGTAGTCGATCGCAACATTAAAGAGATGACCATGAGAGAACTCAAAAACAATGGAGCTTATCTCTTAAACACCCGGGAAAAGGCGGCGCTGGAAAAAGTCATTTCACCTTCACCAGGAAAGCTGAATCCGGATATCGTCGGCCAGAGTGCTGTTAAAATCGCAAGCATGGCTGGAATTCAAGTTCCTGATGACACAAGAGTTTTAATTGCTGAAGAAACTGAAATAGGGAAAGACATACCATTTTCAATTGAAAAATTATCTCCAGTTTTTGCGCTATATACAGCGGAAAGCTGCCAGGAGGCAAAAGAAATTTGCCTTCAGCTCCTCAACTTAGGTGGCAGGGGACACAGTCTTTCTCTTCATACAAATGACTATGAAGTGGCAAAGGAATTTGCCCTGGAAATGCCTGTTTCAAGAATGATGGTCAATACGCTCTCTTCGATTGGGGCTGTTGGAGCGACAACAGGATTGCTGCCTTCCCTGACTTTGGGGTGCGGTTCATTCGGCGGCAACATTACTTCTGATAATGTGACGGCACGCCATCTGATCAACATTAAAAGAATGGCTTATGGAACGAAAGAAGTCACCATTCCAAGACCGGCAGCCACTTCTTCGATAGCTGAAAAAGAACAAGCAAGCCAGGATGTTGATCATATTGTCAGTCAAGTTCTTCAGCAGGTATCGCCGGATGGCGAAGTAGATGCAAAGATGATTGCCGACATGGTTAATCAAGTAATTAAAAAATACCAAACAAACTAATTAGGAGGAAATAAAAATGGCTAGAGAATTAACTGCATTAGGAATGATTGAAACAAAAGGGCTGGTTGCTTCAGTGGAAGCTGCTGACGCGATGGTTAAGGCGGCGAATGTTCATTTAGTTGGAAAAGTGCATGTTGGGGGCGGAATTGTAACGGTCCTTGTTCGCGGTGATGTAGGTGCTGTTAAAGCGGCAACAGATGCTGGTGCTGCAGCAGCACAGCGTGTTGGGGAATTGAAATCTGTTCATGTTATTCCTCGTCCTCATAACGAATTGGAGAGCATTCTTCCAAAAATCGATATTGAGCTTTAATACAGATTTACTAAGTTAGGAGTTTAAACCATGAACGAGCAAGCCATACAATCGATTGTAGAGGAAATCGTTTCAAGGCTACAAGATTCCTCGGTCAAAGAGCATTCCATTCCAATGGCTGTCTCAGCCCGGCACTGTCATGTAAGTCAAAAAGATTTGGAGATTCTATTTGGTACAGGCTATCAGCTTACAAAAAAAGCTGATTTATCTCAGCCCGGCCAATTCGCTGCTAATGAAACCATAACCATTGCAGGACCAAGAGGAAGCCTGGAAAAAGTGCGCATTCTCGGTCCTGCCCGGAATATGACCCAGGTAGAAGTCAGCCGTACAGATTCGTTCAAGCTGGGGTTAAAGCCCCCGCTTCGCGAATCCGGAAATATAGAAGGTTCTTCTCCAGTAACTTTGATTGGACCTAAAGGCAGTCTATACAAAAAAGAGGGTCTGATTATCGCGCAGGCACACATTCATATGAGTCCGGAAGATGCAGAAGGTTTCGGAGTGAAAAATGGGGAATACGTCAAAGTTGACATAGAGGGAGATCGTCCAATATCTTTTGAAAAGGTGTTAATCAGGACTTCACCGCGGTATAGACTTGAAATGCATATTGATACGGATGAAGCCAATGCAGGACTGATCGCCGGAAAAACAGCCGGCAAGTTGGTAAGGCAAGAGGAACGCTTATGATAGACCGGCAATTAATAGAGCAAATAGTTGAAGAAGTAGTAAAAAGTTTAACAGGTGCCAAACCTGCCCCAAATACAGCAATGAAACATACTATTCTCACTGTCGGGGATCTGGATAGAATCGATCCTGCTATTTTACAAGCGTTAGAGAAAGACTGGAATGTACTTCCTTATGATGTTACTGAAGAAGTACAGCTTCATACCGTTATGAAGGTGGTATTTCTGGATGCGTCACAGGATCTGCTGGTCAAAGGTGCACTGGGCATTTGCGACACACCGGAAACCGAGCTTCTCTCAGCCTGTATTATTGATTATGTTCCAGTAACCTTAATTCCCAAACCAAATCTTTATAATATCCTCAGTGGAGAGAAGAAAACCAATGGGGATTATTTTTCAAGTTTAATGGAATATAAGGAAAAACTGCTAAAGTTCGGGGTGGAAATCAGCAGTCTGGTGGAATTTGCATCGCCTAAGCCAATTAAGGCAGCACAGCCGGAATTAAAGAAGCTGATTACACAAAGAGATGTTCAAGAATGCAATACGAATGAAATACTTGCAGATAAACAGACCATCATAACACCTTTAGCACGTGATACTGCACGGGAATTAGAAAAAAGCATCAAGGTAATGGATACAAAAGGGGCTGAAAGCACATGGAAATGGGAACGGTAATCGGCAATGTATGGGCCACAAGAAAAGAGGATGATTTAACAGGTCTGAAATTTTTGGTTGTTGAGACTCATGGACCTGCAGCAGAAAAATCATTCGTTGCGGTTGACCGCATTGGGGCAGGTGTCGGTGATCAAGTTCTCGTTACGCGTGGAAGCTCGGCGTCAAATATGTCCGGAGATATAAGATTGCCCATTGATGCATTGATAATTGGCATTATCGATTCTGTTGATGTTGAAAAGAAAGAGGTGAAATAGTATGGCGAGAGCACTTGGCATGATTGAAACAAGGGGGCTGATTGGGTCCATTGAAGCAGCAGATGCCATGCTGAAAGCGGCCGATGTTACTTTGGTGAAGCAGGAAAAAGTAGACGCTGCCTTAGTAACGGTTTTGGTTCAGGGGGACGTAAGCGCAGTTCAGGCTGCAGTAGATGCAGGCAAGGAAGCAGCAGCCAGAGTGGGTGAACTCATATCAGCGCATGTTATCCCTCATCCGGATGAAGATATCAAGAAAGCTTTATTGGATGACAGAAAACCTAAAGAAATGAAAAAAGAACCTCCTCCTGTAAAAAAGGGAGGAAGCAAGAATAAACAGAAGCCTGCTGAGGAACAAGGCAGTGCTGAAGATAAATAGAGTACTCCACTGGCAGGACGAAATGGAGGGACAGCCATGACTTTTAAAAGAAGAAAGATTGCCGTTATCGGGTCAGGCTTTACGGGTGCGACAGCAGCATTGATGCTTGCCCAAAAGGAATTGGGAGACATCATCTTAGTAGACATACCTTCTCAGGCAAACCCGACAAAAGGCAAGGCTCTTGATATGCTTGAAGCTGGACCGGTTCAGCGCTTTAATAGCATGATAACCGGCACATCAACCTATGAAGACATTCAAGATGCAGATTTAGTATTGATTACAGCCGGAATGCCAAGAAAACCTGGAATGAGCCGGGACGATCTTGTCGCTGTAAATGAGAAAATTATGATAGAAGTATCTCAAAATATAAAAACATACGCACCGGATAGCTATATCATTGTATTAAGCAATCCTGTCGATGCTATGACCTATGTATGCTATAAAACCACTGGTTTCCCGAAGAATCGGGTAATCGGACAATCGGGGGTACTGGACACAGCCCGGTTTAATACATTTGTGGCGCAGGAGCTGGGTGTTTCCATTGAAGATATTTCAGGATTTGTTCTTGGCGGTCATGGAGATGATATGGTTCCACTCGTCAGGTATTCGTATGCTGGCGGCATTCCGCTCGAGAAAATTCTGCCTGCCGACCGAATCGAAGCTATTGTGGAAAGAACCAGAAAAGGCGGAGGAGAAATTGTCAATCTGCTTGGCCAGGGAAGTGCCTATTACGCTCCTGCCGCATCAATGGTTGAAATGGCAGAAGCAATACTGAAAGATAAAAAAAGAATACTGCCTTCCATCGCCTATTTGGAAGGTGAGTATGGATACAGCAGCATCTATCTGGGAGTACCAACAATTCTCGGAGGAAACGGGATAGAAAGTGTCATTGAAATTCCGCTGACTGCCGATGAGAAAAATGCACTCGATCAATCTGTTAAGTCTGTACAAAATGTTATGAGCATACTTGAAACCGCAAAAATGTAAAAGGGCTGGCTTGTGAGGACTAATTTCCTCATTGGTCAGCTTTTTTTGCATGTTGTTTAAATTGTACAAATCCCGGGTACATTATAATTAACAAGCTTAGCAGCTGCTAACAAAAATTCCAGCAAATAATCATTTGAATAATCTGAAAACTTCTGGTACAATAGAAAAAAGCTCAAGGGGTTGATTGCAAATGGAAAAACGTCTACTTAACTCGCCGCAACAGTCTGAGGAAAACGTGTCATTGTTAGCAGAACAAGTCCTGAATCAAGCTCTTAAGGAATACCGAGTAGAAAAACTGCGCAAAAAAATTGATGAAGCTCTCACTAGCCGAAACAAAAAAGAATTCATGCGCCTTACTGAGGAATTAAAGCAAATTTCGTAACAATCTCATAACCAAATGTTAACAAGGCAGCCTGTTCGAAAGAATGGGGCTGTCTTTTGTTGTTTATAAGTCATTTCATGGTCGGATAGTGCTTAAACCTGGTGGGTGCAGGAATGTAGTTAATCGGAAGGAATAGTGACCAAAATCGGAGGAGAGCTTAGGAAATGGTAGTTAATCAAAAAGATTAGTGACCAAAAATCCAGAGCAGCCGCAGAAATTGGTCGCCATAACAGCTCCATGAAACCCATAATCCAGAACATCCTAAGGAAGTGGGCATCTAAACCCTCCACAAAATCCACTAAACCGAAAACCCCACCCACATACAACTTCTAAAAAACCAAAAATCGTCTCTCCCCAACCTGTTCCACCAAAATGTTCCAAACCGTTCCAAAACGAAACGCTGAAACACTCTCCAAACACAACAAGCCTTAGTACTAAGGGCAATCCCACTTTGGCACAATTTTTGCATCTAAGGTTAATAAGCAAAATGAAATAAGAAGCGCAAAGGGGAGGAAGCAATGTTTGATGAGAAATTGGATTTAAGATTGCCTGGTCCTGTGCAGGTTCCAAAAGAAATACAGCGTGCAATGCTGAGGAGTTTCGATCATCCCATGATGGATTACCGGAATCCGGCCTTCCAGGATGTGCTGAAGGAAACAACTGAAAAGTCCAAAATGATTTTCCAGACTGAAAACCTGGTAATTCCGCTTACCTCAAGCGGTGCTTCGGCTCTTGAGACCGCAATCATTAATACTGTTGGCCCAAATGATACGATCATCCTTTGCGTCGTCGGCTATTTTGGGGAGTACCTTCAGGGTATAACTGACCATATCGGCTGCAAAACTGTCCGTGTTGATGCGGAATGGGGAACTATTGTTGATCCGGATGATGTGAGAAAAGCATTAAAGCAAAACCCTGAAGCAAAGGCTGTTTTTGCAACACACTGTGAAACATCGACTTCCGCCATAAACAATATTAAAGAAATAGCGGCCGCTGTAAACGAAACGGATGCCATTTTCCTTGTGGATGCGGTGAGCTCGATTGTCGGAACTCCTCTATATATGGATGAATGGGGCATCGATATTGTGGCAACCGGGGGACAGAAAGCGTTAATGCTCCCTCCAGGCCTTGCGTTAATTACATTAAGCGAAAAAGCATGGAACACTGTGAATAAGCATCAGTGCCCATCCTTTTATTTTGATCTCAAGCTTTATAAAAAAGGGTTGGAATCAGGGGCCGGAACACCTTATACGCCGAATATATCGCTTGTGTGCGGGCTTCTTGAAGCATGCAATATGATAGAAAAAAGCGGAGGAATTGAATCTGAATACAAAAGGCATGCTGCACTCCGGGATATGACCAGAGCGGGTGTCCGGGCATTAGGTCTTGAATTGCTGGTGGATGACTCGGCGGCCAGTCCAACCCTGACAGCTGTAAAACTAAATAATGCAGATGAATTCAGAAGGATGATGCGGGAAGAATTTCATATCGCATTGGGCGGAGGTCTTGGAAAGGTGAAGAATCAGATTCTGCGTCTGGGACATATGGGTTATACAGATGCTGCTGATATGCTGAAAATGTTTGCTGCGATGGAGCTTGCTTTAAAGAAAAGCGGACACGATGTGGAGTTAGGTGCAGGAGTTTCCGCAGCTCAAAGGCATTGGCTTGAGCATCCGTATTGTTAATTCCTGATTCAGAGGAGATGTGATCCCGGTGAACATCCTTGAAAAACGACTTGCCGACCTGGCCAACCTGCCTTCCGTTATACCTGGAGATCAGATCCAGCTGAAGCCGGATTGTGTGTTCGTCAGCGGCCAAAGTTCACGAAATGTCATTAAAGCTTTCACCAGGCTGGGCTTCAAAAATGTAAAACATTCAGCCAGGATTATCTTTTCTGATGGGAAGACAGAAGCTGAGGAAATCGAACAATTCTGTGCCGAAAAAGGAATAAAAGTTATTACTTATGATTTGCCCCAGCATTTTCGTACAGAAAATAAGCTGCTGAATGGAATGGTGATTGCAGGGATAGATGAGAATGTGAAAAGTCTTGCAGGATACGGGGCCATTCCTATTATCATCTCGCCGGATTCAATGGCAGCTTGCCTGGCAGCCGGATCATTCTCAATGTTCATACCTGAATCGATTTATATTGAAATAAACGGGCTATTAGGTGGAAGAGTTACCGGTAAAATGCTTTGCAGCTATCTGGTGAATATTTTTGATGACAGTTTAATAGGAAATGCAGTGATACTGGGAGGCAAGGTCTTTGAACAGTTGAATGCTGAAGATCGGAAGGAACTATCCGAATTTTTCCACCTTTCCAGCGCAGCAATAGGTATTTGTTCACCCGGAGGCCCGTATGGCCAGGTTGAAAGTGTGATAAAGCTAACTTCAGAAGATATGAATATATTGACTTAAAAATTATAGACTGATTATTTTGAAAATTAACCGAAATTTTCCTTAGCATCTGGTAAGATTTAATTAATATAATATTAAAACTTGTCCAAGAGAAAAGGAGAATGAGGTGAAGAGATGTCCGAAATTGCCATTTTGACCCCGCTTGATGCATTGATTGAAGTTTCATGTGAAGCAGCAAAAAAGACAGGAGAAGACGTCGCTGTAAAAAAAGTGAGCTTCAGAAATGCTATTGCAGCTGCTAAAGAATTTAAAAAATCCGGCACAGAAGTTATTATCAGCAGAGGAACAATGGGACTAAAGCTTAGCGAGGCCGACCTAGACATACCCGTTGTCCAGATCCCGATAACCGGATATGATCTGCTTCGAACGATTAAAAAAGCACAAAAATTAGGTCGTAGGATTGGAATAGCTGATACCCGGGATGTTCTTCAAGGAATAGAAACAATTGAATCAGTGCTGGACATTTCGATTGAAAAATATTGCGTTGTGGCCCCTGAAGAAGCCGAGGCAGCGGTAGAGAATCTCTGTAAAAAAGAAATAGATGTACTGATCGGCAAAAGTATTTTTACAAACAAAGTCAAAAATGATTCAGTCAAAACGGTTATCTTAACGACTGGAGTAGAGTCGGTCATCCAGGCGATTCATGAAGCCAGAAGCCTGATTGAGGTAAGACGGATTGAATTAAAACGAACTAAGGAGCTTCAGGCTATTCTTGATTTTATTGCAGATGGTGTTATTGCTGTAGATGAAGGTGGAATTATTACAGTCTGTAACCCGTCGGTATACAGTATACTGAATCTTCCATATGACTCAGTTATCGGTATGCAGATAGATGATATTCTCGTAAATTCCCAAATGAAAAAAGTGCTTTCTGCCGGGAAGGAAGAGTTAAACCGTATTCAGGATGCCAATGGTGTAAAAGTGGTGGCCAATCGAATCCCGATAAAGCATGAGCAAAAAGTGTTTGGGGCTGTTTGTACGTTTCAGGCGGTTCATCGACTTCAGCAGCAGGAGCAGGAAATCCGCAAAAAGCTTCTTCACCGCGGCCATGTAACGAAATATAGTCTTAATAATATTGTCGGGGAAAGTGAAATGTATCAAAAAGCGATTCAAAAAGTGAAGAAGTATTCACAAGTGGATTCTACCATTCTCCTTACGGGTGAAACGGGCGTGGGAAAAGAAGTGTTCGCCCATCTGATTCATAGATTCAGCAAGCGGTCAGAAGGGCCGTTTGTTGCAGTGAATTGTGCAGCTATCCCCGAAAACCTCCTTGAAAGCGAGTTATTCGGCTATGTCGATGGAGCTTTTACAGGAGCGAAAAAGGGAGGAAAAACTGGATTATTTGAATTGGCTCATCAGGGAACCATTTTTCTTGATGAGATCGGTGAATTGGCTGAATCTCTTCAGGCGCAGCTGCTAAGGGTTCTGCAGGAAGGGGAAGTAATGAGGCTTGGAGATGAAAGGGTGATCCCCATTAATATTCGGGTGGTCGCTGCTTCAAACCGCAACTTTGAAAAAATGGTTGAGGAAGGAAGTTTCAGGGCGGACTTGTATTATCGTCTTAATATCCTGGATATTCCGATTCCTTCACTTCGCGAACGAATTCCAGATATACCTTTATTATGTGATTTCTTCTTAAAAGAATTGGAACCGGGCATCCGGAGAGATTGTAAGGGTTTTACCGCAGATGCTATGAAAATCCTGCAAAGCTATGACTGGCCGGGGAATATCCGCCAGCTGAGGAACATTGTAGAACGGGCAATGATTCTTTCTCCTGAAAGTATGATCGATGCAGAAACAGTTTTAGCAGCGGGCGGGAAGGACTTTACCAGATTGAAAGAGCTGGAAAAGCACGCCAATATGGATGATTTAAATCAAGAAACGAAGCTTCACAATTATGAAAAGGAATATATTCTGAATGTGCTGAAGCAGGTGAACGGGAATAAAACGGAAGCGGCAAGGCTTTTGGGGATCGGCAGGACGACCCTATGGCGTAAAATTAATAGTTTGTGAGGAGGAGAAAAAATGAATGAAACCATGACACCGCCTCCGCTGGATGAAAATGCACTATCCAGATTAAGAAATATTTTCGGCGAAGACCGGCTTTTAACCAATGACACTGACATGATGACTTATTCCTATGATGCATCGTTTGAAACGCAGCTCCGTCCAAAAAATCCCCAGGCAGCTGTTATTGCGCTTTCTACAGAAGAGGTGAGTGAATGCGTCAAGCTGGCCAACGAATATCAAATTCCTGTGTATCCGAGGGGAGCTGCCACAGGGCAAACAGGCGGAGCCGTACCAGTAAAAGGCGGGATCATGCTAGATTTATCAAAAATGAACAGGATAATCGAAATCGATCACCGAAATATGCAGGCAATAATTGAGCCGGGAGTCATTCAAAATGATTTAAATGAGGCTTTAAAGCCTTATGGACTCAGGTTCCCTCCAGACCCGGGAAGCGCCAATATGTGCACAGTGGGAGGCATGGTCTCCAACAATTCAAGCGGTCTGAGAGCTGTTAAATATGGTGTCACCCGCCATTATGTCCTGGGAATGGAAGTTGTACTCCCCACCGGTGACATCATCGTAACCGGCGGCGCGAAATCAAAAGCGCTTAAATCGGTCTCCGGCTATGACCTTGCCCATTTAATGATCGGTTCAGAAGGCACGCTTGGCATTGTGACACGACTGCGCCTCAAATTATTGCCGCTTCCTGTTACAAGAGGAATAGTTCTATGCTCTTTTGAGAGATTGGAAGAAGCAGGAGAGGCTGTAAATGCTGTTTTTTCTTCTGGCCTGCAGCCATCAGCCATCGAAATTATGGATTTTAATTGCACAAAGGCGGTAAACATGATGAAGCCAGAGCTGAATCTGCCTTTGGACAATGAAGCGATTCTTGTGTTTGAAGTGGATGGTGCCAAGGAGGAAGTAACCTCTCAAGTCAACAGGCTCAGGACTGTGGTTGAAAAATATACGAATTATATAAAGTTCAGCGATGAGCCGGAAGAGTGTGAGAAGCTCTGGCAGGCAAGGAAGCTTGTTGGTGCAGCTGTCGGACTTTTGAAGCCGGGCGGTTTCCGGGTGTATGGCGGCGAAGACATCTGTGTCCCCATTTCTAAACTTCCTGAAACACTGCGGGAGATTCATAATATCGCGGGCCGTTATGGTATCATCTGTGGAATATACGGGCATGTTGGCGATGGGAATATGCATACTGGTCCAGTGGTCAATATGAACAATCAGCTGGAAATGGAAAATGTCGAGAAAATGATCGATGACATTCATGAACTCGCAATCAGGATGGAAGGAACCACAACGGCTGAACATGGTGTGGGAATTGTCCGTGCCAAATATATGGACGTTGAGCATGGAGCAGCCATGGAAGTTATGCGGGCTATAAAAAAGACGCTAGATCCAAATAACATTTTAAATCCGGGCAAAATGGCACTGCCTAACTAGGATGGAGGTGAATAGTGATTGAAATTACTGACAGCGGAAGAATCCATGAAAACCTGTGTACGCTGCGGTGCATGCCGCAATGTGTGTCCGACTTTGAACATTACAGGCAGGGAAGCAGATGGCCCCAGAGGCAGAGTATTAATGGCAAGAAGCCTGATTGAAGGGAACATCCCCGTAAATCAGGAAATAAAAGATCAGCTCGATCGATGCCTCTTGTGCTCAGCCTGTGTCGATGCCTGCCCTATTGATGTTCAGGTGCCTGATATCGTCATGCTTGCCAAGGAACGGATTGCAGCAGAGACTGAAACATCTGTTCAAACGGATATTAAAAAACCTGTCTATCCGGCACGTACATTTAAAGACTATTTTTTTGATCATGTTCTTGCCAATCAAAAAAGGCTCAATACTGTAGGCAATCTTCTATGGTTTTATCAAAAAAGCGGACTTCAGTCTGTTACCAGAGGACTCGGCATCCTGAAATTCTTCCCGGAGCAGATGAGGCAGATGGAAAGAATTACACCTCCCATTTTGCCGCCTTCAAGGCGGAAACACCATCCTGAGTATACACCAAGTGCTAATAAAGAAAAGGAACCAAGAGGCCGGGCAGCCTTTTTCCATGGCTGTATCATGGATGTCATGTTCAGAGAAACGAATGATAACTCTATTAAACTCCTATCTAAATCAGGCTTTGATGTCGTTACACCCAAAGCACAGGTATGTTGTGGAGCACTGCACCACCACAGCGGAAAAAAAGACAAGGCCATTGAGTTGGCTAAAGCGAACATACAGGCTTTTGAAGAAGCAAATGTGGATTATATCGTTACTAATGCCGGAGGGTGCGGAGCGGCTCTCGCGGAATATACCGATTTGTTCCGGGATGATCCCCGTTGGCTGGAACGGGCAAAAAGTTTCTCAGAAAAAATCAGGGATATCAGTGAGATCATTTATGAAAAAGGCGAAATGCCTGCAGCTGCCGGCAGGGGCGAACGGGTTACCTATCAGCCTTCATGTCACCTGCAATATGTCATGAAAGTAAAGGACGCTCCAGCTAAATTGGTGAAACAGGTTCCAAACTCAGAATATGTGGATCTCCCTGAAAAAAAATATTGCTGCGGCTCAGCCGGAATATATAATCTATTGCAGCCGAAACTAGCAAATGAAATTTTGGATAAGAAGATGACGAGAGTAAAAGAAACAGAGTCGGCTGTTTTAATTACTGCCAATCCTGGCTGTTTTCTGCAAATGAAACTGGGTGTTCATCGGGAAGGAATGGAAAAGCAAATCCAAACCCTGCATGTAGTCGACTATCTCATGGAATCTATTGAACGAGCTGAATCAGGATGTCAACCATAAATGTTCCATAGTGAAACAAAGGAATGTTCCCGCTGTTTCGTATCTGAACAAAAGTACAGCAAAGCATCACTGCCAAATAACCGAATGAATATTTTTCAAGAGTCGGGATGTCCCGTTTAATGCTTGTTTCGAAAAAAATTATTCTGTTATGAACTTTTTCTTCCCCTTCGGCACAAAAATTGCAATGAATTAAATGACAAAGATCAACTCAGGGAGGTGACGATATAGAAACCGAATCTGACTGAAGAAAAGGTAAAGAAGACTGTAAGTTTTTTTAGGAACTAAACAGGCGGATAATTAACAGAAATTTAAAATTTTTCTAAATATGGGGGGGGAAATTAACATGAAATTAAAGAGGATTACGTTTTTTTCAATTGTAATTGCATTGGTACTCTTTTTACAGGCATGTAATTCTTCACCTCAAGAAGCAAGCTCGGCAGGAAAAAGCGCAAGTAATTATCCTGAGCGGCAGATTGAAATTATTGTAGGGTTTGGTGCAGGCGGCGGCAGCGATAATTTTGCGAGAGCCATTGCCAAAGAGCTTAAAGATATTCTTGGTGTAAACATAAATGTGGTGAATATGCCTGGAGCTTCGGGAATCAATTCCTCAGACCATGTGGCCAGGCAGCCTGCTGATGGTTATACCATCTGGTCTGCAACATCCAACCATCCAGTAAATATTGCAGCAGGTATTGAGAAAAATGATTTAAGCAAATTAACTTCTATTGGAAGGGTTCAAAATGATACCATGACCCTTCAGGTAAAAAGTGATGGCAAGTTCAAAGACATTGATGATTTGATTGCAAAGGCGAAGGAAAATCCAGGCAAAATCACAATTGGCGGCACAGGTTCAGCCGGATTTGATGAGCTGGTTGTGAAGCAATTTGAAAAGGCTACTGACACCAAATTTAATTATATATCATTTGAAGGGTCCGGAGAGATGACTGCAGCACTGCTCGGCGGACATATCGATGTCATTGCAGAGGAACCTGGCCCATCGATTGCACAGCTGGAAAGCGGAGATATAAAAATGCTGATTGCATTCACTGAACAGAAAATGGAAGGATTTGAGGACGTGCCTATTTCAACTGAAATGGGGATAGATGTAACCGACGGACAAGGCAGGGGTTTTATGGTCCACGCAGATACACCGCCGGAAATCATTTCTGCTCTTGAAAAAGCCCTTGAAGAAGCGAAAAATCGTCCGGACTATAAAGAATATGAAAAAGCCAATTACTTGCACCTTAGGGAAGGCTGGCTAAACTCAGAAGACTATAATGCAGAATTTGAAAAGCTGATAGACACCTATGGTTCTCTATTAAAAGAAATGAATTAACATCCTGTCAAAAGGCAGAATGAGTGCTTTATGTACCTCAGCCGCAGAGAAAGCTACCAACTGCCCGACTTATAAAAAAATCTTAGGACTCTATATGAAACCAGTATCATGTATGAACCTTAACAATGTTGTAAGCGATTACAGAACGGCGGCACTATGCCATCAAATATCCTTGAAAAAGTTGAAGGAGACTTCACGGCAAGAGATTATCAATCTGCAGAAAAATATCTGGAAAATGGTTTAAAATGTGGTATGAATAAGATCCGCAACTAAAAAAGGGGAGCATCTCACTCGCCAAAATAGAAATGCTCTCCTATCATAAAAAATCGATTTTATTATAACATGACTTAAATTTGAAATGTATAGAAATGAAAAGCTGCCGGTCACTTCTGAGACATTAATTTAAATGGGGTGTTCTGAATGGGACCATTACAAGGAATGAAAGTGCTGGATGCATCGCAGATCATGGCAGGTCCATACTGTACAATGGTCCTTGCTGATCTCGGTGCAGAAGTCATGAAAGTGGAAAAGGCGAATGGCGGAGACGACTCCCGTCAAATGGGACCATATGTAAATGGCGAATCCACTTGCTTTTTTCAAATTAACCGAAATAAAAAAAGCATCGCACTAAATCTGAAAACCGAAGAAGGAAAAGAAGTATTTTACAAGCTCGCAAAGGAAGCAGATGTTGTGGTGGAGAATTATCGTCCGGGTGTAACCAAATCACTCGGCATTGATTATGAGAGTTTAAAGGATGTTAATCCTGGTTTAGTTTATTGTTCCATCTCAGGTTATGGTCAAACCGGGCCCTATTCACATAAAGGCGGATTCGATCTTGTGGCACAGGGGATGACGGGACTCATGAGCATGACCGGGGAAAAGGGAATGCGGCCTATGAAATCCGGCATTGCCGTTTATGATATTGGTGCAGGCATAACTGCAGCCTACTCCATTCTGGCTGCTTATATCCATAAGATGAAGACGGGAAAAGGCCAGCACGTTGATATTGCCCTCGCAGAAATCGGTCTTCCATGGTTTACGTGGGAAGCGGGGGCTTATTTTGCTGAAGGGACCATACCTGAAGCAACCGGCTGGCGCCACCGGGTGTCCGCTCCTTATCAGGCGGTAAAAACTAAATCAGGATATATGATGCTGGGCTGTGCTAACCAGAGAACGTGGGAAAGGTTTTGCAGAGATGTTGCCGATAGGCCTGACTGGATAAGCGACCCACGCTATAAAACCAATCTATTGAGAAGCAGGCATGTGAATGAACTGGAAGAAGATATTGAAGAAGTCCTGATGCAGCAGGATACGGAATATTGGATAGACTGCTGTGAGAAAGCCGGGGTGCCGGCAGGACCTATCAATAATTTTGCAGAAGCAGTTCAGGATCCGCATTATGAAGCTAGAGGAATGATAGAAGAAGTTGAACATCCAGTGATCGGGAAAATGAAAATGATTGGCATTCCCACGAAATTTTCTGAAACTCCCGGTGAGGTGAGAACACCTTCACCTCTATTCGGACAGGACACGGTTGATGTATTAACCAGCCTCGGGTATGATGAAAAATCCATCAGGCAATTAACCAAATCCGGAGCTGTCAGAACAATGGATAATGACCCTATCCTGAATAAAAAATAGCAGAAAGGTCGGCGTGATATGTCAAAAAATCTAGGAGCTTACAGCAGGGAAAAAATGTGCACTGAGCCGGTTTATCTGGAGGTTGAAGGAGAGGTTGCCTTTATTTGCTTTAACCGGCCGGAAAAAAGGAATGCTCTCAGTTATGATATTTGGTTGAAAATTCCGCAGCTTGTGGATGAATGTGATCGGAATCCTGATGTAAAAGTGATTATTTTTAAAGGAGCAGGTTCAGCTGCCTTCTCGGCAGGTGCAGATATCGGAGAATTCAAATCCCTAAGGTATACAGCAGAAGGGGCTGAAAAGTATAACAAAGCTACCATGATAGCGGAAAAAGCGATTATGGATGCTTCTAAGCCAACGCTTGCCATGATTCAGGGATACTGCGTTGGCGGGGGCTGTGAGATTGCCGTTGCCTGTGATTTTCGATTCTCTGATGAACAGGGCAAGTTCGGCATTACTCCAGCTAAGCTTGGCCTAGTATACAATACACCGGGAACCAAAAATGTTGTAGATCTTGTCGGACCGGCGAAAGCCAAAGATATTCTTTACACAGGAAGGCTCCTTGATGCGGATGAGGCACTCAGAATCGGACTTATTGATCGGATATACCCTGCAGAAACCTTAAAAGAGGAAACTCTCAAATATGCGGAGTTAATTTGCAAAAATGCCCAGCTGTCAGTACGCGGTTCCAAGAAAATTATTCACGAAGTGCTTGCCGGAGCAGTGGAGGATTCCCCTGAGACGGCCCAGATGGTCATCGACTCATTTATTTCAGAGGATTATAGAGAAGGAGTTCACTCCTTTTTGGAAAAGAGAAAACCTGATTTTAAATACTCTTAAGATATCCGGGAGGCTTATAGCCTCCTCTATAAAAATTTCAAGGGGGATAAGAGATGCAGCTGGAACGGAATCTTTCCATAATCATGGTCGTTTTTTCGTCTTTCTTTCTGGTCATGTCTCTGCAGGTGGAGAATAGGACAGGAAATATCATTTCAGCAGGAACCTGGCCTGCAGGCTTAATGATTCTGATGCTTATTTTATCAGTTGTCCTGCTGGTCCGGGCATTTAAGACGAAAAATATTCAGAATATACAGGAAAGTAAAGATGATGTACCTGAAGATGATGATGAAAAGCTGGTGTTTCCCAAAAAGTTTTTCTTCCTGTTTGCAGTACTTGCTGTTTATACCTTTATTCTTGGATATGTAGGTTTTATTATTGCGACAGTTCTCGGCATTTTTACCATGGCTCTTTTGTTTGGGATGAGAAGCTATATTCGGGCACTTCTAACCGGTATTCTGGCAACGGCCGGCTCCATTGTCCTTTTTCCCATCTTATTAAATCTGCCATTTCCGCGTGGAACGGGAATATTCTATGCATTTAGCTTGCTGTTTTATTAATAGCCAATCCAAAAAAAGAGGTGAACGGAATGATTGAAGGACTTATAGGCGGTTTTGGCAATCTTTTTCAGCCGTTTCATTTTTTCATTCTAATGGTCGGCGTCCTGCTTGGTTTCATTGGAGGAGGAATCCCCGGTATAAGCGGAACTATGCTGGTTATCATTTTACTCCCGGTCAGTTATGCCATGGATCCTGCCGCAGCATTTTTACTTTTGACCTCCATTTATGCAACATCAGTATTTTCAGGGTCCATCAGTGCCATTTTATTTAGAACTCCGGGAACCCCTGAAGCAGTTGCAACTGTTTTCGATGGTTACCCGATGGCCAAAAAAGGGGAAGGGGGAAAAGCCCTCGGCGTATCGATTTTCAGTTCAGCCACAGGAGGTGTGTTCGGTACACTTGTATTAATCTTTTTAACCCCTCTCCTTGCTTCTTTTGCTCTTAGATTTTCCTCGCCGGAATACTTTGCTTTGGCGCTAATGGGACTCACGGTTGTAGCTTCATTGAGTGCAGGGAATCTGGTTAAGGGTTTCATCGGTGTTTCCTTTGGTTTATTTATTGCCACCATTGGGATCGATACAATGACTGGTGTCCCAAGGTTTACGTTTGGTTCTGGACAGCTGATGTCAGGCATCGACTTTATTCCTGTTCTAATCGGTTTATTCGCCATTTCAGAGGTGCTGCGCCGTGTCCAGCAAGTCCACAAGGTAAATACGAAGCAAAAGGTCAGATCTGAACTGCCTGACTGGAATGTCATGAAGCGAATTTCCGGCGTTATTGGCCGGTCATCTCTGCTGGGTGTTTTTATCGGCATTCTTCCAGGAATTGGGGCAACGACTGCGGCGATGCTCAGCTATAGTGAAGCAGCCCGCTGGTCCAAAAAATCAAAAGAATTCGGCACAGGTATTCCAGAAGGCGTTGCTGCGCCGGAATCTGCCAATAACGCAGCGGCGATGGGTGCCATGGTTCCGCTGCTATCCTTGGGAATCCCGGGAAGCGCAACCACCGCGATTTTGCTCGGTGCCTTTATCCTGCATGGGATCCAGCCGGGGCCATTAATGTTTTCCACCCAGGGTTCTTTAATCTATACCATTTTGATGGGACTTCTGGTTGCCAATTTAATGATACTCCTTATTGCCAAACCGTTTATTTCAATCTTCTCTAAGATTTTGCTGGTACCATACACTATCATTGGACCACTCATTATTCTCTTTTGTATTGTGGGTACATTCGCTGTCCGCAACTCCATATTTGATGTGGCTATGATGCTTGTATTCGGAATCATCGGCTATTATCTGGAAAATGCCAAATTCCCGCTGGCACCGATTGTACTTGGCGTTGTGCTAGGTCCGATTGCAGAAGATCAGTTCAGAAGGGCCATGCAGATGTCAAACAATGATATTTCCATTTTCTTCACAAGACCAATTTCTTTAGCCTTCATTATCCTTTCAGTCATCAGTATTTTGTATCCTTTCGTTAATAAGTGGATTAGAAACCGCAGAAATCAGGGAGGCGGCACGGATCAGACCGTGGCTTCCTAAAAGGGGGAGGAAATGATATACAATTTTGAAGGAATGAAGCCGGACGTGCATGAATCTGTCTATTTAGCACCAAATACTTATGTCATCGGCAATGTAAAGCTGGAGGAGGATGTATCGATTTGGTTTAATTCTGTGCTGCGCGGTGACAATGATTCAATCAGAATCGGAAAAGGCAGCAATGTACAGGAAGGAACGATGATTCATGTAGATGAAGGCTACCCGGTTACCATTGGTCAGAATGTCACCATTGGCCATAAATGTGTGATCCACGGGTGTACCATTGAAGACGGGGCCCTGATCGGAATGGGGGCTATCATTCTGAATGGTGCCCATATAAAGGCAGGTGCCGTGATTGCAGCAGGAGCAGTCGTCGGCGAGAATAAAGTAATTGAGACTAACATGCTTGCAGCCGGCGTTCCTGCACGAACATTAAAGCCGGTAAAGGAAGAGCTTCAGGAACGAATTCTTGCAGGAGCCGAATTTTACCGAAAGAATGCTGTAAAGTTCCGCCGTGCCGGAATTCTCTAAGAACAGCCCCCTAAAACCTAGAGTCAGGAAAAAGATTGAGCTAAAGACAAAGGATTTCCGGCAGCTGCCGGGGAAGTCTATATTGTCTCTAGCTCTATTTTAATTCAAGGATAGAAGGAGGGTACAAAAATGAGTCATGAGAAATCAACAAATATCATATCACTTGATAAGATCAGCTGGAAAAGAAACGGGAAGCAGATCCTCGACAATGTTTCATGGAAAGTAAAGGAAGGAGAACATTGGGCGCTTTTAGGATTAAATGGATCAGGAAAAACAACCATCCTGCAAATGATAACCGGCTACCTATGGCCTAATGGCGGCCAGGTGTCCGTTTTAGGAAATCTTTATGGGAAAACAAATATCCCGGAGCTTCGAAAATCCATCGGCTGGGTAAGCACCTCGCTTGACGACAAGTTTCAATTTCGTCCATCCGATTCTGCCCTGGAAATTGTACTGAGCGGAAAATTTGCGTCAATTGGCCTCTATCAGGAAATAACGCAGCAGGATCTGGATCAGGCTAAGGACTTAATGAAGCAGTTCAATATTAGCCATGTTCAGGATCAAACTCTCTCATCCCTCTCACAGGGGGAGAAACGAAAAGCGATGATTGCAAGAGCCTTAATGGCTTCACCAAAGCTTTTGATTCTCGATGAACCATGTAATGGACTGGATATCTATTCAAAGGAAGAACTGCTGGGCTCAATTGAAAAAATGGCTGCACAGCCAGATGGTCCTACGATTCTATACGTTACCCATCATATCGAGGAGATTGTCCCTTCCATCACGCACACCATGCTGTTGAAGAATGGGAACGTCATCGCCCAAGGAAGTAAATGTAATACATTGACCGATCCGCTGCTTGAGGAAACATTTCGTGTACCAATCTCGGTAGATTGGGAAAACGGCCGTCCGTGGGTACGGATAAAATCTTCATCCAGGCTGGAAGAGCCTTTCATAATGGCAAATGATTGATTTTTGCCCAATTGTCCTTCATTATATGAAGATACCTTATACATACAAAATGGAGGAATGAAATTTGGTTCGTTTCGGTATAGTAGGCACTAACTGGATTACAGAAAGATTTTTAAAGGCAGCACTTCAGGCTGAAGATTTCCATTTGGCAGCTGTTTATTCCCGCACTGAGGAAAAAGCTAAAGAATTTGCAGGAAAATATGGTGTGGAGAAGACGTTTACTGATTTACAGACGATGGCTGCAAGCGGTGATATTGACGCTGTTTATATTGCAAGTCCGAATGCTCTGCATGCAGAGCAGGCGATTATTTTTATGAATAACCATGTTCATGTTCTATGTGAAAAGCCAATCGCTTCAAATACAAAGGAATTGCAGAGGATGATCAACGCTGCAAAAGAAAACAACGTTCTGCTCATGGAAGCACTTAAGTCTACCGTAATGCCTAATTTCTTGGCGGTAAAAGAAAACCTATCTAAAATCGGACAGGTTCGCAGGTATTTTGCAAACTATTGCCAGTACTCTTCAAGGTATGATGCCTACAGGCAGGGAACAGTGCTGAATGCATTCAAACCCGAATTTTCGAATGGTTCATTAATGGACATCGGAATTTACTGCATTTATCCGCTAGTGGCTTTATTCGGCAAACCGGAGGACATTAAAGCTTCAGGCTATAAACTGGACTCCGGGGTCGATGGGGAAGGAAGCATAGTTCTTAAATACCCTGATATGGATGCAGTGATCATGTTCAGTAAAATAACTGATTCCAGTCTCCCTTCCGAAATTCAAGGGGAAGAGGGAAATATTATTATTGATAGAATAAGCAATCCCGAAAAAGTTGAATTGTATTATCGGAACGGGGAAAGGGAGGACCTCACTCAGGAACAATTAAGTGATACGATGTATTATGAAGCAGTAGAATTCATAAACCTGATTAAGTCCGGGAAAACCGAATCGGAAGTGAACTCGTTTGCAAACTCCATGTCAACGATGGAGATTTTGGATGAAGCACGCAGACAAATCGGTGTGATTTATCCAGCTGATCAGAAATAAACGGAAAGAGGCTGGGACAAAACCCACCTCTGAAATGAAAAAGCCGGTGACATTTTACGACGAGTAAAATGTCACCGGCTTTGATTGTTTTTGAGAAAAATAAGGACCACTTCTGATACAATTAAGTTA
>NZ_JAMBOJ010000047.1 GCF_023715565.1 Cytobacillus firmus | reverse complement strand
ACCAGTAGAATCTGCGGAGCGAAATTTTTGAAGTAGTGGAAGGGGCCCCTTCCACTACTTCAAAAACATAGAGCTAAATAACTTGTTTTTCCTAGGAATGAATTTACACAAAATAGTGGACTTGACTCTTTTCTCCTGTTTGTGTCCGAAGTTGCGCCAGGTTCTGACTCTCGCCTGCACTTTTCTCTTTTTTGTGTCCGAAGTTGCGCCAGGTTCTGACTCTCGCTAGCTCTTTTCCCCTTTTTGTGTCCGAAGTTGGACCAGTTCCTGACTCTCGCCTGCGCTTTCCCTTTCTCTGTCCGAAGCCGAAATGTACTTTTTATTTTCCAGGCGTTTTCTCTTCACAAAATCAAATAAGTTCAGTAAACTGATACCAATAAAACCAATGAGAAAGGTCGGAAAACAAATGGTAAATACACCTGTTTCGATTCCCCGTCCGCTCGTAAGAACCAATCAATGGTCAATTGTATTAAGTGTTTTAGCTTCGTGGTTTACCGGAGAAGCCTGGATTCTCGCAATTCCCCTCTTAGCAGGTGCAATGGGTCTGTTGTTCGGCTACAATCCAATTATGCGTACAGCACGACATTTTCTTAGAAAGAGTCCTTCTGAGTACATTCCAGAAGACTGGGAGCAGCAGCAATTTAATCAGGTGATTGCTGTTGCCTGTCTGGCGCTTGGGCTGATCAGCTTTCTGATGGGCTGGACAGCTGCAGGGTATGTTTTTACAGCTATGGTCGCTCTTTCAGCATTTATTGCCATTCTGGGATTTTGCATCGGCTGTTTTATCCGCTTTCAGCTTAACCAGTATAAACACCGTAATTTGTAAGACAGCCATCACGGCTGTCTTTTTTGTTTCCTTATTCACCCATCTAGTTTCAAAGGACTTTTTAAGGGGTACATATTTCATAAGTAAAATAATTTGAGGTGAAAAAATGAAAACTGCCAGTAAGTTTCTTTTAACAAAAGAAGATATGACTAACCCCGATATTGTGCCAGAGTGGGTTATTCAAGAATATAAAACATTTCATGATACAGTTACAGATAAAACCTTCCCGTGCTATTTTGGAATGACTGCAGAAATGCGCGGTGAATTGAGATATGCCTATATTACAAAGGATGACTGGTCTAACCTGCCGGAGGCTCTTGAATCCTTTATCGAGCTCTTTGACGCACCAAAGCTTATTCGTCATGGCCTGTTTGTATTTGTGGAGCCTGAAAAAGATGAGAAGCCGCTTGAGCATTACAGAGAAAATTTCTGGAATATCCTTCAGTATTTGCATAAAGTTGATACAAAGCCTTGGCCGAAGGATTACCCGACAGATCCTGACCATCATTTATGGGCGTTTTCTTTTGCGGAGGAGCCATTCTTTGTGTTTGGCAATGCGCCCGCATATAAGCAAAGAAAGACGAGGGATTTAGGCAACAGTCTTGTGCTTGGATTCCAGCCCCGCCGTATTTTTGAAGGTCTGGAAGGCACCTCTAAAGGCGGCGTTATGTCCAGGGAAAAAGTAAGGGAGCGGGTTGAAAAATGGGATGGCCTCCCTACCCATCCAAACATCAGCCACTATGGCGATCCCGAACACCGTGAGTGGAAGCAATACTTCATCGGTGATGACGTTAAGCCAATCGAAGGGAAATGCCCTTTTCATCATAAGTAATCGGGCATTCTCGGTGCAACAACTGCATAAATAAACAAGAAACCGTTCTCAGTGAGCGGTTCCTTATTTATGTGTCATATATTGATTAATATGGCTGCCGATTGCGGACAGTACTTCTCTGCCGGCTGACTGATTTTGGAGTCTGTCCACAAGTACTGCAGCGCAGACTGTTTTTCCTTTATGGGTAAATATGGCGCAATCATGCTCTATGCCGGGAAGTTCGCCTGTTTTATTGGCAACCTTGACTTTTTCCTCGTCTATCGTGTTGGCAAGTTTGGTTTTAAACTGCTGGTTTTCCAATATATACAGAGCTTTTTCAGTATACTTCCCTGATAAAAGCTTTTGCTCTGCCAATGCCTTTATGCCATACAGCATATCCCTGGCAGTCGTGGTGTTGTCTATGCCACTTTTCAGTGCTTCAAAATCCATCATCTTTCTATTTAATGATGTATGATTAAACCCCAAATTTTTGAAAAGATGATTGATTTTCTCTATTCCGAGCAGCTCAATGATAAGATTAGTCGCTGTATTATCAGACACAATGATCATTAGTGTCATTAGGTCTGTCACCTTGACCTTCAAATCTCTGGCCATAGCTTGCAATACACCTGATCCGCCAACACGAGCAGAAACAGTAACTTCCAATTCCTCTTCAAGCTGAAGCATCCCTTTCTCCGCCTGTGAAAGTCCTGCAAGTAAAATCGGCACCTTTATTAAGCTGGCTGAAGAGAAACCGGCATCGGCATCTTTTTCGATGACACCATCCCCGGTATGGATACATACAGCAACCCGGCCTTCACAGCTGCTGGCCAGTGTAAGAATTTCCTCTTTAAGTGTATGAAAATCCATTTTATTTCGCAGCCGCCACTTGAGGCCGGTTATGGTCACCCGTTATTTTTTCATTATATAAATGGCAGGCTACAAAGTGATCCTTTTCAATCTCCTGCCACTCAGGCTTCATGGAAGCACAAGCCCCCATCGCATAAGGACAGCGCGTGCGGAATACACAGCCGCTTGGCGGATTCATTGGACTTGGGAGCTCCCCTTCCAGAATGATTCTTTCCCGGTTATCCTCGACATCAGGGTCAGGGATGGGAATCGCCGACAGCAGTGCCTTTGTATAGGGGTGAAGCGGATTTTTATATAAGTTTTCGCTTGTGGTTAATTCCACTAGATGGCCTAAGTACATAACGCCGATTCTGTCGCTGATATGCTTAACCATCGAGAGATCATGCGCGATAAATAAATAGGTCAGCCCCTTTTTCTTCTGGAGCCCCTTAAGAAGGTTCACCACCTGGGCTTGGACCGATACATCGAGTGCTGAAATCGGCTCGTCCGCAATAATGAATTCCGGGTCCAGCGCCAAAGCACGTGCAATTCCAATTCTTTGCCTCTGCCCGCCGCTGAACTCATGCGGATAACGGTTAGCATGATCCCGGTTTAGACCTACATCTTCCAGAAGCTGATAGACCCGCTCGAGGCGCTCCCTCTTATTCGGATATAACCCATGAACCTCCATGGGCTCGGAAATAATCTCCTGTACCGTAGAACGCGGATTCAACGAGGCATACGGATCCTGAAAAATCATCTGCATTCTTCTGTGAAAAGCAAACCTCTCTTTTTCAGTCATGTTATGGACATTTTTCCCGTCATAAAGGACTTCTCCTTCTGTCCGGTTATATAAGCCAATGATGGTACGGCCTGCTGTTGATTTTCCGCAGCCGGATTCGCCAACAATCCCGAAGGTTTCTCCCTGTTTAATATGAAAGGAGACATCATCAACAGCCTTCAGGGTTTGTCCCTTTCCCATTGAAAAATGTTTTTTCAGATTGTTGACCTGTAAAAGTGCTTCTTTTGCCATGTTTATTCCCCCGTCTCTTGCCAGTAACGTCTAGCTGCACATAGTTCCTTCTCATAGATGGTATCTTTCAAGTCGATAATTTCGATGTTTTTACCGGTATTTGGAGAATGAAGCAGTTTTCCATCACCATAATAAATGCCTACATGATGGAGTTTGCCTTTCCCTTCTTCATAAGCAAAGAATAATAGGTCCCCTTGTTCAATGGCGTCAAGTTCGACTGGTTTCCCTGCTTCTGCCTGATCATGGGCATCACGGGGAATGAGCACTCCATTTGCTTTGCACATGGAATAGCTGAACCCTGAACAGTCATATCCATAGCTGCTCATGCCGCCCCATAAATAAGGCAGACCCAAGAATTGTTCACCCGCAGCGATGATATCTTGACCGCTGCCAATGGGTATAGCCTCGATTGATTCAAAGACCTTTACGTCAGCAGATTTTAAGAATCCTTCTCCTTCTGGTGTCTGCACCTGGATCCACTCGGCTTCTTCCTGTAAGACTGGAAGTACAGTTTGATAACTTAGAATTAGTTTCGGCTCTCTGTCTGTCGCATAGAGAGTCGCTTTTTTATTTTGGATGACAGCGGCCTTTCCACTATTAAGCTTCCAATCTTCATTCTGAGCCAGCTGGACTTTCGGGATCCAGCCGGGGTATCCTCTTTCATCCTTTGAAGAAGGCTGGCTCGGGACAACAACATGTACCCATCCGTCTCTCTCCTCCAATACCTTCACTTCTTCTCCATACAGAAGTTGTGATTGCACGAGATTCCCGTTGCAAAGCTCCAGCCGGGGCTCATAGGTGAGCTTTTCAAGCCAGGCGTCCAGATTAACCGGGTTAGTGATGGCTTCAGTGTCAATTTCTCTTGATGAATCGCTAGCTGTCCATAAGGTCGCAGCCGGAACCGAAACCAGCCATTTCTGCTTAATTGCCAAACCGGATTCCTCCTCTTTAAAATTGTCAGGATGTCAATTCCTGCTTGTTCACAGCCAATGCTACATTTCTGATGCCAAGTCCAGGCTCAGATGGCAGGGTGATCTTGCGGCCGGAATAACGGATTCCGCCTTCCACAATTTCTTTTGCCATCATCAATGGGGCGTCAAAATCAAAGCGGGTTATATTCTTTTTGCTGGCTGCAAAATGGGCTGCCGCCGTAATGCCGATTTTGGTTTCAATCATGCTGCCTACCATGCATTCCATTCCGCATACTTCAGCGAGCTGATTAATGATCTGCGCCTGATAAATGCCCCCTGATTTCATCAGCTTAATATTAATCAAGTCAGCGCTTCGCGTTTTAATGACGTCAAATGCCTGCTTTGGTGTAAAAACACTCTCATCTGCCATAATCGGTGTATCCACCGCGTCGGTAACCTGTTTAAGTCCCTCTATATCCCAAGCCTTTACCGGCTGTTCGACAAGCTCAATGTTCAAGTCCATTGCTTCCATTTTCCGGATGGCATAAATAGCATCCTTTGGTTTCCAGCCCTGATTGGCATCCAGGCGGATTTTAATTTTCGATCCTACCCGGGTGCGGATTTCCCGTATTCTCTCTATATCTGTTAAAATATCATCCTTTCCTACCTTCACCTTAAGGACATCGAAGCCTTCCTGAACATAGGAAACCGCATCTTCTCCCATTTCTTCCGGACCATTCACGCTTACTGTATAATCCGTTTCCACCTCATTTTTATGTCCGCCTAAAAATTGGTAAAGAGGCAGTTTGCATTGCTTTGCAAGACAATCGTATAGGGCCATATCCACCGCTGCCTTTGCACTCGAATTTCCTATTAATGCGGACTGTATCCCCTGGAAGATCTCCTCATAGTTTAGAAGACTCTTATTGATCAGAATTGGCTTTAATACATGATGAATGGCTGACTCTATGCTTGACAGGCTGTCCCCGGTGATCACCACCGTGGGAGGTGCTTCTCCCCATCCTGCTATCCCGTTATCGCATGTTACTTTTACAACAAGCGTTTCAGCTGTCTCAACTGTTCTCAAAGCTGTTTTAAATGGTTTTTTCAGTGGTACCGCAGCTCTAAATGTTTCGATTGTGTTTATTTTCATCTATACCACCCTTTTACTTAACTCCGCTTTCAATTGTCAGCTTTTTACCGGCTGCATCCAATTCTGCCCTTACACCTAAAGGCACAGAAATATGCGGAGAGCAATGGCCGATATGAAAGCCTTTTACAGCAGGCTTATTCACCTTTTTGATATAGGTGTCGAGAACTTCATCCAGTTGCAGGGAAAGTTCTCTTTCCGGAACGCAATTATTAAAGTCCCCAATGATAAAGCCGGCCGCATCCGAAAGCTTCCCGGCCATATGCAGCTGGTTTAGCATGCGGTCGACCGCACGGGGTTCTTCGTTGATGTCTTCAATGAGCACAAGTTTATCTTTTGTATCAATTTCATATGGGGTTCCGATCGTACTGGCCATTAAAGACAGGTTTCCGCCCGTTAAGACACCCGCGGCACTCCCGTCCACCATCGTCTCCAATTCTGAAATTCCTTCTGGATAGTCAAGTGTGACCGGCTCAAATAACTGGTTAAAATATTGCTTGGATAGCAGATCCGCATCCTGTTTGCCAATATCAGAGGCGAGCATCGGCCCATGGAAGGTGACCAATCCTGTCTGCTGACGGATGGAGGTGTGCAGGAAGGTTATATCACTGTATCCCCAGAAAATTTTGGGGTTTTCTTTAATCAGATTGTAGTCAATTTGGGACGCAATTCTCCCGGTTCCATAGCCGCCGCCAGCACAAATGATGGCTTTGACTTCCTTATCCGCAAACATGCTATGTAAATCTGCCAGACGGTCTTCATCCTTCCCGGCCAAGTAACCATATTGATCTGTCACATGTTCACCCATCTTTACCTTTACACCAAGCTCATCCAAGAAAGACAGGGATCGTTTCAGGTTCTCCTGATTGGGCGGGCTTGCCGGTGCTATAATTCCAATTGCATCACCTTTTTTCAGGCGCTGGGGTTTGATTGCCATGCTGTCACATCCTTTTTCGTTTTATAGCATTATATGCTCCTGCAGCAAAAGCATTGTTTGGGAAATGAAATAATTGTCGAGGTATTAAGCTAAAATTCGGGAAAATATATTATTTTTCGGGAAATAATCCCGAAAAGCGCGAGCAAAAACTTACTCTTTTCACACTTTTACTTTAAAAAAGGGATGTTCACACGAACACCCCTTTTCCTGTCACTTTCACATCAAGCCGAAGAAGTATTACTTCTTATCTGCCCATTTAAGCTCCAGGTATCCAACCGGATGGCGGACGATTCCTGAAACAGCATCATTATAGAGATATACCTGGTTGTAGAAATGGATAGGGATAATCGGCATTTCTTCGAATAAGATTTTTTCCGCTTCATACATTAGTTCGAAACGTTTTGCTTCGTCTGCTTCATTCTTCGCATCCTTGATCAGCTGATCGAACTTCTCGTTGCTCCAGCCAGTACGGTTCATGGAATGACCTGTCTGGAAGTTTTCAAGGAAGTTGATAGGATCTGCATAATCAGCAAGGAATGAACTGCGTGATAATTGGAATTTAAGCGCTTTTTGTTCTTCAGAGAATACATTCCATTCCATGTTGGCAAGCTTTACTTCCACGCCAAGATTTTCTTTAAACATCTGCTGAAGTGCTTCAGCAATTTTCTTGTGAGTATCATCCGTGCTATATGTTAAGGTAACTTCCGGAAGCTTATCATAACCTTCTTCCTTCATACCTTTTTCAAGCAATGTCTTCGCTTCTTCAACATTTGTTTTCACAAGATCTCCTGATGCTTCACGGAAATCTTTTCCTGAAGGGTCACCAAAACCATAAGAAACAAATCCGTATGCCGGCTTTTCGCCATTCTTTGTAACGAAATCAACAATTTGCTGCTGATCCACTGCCATTGCAAATGCTTTACGAATGTTTAGATTCTGGAAAGGCTCCATGTTTACATTAAATCGATAGAAATAATCTCCAGCCTGGTCTTCAACTTTTGCTTCTCCCAGCAGCTGCTCACTCAGCTCAGAAGGTACATCAGATACATCCAGTTCCCCAGACTGATACATTTGATATTCTGTATTTGTATCATCAATGATGGCCCAATGAATTTTTTCCAATTTCACAGTATCAGCATCCCAGTACTCATCGTTTTTCTCCATTACAAAGTGGCTGTCATGCTCCCATTCTGTCAGGTTGAATGGACCGTTTCCGACAAAAGATTCCGCTTCAGCAAACCACTTCGGATTTTCTGTTGCAACTTTTTCGTTAATTGGGAAGAACGCAGGGTTGGTAATGACACTTAAGAAGTAAGCCTGCGGACTAACTAGAGTAACTTCAAAGGTTTTGTCATCAACTGCTTTTACTTTTACATCATCAGCTGATCCTTCCCCATTGTTATAAGCTTCTCCGCCTTCAATGAAGTAGCCGAGGAAAGCGGCTGAAGATCCTGTATCAGGATTTAAAAGGCGTTTCCATGCAAATACAAAGTCACCTGCAGTTACAGCGTCGCCATTAGACCATTTTGCGTCTTCACGGATATGAAAGGTATAAGTCTTTCCGTCTTCTGAAACATCCCAGTTTTCAGCAATTGCTGCTTCTGGTTCATGATCTTTTCCAAGACGAGTCAAGCCTTCCATCAAGTTGTTCAGTGCAGTCCATGAAACAGAGTCAAAGCCGATTGGAGGGTCAAATGAAGTCGGCTCCTGGCCATTGTTTAAATAAAGGACTTTTTCAGCACTTTCTTCTTTCTTTCCATCATCCTTGCTGTCTTTTTCTTTTCCGGCATTTTCATTTGCCGTACAGGCTGCCATAACAAATAGCAATACACCTGCAAGCAGCAGCGATAAAAACTTTCTCATTCTTTTTCCCCCTCTTAAGATATATTTCTTTATCTATCAGATGCCTGTCTGGCAGCTGATAGAGTCATAACTTTCACCGTACCGGGTCCGGCACTGCGAAAGGAAAAACCTATTTCACACTCGCAAGCATTTTCTGTGCCCGTTCATCCTGGAGCCAGCAGTCAACATGATGATCACGGCTTAGATGTGTTTTGTAGGGATAAACACGGTCACATACCTCCATTGCATATCCACAGCGGGCAGCAAATGGGCACCCTGCCGGGGGAGCGAACAGATCCGGCGGCGATCCTCCGATGGGAATAAGATCAGCTCCATCCAGGTCAAGGCGGGGAACGGAATTCAACAGACCCTTTGTATAGGGGTGCTGAGGATTATAGAAGATTTCCCTTCGTTCTCCTGCCTCCACGATTTTCCCTGCATACATGACAGCGATGCGGTCTGCTACTTGAGCGACAACCCCCAGGTCATGGGTGATGATAATGATTGATACCCCCGTTTTCTTCTGGATATCTTTAAACAAATCCAAAATTTGCGCTTGGATCGTCACATCTAGTGCTGTGGTTGGTTCATCGGCAATCAGCACTTCCGGCTCACAGACAAGGGCCATGGCAATTACAATCCGCTGCCTCATCCCTCCGCTGAATTGGTGCGGATAGTGCTTCAACCTTTCTGATGGGTTTGGAATCCCAACTAAATTCAGCATTTCCAGTGCCTTTTTGCGTGCATTCTGCCTTGAAATGCTTTCATGCTGCATAATACCTTCTATAATCTGCTCCCCGATGGTAATCGTAGGGTTTAAAGCTGTCATAGGATCCTGAAAGATCATCGAAATGTCAGCACCGCGGATATCCCGCATTTCCGATTCTTTTAGCTTTGTCAGGTCCTTGCCTTTAAAGAGTACAGCGCCATCCGCTATTCTCCCGGGAGGAGATGGAATCAGCCGCATGACGCTCTGGGAGGTCACACTTTTGCCGCAGCCTGATTCACCGACAATCGCCAGAGTTTCTCCTTTGTAGAGATCGAATGATACACCCCTTACAGCCTGGACTTCCCCGCCATAAGTAGTAAATGTGACTTGCAGGTCTTTTACTTCAAGTACTTTCTCCATGCTGCTACCTCCTTAACTTCGGATCGAGGGCATCCTGCAATCCGTCTCCAAGCACATTAAATGAAAACATGGTCAGGGAGATGAAAAAGGCAGGGAAGAACAGGCGCCACCAGTGACCTGACAGAATCGTAGACAGCCCATCACTTGCCATGGAGCCCCAGCTGGCAAAAGGCGGCTGAATGCCTAAGCCAAGAAAGCTAAGGAACGCCTCTGCAAAGATGGCAGATGGCACTGTTAAAGTCATCTGTACAATGATAGGGCCCATTGTGTTCGGCAGCAGGTTTTTCCTTATAATCCTCGATGTTTTTGTTCCGAACGTCTTTGATGCTAATACAAATTCGTAGTTCTTGATTTGCAGAACCTGTCCGCGGACAATTCTGGCCATTCCAATCCAGCCTGTTACGGAAAGGGCAAATATAATAGTGAATAAACCAGGTCCCATTACAACGCTGATTAAAATAACAACCAGCAAATAAGGTAGCCCATAAAGAATTTCAACAACCCTCATCATGGCATTATCCGTTCTGCCGCCTTTATATCCGGCAATACCGCCGTAAATAACTCCGATTGCAAAGTCAATCATGGCTGCCACAATTCCAACGAATAAGGAGATCCTGGCTCCATACCAGGTTCTTGCAAAAACATCCCGGCCCAATTCATCTGTTCCGAACCAGTATTTTGAAGATGGCGGAAGGTTCTGATTGGTCAATGACTGCTGGGATACACTATGCGGAGAAATCATTGGGCCAAATATAGCCATAAAGGCTAATGCAATAAGAAAGAATAGTCCTGCCATCGCCAGCTTATTTTTCAAAAGCCGGCGCCACGCATCCTGCCAATAAGAGAGGCTTGGCCTAACAACTGCTTCCGCTTCATTCTCGTCTTTGGCCTTCGGCACAAACCAATCATCCGGAATATCGGGTGCAAGGTTGCGGTTATCATGCTGTTTGCGCAGTTCCATTAGCTCGCCTCCTTTTTGTGAAGCTTAATTCTTGGATCCAGAACTCCATATGCAATGTCCACTAAAAACAGCATGATAATCAGTATCGAGCTGTAAAAAACGGTGGTTCCCATAATGACGGGATAATCACGCGTATTGATGCTTTCTACGAAATACTTTCCCATTCCGGGAATCGCAAATATTTTTTCAATAACAAAGGTGCCTGTCAAAATGCTTGCAGCAAGCGACCCTAATACAGTTACAACAGGCAGAAGGGCATTTCTCAGTGCGTGTTTAAAAACAATCTTCACCGGAGACAAGCCTTTGGCTTTTGCTGTTTTGATGTAATCCTGTGTCAGCACTTCCAGCATGCTTGATCGTGTCAGTCGGGCGATGATCGCCATTGGGCCGGTCGCAAGTGCCAGAGTCGGCAGAATCATATGCTTCGGACTTGACCAGGTAGCCACAGGCAGGATTGCCAGGTTAACAGCAAGCTGCTGAATTAACAGTGTGGCAAGAACAAAGTTTGGCACCGATATTCCCAGAACTGCAATGGTCATTGCTAAGTAATCAATAAAGCCGTTGTGCCGGAGGGCAGCTATGATTCCTAGGGCAATCCCAGAGATAACCGCCACAGTCAATGTGATGATTCCCAGTTCAAATGACACCGGAAAGCCCCTTCCGAGCATTTCATTAACCGTCTGAGAAGATTTTTTGATAGATGGACCGAAGTCAAATGTCACTACAGACTTCAAGTACATTCCATATTGAACATACAGCGGTTTATCCAAATGATAGAAACTCTCCAGATTCCGCTGGACCGCTTCGCTGGTGTTTCTTTCTTCATTAAAAGGCGACCCGGGTATGGAGTGCATTAAGAAAAACGTCAGAGTGATAATGAACCAAAGTGTGACGACCATTGCGATGAGGCGTTTTATTATGTATCCAGTCATTCATTAACACTTCCTAACAGAATGTAGTTCTCATGGCCAGCTCAGTCATCACGAGCATAGCCTGGTATGCTTCAAGAATATCTTTAGCCTGATAGCGGACAATGGTTGTATTTTCTTCTATCTCTGCACCAGGCATTAAAGCAGCCCATTCAGCCTGGCCATAGTTGGCAAATTCAATTTTCAATACAGGGTTTTCCGGCGGCACAAGCGGCTTGATAAGCTCCCCTTTGCTAAGTGCCTCTGCTGCTTTTTCTCTTAAAAGCTGGCCCGCTTTCGCAGGAGTAAGCGATTTCACAGCAGAACGGGATATCGTCTCTTTTACAACAGCAGTTGTCACATTCGGGATTAATTTCTCTGCTTCCAATGCCGCCTGGTCATCTCCGGCCACCATTAGCACCGGCACACCATGATAGCCAGCCACATAAGCATTGAAGCCCATTTCTCCAATGGCATGATCATTGATGTACATATGTCTTACACCAAAAATCATGGAGTGGGACATTACACCTCTCATGGAAGCACGTGCATGATATCCAACAAACATGGCACCGCTAAAGCTTGAATCCAGCCCCTGAACCATTGAATATGGCTTAACATCACCAGTAATCAGCTGAGTCTCAGGGTGCATTCTTTCAATGAGCAGGTTGTTCATTTTCGAGTGGCTGTCATTGACAATCACCTCACTGCAGCCTTCTTCAAATGCTGCGGTCACCACATGGTTTGCCTCATCAGTCATAATCACCCTGCTGCGTTCATAATTGTGCTTTGATGATCCGACATGTGTATGATCAGCCAGACCCGTAATTCCTTCCATATCAACAGATAGATAAAGCTTCATTCAGAGTCCCCCAAAATATTATATTATTATAGTTTTCTATATTGTAGATTATTTTGATATTTTCTGTAAATTAAATCAGCAATTTATTTACCTTTTAAATTGTTATTAGCCTATCGATATTGCCTGTTGATTTCCGCTCCAGGATGCTCGCTACAATCAACTCAGTAATTAATAGACTAAATGCAAAAAATCCAGCTATCGGAGAGGTTCTCAGATAGCTGGATTTCATCTGCGAAAAACAGAAAAAGCAGCTTTACTTATTCATAATTTGTGTATATTTTATATGGGCATTTTTAAAGGCAACCATCAGGGCCTTTTGCGAGGAGCCGAAGTAGCGGCTTTCGATTTCTTCTGATACTTTGTCTGCTTCCAGTATGGATTTGCCGACAAATATCGATTTAATAAATAATGAGGTTAAATTTATGGTAGATGAACATTCTGCATCTACAATTTCATCTGTTTCCCTGTCGATCACAAGACCGATAAAGAAGCCATTATATTTTTGCATAATCGGATTGTTCAATGATGTTTTGCTGTCTCCAATGATATAGACGGTATTTTGTCTGTACATGAACTTGCCTCCTGCAGACCCGGATATTATATGAGGCGTTTATGAGGCTATCATAAACATTCATTATAATGCATGGCCCGTACCAAAATTGTAATACAACAGAAGCTGTATTACAATCACTTTTCAATACTTTTCTAAATATTTTATCAATTGAATCTGTCCATTGCATGCAGGTTCAATTACTTTTGCCCGGCAAGTCTCAATGCAAATTCCAGCAGGTCTTCCCCGCTCATGAGCTTGTCTCCTCCACCCTGTGCAAATTGAGGATTCCCGCCGCCTTTGCCGTTAATTTTCTGCAGAAGTTCTGCTGAAAGGCTCTTCATATCAGATTCAGAATATGCTCCCCTGGCACAGACAAATTGGAGTTTCTCGGCTGTTTCATTGATTAGGATCACATCGGCTGTTTCAGATTGGGAGGCGATTAAGCGTGCCAGCTTCTGCAGCTCCTGGATAGATCTCCCCTCAAAAACCTTGCTGATGCACTTCTCCTTTCCTGATGTGAACATTTCCTTTGCTTCATAGTCTAACAAGGCTTCCTTTGCTGCTTCCAGCTGCTTCTCCAGGTCCTTTCCATTTTCAATCAGGCGGCTGGCTGCTGAAGGCAAATCTTGCTCTGGTGCATTTAGGAGCTGACTAAGATTCCCGGTAATTTCGTGTTTGGTCTGAAGCTGCGTGAGAATCCGGCTTCCACAGATGAACTGTACGCGGATTTTCTTTTTTTGACGCTCCCAGTCCAATATCTTCACCCCGGCTACCTGGCCGGTTGAAGACGGGTGTGTTCCGCCGCATCCGTTATAATCAAATTCCGGAATGATTACAAGCCGGATATTTTCACTGACAGACAGCTGTTTGCGGAGCGGAAATTGGGAAGCTTCCTCTGCATTCACCCACCTGGCTTCAATCGGGCGATTCTCAAGAATGATGTCATTAGCCAGTCTCTCCGCTTCCTCTGCGTGCCCGGCAGGCAGTTCATTAATTTCCAAATCAATGGTTAAGGTTTCATTGCCTAAATGAAAGCTGACCGTTTTATAACCGTAAAGCTCTTCAAATGCAGCGGATAATATATGCTGGCCGGCATGCTGCTGCATATGGTCAAACCGTCTGCTCCAATCAATCTCTCCTGATACACCCGAATTCGATGGGTTCAATTCCTTTTCTAAATAATGACGGATTTCCCCCTCCACTTCTTCTACATCCACCACTTTTAGGCCGTTAAGTTTCCCCTTATCATGAGGCTGTCCTCCGCCAGTTGGATAAAAGGCCGTTTCTTTCAGGACGGCATATACCCCCCTATCGTCTGCTGCCTGATATACAAGTTCTGTTTCAAATGTTTTGATATATGGGTTTTCATAATAAAGTTTTTTCATAGAGAATCAACCTTCCTTGTACCTGTTCTATTTTTAAAACTACCGATTATGCAGTTACAGGTCAAGTCAGCTAGTAGTCAAGGAGAAATTATTAGTAAATTTACCCACTGGGTTTATGAGCGTAATGAAAAAGGTATGTACACCAATAGATAAGCAAAAATTATTAAGGAGATGATGAATATGGCAACAAACAAACATATTGTAGGTGCATACGATACAGAACAGGAAGCTATACAATCGGTTGAAAAGTTAAGAGCGGAAGGTTACCGTCCTGAAGATATTTCCGTAATTAGTAAAAATAAAGACGATGTGGATGCCGTTACAGAAGAAACTGGCACAAAAACGGAAGAAGGATTAGCTGCCGGAGCAGCTACTGGCGGTGTTCTGGGAGGATTAACAGGTCTTCTGGCAGGTGTAGGTGCATTGGCGATTCCTGGAATTGGACCAATTGTAGCTGCCGGACCAATTGCTGCCACATTAACAGGAGCTGCTGTTGGTGCAGGTGCCGGCGGTATTGCAGGAGCATTGATCGGCATGGGTATTCCAGAGGAAGAAGCACATCGCTATGAAGCAGATGTCAAATCAGGAAAAATCCTTGTGTTAGTCGATCCTGATGCAAAGTCTGCAGACTTTACTGATGGCTATACAAATACGGACCGTTCCGCTTTAGACGGAGACCGTACAACATACACAAGCACTGATCCTTTAAACCCCGGCGAGCTTGATCGCGAAACGAATGCTTTTAAGGATAACACCAGAAACAGCAGCGGTGTTTGGACAGATGAGAATCTGGATCAAAACCGTCCACTGACCGGAAACCCTGAAGACCTGAGCACAAACGACCGCACGGTTTCGGCCTATAACGATGATGTCGATAACCGCAAACGAGATGCTTATGATTTTAACAATGTGAGGGAAAACCGCAATAACCCTTATAAAGGATAATAGAAAAAGAGCTATTCCCATTTGTTGGGAGTAGCTCTTTTTTACGTTAATACAGTAATTAGCATCAAGTGCTCTGCGGATAAATTCCAAATTTTTCATCTTTTTCCTCCTGATTTTCAAAGCTATACTTAATTGTAATGAATGGAAAAATAGTAATTTAGCGGGGGGAAATGCTAGTGAGAAGAGTGTTGCCTGCACAAATTATTTCTCATAGTCAATTTGGTTACAGGAAAATACCATCAAGTGTCCGATGCGAGTGCCCTAAATGCAGTAAGCCGAGTCTTTTTACAATAAAGGCGAATTATAATCACACAAGTAAGTCCAGCATACTTTCCCAGGGAAATTGTTCGGCCTGTAAAAAGGAATCCGTTTTTATCATGATACTCAATCAGGATGATCAATCAAGCGACGAGACGATTCTTTATATTTATGATCCTAATTCAGCCAAGGAGCTCCTTACACAGCTGGAGAAAATAAAGGAAGTGCCAGGGGACCTCACCCGCGCCTACCGATCAGCCTTAAATGTCAGCTATTCCAAAGATACGATTGCAACAGCTGTTATGTCCAAGAGGGTCCTTGAGAGTATCCTGAAAAATTTTCTTGGAGAAGAGGTCAAAGGGCAAAATCTTTCAAAGCAATTTGAACTGCTGCCAAAACATGTTGATTTAGCAAGGCCCCTGCAGTCTTTAAGCCAGCTTGCACAGCCGGGCAGCGCCTTTTACGAGATGCTTGATCTTGAAAAGGATATTGATTTGGATATGGCCTCCCTGTTGATGGAGCTTTTAGAGAGTTTAATAGAGTACTTATTTGTCCTTCCAAATAAAATTGAAATGCTTCAGCAAAAACTAAATCAAAAACTCCACTGATCCCAATATTTAACCCCCTTATCTTCACTGATTAAGGGGGTTAACTTTTACTCTTAATTATTCAACTGTCTTCTGATCTGGTCTTCTGCCTGCTTTAAAATTTCTTCTTCGCCGGCTTCTTTATTTGTGATGATATTTGTTTGATATTTTAACCCATCATAGTCAACTGTAACTGTAATTTCTTTCATTTTTCCTGATCCTTTCCTGATGTTTTACTATATAAATACCAACAAAAGGAGGATTTAAAACTTTTCTATGCCCCTTTCATTTGCTCTTTTAGAATACGGGCCAGCTTTTCTTTCATTTCCTCTTCCGTTACGACAAGAGTATGACTGGACATTTTCGTCCTTAGAATAAGTTCATATCCTTCATTTACTTCCGGAGAATACCCATAGTATTTGTGGTCTAAATCTATTTTTTTAAACCGGAAGGATTCCAGGTTTTCCCACGGAACAAACCTGCTTCCGCATATAAAGCCGGTCTCATAGACGGCAAAGACATTCAGAAGATCTTTGGCATTGATTAAAGGGATGAATAAAAGATAGAGATAGGTCCAGCTGAAATTCACAGTATATTTACCGATTATAAACATAGCGATTAGAAATGCCAACATGACAGCATACATAGTGAGGCCCAGCTTGTTCTTGGAGATCACAGGGCTGTCCAAAGTTTTTTGCGGGAATTTCCTTACTGCACTCAGATCATTTTTATCTGAAGGAATAAGGGCAGTTTTCTTCATTTTGGTAATAAGGATTATGTAGTGATAGCTGAAATAGATAACAAATAACAGAAATATGACCTCGATTAATAATTTCATCGCACCCGCCTCCTTATTCATCTTTACGATTCTTGATGGGATGTAGTTTCAACATTTTAAAATTTATGATTGAGCTTAAAAGCTAATTTGAATATAATCTAATTAGATATATATCTAATTATTAATTTCCGCCAACAAATTAGATGGTTATCGAATTACTTTTCACTGAGGTGCGTTAACATGACAAATTGGACCGTCTGGAAGCAGGAGAAAAATTATCAAAAGCTCTTTTGGGCTGGTGTCATTAATGGAATTGGAAATCGCTTTACACAGGTAGCACTGCTTGCGCTGCTCTACCACGTAACCGGCTCCGGAGTCGCAATCGGGATTTTATTTGCCATTCGCATGGCACCTTTTTTCTTTATTGCTCCAATAGGTGGCTTGCTCGCAGACCGTTTTTCAAAGAAAGCCATTCTGGTGACCGTGGACCTGCTGAGAGTGCCGGCGGTCCTCTGCCTTCTCTTCGTAAGTGAACCAGGCGATCTATGGATTGTTTATTTAAGCTCACTCCTGATTTCAATGGGCGAAGCTATCTATTCACCGGCGAGGATGTCTGCTATACCTGCCCTTGTAAAATCAGATAGGCTGATATATGTAAATGCGATAGAACAAATTATGATGGGTGCCGTCCTCATTATTGGATCAAGCACCGGTGGAATCCTCGCCTACTTTCTCGGAAACCATGCTGCTTTTATGTTTAACGGCCTTACCTTTCTGTTATCAGCGTATCTGATCTCCAAGATAGTGTTTCCCTCAATTTCTGAGGAACATAGAAGAAAACCGGGAACAACGGGCATCCTGTCACCGGGGAGACTGATTTTTGGCTCTTCCGCACTGATTGCCTTTCTTATAATGATGCTGACCATGCCGCTCGCCAATGGCATAGACAATATTCTGGTCAGCATATACGCATTGGAAGTTTTTGATATGGGTGAGCTGGGTGTGGGATTTATGTATGGCTCACTAGGGATTGGCCTTATTCTAAGCTCCTTTTTTTCTCATATGATGAAGCACGGCCTCCTGCTACTTGCGATCATCTTTATCACTATAGAAGGTGCAGGCCATGTTTTACTGAGTCTCGCGCCAAGCTTTTGCGCAGCTCTTTTCACTGTCGTACTGATCACCTTTGCGGGTGGAATCGGCAACATTTGCCTGGACACCGTTATGATGAAGTTCATACCAAGATCCAGACAGGGAACTTTTTTCGGTTTAATGGAGATGATCTCAAACCTTTCCCTGGCTGTCTCCATGGGTACAGCAGGATTTTTACTTGAGATATTTGCTCCAAGGACCCTTAGCTTAATCATTGGCCTGGCCTATCTCATTTTTGCGGTTATATATGCACTTTTATTTGCAAGAGTCGATCTTGTAAAAGAAAAGAGGGCGTTAATCAGGGGGATTTAATTGAATAAGGAGAAAAGGCCCTGCAGGCATTCATCTATCCTGCAGGGCTTCCTTTTAATTTTCTTCGATTTCTTTGCGGTTTTTCTTAAACATTTTCGATAATACTTCGTATACAATCGGCACAATGATCAGAGTCAATAGCGTCGAGCTTGCCAGACCGCCGATAACGGTAATCGCAAGACCTTTGGAGATAAGCCCTCCACCGCCGCCGGATCCGATGGCCAGTGGAATTAATGCGCCAATTGTTGCAATGGCTGTCATCAGGATAGGGCGAAGGCGGGTTGCTCCCGCTTCCAGCACGGCTTCCCTCATGACCAGTCCGTCACGTTCCATATGGATGATCCGGTCCACGAGAACGATGGCATTGGTTACGACGATACCAATTAGCATTAGCATTCCCATCATGACCGAAACAGAAATGGTTTCACCGGCAAAGAATAAGCCAACAAACGAACCAATCACAGCAAATGGAAGGGAGAAGAGGATTGCAAATGGCGCCACTCCTTCACGGAATGTGACAACCAGAATAAAGTACACAATCGCAATCGCAGCAAGCATTGCAGCGCCCAGCTGTGTGAATGTCTCATTCATATCCGCCTGAACGCCGGCTACACCAACAGTTACACCTTTCGGCAGATCCAATTTATCAATCGCTTCCTCTGCTGCAGAAGTAGCCTTTGAGATGTCATCGCCTTTTACCTTGCCTGATACAGTTGCATAGTACTCGCCTTTACTGCGGGCAAGCGTGTTATGTGTTGTCCCCTCTTCCACTGTGACCAGCTCGGAAAGAGGCATTGTTGTACCCATTGCTGTCGGCACTGGAGTCTCCAGAATATCATCAATGGATTTTGGCTGTTCCGCCTTCTCCTGCTGGACCATCACTTCAAGGGTCTCACCATCTTTTTCAATCGTTGTCAGAACATCCTTGGTGTTTGAAGGATTCAGCATCATCACAATTTGACCTGCTGTCAGACCGTACTGCAGCAGTTCATCCTGCTCCACATTGAAGGTATACTCAACAAAGGCATCTTCTGCACTTGAAGAAACATCATCCAATTCTTTATTATCCTTTAACACGTCTTCTACCATTTTGACAGCGTCATTCAGTTTATCTAAATCTTCACTGTAGAATGTGTAGCTGACATCATTGTTTGAACCGGACATAGAGGTGAAGCTCTGGCTCTTCCACTCACCGGATTGTCCAATATTAAACACATAATCTTCTATTTCTTCACGGACTTCAGGGAAATTATCCATTTCAGGGTCAAAGATCAAGTACATTAAAGCTCCGCCTGCACCTCCGCCCATCATGGCAGTCATTTGGTCCGCTTCTTCGGTTACAGATATTTGAACGATATCAATATCATCACGGTTAAGCATTTTTTCTTCTACTGCTTCAACGTTCTTTAATGTTTCCTCTTTCAGTTCTCCAGCCTCAGGTGTATATGTTAAGTACATCACTTTTTCTTCTTCACTGCCCATGAAGCTGAATCCGATCAATGGCGTCAGAGCCAGGCTTCCTGCAAGCAGGACAACGGCGATGATGGAAGTAATAATCTTATGATTTAGAGACTTCTCAAGTATGCCTCTATACCAGTTTGACAGCTTTCCAGCTTCTTTGTGGCTGCCTTCCGTTTTCTCACTATATAATTTCTTTTTGAACAGGAAGTGAGATAATGCCGGAACAATAGTAATCGCTACAAGAAGTGAAGCACCAAGCGCAAACGTCATGGTCAAAGCGAATGGAGTAAACAGCTCGCCGACCATTCCCCCCACGAAAATGAGCGGTGCGAATACAGCAACGGTTACCAATGTCGAGGAGAGGATTGGTTTGAACATTTCAATCGTAGCTTCTCGAATAAGTGCGCGCCCCGTTAGTCTTTCTTCCTTCAGATGAAGGCGACGGTAAATATTTTCAACGACTACAATGGAGTCATCAATAACACGGCCAATGGCAACCGTAACGGCTCCCAGAGTCATGATGTTCAGCGTAATATCCATCCAGTGAAGCACTAGCAGCGCCATAAAAATGGAAACTGGAATTGATACGATCGAGATGATCGTTGATTTAAAATCACGCAGGAACAACAGAATAATTAAGACTGCGATCAGCCCGCCAAATACGGCCTTTTCGATCATAGTTGAAACGGATTCTTCAATTGGTTCACCCTGGTCAAGTGATACATCAATGACAAGGCCTTCAATTTTTTCCGTTTCTTCCTTAATTAATTTTTTGACATTGTTGACCACTTCTACAGTGTTTGCTTCCTGCCCTTTGACAATTTGAATGGCAATGGCATCCTCACCATTTGTACGGGATACAGATTGCACTCTGCCGACCGTATCAATCTTGGCAATGTCACTCAGCTTCACAAAAGGTGACTGATTTTGTGCGGTTGGTGTTACGGGGATGAGCATGTTCTTTAATTCATCCTCGGTCATGAACTTGCCGTCCACTGCGACAGCCTGCTCACCTTCTTCAAATTCGTATAGTCCCAATGAAACAGCCATGTTGCTTGCCTGAATCATTTCCTTTACTTTATCTTCGGTGAGATCAAGCTCAGCCAGTTTTTCTTCGTTGTATGTGAGCTGCACTTCTTCCACATGCTGGCCCGTGATGGTCGCTGATGCTACACCATCAATTTTTTCAATTTTTGGCAGTAAGATCTCTTCTACCGTTGAGGTTAACTCCACGATATCCTCTGTTTTGCTGCTGACACTAAGCGCAGCAACCGGCATCATGTTCATGCTGATGGCCGTAATGGTCGGTTCCTGTGCTCCTTCCGGCAGCTCCACTGCATCGAGAGCTGATTGAAGAGCACGCTTGGCTTCGTCCATATCAATACCATATTCATATTCCACTTGGATATTCGACATGTTAGAATATGAATTTGAGTAGACAGATTTAACGTCCTCAAGGCCTTCTACGGCTTTTTCTATTGGGATGGACACATCATCCATTACTTTTTCAGGGGTTGCCCCCGGATAGACATCCATTACCATTAAGTAAGGAATTGAGACATCAGGAATCGTCTCCATATTCATCCGTGTACCTGAATAAATGCCAGATACCGTGATAATAATTGTTAACAGCCAGACTGCAAGTTTATTCTGCAGGACAAAATTCACTAACCCTTTCACTTGTGCACCTACCCTAAATTGACTTATTAGACTCAATTACATATACTAATGACCAAGTGGTCATTTGTCAAACATAAAGGAGTGACATTCTTATATGAGCAAGAAGCAATTAATTATGGAAAGCGCTTTAGAACTCTTTGCCAAACAAGGGTTTGAAGCTACCTCTGTTCAACAGATCACCGTTCACTCCGGTATTTCCAAAGGAGCCTTCTACTTATCATTTAAATCAAAAGATGAGTTGATCATGGCTTTGATCGATCAGTTTATGGATCAGTTCGTCTCTGATATTGACCGATTAGTCAAAGATCCAAATAACACAGGTGGAGAGCTTTTAAGGAAGTTTTATTACACCACTTTCCATTCCTTTCAAAAGCATTCTGACTTTGCAAAGGTTTTTATTAAAGAACAGGCGCATAGCTTTAATGAAGAACTGATATCAAAAGGGCGCCAATTTGACCAATTAATAGATGATATCATCCTATCGATGCTGGATCAGCTATATGGTGAGGCTGTCCAGCATACTAAATATGATTTAATTTACTGCATTAAAGGCTTCATGCATGTGTACTCTCATATTTTCCTTTTTTTCAATGTGCCTTTGGACTTGAACCTTCTGTGCCGGTCACTAACGGAAAAAACAGATCTGCTGGCAAAACACTCCGCCATTCCGTTTATAACAGAAGAGCTCTACGACACGTTCAGGAAGGCCGGACATGAAGAAATGACCGACAGACAAATAACTGAAATTATAGCGCAGAAAATAGAGGAACTTGAAGATTCGATTGAAAAGGAATCTCTCATTCTCCTAAAAAAAGATGTACAGGAGCGCAGCCTGAGTCCCGCTATCGTACAGGGGCTTATTGCCAATATCCGAAACAGCCCTCAAAGCAGGTGGATTGCTTATCTGCTTTTGAACTTCTACGATTTATAGACAACAAAAGGCAGAATGCTTTAGTGAGCATCCTGCCTTTTTGTATTATCGATTGCGCATAATGTTATTTAACTTGCTCCTGACATTGATATCAGCAGCGTAGAAGCTTACCAATAAAGGGAGCATATTATTTATTTCAGCTCAGCTAAGACCTCTTCAATTTTAGCAAGTTCTGATTGTAAACCGCCTCCGCTCAGGTACCAAAGTGGTCCATCCAAGTAAACGATTTTTTTATTTTTATAAGCATCTGTTTTCTTAACGATTTCATTTTCCATATCAGCTTTAATATTAGAGTTGCCGCCAACTGCTGCTGTACGGTCAATTACGAATAACACTTGTGGATTAAATTCCAGGATGGCTTCAAAACCGAAGTTAGAACCGTGAGAAGAAGATTCGATATCTTCTGTTACCGGCTTAAATCCATATATGTCATAGATGTAGCCAAAGCGGGAATTCGTTGAGAAACCTGATAATTTGCCTTCATTGTACATAGTTACTAATGTGCTTTCGTAGTTTCCGGCTAAGGCTTTGATTTCTTCTAAAGCTGAATCAAATTTTGCTGTGTATTCTTGAGCTTCTGCTTCTTTATCAAACATTTTCGCTGCCAGGTCTACAGAAGATTGGAATGTGTTCCAGTAGTCAGCGTCAGATGTACCAACAAACACAACAGGAGCAATTTCTTTTAATTCTTCATAGAATGCTGACTGACGCCCGGAGATAAAGATTACGTCCGGATCCATTTCAGCAATATCTTCAAGTAATGGTTCCTTTAATCCCCCAACACTTTCATACTCATCTGAAGCATACTTTTCAAGGTGGGCAGGCAGAGTGGAATCCTTCGCAACCCCAACAATTCCTTTAACACCCAGAGCATCCAATGTATCTAAGAAACCATAATCAAATACCGCAATTCTTTCCGGCATCTTTTCAAATTCTACATCTTCAAAATTAGTTGTACCTTCATCGCCTTCCACTGAAGCAACTGTCGGAGAAACAGTCATGGGATATGCAGCGTTTCCTTCTTCAGATTGGCCAGCTGCAGCTTTACCAGCTGATTCTTCTTTTGAAGCCTCTTCAGCAGACCCACATGCGGCAAGCAATAATACCATTGCAGCTAGAATTGCATAAAATATCTTTTTCATTTCTCTTAACTCTCCCTTTTTATGTTTTATTGATATCGATTATCATTATCAATTATGATGATAATTATTATTCAATAATCTTTATTAGTCAATAACTTTCCGTAAATTTTATTAAATTATTTTCCAGCACTACAAAAACATGACATGCAAGACAAGCAGATTCCTGGAGAAATGCAGTAGTTTTCTCCAGGAATCTGCCGCTTATGTATGTGAGTTAAAATAGACACAGATCCTGCAGCCATTCTGTTCTTGAATAGGAATCTCCATATCATATATTTCACGAAGCACATCAGAATTAATGATTTCACTGGTCGGCCCATTTTTCATCAGCCGGCCATCCTTTAGGGCTACAATACGATCAGAATAAACAGATGCAAAGTTTATGTCATGCAAAACAATGACAACTGTCTTTCCAAGTTCATCAACTAGCTTGCGCAAAATTTTCATAATCTGAACAGAATGCTTCATATCCAGATTATTTAAAGGCTCATCCAGCAGGATGTAATCCGTATCCTGAGCAATGACCATGGCAATAAATGCCCTCTGCTTTTGACCGCCTGATAATTCATCTAAATACTTATTTTCCATATCAGCTAAATTCATATATTCAATGGCTTGATCAACAAACTTTTCGTCTGCAGCGGACAAGCGTCCTTTTGAGTAGGGGTAGCGCCCAAATGACACCAGCTCACGCACTGTTAGTCTCACATTAAGGTAGTTTGCCTGTTTCAAAATGGATACTCTCTTAGCAAAATCCGAGGACTTCCACTTTTTAACATTGTTTTGATCGAGTAATACCTCACCTGTATCTGCTTCTAATAAACGGCTTACCATAGAAAGAAGAGTAGATTTGCCGGCACCATTCGGTCCAATAAAAGAGGTGATGGTCCCCGGCTCGATTGTGACTGTAACATCCTCTACAACAGGCTTTTTACCAAATTGTTTTGTTAATCCCTTGATTTCAATCATCCTGCTGCCCTACTTTCCTTTAGTAATAGATAGATAAAGTAAATACCGCCAATAAAGTTAATGATGACACTCAATGTCGTACGCAGCTCAAATATATGTTCCACAAGGAAATTACCGCCGACCAATGCAATGATACTGATCAGGCTTGCCCCTAATATATGGATGGAGTGTTTGTATGTCACCAAATATTGATAAGAAAGATTGGCAACAATCAGCCCCAAAAAGGTGATTGGGCCAACAAGCGCTGTGGATGTGGCAATTAAAACGGATGATAAGATTAAAATTCTCATCACCATACCGTCATAATTAATGCCAAGATTCATCGCATTTTCACGGCCAAGCGACATCACGTCCAGCTTCCCCATAATCAGGTAGCCATAGAGAAATGCCAGGGCGAGAATGCCAATTGAAATAAATAATAACTCCGCTTTTACATTTGTAAAGGTCGCAAACAGCCGGCTTTGAAGACTTAAATATTCAACTGGATCGATCAATACCTGCAGGAATGTGACAAAACTCCCCAGGAGTGTTCCTATAATCATCCCTATTAAGAGAAGAAAATAGATGGGATGCTTATCAGCCCTGAACAAAAACCGATATAAAATCAGTGCAAAGATGACCATCGCTAAAATAGCTGCACCAAAGTTCAAGTATTTATTTAACACCCACACTGACATTGACCCTGCAAAAAAGTAGATTAATGTCTGTACCACTTGATACATGGAATCAAGGCCCATAACAGAAGGTGTTAAAATGCGGTTATGTGTAATGGTCTGGAACACAACGGTAGAATAAGCAATGGCGATTCCTGTAATAATCATCGCTGTGACCCGGAGCATACGCTTTGGAAAAGCATAATCAAAGCCGCCTTTAATATCATAAAAGCCATATAACAAAATACACACAATGGCAATAGCTGTTAACATGATCAGTTTTGTACTATTTCGCATATGCTCTCCCCCTTAGCAGCATCGTTAAGAAGATAGCACTGCCTATCACTGCCACTGTCACATTAACCGGAATTTCATAGGGATGAATGATGATGCGCCCCAAAATGTCACATATTAGTAGGAAGACAATTCCCAGCACCGCTGTATGCGGAATCGTTTTGCGCAGGTTGTCGCCTAAATATAAGGAAACAATATTGGGAACGATTAGTCCTAAAAACGGAATCACCCCGACAGTAAGAACCACCGTTGTTGAGATAACCGCAACAAGGACCAGGCCAATATTCAGTACCAGCTTATAGCTTAAGCCAAGATTTCTGGCAAAATCCTCCCCCATTCCGGCAACCGTAAATTTATTCGCATAAATATACGCCAGAACAATAGCTGGAATACTGACATATAAAAGCTCATAGCGGCCGGCAATAATCAAGGTAAAGCTTCCCATAAGCCAGGAAGATAGATTTTGCAGCAGATCCGCTTCATATCCAAGGAACGTAGTAATCGAAGATAGTATATTTCCATACATAATTCCGATTAACGGAACGAAAATAACATCTTTAAATTTTATACGATCTAAAATCTGCATGAAGAGAAATGTACCTGCTAAAGCAAAGGCAAAGCTAAAAATAACCTGCTGTGTATAAGTAACATTTGTAAAAAACAGCATAGAAATCAAAATACCCAGTTTTGCTGCATCCAATGTTCCGGCAGTAGTCGGTGATACAAACTTATTCCGGCTTAAAGACTGCATAATTAAACCGGCAATACTCATTCCTGCCCCCGCTAATATAATCGCCATTAACCGGGGAATGCGGCTGATAAGGAAGATATGTGTTTCATCTGATTCCCAATCAAGCAGGTCCATAGGCGTTATATTTATTGCACCGATAAACAGCGAGATAAAAGACAGAACGATGGCTGCAATTCCTAACATCCATAATCTCATTTTTAACCCTCATAACGTGTTTTTTATCAGAAATCTTTTCTATAGGCTCTTTTCGTATAAATTGTTGTTTTCGCTTATCGATGTTTTCCGTTAATTGAAGCAAGAGGATGCTCAGCGAACCACGGGGCAGGCGAAAAGCCTCCTCGACGCTGCGCGTCTGCGGGCTCTCTCCTGTCCCGCTACTCCCGTAGGACGTTGAATAGGCTACCTTGAGTAAACACCGCACGAAGAAAATGCGAATGCATTTTCGAGGATCTCGCACCTTCAGCTCCAATCAACTCCGTAAATATAATACAAATAGCAACAAAACTTTGCGAAAACAGCCTTTCTACAAAACTATTTTTTGAATAATGATAATCATTATCATTAAATGGTTAAAAAAAAGAACTTAGATATGTATAGATTATTTTGTTTATTGAAAATGATTATCACTATCTCTGCACAATTAATGTATCACAAAAAATAATAAAAGAAAAGAGGAAGATAGCAAGTTTCTGCAATTGTCTAATATTTTCCTTGTTTTAGTAAGGCCATATACAGGAAAGGAGACTCAAACCCGAAAGTTGAATCTCCCATTCCTGCCTCTATAGTGTTTTAATCAGAACCCGAATAGCTTCAGATACGTCGATCTGATTCTCCTGGCAGTGATTCGTCAGCTGCCGATATGTTTCTTCATCCAATCTTACATGGACAGTGTGCGAATATTTTTCAGAATCCAGTTTTTTCGGTCTTCCTCTTGTCACTTTTCTTTTGCCGCTGCCATCTTTCCATACATTTATGATGACATATCCGTGTTTTTCCAGCCAAAGATCACAATCATACTCTTTCCACATGGTTTTGGCCCTTTGCAGAAAGTCAAGCTTGAAGAGCTCCAGCTCATCTCCCTGAAGCCCCTTCATGATCGCTTTTTCCATCGCCTTATGCTCGTTAAATTGAAGAAATTGGTCGTACGATTTAAATGTTAATTCTTTCATTATACCGCTCCTATAATCTATTAACTAATCAATAAAAATCATACCCTTTGAGAAAACGATTGTAAATCCTGACTGAATTCGCTGCATGTAAAGGGGGTTGGGAACACTTTCGGCTAAAACATTGGCCGCACCTGCCTGTTTCATAGGTTATTACATACCCAATTAGGCTCTTTATCTACTATGGAGATTTCTTTCCACACTAATTGAATTCTTTATTCTTCCGCCTATCGCCAAAATCCTGCTGCCACGCTTTTGAAGAAAAAAACGAGGAAAACCGGAGGAGACCTCCAATTTTCACTCGTTTTAGGATGAAATATCTCTTACTCTACTGTAACCGACTTAGCCAGGTTACGCGGCTTATCTACGTCACACTCGCGGTGCAGCGCAGCATAGTAAGATATTAATTGTAATGGTATTACAGAGATAAGAGGTGTTAATAATTCGTTCACTTCCGGAATGATAAAGCTGTCTTCTTCTGTTTCCAGCCCTTTCATGGAAATGATGCAAGGGTTAGCGCCGCGGGCAACAACCTCTTTGACGTTGCCGCGAATGCCTAAGTTAACACTTTCTTGAGTTGCCAAGGCAATGATTGGCGTACCATTCTCGATTAGAGCAATGGTTCCATGCTTTAATTCTCCGCCTGCAAAGCCTTCAGCTTGAATATATGAGATTTCTTTCAGTTTAAGTGCACCTTCAAGACCAACATAGAAATCGATTCCACGGCCAATGAAGAACGCATTGCGAGTAGTAGAAAGGAATTTGCGAGCAATGTCTTCGAACTCTTCCTTCGCATCACAAAGCACTTCCATAGCGTTCGCAACGATGCCAAGCTCCTGGACAAGGTTGAAGTCAAGCTCCAATCCACGGCTTTTCGCAGTCACTTCTGCAAGAATGGATAATACAGCAATCTGGGCTGTATATGCCTTTGTAGAAGCAACGGCAATTTCAGGGCCTGCATGAAGCAATAATGTGTAATCCGCTTCACGGGATAGAGTTGAACCTGGAACGTTTGTAATCGTTAACGCCTTATGGCCCATTTCCTTAATATTTACAAGCACGGCACGGCTGTCTGCTGTTTCACCGCTTTGAGAGATAAAGATAAATAACGGCTTCTCTGAAAGCAATGGCATATTGTAGCCAAACTCACTTGAAATGTGAACTTCAACTGGGATTTTTGCAATCTTTTCAATAAACTGCTTTCCAACAAGTCCTGCATGATAAGAAGTTCCTGCAGCAATAATATAGATGCGGTCAGCATCGTTCATTGCGTCAACGATTTCCTTGTCGACCGTCAGCTCGTCTTGATCATTTTGATACTTCTGAATGATTTTGCGCATCACTAAAGGCTGCTCATCGATTTCTTTCAGCATGTAGTGAGGGTATGTTCCTTTTTCAATGTCGCTTGCATCCAATTCAGCTGTATATGGATCGCGGCTGATAAACTCACCATTCAGTGTCTGAATCTGAACAGCATCTTTTGTGACAATAACGATTTCTTTATCCATCAGTTCAACATATTGATCAGTTACCTGCAGCATCGCCATTGCGTCAGAAGCGACTACATTGAAAGTTTCGCCTAATCCAACCAGAAGCGGGCTCTTGTTTTTCGCTACGAAAATCGTTTCATTGTTTTCAGCATCCAAAAGAGCTATGGCATAAGAGCCTTTTAAAAGTGTCAGCGTTTTACGGAACGCTTCTTCAGTGCTTAATCCCTCGCTCACGAATAAGTCAATCAGCTGAACGATGATTTCTGTATCTGTATCACTTTGAAGAGCTACTCCCTGCAAATATTCGCGCTTTAAGATGTCATAGTTCTCAATTACGCCATTATGAACCAGCGTAAAGCGGCCGGAATTGCTTTGATGGGGATGGGCATTGACTGTGCTTGGCACACCATGAGTCGCCCAGCGGGTGTGTCCAATTCCTGTGTTTGCCATTACATCTTTATCCACAATATTGCGAAGGTCCGCAATACGGCCTTTTTCCTTGAAAACCTGAACGCCATTATCATTCATAACTGCGATTCCAGCAGAATCATATCCTCTATATTCAAGCTTTTCCAAGCCTTTTAATAAAATTTCTTTTGAATCTAAACTTCCGATATATCCAACGATTCCACACATACTTCTTTTCCTCCTAATAATGAAGGGGCAAGAAGCCTTTTCGGGGCAGTCCTGCCCCTTATCTCTGTTTTTTTATCTTCGCCTCTCTGTAAGACATACAGCCTTTTGTAAGAGCGTTTTTTAATTTTAGCATTTCCTTCTCTTTGTCCATTCAGTTGCCTGAATGTTTTAAAGAAGAAATCATCGGTTGTGCTTTCAACCGGGAGGCATCCGCCGAACATTCGATAAACCTCCTCCTCGTCAACTAATCCTTACGTCCAGGATCAGTTCAGGCGCTTTAACATTACTAATCTTTCTCACTATCCACCTTTCTCTTCTTGAATAAGGATGTCCTGTATTCTTAAATACAAAAACAGGACAATCATACATCAAAGTCAGACTTCCGTCAACAAATATCTGAGGACAGATAGTGTCTGCCATATATAAAAATATGCATAAGGGAGCTCAGGAGTTCCCTTATGCATATGAATTGTGCTTTTTACTCTTTTAATCCCATTTCACTCTCTACAACAACTGCAATGCGCTCTACATATGAAGCACATAGCTCACCTGTTGGAGCTTCTGCCATGACGCGGACCAACGGCTCTGTTCCGGAAGGACGGACAAGGATGCGGCCGTTTCCGTTCATTTCCTCTTCAACCTGTGAAATGACTTCTTTTACTTTTTCATTATCTGTCACATGGTGTTTGTCTGTTACACGGATATTCACAAGCTTCTGTGGGAATTTCTTCATTTCGTTCGCAAGCTCAGATAATGGCTTTTTCGTTACCTTCATAATGTTCACTAGCTGAAGCCCAGTCAAAAGTCCATCTCCCGTTGTGATGTAGTCTAGGAAAATAATATGTCCTGACTGTTCTCCGCCAAGGTTATAGCCATTCTTCTTCATTTCTTCCACAACATAGCGGTCACCTACAGCTGTCTGTACACTTTCGACCCCGTTGGCTTCCAGCCCTTTATAAAAACCAAGATTGCTCATGACAGTAGAAACGACTGTGTTCTGCTTAAGCCTTCCTTGTTCTTTCATGTATTTTCCGCAAATATACATGATTTGGTCGCCATCCACAATATCGCCATTTTCATCAATGGCGATCAAACGGTCTCCGTCTCCGTCAAAAGCCAGACCAACATCTGCTTCTCTTTCCTTTACAAAAGCAGATAGTGCCTCAGGATGAGTAGACCCAACTCCTGCATTGATATTTAAGCCATTGGGAGATGCACCCATCATGGAAAGATCTGCATCAAGGTCAGCAAATAAGTGCGTCGCAAGCGGCGAAGTTGCTCCATGCGCACAATCAAGCGCAATGTGAATACCGGAGAAATCTTCATCAACTGTCTGCTTTAAGTATTGAAGATATTTCTGGCCGCCTTCAAAGTAATCATTTACCTGCCCCAAGCTTCCTCCGACTGGTCTTGGAAGCTGATCTTCTGCCATATCCATTAATTCCTCAATCTCCGCTTCCTGATCATCGGAAAGTTTAAACCCATCCGGGCCAAAGAACTTGATTCCATTATCTTCAACCGGATTATGAGAAGCGGAAATCATGACTCCAGCCTCTGCCCCCAGTGCTTTTGTTAAATAAGCAACTCCGGGAGTTGAAATGACTCCAAGGCGCATAACTTCTGCTCCAATTGATAATAGCCCTGCTACAAGTGCACCTTCCAGCATATGGCCTGAAATACGGGTATCCCGGCCGATTAATACTTTCGGACGATCATGGTCCTTCGTTAATACATAACCTCCAAAGCGGCCCAGCTTAAAGGCCAGCTCCGGTGTCAATTCACTATTTGCAACTCCGCGTACTCCATCTGTACCGAAATATTTACCCATTTTATAATCTCTCCTTCTAACTTTAAAAACTATATTAAACTTCTTCTTTTTTTGTTATTGTTATGTTCGCTTTACCTGCAGCAGGCTTTATATCCACCCCAGAAGGGCCATCTATATTGATTGGCACCTCATGGTCACCTTCTCCAAGGTCTGCTAGGCTCAAATACAGATTAAAGTCGTCCGCTTTGAGATCCTGAACTGTGCTGCTTTTCCCGGTTACCGTGATACTTATCTTTCCGGAAGCAGGATTTTTAAGGGCCGCCTCATATTCTTCGGATAAGCCGGCTAAGTTAATGGACAGGCTTGAAAAGGTCTTGGTTACCTCTTGGTCCTGTGCCTGTGTTTCTTCTGCAGGCTTCTCTGTGCTTTTCTCTTCCTCTTCTTCTTCTGTTTCTGCATTTTCCTTAGTGCTGACATCAATTGAAGCCTTCACTGTTTTAGGATCTACTGCTGAAACGCCATCCGGAATAATAACCGGCAGGGTGAGCACAGTATCTTCCCCAATCTTGCTGACATCTACCTCTACCCTGACACTTTCAGTCTCACTCAATATATCTTCACGGCCAGTTATAGAAGCCTCATTAACATCAAGTTTAATCGAATTAATGGTTACCCCATCCTGTGGTTCCCCGTTACGGACAATCGTAATTGGCACCGTCTTGCTTAACTGCTTAACCGGAACTGTTACCCGAATGGCCTGAGGCTCCACAATGACATCAAGCTTATTCATCTCACGGTCCAATACCCTGACGGTTGCATCATCAGCGATTGTCTCGGTTATAGGACCCTTGACATCAAGAGTCGCTTTAACAAAACTGATCCGCTCGATTACTTCTTTGGCCCCCGTAATTTTAACCGTCTTTGGTTCTGCAGATGCCGCTTCAGCCGTATAGCCCTCAGCAAGAAGGCTATTATTAAATTCTGCATCCACTTTAAATTCCTGGGTGACTTTTTCGTGTACGGTCACATCTGCATATTGAGGATTAATGGTCACATCCAGTTTATCTGAGATATCACGAATCTTAATTTCTACTCTTTGCGAGCCAATTTCTGCATTCGTCAAATCTACATATACTTCAAAGTTCTGCTGTTTTTTCGCTGACTCAAGGTGGCTTTTCGGGCCCTTCATACTCAAATCAACTGTGTCCGGCATACCGGTTACGACCAGGTTTTCCGTATCATAATAGCTTTTCACCGGGACATCTTCAATAATGGCTGAATCCTGCTGGCCTGGAACGTTTATTTCCTTTAATTCCTTATCCGAATCATATACAGAATCAAATAGAAAAAGGGCAAGAATCAAGGCAACAATTTTCATAAACCAGCGGGTATCTACCATTTTATCAATTAACTTATCCATTCTTTTTCCCCCTCCAGTTCCAAAGACCTGAAGAAGTCTGCTTAATTTTCTGCTGAACAAGCAATTCATTTGAAAGCATATCTTTAAAAGCCTCCGCTTTTAAGTCACGGTGCAGCTCCCCGTTTTTGGTTAAGGAGACACTTCCTGTTTCCTCAGAAACGATAATGGTAATGCTGTCAGTTACTTCACTTATGCCCAAAGCTGCCCTATGTCTGGTACCCAGTTCTTTTGAAATGAAAGGACTTTCTGACAGAGGCAGATAACAGGCGGCTGCCGCCACACAATTCCTTTGAATGATAACGGCCCCATCATGCAGAGGTGTATTCGGTATAAATATATTTATCAGGAGCTCAGAAGAAATTTTGGAATCCAGCCCGATACCAGTTTCAATATAATCGTTCAGCCCAGTTTCCCGCTCAACTGATATTAGCGCGCCAATGCGCCGTTTAGCCATATAATCTACAGCCTTCGCAATAGACTCGACCAGTTTCTCCTGATTTTCTTCTTCCTGATTAGCCGTCCTTGAGAAGAACCTTCCTCTTCCCAATTGCTCAAGTGCTCTTCGCAGCTCCGGCTGGAAAATGATTATGATGGCCAGAAATCCCCATAAAAGCACTTGTTCCATCATCCACCCTAATGTTTGCAGATGGAACTTGTCGCTTGCTACTTTAACCAGGATAATGACAAAAATCCCCTTCAGCAATTGAACAGCCTTTGTTCCTTTAACAATCATTATGAGTTTATAGATGACGTACCAGACAAGGAGAATGTCTATTGTATTAGCCAACAATTTCAAAATAGAGAAATCCGCAAACGACATTATCCTTCCTCCAAATATATATTTCAAAAGCAAAATGCCTATTGTTCCTTTATGTAACTTTCATATTATATCATATTCATCACTAATTCCAATTTTGAAACAGCATATGCTATCTGGAAAAATCAGCATTGCCCTTTGCATACTAAGAATCCCTGCTATAAAGCAGGGATTCTTAGTATGCTTGACTACTTTTCTTTGTCTGTTTCTCCGGTTTCAAAGACATTCACAGCATCCTTAACGGCCGTTTTAATGTGATACCATAGCCATTCGAATATGGCATCAACCTCTTCAATTTCTCCAGTAACCTTGCCTGCAGAAGCCATATACTGCTGCCCATTGATGACGGTAACATTCCCGTCAATCTCGCCCTGAATTTCCAAGTCGCCGTTCTTTACCACTACATCGCCTTTTACCACTTCACCTTCAGGTACAATCACCTTATCGTTTTGCACCACAAGGTTCGGCTGCTTAGAAAAGGATAATTGGTGATCCTGATCCCAGGAAGATACAACGCTTCCCATCATCAGAACAAGAAAGAGTGACGCCGCCGTTAAAAGCGGATGATGCCTGAACCAGCGCTGAACTCCAACCTTCCGTTTTTCTTTTGGCAATTTCGCCATAACATTTGCCGTGAAATTTTCAGGTGCCTGTATATGTGAAGTGCTTTGGACTAAAGCAATTGTTTTCTTTAGTTCATGGAAATGAGTTTGACACTCCCCGCAGGTTTGCAGATGTGCCCTTAATTCCTTCTCATGTTCGGCTGAGATCTCTTCATCTAGGTACTCGTGCATATAAACAACCATTTCTGCTGGACATTTCAAAGTTCTCACCCTCTTTATTAAACATATCTTAATTGATTTCTAAGAGCTTCCCGGCCGCGGTGGATCCGGGTCTTTACGGTTCCCAATGGAAGGTCGAGTGTTTCACTGATCTCGTTCAGCGATAATTCTTCAATATATTTTAGAACAATAACCGAACGATATTTCTCAGGAAGCTTCGATATTTCTCTTTGGATTGTTTCCTGCAGCTCGAGGCTTTCTACATCATCCTCCGGCAGCCTTGCATCTGAAGCTATTTGAGAATACATGTTCAGTCCATCCGTTCCGGCGACCTCTGCATCCAGATAATAATCAGGCTTCTTTTTTCTGATTCTGTCTATACAAAGGTTTGTGGCAATCCGATAGAGCCATGTGGAAAATTTTAAGTCAATATTAAAGCTGGCAATGTTTACATAAGCCCTTAAGAAAGCCTCTTGAGCGATATCCTCCGCCTCATGCCTGTTTCCCAGCATTCTGTAACAAATCTGAAAAACTTTATCTTTGTATATTTCAACAACTTCAGCATAAGCATCCTGGTCGCCTTTTAATACTTGTTTTATCCTCTTCTTTACGATTGTCTCCATTTTTTTACCTCCGCTCCAGTGCGGCTAATCGATAATACGAATCGATAGCGGAAAAGGTTTCATTTTAATTAAAAAAACATTCAATTTCTATATTAACAAATTTTAACTTATACAGGTTTACTTTTTTTCTTTTAGGGTATAAAAGTACTAAATTTACCGAAAAGGATTGGTTACGGTGTGTGTTAAGGAATTATTGAGAGATATTGAGGATTGCCGGACTAAAATGATTCAGTTAGCAGCTTCCGGTTCTTTTACAGATCACATGGTAGTGGATGTCAGCATTAAACTTGATGAACTTCTAAATAAATATTATACACTCACAGCAAAAAAATGAGCAGAACTTGTCAATGTTCTGCTCTTCTTTATTTTCCTTTATTATAGAAGCTTTTCGCCAAATAGTGAACCCATAAGTGCGACTGCTACAGTAGCTGTTTTGTTCTTGTCATCCAAAATGGGGTTAACTTCTACAAATTCAGCCGATGTTATGATTTGTGCTTCTGCAAGCATCTCCATGGCCAAGTGACTTTCACGGTAGCTGATGCCGCCAATTACCGGAGTTCCAACACCCGGTGCATCATGCGGATCCAACCCATCCAAATCAAGAGACAGATGAACACCATCTGTATTTCTTTCTTTTAAATATGTAATAGACTCTTCCATAACCTTTGTCATTCCAAGTCGGTCAATTTCATGCATGGTGTATACTTTAATGCCTTTTTCCTTAATAAGCTCCCGTTCTCCTTCATCCAATGACCTTGCCCCAATAATGACAATATTCTCGGGCTTAACCTTTGGACCATATCCCCCCACATTTGTTAAAAGCGGATGGCCCATACCCAGGCTTACAGCAAGCGGCATTCCATGTATGTTTCCTGAAGGTGATGTCTCAGCTGTATTTAAATCACCATGAGCATCATACCAGATTACCCCAAGGTTCTTATAGTGCCTCGATACCCCTGCCAATGTTCCAATCGCGATGCTATGGTCACCGCCGAGCACTAATGGAAAAGAACCGTCTTTTATTGCGTGATCAACTTTTTCTGCAAGCATCTCTGTTTTTTCAGCAATAAGGTGCAAGTTTCTAAGATTTGAATTTGGATCGATTTGAACCTCCGGGCGGCCAATAGCAATATCGCCTTGATCCTGGATTTCTTCAAATAAACATTTTAAACGTTCATTCACTCCGGCATAGCGAATAGCACTTGGCCCCATATCCACACCGCGTCTCATCTGACCAAGATCCATCGGCATTCCAATTATCGATAATTTCTGTCTAATCATAATACAAGTCCTCCCTTTCCCTTCATATCTATATTTTAACCGCTTTCAAACATATGACTCAACTCGACAAAATTGTGTATATATATACGGCTGCCTAGGGTGAAAGTCCTGGTTATCCGATATTTATAAAATAAAAAATCCTTAAACCCGTATGGTTTAAGGAATGGTGTATTATGTATGCTGGTGGAGCCTAGCGGGATCGAACCGCTGACCTCCTGCGTGCAAAGCAGGCGCTCTCCCAGCTGAGCTAAGGCCCCATTTGGAGCGGAAGACGGGATTCGAACCCGCGACCCCCACCTTGGCAAGGTGATGTTCTACCACTGAACTACTTCCGCAGCATATTTTTATTTGCAAGTAAGACCTTCAGGACTCGATTCCCAAGGTCTGCGTTTTTCTATAAAGTGAGCCATGAAGGACTCGAACCTTCGACCCTCTGATTAAAAGTCAGATGCTCTACCGACTGAGCTAATGGCTCATACTATAATTCTGTTGCCTAAACTTCGATAGATGTGCTTCAAAACCCTTTGGTCTTTGTCGCAGATTTTAAAAACTTGCCTTTCAGAGCAGTAATGCTTCGATGCTGCAATCTTTTAAAATCCTCTACCAACTGAGCAAATGGCTCATACAATTAAAACAAAAATGGCTGGGCTAGCAGGATTCGAACCTGCGAGTGACGGAGTCAAAGTCCGGTGCCTTACCGCTTGGCTATAGCCCAATAATTACAAAATAAAAAGGACATTCATAGCTTGTCCAGTTTTTGTGTTTTTATTAAGTATAAGTGGTGGAGGGGGGCAGATTCGAACTGCCGAACCCGAAGGAGCGGATTTACAGTCCGCCGCGTTTAGCCACTTCGCTACCCCTCCATCTACGAAAAACAGATGGTGCCGGCGAGAGGACTTGAACCCCCAACCTACTGATTACAAGTCAGTTGCTCTACCAATTGAGCTACACCGGCAAATATGGTGGAGGATGACGGGATCGAACCGCCGACCCTCTGCTTGTAAGGCAGATGCTCTCCCAGCTGAGCTAATCCTCCAGTATGGTGACCCCTACGGGATTCGAACCCGTGTTACCGCCGTGAAAGGGCGGTGTCTTAACCGCTTGACCAAGGGGCCTAGTATTCTAGTTGTCTACATTAAGAGAGCTTCCAACCGGGCTCGAACCGGTGACCTCTTCCTTACCATGGAAGTGCTCTACCTGCTGAGCTATGGAAGCAGCAGCTCATAATTCCCATAAGGGGCTTTATGAAAATGGCTCCGCAGGCAGGATTCGAACCTGCGACCGTTCGGTTAACAGCCGAATGCTCTACCACTGAGCTACTGCGGAAAAGTGGTATTATAAAACAGCCCGGCAGCGTCCTACTCTCACAAGGGGACAGCCCCTAACTACCATCGGCGCTGAGAAGCTTAACTTCCGTGTTCGGTATGGGAACGGGTGTGACCTTCTCGCTATCGCCACCAGACTATTTTCAAAAGACAAGTATGATTATACTTTCTTTTAAAGTTTTTTTCAAGAGGAAATTTCATTTTTTCGTTCCCTCAAAACTAGATAATGTATGAAGAAGAATTTGCCGAGTATTCACCAATATGACTTGTCTAGCTTCGGCTCCTAACTTCTCGGCCGTTTCGATCCGTCCCTCCAAATCCCAAGGATTTGAATGGCCGGCTCTCCAACGTCTCTCGAAGTTGAACAGTCGCCTCTGCTTTTCGTTTTGGTTAAGTCCTCGATCGATTAGTATCAGTCAGCTCCACATGTCGCCACGCTTCCACCTCTGACCTATCAACCTGA
>NZ_JAMBOJ010000046.1 GCF_023715565.1 Cytobacillus firmus | reverse complement strand
CCAGAAATGGCCTAGAAGATGACCTCGGAGAGGTCTATCATCATCTGAAAATGCTTCAAAGCCAATAAAATTCAAAAAAGAGGTCCGGAATGAGACTATTCCGAACCCCTTTTGTCTACAAACTGAATCCTTCCCTGGCAGGGAAGGATTTTTTTGTATAATTATTTTACAATGTGAATTGGGCTTCCAATAGCAACTTCTGCTGCTTCCATTGTGATTTCACCCAATGTAGGATGTGCGTGAATAGTCATTGCAAGATCTTCTGCAGTCATGCCTGCTTCAATAGCCAATCCTAGCTCAGCAATCATATCAGAAGCACTAGCACCGGCGATTTGCGCACCAATTACAAGTCCATCTTCCTTGCGTGTTACAAGTTTTAAGAATCCGTCAGTGGAATCAAGTGCAAGGGCACGGCCGTTAGCTGCAAATGGGAATTTCGCTGCTGTCACTTCGATTCCTTCTTCTTTAGCCTGCTGCTCAGTATAGCCTACAGAAGCTAATTCAGGCTCAGAGAATACAACCGCTGGGATAGCCAAGTAATCAATTTCTGCGTTGTGGCCTGCAATTACTTCAGCTGCAATCTTGCCTTCGTAAGAAGCTTTATGAGCTAATTGAGGACCTGAAACAATGTCACCAATCGCATAAATATTGCTCACACTAGTACGGCATTGTTTATCAATTTCAATAACACCGCGTTCAGTCATCTTAACACCAGCTTGCTCTAAGCCTAGTTCATCTGTATTTGGACGTCTTCCGACCATAACAAATACATAATCTGCGTCAAGAGACTTCTCTTCGCCTTTTTCTTCAAACTTAACAGTAACTCCATTTTCATTCTCTTCAACACCCTTAGCAAGTGCCTTCGTAATGAATTCAACACCTTTTTTCTTCAGGTTGCGTTTAACAAGTGATGACATTTGCTTCTCGAATCCGATTAGGATATCATCTGCACCCTCAAGGATCGTTACTTGTGAACCAAAGTTCGCATAAGCTCCTCCAAGTTCAATTCCGATAACACCGCCGCCAATTACAACGATTTTCTCAGGAATTTCCTGAAGAGCAAGAGCGCCTGTTGAATCAAGAACACGCTTAGAGAATTTAAACGTCGGCAATTCAATAGGACGGGATCCTGTTGCAATAATTGCATTTTTGAACGTGTAAGTTTGTGCTGAATTTTCATCCATTACACGAAGGGTATTACCATCAACAAAGTATGCTTCACCGCGCACGATGTCAACTTTATTTCCCTTTAAAAGTCCTTCAACTCCGCCAGTAAGCTTCTTGACTACACCGGATTTGAATTCTTGCACTTTTGTAAAGTCAACTTTAACGTTTTCAGCTGTAATTCCCATTACATCTGAGTGCTTAGCATTTTCGTAGCGGTGGCCTGCTGCGATTAAAGCTTTTGAAGGAATACATCCAACGTTTAAACAAACTCCGCCCATATTAGCTTTTTCTACGATTGTAACTTTTTGTCCAAGCTGTGCTGCACGAATTGCTGCAACATATCCCCCTGGACCAGCACCGATGACTATAGTATCTGTTTCAATTGGGAAATCTCCTACTACCATTTGTAATTACGCCTCCATTAACAATAGTTCTGGATCGTTCAGTAAACGCTTGATGTGATTCAATGCATTTTGTGCAGTTGCTCCATCAATAATTCTGTGGTCAAAGCTTAGTGATAATGCTAATACTGGAGCAGCAACAATTTCTCCATCTTTCACTACAGGCTTTTCAGCAATGCGGCCAATTCCAAGAATAGCAACTTCAGGGTGATTGATGACAGGAGTGAACCATTGTCCGCCTGCAGAACCGATATTTGTGATAGTACAAGAAGCACCCTTCATTTCGACCGGAGCAAGTTTGCCGTCACGTGCTTTACCAGCCAATTCATTGATTTCATTTGAAATCGCAAATGTAGATTTGCGGTCTGCATCCTTAACAACTGGCACAAGTAGACCTTTTTCAGTGTCTGCCGCAATACCAATGTTATAGTAGTGCTTCTGGATGATTTCACCTGCTGCATCATCAATTGAAGTATTTAGCGCTGGGAATTCACGCAATGCGCTTGTTAATGCTTTTACCACATATGGAAGGAATGTAAGCTTAATTCCTTTATTCGCTGCAACTTCTTTAAACTTCTTGCGGTGTGCAACAAGTTTCGTAACATCAATTTCATCCATTAATGTAACGTGTGGAGCTGTATGCTTAGAATTTACCATAGCTTTTGCAATAGCCTTACGGATTCCGCTCATTTTCTCGCGGGTTTCAGGATATTGTCCAGCAGGAATTGCTTGTGCAGCTGCCGGTGCAGATTCTTTTGCTTCGGCTTGTGGAGCAGCTTTCTGTGCAGGCGCTTCATTAGCTTGAGAACCGCCATTTAAGAATGCATCTATGTCATCTTTCTGGATACGGCCATTTTTGCCGCTTCCAGCTACCTGGCGAATATCTACACCTTTATCACGAGCGTATTTTCTTACTGAAGGCATAGCAATAATGCGGCGATTAGGATCCACATCCGTCTCAGAAATAACGACGCCTTCTTTTGGTGTTTCCTGAGCAGGAGCTTCCTCTTTCTTTACATCCTGGCCAGCTTCAGCAGTTGCCTGTACCTGTGCTTCTGTTTTTTCTTCTTTAGGAGCCTCATCTTCATGGTCTCCCTTGAATTTAAGGTCTTCATATCCTGGAGCATCAAAAGTAATCAATACTTGACCTACAGTTGCAACTGTACCTTCTTCAACTAGGACTTCTTCTACTTTACCTTTAACTGGCGAAGGTATCTCTACAACCGCTTTATCATTTTGAACCTCACAAAGCACGTCATCTTCTTGTACTTCGTCACCCGGCTTTACAAACCACTTGACGATTTCACCTTCATGGATACCTTCACCGATATCAGGCAATCTAAATTGGAATGCCAATGGAATTCACCCTCCTATTTTTTCAATCGTTCTAGTAAAACACGTCAGGGGGATATTTTCCCCCTTGTGTCATTAGTTATTCAATTAAAATTCAAGTACTTTTTTAGCTGTTTCAATTACATCTTTATAGTTTGGAAGCCATACTGTCTCTGCCTGCGGGAAAGCAAATACCGTATCTGGTGCAGCTACACGGAGGACCGGTGCTTCCAGGCTAAGAATTGCACGGTCATTGATTTCTGCCACAACACTAGCTGCGATACCAGCTTGTTTCTGTGCTTCCTGAACAACAATTGCTCTTCCTGTCTTTTCAACAGAAGCAATAATTGTTTCAATATCAAGAGGTGCAACTGTACGCAAGTCGATTACTTCTGCAGATTTCCCTTCTTTTTCAAGCTCTTCAGCAGCTTTTAAAGATTCATGGACCATTGCCCCATAAGTTACAATTGTAACGTCAGAACCTTCACGTTTAACTTCTGCTTTTCCAAGTGGAATTGTGTATTCCTCTTCAGGTACTTCCTGGCGGAAAGAACGGTACAATTTCATATGCTCAAGGAAAATAACAGGATCGTTATCGCGAATAGCTGAGATAAGCAGCCCCTTTGCATCATAAGGAGTTGCAGGGATAACAACCTTTAATCCAGGCTGCTGAGCCATTAGACCTTCAAGGCTGTCAGCATGCATTTCAGGAGTATGTACCCCTCCGCCGAATGGTGAACGGATTGTAACCGGCGAATTATATCTTCCACCAGAACGGTAACGCATACGTGCCAGCTGGCCGGAAATAGAATCCATTACTTCATAAACGAATCCAAAGAATTGGATTTCAGGTACCGGACGGAAGCCCTGTAAACCAAGACCTACTGCCAGACCGCCGATTCCGGATTCAGCTAGAGGTGTATCAAATACACGTTCTTCGCCAAATTCTTTTTGAAGGCCTTCGGTAGCACGGAAAACGCCGCCGTTTACGCCCACATCCTCACCGAATACCAATACATTCGGATCGTTGCGCAATTCTGTGCGTAGAGCATCAGTAATTGCCTGAATCATTGTCATTTGCGCCATGGCTTACTTCGACTCCTTTTCTTTGTATATTTCATATTGTTCTTTTAGGTTGTAAGGCATTTCTTCATACATGATGTTCATAAGGTCAGTAACCTTTTGCTTAGGTGTATCATCAGCCTTTTTAATAGCTTCTTTAATATCTTCTTTTGCTTGTTCAATTACTTCGTTTTCCATATCTTCATTCCAGATACCCTTATCTTCAAGGAACTTACGGAAACGAACAAGAGGATCTTTCTTTTCCCATTCATTATCAAGGTCAGAAGTACGGTAGCGTGTTGGATCGTCTCCAGCCATTGTGTGCGGTCCGTAACGGTAAGTCAGCGTTTCGATCAATGTAGGACCTTCTCCATTAATTGCACGTTCACGAGCTTCCCGTACAGCTGTATAGACTGCAAGCGGATCCATGCCGTCAACCTGAATTCCAGGAATACCGGCTGCCACTGCTTTTTGTGCAATTGTTTTAGCTGCTGATTGTTTTTCAACAGGAGTAGAGATTGCAAAGCGATTATTTTGCACGATAAAGATAGCAGGTGCTTTAAATGCTCCTGCAAAGTTGATGCCTTCATAGAAGTCACCTTGTGAAGCACCGCCGTCGCCAGTATAAGTGATGGCAACTTTCTTTTCGCCGCGCTTTTTCATGCCAAGGGCAACCCCTGCAGTCTGAATATATTGTGCTCCAATGATAATCTGAGGTGAAATGACATTTACACCTTCAGGCATATTACCGCCTTCGAAGTGCCCGCGGGACCATAGGAAAGCCTGGTATAACGGAAGGCCGTGCCAAATGATTTGAGGCACATCACGATAACCTGGAAGAATGAAATCTTCCTTCTCCAGTGCAAAATGAGATGCAAGCTGGGAAGCTTCCTGTCCGGCAGTAGGAGCATAGAAGCCCAAACGGCCTTGTCTGTTAAGTGAAATAGAACGCTGATCAAGAATGCGGGTATAAACCATGCGGCGCATTAATTCCTGAAGCTGCTCATCGCTTAAGTCAGGCATTGCTGAATCATTAACAACCTTGCCTTCTTCATTTAAAATTTGTAGAGTTTGGAACTGTTCTTCAACTGTTTCGAGCTGTTTTTTCGCATCGAATTGTGCCTTCTTTGTTTTAGAAGCCATATCAGTCACCCTTTCCTTTCATAAAAAGACGTTAATTTAAGAGTTTTTATACACAAAATTTAGGTTACCCAAAACGAAGCCATATTAGATACTCTTTCAAAAAGCAAAAAAGTACTTTTCCAAGCATGTTTTTATTAGCATCTCTAAATGGCAGAACGTTCTTTTCTGCTATATGCATACTTACAACTAGTGTTCCACATATCACTTCTAAAAAAACGTCTTTCTGTTCATCTTTAACTATCATATTCTGTATCAGTTAATTTTGCAACAAAATTGATACAGAAATACTTACGAGATTAAGTTTAATATACCTTCAGGAACTTCGTCAATTACCTTGCTTATTGTTTTTTTACAGTTACCATATTTTATATATTCCATTTCAAATTCCATAACTGTATTAACGCTTGCACTATATCTGTATTATAAAAAACTATTATATTTTCATGTGTTATAGTAAAGAAATTTCACCTATCGTTATTTTGGAATAAAAATTTAAGTAAGCGGATTCATAATGACCCGATGTCTCCATACGCATTGAAAGCCCAAAAATTGAGTAGGAGGGGGTGGCTAACCCCCGACCTCTCACACCACCGTACGTACCGTTCTTATACGGCGGTTCAATTAAGTTTGACGCAGAAATTCATATCTTTGATATAGACTTTTGAGCCCTCGATTACTCCAATAAGAGTTATTGAGGGTTTAGTGTAGGATTGGACTAGAGGCTATTCTCCAATATTTCTTTCTGGAGTTTCCCCATTCGTATGCCTTCTGGTCAGGAACACCTAGATCTTTGAGTTTTCTTACTCTTGTCCTCGGTTTCTTCCATTGTTTCCATTCAATCATACGAAGTCTTCTTCTAATCCACTCATCGAATTCTTTAAACTTACTTGTTGTATCAGCCAAGGCAAAATATCCACACCATCCCGTTAGATATTGATTTAGTTTCTCGATTCTAACTTCCATAGGAATTGATTTAGAACGGGAGGTTAATTCCCGTATTCTAGCTTTGATCCTTTTGATGCTTTCGTTTGCTATTCGAACCTCGGTTTCTTATTAACCGTAAAGCTAAAGCCAAGGAACTTTCGTTTCCACGGGCGATCAACCGCTGATTTCTCTCTGTTTACTTTAAGCTTTAATTTCTGCTCAATAAAGCATGTAATTGAGTTCATCACTCGTTCTCCAGCTTTCTTCGATTTCATGTAAATATTACAGTCATCGGCGTAGCGGACAAACTTGTGACCTCTCCTTTCTAACTCTTTATCAACCTTATCCAAAAGGATATTAGAAAGAAGAGGGCTCAGTGGGCCTCCTTGTGGTGTTCCTTCCTCGGCATCATAGACTACACCATTTATCATGATTCCTGCTTGGAGATATTTACGTATTAGCTTCAAGACCAATCGGTCTTGGATCCTACTTGCTAATATCCCCATTAACTTATCATGGTTCACTTTGTCAAAGAATTTCTCCAAGTCTATGTCAATTACCCATCTATAACCTTCCCTTGCGTTACGAACCGCGTCATGACCTCTTCGGTTTTGCCTAAACCCATAACTATGTTCTGAGAAGCTTGGGTCAAAAATTGGGGTTAGAACTTGGGCAATTGCCTGTTGAGTGAACCGGTCTGTCACGGTCGGTATTCCTAATAATCTTACCCCACCATTCGGTTTCGGAATTTCGACTCGACGGACTGGGTTAGGTTGATAGGTACCTTTCCTTAATGAATCACAAAGGGTGTCCCAATTTTCATAGAGGTGTCTTCGTAGGGATTTAACGGACATTCCATCTATGCCGTGACTTCCTTTGTTCTTCTCCACACGTTTAAGTGCTTCTATTAAGTTTTCCCGTGACAGTATCATATCCATTAACATGTGCTATTTCCTTTCGACGTGAACGTAGAAATCTAATTATGTTATTCCTGCTCCACCCTCATGAAGCCCCCTGTGGAATTCACCACTTCCTCCTTCAAGTAAGTCCTTTCGGATTGTCTGCTTCTATACAGGAATTATATGCCTAGTTCTCGTTCTTCCTAATTGTTCAGTCCTTCCCTTACCATCTCGAGTAGGGTAGGTACTATGACATCTGCTGACTTCTGGTTGTTCAGCTACCTATTGCTAGATAGGTTACCAAGTGTACTTGGCGTTCCAACCAGACCTCCCCGGGTAAGGGGGCAGTCTTTCCCTCCATCTATCTGCTCCATTTACTCTGTACCACCTTCGGCAGTAAGGACTTTGTTTTGTAATGCAACACTCATCCAATGGTACCTAGCCTTATATGAAGTTCGTGTTCCTCAGACCGGAGGTTTGCCGCTCGCTTCCTTCAAATTCCGCGTCACCACGGACACCCTTGCGTTAAGCTAACCACTACTACTGCCTTCATGGCTCGGGACTTTCACCCTATAGACTGCACCCATGCCGGGCGCACATTAAAAAATGCCGTGCATTTACATGCCGGCATTAATATTATTCATTTGTATTTATTTCGATCCCTGCTTCTTTATAGAAATCCAGTTTTGCTTCGTTATACTCTTTTGTTCTTTCATTGAATTGCTTATTTGAAGACAATATCTTTTCATACATTTCATTTATTTCGTTAATTTGATCTTCAAGCTGCTCGAGAGTAAGGTCTTCCTTTTTAAACATTGCGTACAGCTCTTTATCCAGTTTAAGCGCTTTGGAATAGTTCTCATAAAGAGTGTCATGTATTTTATATCTTTCCATCATAATTTCGTGCAGTTTTTTAGCTTTATCTTTCAGCTTTTGGCTCTCTATATCCTCTATTATAGGAGGTAAAGATTCAAATTCCTTTTTGGATGCCCGGATGCTTTCCTGCTCTTTCTCCATATGATTCTTCCGCTTATCCACAATCGAGGTTGCCTCATCAGACAACTTCTTAATCTCCTCGAAGTCCTTCATTCCCAGGTTGATAATTTTATCGTATAATTCCTTTTCTCTTTTCTCCAGCTTTACAAGCGGTTCCTGCTGCTTTTCAAAGTCCTTTTCTTTTTCAACTACATTTTCCAGAACATCATATACTTTTTCCTCTGGTTTTGGCTTGTTCATACAGCCTGAGAGGAAGATAGCCAAGATTATAAAAACACGCAACAGTCTGCTTTTGCTCAAAATTGACACGTTGAAACCTCCTTACTTATAACATTTTAACTATAAAGGTACCCGCCCTGTTTGACAATAGCCCTTTGGTTTGACACTTTTCACAACAGCTCACAATTTGTCCTTTTTAGAAGTGTATTTAAAGTTTATCGCTGCATTTTTCCTTTAAGACTTGGGCATAGGCCTACACCATTCATCATTTAAAACATAGGCTATATTAATCGTCCGATGTGGCAAGGAAAAAAAATGGACGATAATCTTACTTTAGGGAGGTTATCCTTCATGTACGGATATGGCGGATACGGTTATGGATGCGGTTATCCAGTAGCGGGTGCCGGCTGCGGCAGAGGCTTTGCGTTAATTGTAGTATTATTCATTCTCTTAATCATAGTTGGCTGCGCTTGCTGGAAGTTTTAATAACTTGAGAAGGTGCAAAAGCGCCTTCTCTTATTAACTTTTTTCCTCCGCTCTGATAGACTGTATATATTAATATTAAGGTAAACTAGGCAAACCTTTTGCTTTGCAGATGGTTTCTTGCCAATAATTTAGCCATTTTTTTAATCTTTATTACATAGCGGGAGTGATAACCATGCTGAGCATGCAAGATATTATTCGCGATGGCCACCCAACCTTGAGGAAAATTGCCGCGGAAGTAAACATGCCTCCATCTCCAGAAGAAAAACTGATACTTAGGGAAATGATGAACTATATAAAAAACAGCCAGAATCCAGAGCTTGCTGCTAAGTATGGATTAAGGGCAGGCATTGGATTAGCTGCTCCTCAAATTAATATTTCCAAAAGGATGATTGCTGTCCATGTCACCTATAACGGCGAGCTGTTCAGTTATGCATTCTTCAACCCTAAGATTATCAGCCATTCTGTCCAGCGGTCTTATCTGGCTGCAGGAGAAGGCTGTCTGTCTGTTGATGAATCCATTCCCGGGTTTGTGCCCCGATATTCAAAAATTACTGTTAAAGGCATTGACCTGGATGGCAATGAAGTAAAACTCAAGCTGAAAGGTCTGCCTGCGATTGTCTTCCAGCACGAGATTGATCATTTAAACGGAATCATGTTTTATGATCACATAAACAAACAAAATCCTTATCAGCCAATCGAAAATGCAATTGCTGTGGAACGTTAGTATGCCGATGCATTCACAGCATTATAAAAGAAAGCCTCCAGCTATGAAACCGGAGGCTTTTTCGATGCTATATTAATTGAAGCTCTTTTAATCCCTTCCAGATACCTTCCTGGTCCACTCCTGATGTTACACGATCTGCTGCCTTCTTTACCACTTCTTCTGCATTACCCATTGCTATCCCTGTTCCGACAGCATTCAGCATCTCTATATCGTTTAGCCCATCTCCAAAGGCATATACATCTTTCAAATCAAATCCGAGTCTTTTAATCATTTGCTTGATCCCTTCAGCTTTGGACCCGCCAGCAGGCAATACATCTACGGAATATTGGTGCCATCTGATAAAACCAAAGTCAGGATATGCAGATGAAGAAATATAGTTTTCCTCATCTTCTTTCTCGCAGAACAGCAGTGATTGATATAATTCCCTTCCGCTGTAAAACTCCCTGTCTTCCTCAGGGTGAGGGAACTTTAAGCTCCCCATGCTTTCCTCTATAAATGGATGATGGGATACTGAAGCTTTCATTGTTTTCTCATTCATAAACACTAATGGATGTCCGTTTGACTGTGCATGCCGATATAGTTTTTCAATTTCAGCCGTTCTTAGTGGATTACGGTATATCGGCTCGTTTTCAAATACTACATATTGGCCATTAAAGCTTACATATGAATCAATATCAAGTTCACTGCGAAGGTTCTCATACATGAAGGGAGCTCTGCCGGTAGCAATCGCCACAAAGGTTCCGTTCTTTTTCAGCTTTTCTATTGCCTCTTTCGTACTATCAGGTAAATTTTTCTCGTGATCCAATAAGGTCCCATCTATATCAAAGAAAACAATCTTTTTCATTTAAAACAATCTTCCTTTCAAGCAATATTCTGCTGGTTTTCATTACATGTTTTATCGTAATAAAACACTAAACCCATAAAGTGAAAAAGTCAATTTCATTGCTAAAAAGAATAATAATTTCCATTTTTACCCACGATAAATTCATTTATTTTACCATATAATAAAATTAAGAAAAGCGGAATCCCCTTGCCCGCAAAGGACGCAGATTTAAAAAAGCAGCCCGGTGGAGCTGAACAGCCACAAAAAAAGCCCCATTAATTAAAAAATCGTGTGAAAACGTCCTTGCTTCCTTTACTTTGGACAAGGATCGTTTAAAATAGAAAGTAAGGAGTTGATCCACTATGTTAAAGAAGCTGAGAAAGAAGCTCTTAAAACAGTGGAATGAAATGCTTCGAAAAAAATCTATTGCCTGACAAATTTGAGCCCTTCAAACTTGCGAAGGGCTCCTTCCTTATTGTAAATTGGTTATTAGTATACTTTTTACATAGATTCGGAAGCGTCTTGGCATTAAGAAGAATTAATATTCATATCCCTCAGGAAAAAACATGTAATACATGTTATTATTTTATATATTAGATAAAAGTTTTTTATCGGATTAAGGAGAGATAGAAATGATTTTCAAGGTATATTATCAGGATTCCAAGACAGAGGTACCGGTTAGAGAAAAAACAAAAACTATTTTTGTGGAAGGCGATTCTGAAAGAGACGTTCGCAAAAAGCTGGCTGACCGCAACTATAATATTGAATTTGTAGCATCTGTTCAGGGAGATTTCCTGGAGTATGAAAAACAAAGTGAAGACTTTAAAGTATTGGAGATTGAGTAATTTATGAAATTTGTTAAAAATGATCAAACTGCCGTTTTTGCCCTGGGCGGACTTGGCGAAATCGGGAAGAACACTTACGCTGTGCAATTCCAGGATGAAATTATCCTGATTGATGCCGGAATTAAATTTCCTGAAGACGAACTTCTTGGAATCGATTATGTTATTCCTGATTACACTTACTTAGTTAAAAACGAAGATAAAATTAAAGGGTTATTTATCACTCACGGACATGAAGACCATATTGGAGGAATTCCATATCTTCTAAGAGAAGTTAACATCCCGGTTTACGGCGGAAAGCTTGCTCTGGGGCTCCTTAGAAATAAACTTGAAGAACACGGACTGTTAAGACAGACGACTATGCATGAAATCAAGGAAGACGATATCATTAAATTCAGAAAAACTTCCGTGACTTTTTTCAGAACAACTCATAGTATTCCTGATTCATATGGAATCGTTGTCAAAACACCTCCTGGACAAGTTGTTCATACCGGGGACTTTAAATTTGATTTTACTCCTGTAGGTGAGCCGGCTAACCTGACCAAAATGGCTGAAATCGGTAAAGAAGGCGTACTTTGCCTGCTTTCTGACAGCACAAACAGTGAAATACCTGAATTCACCATGTCTGAACGCAGAGTTGGCGAAAGCATTCATGACATTTTCAGAAAAGTCGAAGGCCGGGTTATTTTTGCCACTTTCGCTTCCAACATCCACCGTCTTCAGCAGGTGACTGAAGCAGCCGTTACAAATGGCAGAAAAATTGCTGTCTTTGGCAGAAGTATGGAAGCAGCCATAAATATTGGACAGGAATTAGGATATATACAGGCACCAAAAGATACATTTATTGATGCACATCAAATTAACAGACTTCCTGCCAACCAGGTAACAATTCTTTGTACAGGAAGCCAGGGAGAGCCGATGGCCGCCCTTTCAAGAATTGCCAATGGAACGCATCGCCAGATACAGATCATTCCTGGCGACACGGTTGTATTCTCTTCATCACCTATTCCAGGGAACACAATTAGTGTCAGCAGAACGATTGACAGACTTTCCCGCGCAGGCGCAGAAGTCATTTATGGTAAATTAAGCGATATTCACACTTCCGGTCATGGCGGCCAGGAAGAACAGAAACTTATGCTACGCTTAATAAAGCCAAAATTCTTCATGCCGATTCACGGTGAATACAGAATGCAGAAAATGCATGCCAAATTGGCTGTAGATTGTGGAGTTGAGGCAGAAAATTGCTTTATCATGGATAATGGTGAAGTTCTGGCTCTCAGCGATGATTCTGCTCAGGTAGCCGGAAAAATCCCGTCTGGGTCTGTTTATATTGATGGAAGCGGAATCGGTGATATCGGAAATATTGTTTTACGGGACCGCCGTATTCTTTCTGAAGAAGGTTTAGTGGTCGTCGTAGTGAGCATCAATATGAAGGATTTCAAAATTGCTGCAGGACCTGACTTAATTTCCCGCGGATTCGTCTATATGAGGGAATCCGGAGATTTAATCAATGACGCACAGTCACTCATCACAAAACACTTAAGCAAGGTTATGGAACGCAGGACAACTCAATGGTCAGAAATCAAGAATGAAATTACCGACACGCTTGCACCTTTCCTTTATGAAAAAACCAAGCGCCGTCCAATGATTTTGCCGATTATCATGGAAGTTTAAAATATTGCATAATAGAAAAACCCTGTTTTACTTGAAATACGGTTTTTAAATATTGACAGAGAAAAAGGCTGTATCGCTCATGTGCGCGATACAGCCTTTTTCTGATGATTATGACATCACTTTCTTTTCAAAGCGATTGATATCTACATCTGCTCCAATAACAATAAGAATATCGTCAAATTGTATTTTTTCATTCGCCTGCGGAGATACGATAATTTCATTTTTTCTTTTAATTGCTACAATGTTGATTCCGTATTTTGCCCGGATATCGAGATCAATAATACTGTGGCCGGCAAGTTTTTCATTAGCCACGATTTCTACTATGCTATGCTCATCAGAGAGCTCCAGATAATCCAGTACATTATTTGATACAATACTATGGGCAATCCTTCTGCCCATATCCCTTTCAGGGTGAACAACCTGATCTGCCCCTATTTTCCTCAATACCTTAGCGTGATAATCATTCTGCGCTTTAACCGTAATCTTATTAACTCCTACCTCTTTTAAAATTAAAGTTGTCAGGATAGAGGCCTGAATATTATCGCCGATCGCCACAATAACATGGTCAAAATTACGTATTCCCAAACTCTTGATAACGGATTCGTCTGTGGTATCGCCAACTACTGCATGCGAAGCAACTCTTGCAAATTCGTTCACACGGTCTTCATTTACATCAATCGCCATAACTTCCATGCCTTCTTCGGCCAGAGCATGGCAGATGCTTCCTCCAAAACGTCCTAGTCCGATAACAGCAAATTCTTTCTTCATCCTATCTTCCCCCAGCAAAGTTAGCAATATAGACAATAATACCATAACAGCACAAACAGCAGTAAAGCTATTAGACCTTACTTCCACTGACAAAATAAAACCTCCGACCGGAGGTTTTATTTTGTTCACTAAATTGCTTCAAGCATATTGAATTGTGCCTTAACCAAATGAAAATATTCACCTTTTGCATTCATCAATTCGTTATGATTCCCCTGCTCTAAAATATTTCCATGATCGAGCACAAAGATTTGATCGGATTCCCGGATCGTCGACAGCCTGTGTGCGATAATTATGGCCGTTCTGCCCTTCAAAAGTGTCTTTAATGCCTGCTGGATCTTCATCTCTGTCTCTGTATCGATACTGGCAGTAGCTTCATCAAGTATAAGAATACGCGGGTCTGCAAGCAAGGCACGGGCAAAGGAAAGCAGCTGCCTCTCTCCAACCGATAAAATATTGCCTCTCTCCTCCACTTCGGTTTCATATCCATTTGAAAGTTTATCAATGAACCCATGTGCACCGACGGCTTTGGCTGCTTCTACTACTTCTTCATCCGTTGCATCAGGCCTGCCAAAACGGATGTTATCGCAAATTGTACCGGAAAATATGAAAGTATCCTGAAGGACAACACTGATTTGCTTGCGCAAACTTGATAAAGAAACATCATGTAAATCATAGCCATCTATTTTTACAGTACCTGCTGTGGGATCATAAAAACGGCTAATTAAGTTCGCTATGGTTGTTTTTCCAGATCCTGTATGACCGACAAGCGCTGCTGTCTGCCCTGCTTTTATCTCAAGGGAAACACCATTTAAGGCTGTTCTTTTTTCATCGTAAGAAAAAGTGACATTATCAAATTCTATCTTGCCTTCTATCTCCTGTAAATTCACAGCATCTTCCTTTTCAGATACGATTGGTTCCTCATCAAGAAATTCAAAGATTCTTTCAGAGGAAGCCATACCCATGAGCAACTGGTTATATACCATGCCAAGCCGGGAAATAGGCTCCCAAAACATCCCTAAATAAAAGGCAAAAGAAACAAATATACCTATTGATATTGTTCCGGCCTGAATCAGATGGGCCCCAAACCAAATCAGTACAGCGGTACCGAGGGCATTGGTCACTTCAACCAGTGGCCTGAACATAGCGTTTTTCTGGGAGGCAACCCTCCAGCTTTCAAAGTTCTCTGTATTCACACCATCAAAGAATGCCATGTTCTCTTTTTCCTGTGTAAAAGACTGAGTAATCCTTATCCCCTGAATGCTCTCATTTAAGTGAGAATTCAATTTGGATTGTTTTAACCGGACAGTTTGCCAGGACCTGCGGATATTTCTCCGCAAACTGGTTGAAATAAAAATCATGATCGGCAGGATGATCATTATTGCCAGAGTCAGTTCAGGACTTAATGTAAATAAAATAATAAAAATCCCTGCCAGCATGATCAAATCCATTAAAAGATTAATAACTCCATTTGTAAAAAGCTCCTGAAGGGAATTAATGTCATTCATGATTCTCACCAGTATGGAACCTGCTGAACGCTGATCAAAAAACCGATGCGATAGCGTCTGTACGTGTGTAAATAAATGTTTTCGAAGATCATAAATAACACTTTGGCCGAGCTTATTCATCCATTTAATCCTGAAATAATTTGCAGCATACGAAATCGTGTAAAGGCCTGCAATCAAAGCTACTAGAACAGCAAGCAACCGCCCGTCCTTTTCAATTAGCGCTTTATCTAATGTATACACACCGATTAGGATAGGAATGATCAACCTGACTGCTGTATTAATTAATACCATAATAATAGAGAACGGGAGTAAATTTTTTTTGTAAGGTTCCATATAACTGAATAAGCGCAGCATCTGCTTCCAGTTAAATGGCTTTTCGATTACTTCGTCAGCAGAGTACTGGAACCTGTTTAACAAATTGTCACTTTTCGATTTAGTTTTTTTCAAGGACACCCCTCCTAGCCTGCATTTGATTGGAGAACCTTATCACGGTCCTGATACTGAATATCGTAAATCCGCTGATATGGGCCATTATTTTTTAGCAGCTTTTCATGTGTCCCCCGCTCAGCCACTTTCCCGTTCTCAAGTACAAGTATTTCATCTGCATGCTTAAGGGATGAAATCCGATGGGCAATGATAAATGTAGTTCGATCAGCCATTACTTCCTTCAAAGCTTTTTGTATTCGGAATTCCGTTTCCATATCCACAGCACTTGTTGCATCATCCAGAACTAAAATGCTGGGATCTGCACAAATTGCCCTCGCTATCGCAATCCTTTGTTTCTGGCCGCCTGATAGCCCCATGCCCCTCTCGCCAAGAATAGTATCGTACTGACCAGGAAGCTCCATGATAAATTCATGAGCCTGTGCACGTTTGGCAGCTTCAATAATTTCCTCCATGGTTGAATCAGGCTTCCCAAATGCAATATTCGATTTAATCGAAGAAGAAAACAAAAAAGATTCCTGAAGAACAAAGCTGATGTTTCTTCTCAGAGATTGAAGAGAGTATTCCTGCACATCTACCCCATCAATCATTACATCCCCTTTAACAGGCTCGTAAAATCTTGTCATAAGCTGCGTTAAGCTCGTTTTCCCAGAGCCTGTAGAGCCGATTAACCCAATCACCTTTCCTGGCTCAGCATGAAATGAAATATCCGATAATGCGTCATTGACATCCTCGGAGTACCTCAGTGTAACATTGCGGAATTCGACATCACCATGCAAACGCTCTGCCTTTATACATGTATCAGCATCCTCAATCTCAATATCTGCTTCCAGGATCTCAATGAGCCGCTCTCCAGAGGCTTTCGACTGTGAAAATAGGTTAACGATGAAGCCCAGGTTCATAATTGGCCACATAATATACCAGACAAGGCTATAAAAAGCGACAAGTTCCCCTGGTTTCAAACTGCCTGCCATAACAAGATAACCGCCGTATGCCAGAAGCAGTACAACACTTAAATTGCCCAAAAACTCCATTAACGGAAAATATTTGGCCCAAATATCAGATGTAAAAAGATATTTATCCTTATAATCACTGTTAGAGTCATTGAATTTATTAATCTCGAAATCTTCTCGGGATAATGATTTCACAGTATTAATTCCGCTTATATTCTCTTGAACCTTTGTATTCAGGTGCCCGAATGATTTTCGGACACCCCGGAATGCGGGGTGTACAGCTTTGTCGAATCTAAAGGTGACTACCGCAAGAAAGGGCAGCGTAATCAGTGTGACAATAGCCAGCGGAATAGAATAATAAAACATAACTGACATACTGATAAGGATCAATAAACCAAAACGAATGAGTTCAGAAAATCCGAATGAAAGAAAGAACCGGAATCCCTCGACATCTGCAGTCAGCCGGGACATTAAATCGCCTGTTTTGGCATTATCATAATATCTAAAAGGCAGAAACTGCAGTTTTTCATAAAGTACATTTCTAAGCTTATAAACCGATGTGATTCCAAATAAATCACCTGTGTACTGATGAATATAAGTCGCCCCTCCCTTCACGGCCATTATGGCAATAAAACCTAAAGCCAAATAAGGGATCCACCCATAATTTCCTCCAATGACAACTTCATCAATCGTCAACTGCAGAATCATTGGATAGACAACTGTTATTGCTGTCACAATAAACAGAAAAAATATGGACCAAATAAAGTAATGTTTAAATGGCCAGTAATACTGCTTTAACTTTTTAAATGTCTCCATCTGCATTCCCCCTTTTAATTTGCGGAAAAATTAGAAAAGTTAGAACGTAATATTAAATATATCGAGTTTCGAAGTATTTTTCCACCCCTTTTTGTTTGATTTTGCACTTTTTTTGAAATCAAACAACTATTTTCCAAATATTTTGCTTCTCCATGCTGCCCGTATAAATTGCAAGCAAAAAGCTGATTTCCCAGACCCTATTTGGAATCTTTGAAATCAGCTTTGTATAGTGCCTTAGCCTTTATAATTTAAATATGCTGCAATCAATTCAATTGCGGTTTCAATTGCATTTTCATTTGGATTCAGCCTGGCATGATGAAGTCCATATTCTGAATCGACCCCAAGCCAAAACATAAACCCCGGAATTTCTTCAAGCATATAGCCAAAGTCCTCACCTGTCATGGCTTCACGGCATTCCACCACATTAATGTCTGTACTGGAACGGACAAACTCCATAAATTCTCTTGTTAAGATCTCCTCATTGTAAACCTGATGATACATGCTGCCATAATTGATGGAAGCTTCACATTCATACCCAACTTCAATGCCTTTAACAAGTGCCTGAATTCTGCTTTTTACCTTCTTCATTGATTCTGGAGACAAAGTGCGAATGGTACCTTCAAGCCTTGCTTTTTCAGCTATGATGTTTTGAACAGTGCCACCTGTTATTTTTCCAATTGTAACGACTGCGCTGTCCAGGGGATCCACGTTCCTCGAAATGATGGACTGAAGCTGGCTGACCAGGGTACATGCTGCCACGACCATATCATTGGTATTATGCGGGTATGCGGCATGTCCCCCTTTTCCTTTCAAATCAATGAAAAGTTCCGACGTATTTGCAAACAGCAAGCCTTCTCTCAATGCGATGGTTCCGACAGGATATTCCGGAGCAATATGCAGTGCCAATATCATATCAGGCTTCCATTCTTTCATTATGTCAGATTTAAGCATGGGTTCTGCCCCGCCAGGGCCTTCTTCTGCCGGCTGAAATATAAACAGTAAATCATCGTTAATGCGATCTTCTGTGAATTTTGTTATTAGACCGAGTGCAATAGACATATGAAAATCATGTCCGCAGGCATGCATTTGCTCACTATGCTCGGATTTGAACGACAGGCCTGTCTCCTCAATAATAGGAAGACCGTCTATATCAGCACGATATCCAATCATCCGGGAAGGATTCACACCGTTGATTTTTACAAAAATCCCCGTTTTCCAAGTTTTAATTTCCAAATTGTCCTGAGGGAGAGAATATAGGTAATCTAATAGAAACTGCTGTGTTTTAAATTCACGGAACCCTAACTCCGGTATTTTATGCAGCTCCCGCCGTAATAAAACGAATGGATTATTTGTGACCAAAACTAGCTTCCCCCTTGTTAAAAATGCCCCTATATATTTCTTCACAAAATAGCAATCTAAATTAATCCTTTAGAAAAAGCGCGGATCGAGATCCACGCTTTTTAAACTATTATAATTGGCGAAGTTCTTGCTTAATTTCTGTTTTAGACTTCGTTTTTTCATCAATCTCTTTAATCACACGAGCTGGTGTACCTGCCACCACTGTATATGGCGGCACATCATCAATGACAATAGCACCTGCAGCAACTACAGCTCCCTTACCGACGGTTACACCTTCAAGTACAACCGCATTAGCTCCGATAACGACATCATCTTCTACAACGACTGGTTTTGCTGAAGGAGGCTCAATAACACCGGCCAATACAGTTCCTGCTCCAATATGACAGTTCTTTCCGACTGTAGCTCTTCCGCCAAGTACAACATTCATGTCAATCATTGTACCTTCACCAATCACTGATCCGATATTAATGGAAGCACCCATCATGATTACAGCGTTATCACCGATTTCTACCTGGTCACGGATGATGGCACCCGGCTCGATGCGCGCTTTAATATTTTTCATATCAAGCATTGGAATCGCTGAGTTTCTGCGGTCATTTTCAATCACATAATCTTCAATTTTTGACTGGTTTGTTTCAATTGCCTGGCTAATTTCAGACCATTCACCAAACACAACCCCGGTGCTGCCGTTTATAAAGGCCTTTGCAGAGGCTCCGAAGTCGATTCCTTCTAATTCACCTTTAATATAAACTTTTACAGGTGTGGATTTTGTGCTGTTCTGGATAAAAGAAATAATCTCATTTGCATCCATCATTTTCATAATAAAAATCCTCCTCTATGTATAACATTGCAACTAGGATTACTTTAACAAACAAAAGCACTGAAAACAAGAAAAATAACTATGGATAAGAAAACGGAAAATCATTGTCTTTCTTCTTCAATATGCTCCTTTATTAACTCAACAAATGCCTGCACCTGCTTGAGCTGAAAGGCAGATTCGTACCCCAGGAGCCACGTATCACGCTTAATTGGCAAATTATTTTCATCAAGCAGCGGAATCTTGAAAATATTTTTCTCTGCACCATTCAGCGTAATGGCCGGGAGAATGGCGTACCCTATTCCATTGAAAGTCATTTGCTTGCATGTTTCAATTTGGTCAACTACTATTGTCCTTTTTGGAGAAGTTTTGAACTGCCGCAGCCACCAGTCCTGTATTTCCTGATAATAGTTTGAATCACTCTTAAATTGAATAAATGGCCGGTCTGTTTCAAGAACCTGCTCGGGTCTTGTAATCTCTGTGTCAACCAAATAAAGACTGTCCTTAAATAAAGGGATTTTAATCCCTTTCCAATCCGGAGTTCCTCTGATAATTCCAATATGAACCTGATCATCATAAAGAGATTTTAATATTTCACTGCTCCAGCCTGTGATCAGAGAAATTTTTGCCTGGGGATAGCGGCTAACGAACTTTTTAAGAACCTGTGGCAGCCAATTCTGTCCAACAATTGATGCAACTGCAATTTTTAACGTTCCATGAATCTCCGAATTGAGGGCACTAATTGATTCCCTTACTTTTTCTTCTTTGACCAGAACTTCATTTACGAATTGAATAACAATTTCTCCTGCCGGTGTCAGAGACAGTCCCTTTTGAGAGCGGAGGAATAGCTTGTTCCCCCATTCCTTTTCAATATTCACAAGACGCTGTGAAAGCGCCGGCTGCGATACAAATAAACGCTCAGCCGCTTTCCTCATATTCATTTCCTGTGCCAGCACAGATAAAAGATGAAATTCTGTAAGTGAAGACATAAACATCTTCCCTTCATAACTTTTTCTTATAGTATATCCTAATTACTTTTGAATTTCTTTATCATTGATAATGATTTAGATACAAAGTTCCAGGAGTGAAACATAAAAAATCTCTGCACTATAAATGCAGAGATTTACATGCGCCTAATCGGCAATTTCCTTTTCATGTTTTGGTAGTGCAATGACCAATAAGAAGCTTATCACGGCAAATAAAAGCACTGCATAATACACCGAATGAAGTGAAACGGTGAGGCCATTCTGCAGAATTTCCTTTATTCCCTCATCCATACTGTTTCTCGCATCTTCATTTAATAATACATTAGCTGAATCTAACGATAAGCTGGCGTCTATGCCTTCACCATTCTTCTGTATATAAGATTTGATCTGACTGTTTAAAATTCCGCCAAGCAAGGCTGCTCCAATAGTGTTGCCCAGATTTCTCATAAACATATTGGCAGCAGTGGCAATACCCCTTTGATTCCATTCTACTGTACTCTGAATGGATACAATAAAAGCTGTAGTGGTTAAGCCCATGCCTGCTCCGACCAGAAAGCTCCCCGCTGCTGCCCATACGGGTCCCGCTTCGGGAGTGAGTGTAACAAACATAATACTCCCCACTATCAAAAACACTCCGCCTATGACAGATGTACTTCTAAAACCAATTTTTAAAAGCAGCTTGCCTGCCGCTGCTGAAGCAATTGGCCATCCAATCGACATCGTAGTAAGTGTAAAGCCGGCTACAATCGGAGATCTTTCCATGACTCCCTGTACAAATGCAGGCAGAAAACTGGAAATTCCTATAAGCATGACACCAGTGGTTAAGGAAGCCAGATTAGCAATTAATAACGGCTTCTCCTTCCATATATTAAAAGGCATTATTGGTTCTGCAGCTTTTTGTTCCTGCAGGATAAATAAAACAAAGGCAATTACACTGACCGATAATAGGCTTATGGCTTCAATGGAATTCCATGCCCAATTTGTTCCTCCCTCCACAAGCACAAACATGAGAGATGAAATGGAAACAGTTAATAGCACAGCTCCGGCATAATCAATCTGGTGTTTTTTCCTTTCCACATTTTCATGAAGGAAAAGCCATAGACCTGCAATAGCCATGATGCCAAGCGGAATGTTAACCCAAAAAACATATCGCCAGCTGACGAATTCAACCAGCAGTCCGCCGATTGCAGGGCCCATGATCGCTGAAATTCCCCAAACGCTTGATAAATACCCCTGCACCTGTGCCCTTTCCTCTTTTGTATAAATATCCCCGACAATGGTTGTTGCAATCGGCATGACTGCTCCGGCACCAAAACCCTGGATTAATCTAAAAATGATCAGTGCAGTCATTGATTCTGCAAAACCGCATAAAATGGAACCAATTAAAAAGATAATAATTCCGAACGTTAAAACGGGCTTCCGCCCAAATAAGTCAGAAAGCTTGCCGTAAATCAAAACAGTCACAGCATTCATTAATAGATATGCTGAAAACACCCAGCTGTATAAAGCAAATCCACCTAAATCCCCGACAATGGCAGGCATCGCGGTTGACACTATGGTTGCTTCAATGGCCCCCATAAACATGGCAAGCATTACTGAAGCCAGCACAAAATGCTTTTTTGTCACTTTCCTCTTTCCTTGAGGTATTTTATGTAAATTTTGACTCAAGTATTTCCCCTCCAAGAATAAATCCGAAAATTCGGCCATAAACCCGTCTGAATACTCATAGTTGAAAATAAAGCAAGCTCCCACTGCGGGGAGCTAATTTTTATTGTTTATTTAACCGTCTGATATGTTTGTTTAGTTGATCCAATACTGTTCTGCGGGTAAGTATTCCCTCAAAATAGCCTTCCTTGTTTTCAACACAAATAAATGGATGGTCAACTAATAGCGCGATCGATTGCTGGATAGAAGATTCAGAATCAAGCCTTGGAATATTTGAGTTCATAGCCTCTTCAACCCTTTTTTTCTCCAGTTGTTCAAACTCAATCCGCTCGAGACCAAGAATGGAATCCATAATAATGGGTGTGCTGATTAAGCCCTGCAGCTTGTATTGAGGGTCCAGTACAGGAATTGCTGTATATCCGCTTTTCGTTAGTACTAAGAGGGCATGCTCCAGGCTATTTCCAACCTGCACATGTGCTACCCGTTCAGAAGGAATCATGAAATCACTAATATTAAATCCTAAAAATTCCTCGCTATGAAGACTGATCATCACCGAAAACTCCTCAAAAATTAGTTATACTTCTTAACCATTTTATCACAGTCTTCAGCATTTTGCGCCTATTATCCTTTACTGGTTTGAATGTCTTTGACTTCATAGCCGCAGTCAGGACAATGAAAAATAACATTTTGATTTGATTGTGCAGTTAATACAGAATCAATTTCTTTTTCTGCCCGACAGCCCGGACATTTTACAGTTGGCATCATTCGGCTTCACCTCAACTTAGATAATATACAGCTTATTGTTCTCAATACCTAAGGTTACGAGCCTTTATTGTCTTTTAAAATTTCTTTCATATCTTCCATAATTTCCCTAATTCTTATTACTTCTTTTTTTGTATTAATTAAATCTGCAAGCAAAAGCAGAACAGTAAAAAACAGCATAATTATGAGAAAGTAATACATTTCACACCTCTGGCAATTGATTTATAAAGGAACATATAAGAAAAGAGGCCAAAAGGCCCCTTATGTATGTGGTGAATTATTGAATCAAATCGAAAATTTCGATTGTGATCATATCAATGTTGTCGAATTGATATCTTTTTGGCTTTTCTTTATCGTTATATACTTCCAGCTCAAATGTTTCATTTTTCGGATGAAAAGTTACCTGGCATTTTCTTTCACCATTCACCTCGAAAAATCTCTGCATAGGCTCTCCGCCTGTTGCTTGTTCCTGTAAGCTTTTTAAGCGTGTTAATATACCTTGAAGCTGTGACATGCTCTCTCTCTCCTTTCCAAAACAAAACCCAGAATTCACATTTAGGTTTCTCTTTTGGTATGTTTCTATCCTAACGAAATAAATTCAGAATATTCAAGCACGATGCTTTACATACCAATATTAACAGAATAAAATATTGTAAGGTGTTTGTACAAGTAAAAGCTTTATAAAGGACGTGATTTTTTTTGGCAAAACCTGAAAAATTGGCCGAAAACCTATATTTAATTGATGATTATGACCTTTCATTGGAAAAACGTACCGGTACATATGTTTTAACAGAAAAAAGGCTCACTTTGATTGAAACCTCTGCCAGTCCCTCCATCCCCTATATTTTGGAAGGACTCAACCAGCTTCACTTTACACCGGAGGAAGTTGATTATATCATCCTGACACATATTCATCTTGATCATGCCGGCGGCACAGGCGCATTATTAACCCATTGTCCAAACGCAAAGGTAATAGTACACCCGAAAGGTGCCAGGCACTTAGCAGACCCTTCACGCTTGATTGCAGGTGCAAAAGCTGTTTATGGTGATCAATTCGATGAACTGTTTAATCCAATATTGCCTGTTCCAGAGGAGAAGATTATCACTAAAGAACATAATGAAGATCTTGAAATAGGCCCAAATTGCACTCTGAAATTTTACCATTCGCCCGGACACGCCAATCACCACTTCAGTATCTATCACCCTGCCTTAAATGGGATGTTTACGGGAGATACTGCAGGTGTATTTTATCCGCAGTTGAAAGAGCTTGGGATTGAATTATATCTGCCTTCGACTTCACCAAACCAGTTCAGTCCAGTCAAAATGCTCGAATCCATTGACATGTACGAAAAAATGGACCTTGAATTTATTTTCTTTGGCCATTACGGCATGAGTTCAAACCCAAAGGAAGTCTATGTACAAATAAGAAATTGGCTTACGATATTCATGGATGCTGGTGAAGCTGCAATATCAGGAGGTAGCTCTATAAATCAGCAGACACAGGCAGCCCAAGCCATCCTTGAAGAAAAAATAAAAGCAGACCTAAATGGAAAAGGTGTACCATCTGACCATCCTGTATATGAGATTCTATCTCTGGATATCTCTGTTTGCTCGATGGGATTGATTGATTACCTGCATAAAGTAAACTGATTGCCTGCTGGATGATCCTGCTTTATGATAAAGTAACAAAAGACCGGGAGGATACAAACATTGAAAGAGATTGTTTTATATACACAGCCGGATTGTCCGCCCTGTGAAATCACAAAGATGTTTTTGAATGAGAATGGATATGCCTATACAATTAAAGACATAAAAAAAGATGCCGCTGCACATAAAGAGCTGACAAAGCAGTACAACTCCTTTTCCACGCCAACTGTGGTTATCGGGGACACCGTCATTAGGGGATTTGAGCTGGAAGAACTAAAATCAGCTCTGGGAAAAGAATAAAAAAAGAGCTTAAAAGCCCGTTAAGCTTTTAAGCTCTATTAATTGGCTGCCAGCTGTCCGTTAAGATCCTGCTGTTCAAATAAACCAATTATACTTTGATTATCTGTTAAAAGGATGCTTCCTGACCGAAACATGGCATCAAATGGATTTAACAGGAATCCTAATTGATAGGAAGGCATATTTAGCCAATTTGTATCAGGAGTTTTAAAAGAGGTTTGCTTTGCCTCTTCTTGCCCGTCCTCAGCTTTGTTTATTATTTTCTCGGGAATATTTTCACCCAGAAATTTTGCGACTTTCATATTCCCGCCTTGTTCTTCCAGCAAGATCCCCTCATAATGACTGTCATAGCCAACCGGTCCTTCATGGTTTTCCTGAAAATATTCATACACATATATTTTACCGTTTTCTTCAACAACTTTTGTATTATCTGAATACGTGAAAAACGGAATGTAGTATGCGGCTGCATCTCCTCCCAGGGTAAAGTATTTGCCTTTTTCTGAAATCAGGTTTTCTTTCAGAAACTGATTTTTAGTTTCTTCAAAAAAATAGGGGTTAAGCAATTCTTCCACTTCATTCATGCTTCGCTCTTCTTCGCTAAGCTCAACCTGGGCTTCAAAAGCATTCTGCAGGAATTCATATACCTCTTCTTTATTAGTATTTCCCTCCGCATAAGTATGAAAAGGATTCGCTGCGATCATGACTGCAATTGTGATAATAATTCCTGTTAGGTGCTTGTACATTCCACTCTCCCTTTCTTTATCGATCACTAAGATTGTACCTTCAATTTTACCAGCAAATAAATTTCCTGATACTTGCTTTCGTTCTCCAAATTCTTGTGTATTTTGACAGAAAAATTCTTTTCTTGTTAAGAATCTACCCGGATTGACAAAGAATTAACGCAGCAAATAGAAAAGCCCCAAAGTAATTTGGATGTAAATATTGTAAAATACTTAATTCCATTTTTTTCACAAAAAAAAACCCTCCAGTGGAGGGGCTTCACCAAGTCCAAGTAAGTGCAAAATAAATAATCATGACAAGTAGGATTCCAAAGCAAATGGCATAAGTTAAAAATATAGGATTTCTAATATATGCATGCTTTTGAACATTATCCGGCAGTTCTGAATCGATGTTACCTTTTACTGCCTTTCGTTCTTTTCCAATAAACAAAGTGTAAACTAAGGAATATACAAGTATCCCAAGTCCGATCAGTAGTATGATCAATGTGTACATGCTCATGGTTAATCTCTCCTTGAGGAAAGTTCTACACTTACAATTCCTCAAATAATGAGTGATTATACCAAAAATCTAATGTTTATAATAAACCATCATGCTCATATAAATATTCATACGATAAATCCACAAATAAGTAATCACTGGCATTAAGAGGGAACGAAAAAGTCCTTATGGTTTCACCTGTCTCAATATCGGTATATAAATCAGAGAGGATCCCCTTTTTATTTATTCGCATTTTCATTATATTTTCAAGGAAATACGGACGCCAGCTCCAATTTTTATGAAGATATTCATTTTGGGTAATCCATCCATCATCCCTTTTGAAGTAATTCGCAGACTTCTGAAATCCGTCTTCATCGCAGATATACAGGCGAAAAGCAGCCCCGTCCAAAAGAAGAGCGATCTGCTCCAATGTTTCTTCATATACATTATTTTTTTTATTTTTATTTACAAAATCAATCAGTTTGTCATTGAACTCAAGTGTAACCTGATATAATGACTCCAGTTTTTTCTTTTCAAGCACAATAAACCTGTGACATTCGTTTCGTAACTTTTCCTTTAAAATATCTCTGTCCGGAAAATTTTCTGCAGGTTTTTGCAAATAATAACCCTGATAGTAACGGCCGCCATTTTTCCATGCATATTGGAGCTGGTAAACCATTTCAATATTTTCAAAAAGCAGGCTAGCTCCAATTTTCCTGGCAAGCATGGATAAGGAATAAAGGATATCATTAAAATTATAAGTAGATGCATTGGATTTCATGGACTCCAGGTCCACCTTTAAAATGTCAGGAGCCAATTGTCCGATTCGATCGAGATGACTGCTTTCATTTCCAAGTTTATCTATTGCTAACTTGATTCCATATGTCCTGTAGTAATTTAAAAGATGGTCCAGATGGTCAATATCGCCCTTGTAATTCCTTTCGGTAATTTCCAATACAATCCGGTCAAGGCTTATGCCTTTTTTTTCATATTCCTGGAGAGTATTTAAAAATTGTTCCGCATCATTATACATAAGCAAATCAGCATCTCTATTTATAAAAATCAGAACATCTTTATCAAGATGCTGCGCCTTGCCTAAAGCCCTTTTTAATATTTCATAATCAACCTCAATCCGGAATTCTTCAGGAATATTCTCATCCTGGAAGAATGGCCCCAGACTGATAACCCCATCAGAGCCTTTATACCGGCCTAAGACCTCATAACCAATGACACGATGCTCATCTGCACTGAATATTGGCTGGAAATAGGGAAATACATTATCCAAATCTGTTAAGATATCCAATGCATCCATGTCCTAGCCTCCCTATATATATAAAGTAAAAACTTCGATTAATGAGTTATTATACCATATTCGCTTAAAACTTTTACTATTCAAAATATAGAACCCACTTCTTGATAAAACAAGAACGTTTGGCAAAAGGTTAGCAGGATATTGCGGTGCTGTCCTCCACAACCTAATATCAGGACATCAAAAGAAAGAGGGTATTTCATGAGGAACTTCCTGCTTGTATCCCTTCTTATTCCTTTGCTTGGCTGCGGACATTCAGAACCGGCCAGTCCTGTACAAGAGACTGACATGAATTCCAAAGAGCTGAATGCCCAATTACCAGTTAATGCAAATAATGACCAGCCGAAAGTAACAGTCCGTTATACTGAACCTGCTAAGGCTGTCAATAAACGATCTGTGATCATTGATGTTCCACTAATTAGACAAAATCCGGAATTGAAGTATGGATGTGAAGTAACCAGCCTGACAATGGTTCTGCAGCATGCAGGTGTCCAGGTCGGAAAGATGGATTTGTACCATGCAGTAAAAAAAGATAATGATCAGCTGATACGCTCAAAAGGTGATATCTTAAAATGGGGTAACCCAGCAGAAGGTTTTGTAGGAGATATGACAGGAAGAACTGCCGGATACGCAGTTTTTGATAAACCAATTGAAGAATTGGTAAATAAATATCTTCCTGGAAGAGCCGTTAATTTAACCGGCCTGGATTTTGATGCGGTTCTTATGCACGTTTCCAAAGGATATCCAGCTGTCGTCTGGACGACAGGAGATTATAGGCTTCCTGACCGCTGGGAATCATGGACACATTCAGGTAAAACCATTAAAACACCATTGGATCTTCATGCAGTCGTTTTGGTAGGATATGATGATCAATATGTCTATCTAAACGACCCCCTTTCAGGAAAAAAACAGGTGAAGGTTTCAAAAGAACGCTTTATCTCTTCCTGGAAAGCATTGCAGTCAAGAGCTGTAAGCTATCAATAGATAATGCCAGCCGGCTGAAAACATTTCAGCCGGCTTTTGAACATTAAAACGGATACTGGTTCAGCCACTGGCCACCATCCATTGTGATGCACTCCCCATTAATATAACCTGCATGCTCTGAAAAAAGGAAGAAGGCCAATTCTGCAATTTCCTCCGGCTTTCCAAGCCTGCCAAGCGGTACACTTTGAAGTGTCCTTTTTGCTGCTTCCTCTGATTCCCACAGCCTGTCAGCCCCCCCTGTCCTTTCAATTGGACCTGGAGCTATCGCATTTACTCTGATACCATATTTTCTGCCCCATTCGACAGCCAATGTTCTTGTCATGGATAATACTCCTGCTTTTGCGGCAGCCGAGTGTATCACTCCCGCTCCGGCGTCCCATGCATATGTAGCCACCATATTGATTATGCTTCCCTTAATCCCCTTTTCTATCCAGTATTTACCGACTTCGCTTGAACAATAAAAGGTTCCGTTAAGGACAATATTAATTACAGAATTCCACCCATTAGCACTCAGCTGCTCAGCAGGGCATATAAAATTTCCTGCAGCATTATTAACAAGGAAATCAACTTGCCCAAATGTACTCAGCGTTTCATTTAGCATATGTTTAACATGTTCTATCTCACGGACATCCATTTGAATGGTTAAAACTTGTCCATTGGATGTTTCAATTTCAGCTTTTGCTGCCGCCAAACGTTCCGGGTCTCTGCCTGTTATCACCACATTGGCACCGGCTTCAGCAAACCTCTTTGCCATATATTTGCCCATGCCGCTCGAACCGCCGGTCACAATGACTGTTTTATTCTTCATCTTAATCCCCCCAAAATGAATGATCATTCATTTATATTTTACCATTAAACATAGAATTTTCGAACTATTATTTATTAATAAATTAATTTATGAAAATGAAGGATAGAAACAAGCATAGTTAATTCTTCTTTTTAATAGGATAGTTTGATAGTATTAAAGATACTGTATGAAAAGGTTATAACTCTCGTCTCATGCAGACTCCAGAAAAATTTTTAAAGATAGGTTGGTATGCCCAATGGCGAAAAAAGTGTCCAGAAGATCTTTTTTAAAAAGAGCTCTCGGCTTTTTTGCTGCTGTGTTTGGTATTAGTGCAGGCGGCTATTATTATGCACGGGATATTGAGCCCAGGCTCCTGGAAATCACAAACTGCAAAATTTCTGACAGCGCAATTCCTCAAGCGTTCAATAATAAAAAAATCATCCAATTCAGCGACACCCACCTGGGATTTCATTATGACCTGAAACAGCTGGAAGAATTGATTGAAAAGATAAACAGCCTACAGCCTGATATTGTTTTCTTTACAGGTGACCTGATGGATGAACCCAATAAATATCCAAAGGCAGACCAAATAGCACCGCTCCTGAAAAGAATTCAGGCACCTCTAGGCAGGTTTGCTATATATGGGAATCATGATCACGGGGGCTATGGTTCAGATATCTATAAGTCCATTATGGAAGAATCCGGCTTTACTCTTTTGCTGAATGAAAATCGCAAACTCGAATTTTCCGGAGGGAGCATCGGGATTATAGGCATTGACGATGCCATGCTAGGAAGGCCGGACATAAAGCATGCAAGCAAAAATATGGACAATGGATCATATAACATTTTATTGTCCCACGCACCAGATTTAGCAGATGCAGCCTCAGCCTTCCCCATAAATCTGCAATTGAGCGGCCATAGTCATGGCGGCCAAATAAAACTGCCGTTTTTTGGAGCCTTAGTTAAACCTCCATATGCTGAAAGATACTATGAAGGCTTCTATGAAATTGGCAATCAAAACCCTTTAACTCTTTATGTAAACAGAGGGCTTGGGACAACCCGTCTGCCCTTCCGCTTTTTATCCAGACCTGAACTGACGGTGTTTACACTGCAATCAGACAGTAGCAAGTAAAGGGAAAGCTAATCATTATAGCTTTCCTTTTGTTGATGCATTCAGCGTATAATTTAAGCAATAAGATACAAGATGATTTCCTATGCATATATTTAAATAAAGTTAAACTTCAATCAGTGGGGGTTTTACTGCTACTTTAGAATGCGTTAAACTTTTTCAGAAAAGAGGTGGCTGTTATTTACCATATTGTAAAGCCCGGTGAGACAATGTCAGTCATTGCCCAAAATTACCGTCGCCCTTTAAGCGAGCTTTTGGCAGCAAATACTGCCATTGTAAATCCAGGGCTGATTTATCCCGGCCAGCGAATAATAATACCGGGACTGCCTGAACCAGCTTCCATACCATATACAATCCTAGTTTCAATAGGCAAAAAAAGCTTAACTCTTTTATCTAACGGTGCCGTACAAAAAATCTATCCCATTGCGGTAGGTAAAATGCTGACGCAGACGCCAATCGGAGAGTTTGTAATTGTGAACAGAGAGCCTAACCCCGGCGGTCCATATGGAGTTATGTGGCTTTCCCTGTCAAAGTACGGCTATGGAATTCACGGAACCAACAACCCTTCTTCAATTGGCCAATCTGTTTCCAAAGGCTGTATACGAATGTATAACCAGGATGTCCTCCAATTAGCACGAATAGTGCCAAATGGCACCACGGTGATAATACAACCATAGAGACGTTCGTACTTTAAAAATCTTTCGCTTAAAAATTGCGAAAGTTTTTTATTTTTTGTTGATTTATTTGCCAACAAGACATATCATATTGATATATCATCTTGATATATTGTATTGATACATTGGAAGGAGAGGCAATATTGTCTATAGAACATACCATCCTTGCTGTACTAAGCTTTTGGCCCAGCACAGGATACCAGATTAAATCAGAATTTGAACACAAAGCTGCTGGTCTTTATTGGGGAATGAGCTATGGGAGCATATACCCGAAATTAAAAAAGCTTGAGGAAGAAGGATTTATCTATGCAATCGAACAGGAAGACGAAGGAAGGAAGAAAAAAATGTATGAGCTTACTGCTAAAGGCTGGAAAGAGTTTGAAAATTGGCTGAAGGCACCTCCTTCTTTCCCAGTTATTAAAGACGAATTGCTAATGAAGATGTCAACATGGCATGAAGATATGGATAATGAAGTGTTAATCAGCCACTTATTAAAAAGAAAAGAAGAAGCTTCAGATATTCTTAAATTCGTAAAAGAGTGGCCGAAGAATGGATATTCATATATCAGCAAGCTTGGCACTCTCTCGATTCGATATGCAGAAATGAAGCTGGAAACAGAAATTAAATGGATCGATGAATCAATCGAAGCGCTTCAAAAAGATAACTTACCAGATGGCCAGGATCCTCATGGCAATACAGAAAAGCTTCTAAACAGAAGAAGGATGGCCATTGGAGGGGATGAGGGGAATTGACAGCGAAATCAGGTATTTTTAAACCGCTCAAGCTAAAGTCCTTTCGCGCACTTTTTGGAGCCCAGTTATTTTCAGACTTGGGGAACTGGCTGGATTTAATTGCTTTGCAGGTTATTGTCGCTTATCACTGGGGTCTAGATGAAACCGCAATTGCCTCAGTAATAATAGTTCTCGGTCTTCCCTGGGTCATCATTGGCCCATTTGCAAGTGTGTTTGTAGACAGAATGCCCAAGAAAACAGTTATGATTGTATGCCTCCTTCTAAGAATAGTCTTTGTAGCAGGTTTATTTTACGCTCCTAACCTATACATTCTCCTATTATTTGTATTCTTAAAGGGAACCGTATCAGCACTTTATGATCCTGCAAGGCAGAGTGCCATCCGAATGATTGTACCTGAAAGCATGCTGCCTGAAGCAGTAACTCTGAGCCAGAGCTTTCAGTCAACACGATGAAAATTGCTGGGCCTGCATTAGGAGGAGGGATTATAGCTGTTTTTGGACCCAAAAGTCCTTTTCTGTTTGAAGCAGCAGGATTCTTTATAGCTGTTATTTTCCTGCTGTTTCTTCCCAGCTTAAAGTCATCTGAAGAGTCAGATAAAAAAATGGCTGGAGGTCAAAAAACAAAAGGAGAATTTTGGAAGGATTTTTCCGAAGGCATCAAACATATTCTTCATACTCCCCTTTTAAAGATCTCGATCATTCTTTCTTCTGCAGCGTTTTTCATTATTTTCCTTTATGATGGTTTATTTGTTTTTATTGCAAAGCAGATTGGATTTAATGAGGGGAATTTTGGTTTGCTGATAAGTGCAGTGGGAGCAGGAAGTGTTGCGGGTTCACTTTTGCTGGGCCAATGGACAGGGTGGAACCGGAAACCCATCCATTTAATGAGTTCTTCAGCCATATTGAGTGGCATTTTTATAGCAGCAGTTGGGCTTGGAGGATTAGGTTTTCTTAATTTACCACAATTGGCCTGGATAATCGGTGCATGTCTTTTAGGCCTCTTAGGGGCGGGAGAATCTGTCCCCTACGGCTATGTTCTTCAATCTGAAACACCGAAGCAAATGATGGGCAGAGTATCTGCTGCCGCCATGTCCGTGCAGACTTTTTCCATGCTTATAGCACCTGCAGCCGGAGCTCTTCTTGCCAAACAGCTGGGTGTCTCTCTTGTTATGATTGGCGCAGGCATGGCAACGACATTATTAGGCTTCACTATGTTCACAGTTATATGGAAAAAATCAGGATCCTTCCAGTCCATAAACGGAAAGCAGTTGGATGGATAAGCCTTTCTTATATAAACCCTATCCTAAGTTGGTTTTATTGACTAAAAGGGGTATAATATAATTATATCCCTTTAAAATATGAAAGGAGATTGGAATTTGAATTCTGATAAGAAACATTATCCCCCTCTGCAGCCAACGGTTGAAAACCTCTCTCAAGCTATCTTCACCGTTAACCGCCATGCAAAGACAGCACCTAGTCCTAAATTTTTGTATAAATTAAAGCATGATGCTCTGCACAAGCTGATCAAAGAAGGTAAAGCCCAAAAAGCAGGACTGCACTATTCCGGCAATCCTAAAAATAGCCAGCAGCAATCAGATGTTCTTGTAAAGTGCGGGAACTACTCTTTCCATCTCCCGCCCTCTAAAGAGGATTTTTCTGAGCTTCCCCATTTGGGCAAGCTGGACTCCTTCGTCCGAAATCCTAAGTCCTCCTTATCACTTAATGCAGCGAAAAAATTGCTAATGTCATATACAGGACTAAAAGAACTTAATAGCCCGCCGAATGAAAAAAAACAGCGCTATCAAAAACCAGTATTTAAGAAATTAGGAGAAAGTTATTTTTAATTAAAGCTGGAATGAAAAATTCCAGCTTTTTTGTTATGCCTTATAACACATGCTGATCAATCAATAGCACTAATTCTGCAATTTCAGGCTTGCTCACCTGTGCATCTGCCCCAACCATTTGTCCTTTATGGCGAAGGTCTTCGGTAATCAATGAAGAAAAAATAATTACCGGGATGTCTGCAAGCATTTGGTGATCTTTCACCTTCTTTGTGAGGTGGTGCCCGTCCATTTGCGGCATTTCGATATCAGTGATCATGAGATGTACTTCATCAGTGACATTCCGCCCGGATTCAGCTAAAGAATGCAGATATTCATACGCCTCATAACCGTTCTCAAAAAATTCAATCCGGGAAAAGCCCGCTTCATTTAATGTATCGTTCAAAAGCTTTCTTAATAATGGAGAATCCTCTGCAATAATCAGCTTCTTATCAGATCTTTCACGCTTTCCAAGCTTTTGCACCTTCTGAATGCTAATCCCTGAATCAGGGTTAATTTCTGTGACCATTTTTTCAAAATCAAGCAGCAGGACCATTTCTTGACCAAGCTTTATGATTCCGATAACCTGGCTTTCTTGCCCCTGGTACATTTCAGATGGTTTTTCAATTTGGTTCCAGGAAATACGATGAATCTTAGAAACATTATGAACATGAAAAACAATTTTTTGCTGATTAAACTCTGTAACAATAAACTTATCCTGCTGGGGGGTTTCCGATGTAGCCATATTCAATGAAGAAGCTACATCCACTACAGGAAGAACCTCACCCCTCAGTTCAATGATTCCTTCTATATTTCTATGAGAATGAGGGACAGGAGTGACCTGTACAGGGTTTATAATTTCCTTCACTTTAATCACATTAATGCCGAATTTATTTCTGCCTATCGAAAATTCAACAATTTCGAGTTCATTTGTTCCGCTTTCAAGTAAGATGCCTTTTTTCTGATCCACTTTTTTCGCCCTTCCTTTTTCATCTGTCTATATCTTAATTCGGTGCTTCAAATTATGTCTTCTATAGTAGAGCACATGCCATTTGATTCTTTATCTCTATTAATATACCATGAATGGGTAATATTTCTTATTAAAATTTAATATTTCATATCATATGACCTAATTAAACAGCGGTATTCTGTAATGCTAAAACAATAAAAAGCAAGCCCGGAGAGGCCTGCTTCTGGAATTCTATACAAGGTGTACGCTTATTCAGGAATGCTGTCATCTTTTATTTTTGAATGAACGAGCAGTCCGATTATGGTCAAAATCATTAATGAGCCTAAAGCCATTCTGCTCGCAATGTTTCCATAGCTTGCGAATATCAGGGTAATGCTTCCGTAAATGAGCGGACCAATAATGGATGATACTTTTCCTGAAAATGCAAACAAACCAAAAAACTGTCCTCTTTTATTTTCAGGAGTTAATTCCACAATATACGTCCTTGTGGTTACCCACATTGAACCAAGGGCAACGCCAAACATGCTGCCTGCAACCCAGAACATTGCTTCATTGACAGCGCCAACGGCAATTGCCAATGCAATAAGAAGAAGGATTCCAACATACTTAACCGCTTTATTTGCCCCTATAGCCTTGGTTATATACCCAAATACAAATGAACCAATTATACTGGACACAGTGGAAACTAGATATAACAAAATGAATTTGCCAGTGGTAAAGCCGACAATTGTTTTTGCATAAACGGCCATCATCGCTATCGTGGTGGCAATCGCATCATTTAAGAAAAAATAAGCAATCATGAAAGTGAAAATTGATTTATAATGTCTCATTTCTTTAAAAGTCTGCCAAACATCCTTATAGCCTGATAAAAATGTTTGTTTTTCTTTTGGTTGATAAGGCTTATCCTTTACAAAGAAAAACAGCGGCAAAGAAAACACCAGAAATAAAATAGCCGAGGGTATGAAAGATTCGTGAAAACCGTCATCACCTACAAATAAATAAACAGTCAAGCCAACAAGTGTGCCAATATAGCCGACTGCTACTCCAAAACCTGATATCAGCGGAATTTCCTGCTTTGTTCCCAAGTCGGAAATCATTGCATCGTAAAAAACCAGACTGGAATGGTAAAAAAACTTAGCAATGATAAAACAAATAATAACAAGGGCGAGGTAAACAGGCAGCCCGAATACTTTCCCGCTAATCTGGCTGGATGCAAAAACCCCCATCAATATCGTTGCCATCACAGTAATTAACGTGAAAATCACTATATATTTCTTTTTTCTTCCTGTCCTGTCTATCATAACTCCGAACAAGGGTGAAAACAGGACAAGAAAAAAGCTTGCCAATGCATTAGAATAAGATATAAACGTACTTGCAATCTGATTTAAAACTTCATTCTCCCCTATTACTTCCTGCAGATAAAATGGAAAGAATATTGTATTAATATTGGATGAAAAGATGGTATTCGCAAAATCATATAGTGCCCATGATACGACCGGCAGGGTCATATACAGGCGCAGGGAATTAAATTTCCCCGGCTTCTTGAGCTCCGTTTTTTCTATTTCCATGCCATCAGCTCCTTCATGTAAAAAACAGTGAGACTTTTACCGTATTTTAAACCCTGATGCCGGCAGCACTGCGGCAACCCTCCGTTTACCGGCTTTAACAGGTTTTAGCTACGTTTCCTGGTCTAACCCTTTTATAGACTCAAGCCACATTGTAAATGATTCATAGTATTTTATAATACCATTCTTTTGCATTTTCACCCTCCCTTTCTAAAAATATATTCTGCATGCAGCAGATAAATCCTTTATAGTGCTAATCCTAAAAAAAACTGTATAGCAGCTAGGCCATACAGCTTCTTTTTGTAGTTATTTTTTTAAAACAACTGTGCCTGCGATCAAATCATGCAATGCCTGTTTCTTTTCTGTAAAAGCTGCAATAATAAAACCGATAATGAAAATTCCAGTAATGGCCATTGCAAAATATCTTCCAACTGCTCTCCAGAAAGAAATATGATCACCATTTAAATCCGTCACTTTTAATCCCAGCAGCTTTTTGCCCACAGTCCCCTGCCATGGGGATGCATGCATACCTGCAAAATAGGCAACAGCAACAATAAGATTGAATAGAAATGTTACTCCAAGTGCGCCAAAATATGTTCCAATGAATGCAATAGCTTCATCATCGCTCATTTCTGTTTCCATATAAGATGGATCACTTATCATCATGTTAAAAGTGTCAGAAGTGCTAAAGAAGATCAAAAAAATGACAATGCTCAAAATAGCAAGAGGAATTCCGACAATAATAGAATCAATTAAATAGGCCGCAAATCTGAGCCAGAATCCGCTATATTCCTTTGGGCTTTCATAAGGCTGCTTCTCTAGAGATGTCTCCACTTAATAACCTCCTTAAATTAATTACGCAGGAAACTTATAAACTATAAGTACAGTTTCCACTATCTACTAATGTTAATCTCTAAATGAATTATATTCAACTAATTGTAAAATCTTACACTGATTTATTTTTCCATTTATTTTTTTAAAACGTTTTCATCTTGACTATTCTGTGAACACTCTCCTAACACTGTAGACACCCCTTTACGTAGGGCATAAAATAAATCTGTAAAGCAGAAAGTAAGGTTTTACATAAATAAAAAAAGAGGTGCAATCAGGCATGAAAGGTACAGCAATCCTTTACCATGATGAAAATAAAGTTACGATTCTGGAAAATGTGGAGCATTCTGTGTTTGAGGAAATGAAAGATCAATGCGGCGATAAACATTGCCATTGTCATATAGAAAATAAAGTAATCGACTTTGGTGCTGTATCCCCGGTTTTATGGCATGAAGATGAAGTTGATTGGGATTACGGATACTAATTATATTATTGCAGGCTCTGAATAGAACTCAGGGCCTGTTTTATTTTTTGGTGTTTGCCGCTGTGCCAAAGTGTTAGAATAAACAGTATGATGATGCGAGGTGAATACATTGGAACATTTAATCAACAAAAGAGTGAAGAACATAGAAATTTCCGGAATCAGAAGGTTTTTCAATATGGTTGCCGGCACCAAAGATATGATTTCTCTTACAATTGGACAGCCTGACTTCCCTACGCCGCTGCATGTTAAAGAAGCAGCAAAACAGGCAATCGACGAAAACTTTACTTCCTACACACATAATGCGGGCGATATTCGATTGCGTGAAGCTGCAGCTGCCTTTGTAAAAACAAAACATAACCTTACATATAACCCTGAATCTGAAGTCATTGTGACGTCGGGAGCGAGTGAAGCAATTGATATTACCTTCCGGACAATTTTGGACGAAGGATCGGAAGTTATCCTGCCTGGTCCTGTCTATCCAGGATATGAGCCAATCATACAACTTTGCGGTGCAGTTCCGGTTCATAGTGATATTTCGAAAAACAAGTTCCGATTTACTGCAGATTTAATCGCGGAACATATGAGTGAAAAAACAAGGTGCATAGTTCTTCCATACCCTTCGAATCCGACTGGTGTCAGCCTGACGCTGGAGGAACTTGAGCAAATTGCAGCTCTTGTTAAGGGCAAAGATATCTTTATCCTTGCTGATGAAATTTACAGCGAACTGATCTATGATCAAACCCACCACTCAATCGCTTCCATTTTACGAGAGCAAACAATCGTAATTAATGGGTTATCAAAGTCTCATTCAATGACAGGGTGGCGTATTGGGTTATTATTCGCACCGGCTAATCTGGCAAAGCATATCCTGAAGGTTCATCAGTATAATGTTACTTGTGCTGCTTCTGTCTCTCAATTAGCAGCCCTAGAAGCATTAACAGCCGGCATTGATGACGCCGTGCCGATGAGACAGGAATATGCCAAGCGACGTGACTATGTTTATGGGCGATTAGTACAAATGAATCTGGATGTAGTCAAACCTGATGGCGCTTTTTATTTTTTTATAAAAATTCCAGGTGGTTCTATGAACTCCTTTGAATTCGCTCTTTCACTTGTTGAAGAGGCAGGGGTTGCAGTAGTTCCGGGCAGTGCATTTTCCTCATATGGGGAAGGCTATTTCCGTATTTCTTTTGCTTATTCCATGGAAACATTGACAGAAGGCCTTAACAGGATTGAAAAGTATCTGAAAGCTAAAGTGTAAATACAAAAGGAGCCAATCCCAATTGAACTATACCCCAGATACTGGACACTTATAAAAAAGTGCCCCTTTCTGGGGTTTTTTGTGTTTCAATAGATTTAATCAATAGGGCGGAGGATTTTTCATGAGTAAGAATATTTATAATGAATTC